>CAYXQO010000001.1:0-127624 GCA_964467475.1 uncultured Syntrophomonadaceae bacterium
CTTGAACCTGGTCGGTTAATATGACCGATAATTAAACCAAGTGGAGAAAGGAGAGTTTGGCAAGATGAGAAGTAATTATAAGATACAAGAGGCCAATCACCTCCAGGTTCTCTCCGAAGACCAGTGTCGCCGCCTGATTGGCGCGGCTATGGAAATACTGGAAAGAACCGGGGTTACTTACTATGACGATGAAGCTGTAGATAGAATGAAAAAAGCCGGTTGCTTTGTAGAGGGAAACCGGGTGAGAATTCCGTTCAGGTTGGTTGAACAAGCCCTTAATTCGGTTCCGCGCAAAGTTTCTTTAAGCAACAGCAGGACCGGAAAACGGGTTATGGAAATGGAAGGCGGTAACGCCTACTTTGGAACCGGTTCGGATACTCCGAATTTTATGGACCCTTATACCCAGGAACGGATTAAAACCAGCTATAAAACTGTCGAAATGGCTACAAAAACTATCGATGCCCTGCCCAACCTTGACTTTGTGATGTCGTTGGGGATTGTGCAGGATGTTCACCAGCTGGTTTATGATCGTTACCAGTTTGAAGCGATGGTTTTGAATACGTCCAAACCGATTGTGATCACCGCAATTGATGAACCCGGCTACTCGGATATTATCCAGATGTGCGAGTATATTGCCGGCAGCGAGGAAGAATTAAGAAGGAACCCCTTCTTGACTCTTTATGCCGAGCCGATTTCACCGCTTCAGCATCCCGGCGATTCGGCGCGTAAATTGATGCTGGCTGCTAAGAAAGGTCTGCCGGTTGTTTACACACCCTGTATTATGGCTGGTGGCACAGTGCCGGCAACCCTGGCCGGAGCTATGGCTAACGGCCTGGCCGAGAGCTTAAGCGGGTTGGTTTTGAACCAGATTACATCAGAGGGAAGCCCCTTCATTATGGGTGGCGTTTTTACGGTTATGGATATGCAGACCACCATTTTCTCTTACGGTGCGCCTGAATTTGACCTGATGATGGCAGCGCTTGGCGATGTTTCAGACTTTTTGGATCTACCGATGTTTGGTACCTGCGGATGTACCGATGCAAAAGTGGTAGATGAACAAGCCCTGATCGAAGGGGCAATTTCGATCTTGATGACCGCCCAGTCCGGTGCCAACCTGAACCATGATGTTGGATATATCGAGCATGGTAACTGTGCTTCGCTGGAGTATTTAACGATATGTGACGATCTTATCGGCATGGCCCGCAGGGTTGTAGACGGGATTAAGGTTGACGAAGAATCTCTGGCTCTTGACATTGTCGACAAAGTCGGGCCTGGCGGACATTTCCTTGCCGAAGAACATACCCTGGAAAACTTCAAGAAAGAAACCTGGTATCCAAGGATGTTTACCAGGCAGGTTTACGAAAAATGGGAAGCTGATGGAAGCAAGACCCTGTTTGATAAGGCAAACGAGAAAGTCATTGACATCCTTGAGAATTATGAGCCTGAACCTCTGCCAAAAGATGTTCAGCAGAAGATGAAGGATATCATTGCCAATGCAGAAGCACAATTAAACAAGTAAGTAATCAGGCCTTCATGAGTTTTTTGTTGTTGGTGGGGGGATAAACATAAATGGCAAAATTGGCATTAGGAATTGATACAGGTGGAACGTTTACCGACGGAGTAATCTATGATCTCGAAAACAGGACGGTAGAGGCGAAAACAAAGGTGGAAACCACCCGGCATGATCTAAGCCTGGCTGTAGACCGCTGCCTGGATCAGTTAATCGCTGCTTTCAAAGATAAGAACGGCGGTCAGCTAGACACGGGGCAGATAAAAATGGTTTCGGTTTCCACCACCCTTGCCACCAATGCAATAGTGGAAAGCCAGGGAGCTGAGGTAGGCCTGATCCAGATCGGGTTTGAACCCCGGGAAGGCCTACCTACTCCACATTATGCTGTAGTTCCCGGAGGCTGCAATATCAAGGGAAGGATCACCGAAGAGCTGGATTTAAAGGCGGCCGAAGAAGTGATTCTGGAAATGAAAGACAAGGTCGATGCTTTTGCTGTTTCCGGGTATCTCAGCGTGCGCAATCCAATCCAGGAAATACAGGTCATGGAACTGATACATGAATTAACCGGATACCCGGTTGTAGCAGCACACCAGCTGAGTACAGATCTTGGTATGCACGAACGAACGGTGACAGCAATTTTAAATGCCCGCCTGATGCCCTTAATCACCGATTTGATGGATTCCGTCAAAGAGGGGATGGAACGTCTATCAATCGATGCGCCCTTGATGGTTGTCCGGGGTGACGGCAGCCTGATTAGCGAATCCAAGGCCCGGGAAAAACCGATAGAGACAATATTGTCCGGGCCAGCAGCCAGCATTATCGGTGCTTTATCATTAACCGGGGTGCAGGAAGGCATTGTTATTGACATGGGAGGCACCACTACCGATGTTGCCGTACTCAAAAACGGGCGCCCCTCTTTAGATAAAGAAGGAGCGAAAGTGGGGGGATGGCTGACCAGGGTGAAAGCTGCCCAGATTACTACTATCGGTCTTGGAGGAGATAGCTTGATCCAGGTTTCCAGGCACGCGGAACTTTCTATCGGCCCGCAAAGGGTATTCCCCCTGTGCTGGATCGCCTCCCAGTATCCGTACCTGACAAAAGAGCTTGAAAGTATTAAACCGCATGATTATGCAACCATGGATACTCAACCTACAATCATCCTGGCTTATATCAGGGATCCGTTTAATATCAAGCTTACTCCTACAGAGCAGCAAATATTAGATTTAATCAGAGAGGGCCCGCATACCCTCCACTATATCAGCAAAAAGCTGAAAAAAGAAATAGATCTTTTACCGTGGCAGCGCCTTGTCAACGTTGCTTCGGTGCACAGAGCCTCACTTACCCCCACCGATGTTTTGCATTTTACCGGTGAACTGGATATTTGGGATAACCGGGCGGCGGAACTGGGCACAAAAATGTTGGCCGGCCGCTACCGGGATACACCGGAAGAGTTTACCAGTGATGTAATGGACGAGGCGCTTTTTAAGCTTGCCCTGGTAACAGTGGATCGTCTTCTTGTCGAAGAAGGAGCTGATTTTTCCTTTGCCGATGAAAAGGGCAGTGAGTTTTTAATGCGCAAAACACTGGGGCAAAAAGAAAAACATGGGAAAGAGCATAAAGAAGATAAGCAAATAAACTTTAAGGTTAGCCTGGAAAAACCCATGGTTGCTGTGGGGGCACCTGTGGAAGCCTATTTCCCTGACCTTGCTGAAAAGCTTGGCGCAGAGCTGCACTTGCCTGAATTTGCTGATGTGGCTAATGCCGTAGGTACAGTCAGCGGTAAAGCGGTTGAACGGGTCACTGTTTTAGTTAAACCCGGTGAAGGCGGGGGGTTTTTGGTTCACGCGCCCCAGGACAGGCAATTTTTCATGATTTTTGAAGAAGCGATTAACTATGCCTGCGAGCAGGGTAAAAAATTTGTATATGAACAGGCTTCTGAAGGAGGCGCTGTTAACATAGAAACCGCCGTAGAGAGGCAGGACCGCTACAGTAAAATGACTTCGACTACCGATGATGAAGCTTTAGATACCAGGCTTTTTATCGAAAGTATAATCGAAGTATCTGCTGTCGGGCGGCCGTGGAGTGATTAACAACATATTGTAAGGAGGTTATTGATATCGATGATTATTATTGGCGAATTGATTAACTCAACCCGAAAAAAAATCAAGCAGGCCATAGACGAGCAGGATGTTAAGTATATCCAGGAATTGGCTAAAAAGCAAGAAGAGGCCGGTGCGGACTATATCGACGTTAATGCCGGAGCTTATGTACATGATGAGGTTAAATACCTGCTATGGTTGGTAAAAACAGTGCAGGAAGTAGTCAACAAACCTTTGGCCTTAGATAGCCCAAGCCCGGAAGCACTCGAAGAAGCAATGAAAGTGCACGAAGGCACTCCGATGATTAATTCAATCAGCGCGGAGAAAGAACGCTATGATCAAATGATACCTTTGCTAAAAGATGCAAATATACCGGTAGTGGCTCTTTGCATGAGCGATGAAGGCATGCCCGAAACGGCTGATGATCGCTTAGAAGTTGCCAAGAAATTGCTTGACAGCCTCGATAAAGACGGGGTAAAAATGGATGATGTTTACCTGGATCCCCTGATTAAGCCGGTCAGTGTTAACGGGGAATACGGTCCGCAGGCTTTGGATGCTATTGAAAAAATAGCCAAGCTGGAATCAGGCTGCCACATTACCAGTGGGTTAAGTAATATTTCATTCGGCTTGCCTCACAGGGCTTTGCTTAACCAGGCTTTTATCGTTCTGGCTATGGGACGAGGTATGGATTCGGCGATTGTGGATCCGCTTGATAAGAAGAAGATGAGTCTGGTCAAAGCAGCTGAGGTAATCCTGAACAAGGACCCTTACGCTATGAACTACCTGAAAACTGCCCGGGCGGGCAAGTTAGAATAAGCATCACAACCCTGGTTTAGAGTTTGCTTGACAGGAAGAGTTAGCTGCTGTAAACGGTGTGTTAAGGAAGGATGAATAAGTTGATTAAGCGCGAATTTCAGGCGTTGAACCTGTTAAAAGAAGATGAACTTTATCAGATCCATCATGGAGCCATGGCTGCCCTGGAAGGAGATGGCGTTGAGTTTTTTTCCAGGGAAGCCAGGGATGTATTACAAAAAGCCGGGGCAAAAGTCAGGGGTGAGAATGTCTTCTTGCCCCGCGAACTGGTTATGGAAATGGTCGCCCAGGCTCCTTCTGAATTTGAACTGCATGCCAGGAATCCAGAGAATAGTGTAAAGGTTGGGGGTTATAGCACAGTCCATGCCCCGGGCTATGGGTCCCCTTACGTGATGGATTATGAACAAAATGAACGAAGAAGTGCTACTTTTAAGGATTACACCGCTTTTACAAAGTTAAACGGTTACAGCAAGAATTTTGATGTCGCCGGTGGGGTAATTGTTGAACCGAACGACCTGCCGGATAATACCCGTCACGCAAAAATGTTCGAAGCAGCGGTAAAACATACCGATAAATGCCTGATGGGCAGCTCGATGGGCGAAAAAAAAGCACAAGAATGCTTAGAAATGGCTGGTATCGTTTTTGGCGGCATCGAAAATGTGCGAAAAAAACCAGCCTTGATATCGCTGATTAACACCAATAGTCCTTTACAGTTTGATCCTCGAATGTTAGAGGCCATGATGGTATATGCGCGCAATAATCAGCCAGTTTTATTCTCTGCCCTGGCTATGACCGGGACTACGTCTCCTGTAACTTTAGCCGGGGCCGTGGTTCAGCAAACTGCGGAAATTTTATCGGGGATAGTTCTTGCGCAGTTAATCAACCCCGGTACACCGGTAGTATTTGGTTCAGCCTCAAGCGTTGTTGATTTGAGAACCGGTGACCTGGCTATTGGCAGTCCGGAATCGGTGAAAATGTTTTCTGTGATAGCCCAACTTGGCCGTTTTTATGGGCTTCCTTCGCGAGGAGGCGGTTCATTGACTGACTCCCTTTTGCCTGATGCCCAGAGTGGCTATGAATCGATGATGGTTCTTTTGAGTTCTGTCTTGAGTGGGATTAATTTTATGCTCCACTCTGCTGGATTACTGGAAAACTACATGACCATGTCATACGAAAAGTTCATAATCGACGATGAAATACTTGGAATGGTGGGCGAATATGCCCGGCCCATGCCTGTAGACCAGGATACGCTGGCAGTTGATACAATAATTAAACATGGTAGTGGAGGCCATTATATTGCTGATGAGCATACCTTCAGGCATATGAAAGAAATGCGCATCCCTATTATTAGCAACAGGGAGCGTTTCGCTGCCGGTGGCGAATTGATAGATACAGCGCAGAGGGCGCATGAATATTATAAGGCGGTGCTCCGGGATTACCAGGACCCACCGCTGGATCAAAAAATCGAAGAAGAGTTAAACCAGTACACTGCAAAGCTTGAAAAAGAGGGTAATCAATAAGTTAGTAGGTGAGATGAGGAAAACCTGTCCCCTTGTCCCACTTATTATATAGCGGCTGCCTGTTAATTTAATGAAGGCGGCCGCTTTTTTATTTTCAAAGCGGGTAGTATAATTAATAGCAGTATTAATCTTTGTTCTATAGTACCTTTGCAAACGTTACCGGGTTTTTCAGGTTACCCATTAATTGGCTCAATCTGTTTTTCAAGGTGGGTTTAAATGGACGTTGTCTTAGAGTGCCCGTTATGCGGCAAATCGGGTTATTTTTTTATAACCTCACGCAATGTGCATTATTACCGCTGCAGCGGTTGTAACTCGGTTTTTATGGCTTCTTCCTGCCACCTAAATTATGAAAACGAAAAAATACGTTATGATCAGCATAACAATGATGTTCATAATCCCGGCTACAGAAAATTTGTAAAGCCCATGGTGGATAAAATAAAAGAGGAAATTTGCATTTACTCAAAAGGCCTTGATTATGGCGCCGGTCCCGGGCCGGTAGCTACAGTGCTCCTTAAGGAAAGCGGTTATCAGAGCATTGCACTTTACGACCCCTTCTACTGGCCGGATCGAAATGTTTTGAAAAAACAGTATAACTTTATCATTTGCTGTGAAGTCATTGAACATTTCCGCAATCCTGCGCAAAGTTTCAAATTACTTCGCTCCTTAATGCTCCCGGGAGGTTCTTTGTATTGTATGACTGTCATCTATGAAGAAAATATCGATTTTCACGAATGGTATTATAAAAATGATCCCACCCATGTATTCTTTTATCACCCGAAAGCCTTAAGTTTTATAGAAAATGAATATAACTTCAGTAGTTATTTTATCGAAGGCAGGTTAATTTGTTATAAAGCATAATCAGGGGCAGTCTTTATTATTTTTTTGATCTGTCGATAAAAATGTGTAAGCAGGTTTATTTGCTTGACATTTAAAGCTATTTATACCGGGGTTTTTAGGGTGTGGCAAAGTTATAAATATAGGCCTGTTTAATAAGCAGGAAGGAAGATTGGCTTGAAAACTCTTCGCTTGATTGTTGTTGAAGATTCTGAAGATGATACCTTGTTGCTGGTTTATGAGCTCGAAAGGGCTGGTTATGTAGTTAATTATATCCGGGTTGAAACTGCTGAAGCTTTAACAAAGGCTCTGCATGAAGGACAGTGGGATCTGGTTATTTCCGACCATGGACTGCCCTCTTTTAATGCTCCGGAGGCGCTTACTGTAATTAATAAAAGTGGCCGGGATTTGCCGATGATCATCGTTTCCAGCGTAATTGGTGAAGAAGTTGCCGTAGCTGCCATGAAAGCAGGAGCTCATGATTACATCATGAAAAACAACCTGGTTCGCCTAGTGCCTGTTGTTGAAAGGGCCCTATTTGAAGCCGAAGTGCGGACAGAACGTAAAAAAGCTCAAGAAGCTCTTCAGGAAAGTGAAGCCCGTTTTCGGCGCCTTGCAGAAAACGCCCAGGATTTAATCTACCGGGTGCGTCTTTTCCCGGAGAGATATTTTGAGTATGTAAGCCCCTCTGCAGAAGAACTGATTGGCTATAGCCCTGAAGAACATTATCGAAACCCCAATCTAAGTTTTGAAATTCTCCATCCCGAAGATCGTCATCTGCTTGAAGCTATTTTACACAGGGAGATAGCAATATCTAAGCCAATAGTAATGCGGTGGTATCATAAAGATGGTTCATTAGTTTGGATTGAACAACGTAATGTTCCTGTATATGATGAACATGACTCAGTTATTGCCATAGAAGGTATCGCCCGTGATGTAACGGAAAGAGTGTTAAATGAACAGCAGTTGAAGACAAGCCATGCTCAGATAAAGGCTTTATCGGATCGAATCCTGGGAGCGATGGAAGAAGAAAGATCAAGGTTGGCCCGTGAACTGCATGATGAATTGGGCCAGGCTTTAACTGCGGTGAAGCTTGATTTGCAGTTGCTTGCCGATCAAGTACCTGTGTGTGAGGATTATGACAAAAGATTTAATCAAGCTATCGAACTGGTCGATTACACGATCAATTTAGTTCGCCGCCAATCTACTTCGCTTCGTCCACCTGCGCTTGATGATATGGGCCTCTTGCCCGCGATTGAAGAAATGGTCAGGGGATTTATGAACCGGACTAATATCAATACGAGAATAGAATCCAACGGTTTTTCTAAAAGGCTACCTCGTCCTGTAGAAACCGCTCTTTATCGTTGTGTACAGGAGTCATTGACCAATGTAGCCCGGCATGCAAATGCCTTGAATGCAATAGTTGAATTGAAAAAAGAAAATGGGGAACTATATTTAAGCATCATTGATGATGGAGTGGGATTTGAACCGGAAAAACAAAAGATTTCTGCGAAAAGCATAGGGTTGACCGGGATGCAGGAAAGAGTAAATTTGCTCTCGGGTGAATTTAGGATCGAATCGTCAATTGGCCAGGGGACTAAGGTGACGATTAAAGTGCCGTGGAAGGAACGTTTTATTGAGGAGGGGCTAAAATGAAGGTACTGCTCGCCGATGATCACACTATAGTTCGCCAGGGACTCCGCTCTTTGCTTGAAGCAAAAGCATCTGTAACAGTGGTTGGTGAAGCTGCAGATGGTCGAGAAGCCCTGAGCCTGGCAGATGAGCTCAAACCAGATCTTGTGATCATGGATATTGCCATGCCGGGATTGAATGGATTGGAAGCTCTGCAGCAGCTCAATACCTCATGCCCCGCGGTAAAAACTATAATTTTGTCTATGCATGTTGAAGAAAACTATGTGACAAGAGCTCTGCGAAGCGGTGCCTCAGGTTTTGTTTACAAGGGCTCCGCTTTCGATGACCTGGAATTGGCAATGAGAGCAGTACTTAATGGGGAAGTTTTTTTGAGTGCGGCGGTATCACAAGTGTTAGTCGATGGTTTGCTTAATTCCTCAACAGGAGAGGAAGCGGAAAAAGGCATGTTTGAGCGGTTATCGCCGCGTGAGAGGGAAATAATGCAGTTGTTTGCCGAGGGGAAAACCCGGGCTGAGATTGCAGAGGTTCTATCTATCAGTGTTAAAACTGTTGATCGACACAAAGAAAACCTGAAAGATAAACTTGCCCTAAAAAATGATGAACAAATTGCTTGTATGGCACAAAAATTTGGCTTGACAGGGATGTAATCATTAAAAGTGTTCTTCGATATTTTCTCAGCATTATTTTAATCTACAATAAACCCACATTATTTCCTGGAAAATAAAATTCTTTACTTTGAATTTGGGGATTGATTCGGTTTAAAATGGGGAGATGTTAAGTCTTCTATGGGGAGACTCCCCATAGATTTTTTTATAGATTAATTATATTATTGACTGGAAATATATCCTCGAGCTTTATCCCCTTGGTTATTTTGTCAGAATGAGTTAAGATCACTGAAGGTGAGCTCAGGGGAGAATTGTTTGAAGAATATTTTAAGGAAACTGGAAGTCATTGAATGGTGCTTGACTGGTTATAACAGGAGGAAACGGTATGTCCTTAATAAGAGTAATCATAGTGGAAGATTCCGATGATGATATGCTGTTGGTTCTCAGGGCATTGAAAAAAGGGGGCTACGAGCCTGTACACATCCGTGTTGAAACAAGAGAAGAACTTCAAAAGGCTTTGAGAGATGACAACTGGCAAATTATTATCTCGGACCATGCCATGCCGAAGTTTAGTGCTCCGGAAGCCTTAAAAGTTCTTAAGGAAAGTGGACGCGATATTCCTTTTATTATTGTATCCGGCACTATAGGTGAAGATGTTGCAGTAGAAGCCATGAAAACAGGAGCTCACGATTACATCATGAAGGATAATTTAGTCCGCCTTGCCCCTGCAGTGGAGCGTGAACTGCGTGATGCCGAAGTTCGCAGGGAGCACAAGCGCTATGAAGAACAACTTGAGTTTTTAAGCCTCCATGATCAGTTGACGGGGCTTTATAACCGCATTTACTTTGAAAATGAACTAAAGCGGTTGGAAGGTGGACGCGAATACCCGGTAATGATTATTTCCGCCGACTTAGATGGATTAAAATTGATAAATAACACTCTGGGACAGAAAGAAGGAGACCGGGTACTAAAAATATGTGCTGAGCTGTTGGGGAGCCTGCTGCGTAAAGGTGATATACTTGCCCGGGTTGGCGGAGATGAATTTGTTGCTCTTATCCCTCGTGCTATTGATATTGAAGGTGACAGGTTAGTTTCTGCTGTCAGGGATAAAGTTGAAGATTACAATCAACATAACAACAATAATTTTCCTATTAATATTTCATTGGGGTATGCGGTAAGTTATGACCAAACACAGTCATTGGAAGAAACATTAAAGCATGCTAATAATAATATGTTGCTGGATAAACAAAATCGCAGTGAAAGCACCTGCAACCAGGTGGTTAATGCTTTATTAGCAGCTTTGTCTGAGCGTGATTACATCGCTAACGGGCATGCTGACCGGCTCCAGGAATTATGCTTGAAAGTGGGGAAAAGGGTAGGTCTCGACAAACAACGCCTTACTGCTCTGTCTTTATTCGCCCAGGTCCATGATTTAGGCAAGGTGGGTATACCCGATAGCATTCTTTTTAAAAATGGTAGCCTGACAGATGAGGAATGGAAAATTATGCGTCAGCACCCGGAAAAGGGTTACCGCATTGCCCAGGCTTCTCCTGATTTGGCCCATATAGCTGACTTAATTCTTCGCCACCATGAAAAGTGGAACGGAAAAGGCTATCCCCTGGGTTTGAAAGAAGAAGAAATACCCCTGGAATGCCGGATACTTTCTATTGTTGATGCATATGATGCTATGACTAATGATCGGCCTTATCGCAAAGCGAAAACCCGGGAAGAGGCCGTTGCAGAACTAAAAGCCTGTGCCGGTGCTCAGTTTGATCCAAAGCTGGTAAAGGTTTTTTTGGAAATTCTATAAACTGCTTTCTTACTTAAACCTTCAACCAACCACCCTCTTAATTTTCATCTTTTATTGCCGATAATCATGTAAAAATACTTTAGCCCTCTGTGGATAAAACTATGTTCATAATTTTTACGTTCAACTTTTTTTAAGTTTGTAATCCTGTAGCTCAGCTGAGATTAGCAGCGAAGAAGGGTGGTTCAATTTAACTATGAGGTTGGGAGCAATATATAATAGTGTTGGGTTTAAATTGGCAGCGATTGGGATTGTACCGGTCGTGCTGTTCATAGGTTTAATTGTGATGGTAGTTATTCCCACTTTGCGAGAAGAGATTTACCATGAAAAAGAAACAATGACCCGTGAAATGGTTACTGTCGGCTTGAACGTTTTAGAACGTTATTATGAAATGGAACAAGAAGGCATTTTAAACGAAGATGAGGCTCAGGAACAGGCGATACAGACAATTGAAGCTATGACTTTTGGAGATAATAACCAGGATTATTATTGGATCAATGACTTTCACCCAAAAATGATCATGCATCCTTTCAGACCTGATTTAGAAGGGAAAGATCTCACCTACTACGAGGATCCGGATGGTTTGAACCTATTCGTGGAATTTGTAAGAGTTTGTGAGGAGCAAGGTTCCGGATTTGTTCCGTACCAATGGCAGTACTATGATGACACTGAGCGGATTGAACCAAAACTATCTTATGTAGCCGAGTTCGAACCATGGGAATGGATTATTGGAACTGGGGTATATATCCATGATATTGATGAAGCTGTTGGTGCTACCACTAACACAGTTGTTTTTTGGGTGATGGGAATTATTGCGGTTGCAGCTGTAATTGCCTTTCTGATCATGAGACCCGTCATTAGGAATGTTAAAGATTCAACCTTTTTTATTGTTAACTTTTTGTCACAAGGTGACTTTAGTGTTAATGTTCCTGATTACGCTGTAAAGTTGAAAGATGAATATGGAGACTTGGCCCGAGGTCTTAATGACACGGTAAATAACTTACGTGGTTTAATCAAAAATGCTGTAGAAGTGGCCACCGGGGTGAACAGCGGCAGTGAATCAGTTTCATCGGCTTCTGAAGAAATGAGCTCTTCTCTGGAAGAAGTATCCTCTTCTACAAACGAATTTGCCAGTAATGTTGAAAATTTAAGCCAGAATGCCCAGGCTATGACTGAAACAAATGCTAGAATTGTGGAAAAAGCAGAAGAGGGAAACCAGGCCATCGAGGAAGCAATTAACCAGATGGAAGTAATCAATAATCGGGTCAGCCAGCTTCAGGATGTTATTAATGAAGTGGATCAGCGCTCCAATGATATCGGTAAGATCCTGGGAGTAATTACTGATATTGCTGACCAGACCAATCTGCTTGCTTTGAATGCCGCTATTGAAGCAGCCCGGGCCGGTGAACAAGGCCGCGGTTTTGCTGTGGTAGCTGAAGAGGTGCGCAAGCTGGCCGAACAGTCTGCTGATGCCGCCAAGGAAATCGGCGAGTTGATTTCTTCCACCCAGGAAGAAAGCAAGAAGGCTTTGGAAAGCATGACCCAGGGTGTGCAAGATGTAGAATCTGGTACGGAAGTGGTTTCCAAGACCGGGTCTACGTTTACAGAAATATTAAATGATGTCAGGGGCATTTCCAAGCAGGTTGAAGAAACAGCTTCTTCTGCAGAAGAATTAAGTGCAGGTAGTGAGGAAATGGCTGCTTCCATAGAAGAACAATCTTCTACCATGGAAGAGATGGCCGCTACTGCAGAAGAACTGCGGGCTTCAGCGGAGAAACTCTTCCAGGAATTGAACAAATTTAAGTACCAGTGAGGTAACAAACAATTCTTATTCAACCTAAATTTATAAATAAACCCTTAAAATGGAAAGTAAAGGCAAAGTAATACGAAAAAGTGATCTTTGTAAAAATAAGAAAAATTATATAAGCAATATCGCAAAGAGTTTGAATTAAGATATTTACAGGCCTGTTGACTTTCAGAGAATTTAATGGTAAATTATTCAAAAAGGCTGGAATATCGTTGCTTGGTAACTATAAAAGTGATGGGAGGAATTGATGATGTTAAAACGTGTACTGGTAGTAGGTTTTACTGTAGTGGCCTTGTTAGCATTTTCTGTTTCAGCTGTGGCAAGCCCTTCGAATGGTAATGGAGTAGGAGTTAATGGCGATGGCCAGCTTGTATTTTCTAATGAAAATGCTAGTGATGTAACAGGTAACCCAATGGATGTGCCGGGAATTAAGTAAGTATTTAATCATTTTACTGCCTTGATTACTCGTTTTATTGCCTAAAAGTATTACTATCCTTATTGCAGGCTCAAATCCGTTGATATGAAGCTTGTCTGCTATAATATCATGTACTTTTTTAATTATTATTCCCTCAATGATATTGTTTATCACTCATTACTTTTTTCCTTAGGCAGTTCCTTATAAACCTGGCTTTCTGCTTTATAAAATGCTTCAACTGTGCCTGGATCAAATTGAGTTCCTTTTTTATCCTCGATTTCTTTTAAAACGATATTCCGATCAAGGGCTTTTCGGTAAGGGCGATTTGAGGTCATGGCGTCATAAGCGTCAACAATTGTCAAGACACGGGCTTCCGGAAGAATCTCTTCTCCGGATAAACCTTGCGGATAACCGTTACCGTCATGGCGTTCGTGATGCTGGTAGACAATATTTGCTACTTTATTGAAGAAGGGTCTTTTTAAGTGGTTAAGGATTAAATCATATCCGATCTGGGGATGCTTTTTAATTAAATTCCATTCTTCCTCATCCAGCTTACCGGGTTTATTCAAAATTTGAGTCGGAATCTCCGCTTTCCCGATATCATGCAGGACTGATGCATAATCAAGAGCAAAAAGCTGATCTTCTTTCATACCCATTATTTCCCCGGTGCGCCTGGATAGCTTTTGCAGCCGCAGACAGTGTTTGTCAGTTTGCTGATCTCTTTTTTCGACCCTTCGGCTTAAAGAAAGTAATTCACGAATTTGTTTTTGATGATCTTCGAAAGCCGGGATAGTGGTTATATATAGAAAAGTACAGTCAGACTTGGTTTCAAAATAGACTTCATCGGTTAAATTTTGTACCGTAATGGAGGAACCGGGACCGAGCACTCGTTCATTTTCTCTTTGAATTATTTCTCCTTCCATTAAGTAATAAAACTCGAACGTATTGGATTCTCCCCAGAGGCGAATGACATTATCTGCCGCAATATGCTGCCTGATGATTTCTAGTTCACCGCTTTTAGCCAGAAGGTAAAATTGGAGGTTTTTCTTGCCTGTCTTTTCAAGATAATCATTTTTTTCGTTGATCATCAATGGTGGGTAAAAATCAGCAAGCTGTCTATTTTTCTCTGAAGAACTATAAGTCTGGGTGCTTTTACTTTTTGCAAGTTTCAAGTATTTATCTGCTGTTTCGAGAAGTTCATAAAGTTCGGTGCCGTCTTCAGGGCAAACGGCTACACCGCCGCTTATTTTAAGGGTATAATTTCCATTGTCAATTTTAAATGTTTCAGCTTCCAGTTCTCTGCGAAGTCTTTTAGCTGTGATGTGAGCTTCTTCTTGTGAACTGCCTGGAAGCAGTAAAACAAATTCATCACCTCCGTAACGGGCCAGAGTTTCTTGCTCACGGGTGTTTTTTAAAAGGAAATTAGCCATTGACTGCAATATTTTGTCCCCGGTCATATGACCGTATTGGTCGTTGTAGTCTTTAAAATTAATGATATCAAAAAATATTATCCCAAACCCTTCTTTATCGCGGTGGTATTTTGCCAGCAGTTCAATTATCCTTTCTTCCAGGTAACGCCTGTTCTTTAACCCGGTTAGCTGATCCTCGCGGCTTTGGGTTAATAATCTCTCCTGGAGCCGGTAAAAGGAGTGGAAAAAATAAAAAAATGCCCAGGCTGATAAGCCTGTATAACAGGCTAAAATGGCTGTCAAAATATAAGGATGAGGTAACATGAAGATTGATATCAAAACCAGGGTTGCCCCCAAAATGGTAATCGGCAGCCATAAGCGGTAAAAGTCAGTTTTCTTGATGCTCTTCTTATAATCTTGCTGCAATTGACTATACCTCCATTTATAAATGTTGTTTCCCGTAAATTTCTTCCGGGGCAGGTTCTACAATTATATTATACAATATGGTAGATTATTATATTGTGTGAATTTCTTTCTTCATATTATTAAACTATCCTGCATAATTTGGGTAGCCCAAATAATACCGGATAAAATATCTAAAACTGTTACTCCAAACAGTTATTAGCATGTACTTGATCATAATATAGTTATGCTTATCATGAGTATTTCTCACTACGAACATACTTGACCTTGTTAATGAAGAAGAGTAAAATAAATCCGGAATCACTCTAGATGATATCCTAAAAAATGCGGGAGTAGTTAGCGGCCTGGTGGCGCTCCTGGACTTCAAATCCAGTGGCAGGGCAGCCCCCTGCGGTGGGTTCGATTCCCATCTACTCCCGCCATTATTTGCATGATAACAAAAGCTGCCAATACGGCAGCCGAAACACCAATAAATGAATTAAATACAGGTATACATATTCATTGAAACAGGGATAACATAATGCCCTGCGATGGGTTATTTATGGTTATTAGGGTTATTCAGCATGTTTAATGCCTTGATTCTACTACTAATTTAATGGCCGTTCTTTCTTCTCCGTCAATTTCTATATCGACGAAGGAGGGGGCGCAAATTAGATCGATACCGCTGGGAGCCAGATAACCCCTGGCAATGGCTACAGCTTTCATCGCCTGGTTTAGTGCGCCTGCACCGATCACTTGTATTTCCGCTTTTGAATCTTTCCTAATAACTCCGGCTATTGCGCCTGCTATGGCATTAGGTTTGGAGCTTGCTGATACTTTTAATTTTTCCATAAAACTTCAAAGACCCTCCTCTTAGTTAAGGTTAAAATATCTTTTTTCCAAAAGAAGCCTAAAAATGCTTACCGTTTGTATGAAGATATCTCTTATTAAATAGGATGTCACCTCTATTTTAATATATTCTGGCTTAACCATAAAGCCCGTAAATAAAGCAATATTTATTTTGCTGTTGCAGCTTTGAGTTAAATTTTTATTTTGTTAGTACGCACTGTCGAGCACCGGTAAGGGTTGGGAAGGATTTAATGATCTACTGCAGAAAGTATATTTAAATAATAAAGATGCAGTTGGTTGAATTTATTCAGGAGGAGGGTAAAAACCATGGACTTAAAATCGCTTAGCCGGGAACAGCTTGAAGAGCTCCTGGGAGATTTTGCGAAACGGTGGTTGGCCCACGATGGCTTATGGTTTCAACAAGTTGAGCAAACATACGGCATGGATGAAGCGATTAGACTTGATGCGGCTGCCTGGGAGCAATTTACAGTGATCGAAGCCAGAAGAATCATGGCTTTCTTGAATATTGAACCGGGAGGGGGGGTGCCGGCGCTTAAAGAAGCACTGCAGTACCGTCTCTACAGCCTGGTCAATCGGCAAGAAATTATTGAGCAAGACCAAAACACACTAATTTTTAAGATGAATGATTGCCGGGTTCAGTCGGCCAGGAAGCGAAAGCAGTTGCCAGAGTTTCCCTGTCGACCGGTAGGCGTGGTTGAATATTCTGAATTTGCCCGGACTATAGATCCTCGGATTAAGACTACCTGTCTTTACTGCCCACCGGACGAACATCCAGAGGGCAGTTATTGTGCCTGGCAATTTACTCTTGCTTAATTACAATATTATGATATAATGATGTCAGTAGGAGGGAACCCTAAATGCAGTTGGAAGAAGAAATGAAAATGATCAGAGATAAAGCTTCGCTCTTGAAAGCGCTTTCCAACCCGGTTAGGCTTTGTATCGTCCGGGAGCTATTGCAGCGTGGAGAATGCAATGTTTCTGCAATGCAGAATTGCTTGGAACTGTCTCAATCGACAGTTTCACAGCACCTGGGGAGATTAAGAGATATGGGTATCATCAGTGGAGAGCGCAAGGGTACTGAAGTTTATTATTGCATTTCCAGTGAAGAAGCGGCAAACATTGTCAGGGTTCTCTTTGAATCTTGAAAACATGACCTGTAAAAGCTCAATTTTCATGCAAGGAGGTATTTTTAATGTTGCAAGTAACTGATGCAGCCCAACAAAAAATTAACGAAGTTATTGCTCAGGAAGATCAGCTTGAAGATGCTCATGTCAGGATTTACATTAGTGGCGTAGGTTGAGGAGGGCCGAAGTACGGCCTGACTCTGGATGAGTCAGTTCAAGAGGAAAAAGATATTGTCGAAGAAGCCGGTTCGGTAAAACTTGTTTATGAACAGGATATTGCCGGGTACCTTGATGGTAAAACGATTGATTTCCATGAAGGACCGCAGGGAGGTTTCTCTATAAGTGATCCCAATCCGGGTGGACAATGCGACAGCGGTTGCTGTTAAAAAAATGGAGGTAATATGTTATGGCCACGAAGAAAGAACAGGTATATAGCTGCCAGGTATGCACAAATGTGGTTAAGGTAGTTGAAGAAGGCGTGGGGACCCTGGTTTGCTGTAATCAACCGATGGAATTACAGGAAAAGAAATAGTAAAAAAAGGGTTTAGTTAACCAGTAGTAGCCGGGGCTCTGATGGCCCCGGCTATTTAATTGCTTTTGTTACTGCTCAGCCGCGCTGCTATTGGATATGGGCCATTGCGATAGAACGTTTGCAATGGCCGACGAAGCAAAGGGTGTAGCCGGTCGGCCTGCATGGAAGCAGGCCGCCGAGGCCTGAGCCATGGATGGCGAATGCCGAGGGAAACCATAGCGAAAGCCTGAAGCTGAGTCGATGCCATTGTTCGCGATGAGCCGGCACCAGTCCAATAGCAGCGCGGCTGAGCAGACACTTACTCTTTATCATCATAAGCACCTTTTGACCAGAAGAATTTGGGCATATTACTCATATCTTTTCCATCTTGGGTACGCATGGGTAGGGCAGGGTTCTTTTTCTGGGTCAACAAAGAGACAATAAAAAGGGTTAAAAAGCTAATTATCGCAGCGGGTATCAGGGAGATAAAAATTGCGTCATCCCTGGCCCAGTCCATATATACTTCTCCCTCAGTTACAACTCCCAGGTTTGCTTTCATTGTTTCCGGTAGTACAGATTGATAAATAATAATCCAGGAAAACAGGCCGGTGAAAAAAGAGCTAATTGCCCCGGCAGTATTGGCTTTTTCCCAGAAATAGCCAACTATATACGCTCCAGCAATAGTAGCCAACTGAATGCCTCCGGAAAGAACGATCAGTTTGTAAACCGTTTCGAAGTAAAGAGCGATTGACATAGAGAATAGAGTTACTACTGGTACAGCGATCCGGACAACTTTCAGTACATCGGTAGATGTAGCCTGCGGCCGGATATAGCGGTATATATTGTGTCCGATCAAGGTGGAGATGATCAAAGCGCTGTTGCCTGATGTGCTGATGATCGCAGCAGCCAGGGTTACAATAAATAAAACCCCTGCCCATGGAGGGAGGAAAGTATATGCCGCCCAGGGCAGAACATTTTCCGCTTCGGTAACGGGAATACCTTCAAGCATACCTGTCGTATAAATGGAAATACCAATTAAAACAGGGATCATGCCGATCGTCAGATAAAGGATGCCGCTGGTTATGAAGCCGGCTACGGCGGTTTTTTCGTTTTTGGCTGCAAGGGCTCTTTGCATTAGAACCTGGCTGGGAATGTCACCAAGGGATAGAGAAGCCCATGCTGAAATATAAAGGAGGATACCGAGGAGACCGGTATACCAGAGATAACCTTTTTCTCCGCTTTCTATTGTCATTGACCATGTTGGCAACTCGGCCCAATTGTCGGCACTCTGGATTAATTCACCCAACCCGCCAACTTCGCCTATTACAGATGGAAGCAAGATTACCAGACCCGCGAGGATTAAACTAAAAGCGATTGTATCAATCCTGGATAGGGCCCATAATCCTCCAAAAGCAGTGACAATAATTATTACAATGGCAGCGGTGATTACGGCCAGCTGCAAATTAAAGCCGGTAGTTAGGTAGACAATAATTCCTAAAGCTACCAGTTGACCGCCGAGCCAGGCCATTGCTGCAAGTATCTGAATAATCGTATAGAGAAAACCACTGAAGTAGCCATAGCGGTGATTGAAGAAATCAGTTATGGTAGTGTAGTTTGCCTTGCGCATACGATAGGCAAAAAATATTCCGATCAGGACCATGCAAAGAGCGGGAGCCCAGGGATCGAAAATAACTCCCTGCATACCGAATAGAAAAGCATAACCGGCAGCCCCCATCATCGCACCGGCGCAAATCCAGGTGGCTACAATAGATGGAACCATAAAGAAGAAATTTAACTGTCTCCCTGCCACGGTGAGGTCATCAGCCTCCTGGACTCGGTGGCTGTAGATAAAACCTAAAGCAATAATGATCGCCATATACAGGCCCAGAAACAATAAAATCCAGTTAGCCGTGGTGAATACCGGTAAGATGCTATTCTCCATATTCAGCACAACCTCCCCGATTAAATATGGTGAAGTTTATCCTGTCAGCATAGACAGCAGCGCAGCGGCTACCGTGGCCGCCCCGGTAAGTTGATAAACCTGGATTGTTTTAGCGTTTGCCTCGATTAACCTGGGAATATTATTGTAATATGTTCTGGCTACCTTTATTGCCCTTGTTGCCAGGGGAAGGGTCAGTAAAGGTAGCAACCACAAAAAGTTTCCACTGAATAGGGCCAAAACTAAGAAGAAGAAATAGGCGGCTGCAAATAAGAAGGCATAAACGATTACTCCTTTTTTCCTGCCCAACCTGACCACTCCGTTCAATTTACCACCTTTCAAATCGGCTTCATAATCTGGATACTGGTTGATCCAGAGGACATTAGCTATGATGAAGCCCAGTGGTAGAGAGGCAAGAAACACCTCCAGGGAAATGGAATGAGTTTGGACTAAATAAGTGCCCATAGTAATCAAGGGACCGAAAGTGAGCCCCACAACCAGTTCACCAAGACCACGGTAGGAAAACTTAAAAGGTGGTAAACTGTAAAATAAGGCGAAAAAGACACCGGCGAGGCCGATCCATAACACGGCAAATTCCCTGGCAACCACTACATACAGACCAAGCAAGCTCCCACCTCCTATGGTTAAGATACCGATTGCCAGGTTTTCTCTCAGACTGAGTTTCCCATCAATGATCGTTTTTTTGCCTCCGCTGAAAGGAGTCCTTTTCTCCGGAGTTACAAAGCGGTCTACACCACTTAAGTAATCAATATATTCATTGATAGCGTTCTTTCCAATTTCCAACAGGTAAATTGCTACAACCCCGATTAAAAACCACTGCCAACTGAAGCTTTCCTGGTGCGTAAATGCTATTGCGCCCCCGACTGCCATAGGGATGGTGGAAGCTATCCATATTTTTGGGTCCGCAATTTGCCAAAATCCGGACCAAAACCGCTGTAATTGACTGCTATTCATGCCATCCTCCAGTGTCATAGAGTGTCAAACGAGACGGCCCAAAATTGTTCACAATGTGTGTGTCGAAGGGGACGGTCCCAATTTGTTACGTTTTCAACCAGTTTTTCTCAAAAATCGTGTAACGAGACTGTGTTAATTGTTATATTTAATGGTGTTTATTCAGTCGTGTTGCCTTTGGACTAGTGACGGCTCATCTGAGGGTAATGGCAACGACTCAGCTTGCAGGCTTTCGTTTTGGTTACGCTTTAGCATTCGCCATCTAAGGCTTTAGGCCTCAGGCGGCCTGCTTCCATGCAGGCCGACCGGCTACAACCTTTGCCTCAAAGGCCATTGCAACCGCTCTATCGCAATGTCTTCAGTCCAAAGGCAGCTCGGCTGAGCAATTGCTTTTAATGTTACTTTTTAGTTGTGCTGCTATCGGATATGGGTTATTGCTCTTTTAGAAAACAAAGTCCTATTCGTTCAATGCCGGCTGCTGCTCATTGTCTAACTCAAATGCATGGTGGACTGCTCGTACAGCAAGTTCTCCATATTTTTGCTCAATCACGCAGGAAATGCGGTATTCTGAGGTGCTGATCATTTGAATATTGATATTTTCTGTAGAGAGTGCTTTGAACATGCGAGCGGCAACCCCGGGGTTAGTTTTAATCCCAATCCCTACTGCTGAAACTTTGACAATGTTGTTATCTGATCTTACTTCCAGGGCTTCAATTTCCCGGGCAACCTCGTTAACCAGTTCGCATGCTTTTTCAAGATCAGTAGTTGGCACGGTAAATGTTAGGTCAGTAAAGCCTTCAATACTTACATTTTGAATGATCATATCCACGTTGATTGAAGCATCGGCAAGCGGAGCTGCGATTCGGTGAGCAATACCCGGTCGATCTGGGATGCGAATTAATGATATTTTGGATACATTTTTCTCCAGGGTGACACCCTTGATAATCGAGTTTTCCATAACGTCCTCCTCGTTTACAATCCAAGTTTCCCTGGTTCCGTTGAATGACGATTTTACAACAAGGGGAACCTGGTATTTCTGAGCCAGTTCTACAGAACGGACATGCATTACTTTAGCACCCAGTCCGGCCAATTCGAGCATCTCATGGTAAGAGATTTTTTTTATGTGTCTTGCCCGAGGGCAGGTTCCGGGATCAGCAGTATATACTCCGTCTACATCGGTATGTATTTCGCAGTAATCTGCCTCCAGAGCTGCCGCCAGAGCTACAGCGGTTGTGTCTGAACCACCGCGGCCGAGCGTGGTGATACTTCCGTCTTTTGTGACTCCCTGAAAGCCTGCAACTACTGGAACGATTCCTTCAGAAAGGGCTTTTCTGAGGTTGTTAGTCGGCAAGTCGATAATTCGGGCTTTTGAATGGATATTGTCGGTAACCAGGGGGATCTGGGTTCCGGTGAAAGATTTTGCCTGGCAGCCCAGGTTTTCCAGGGTGATTGCCAGCAGTGCTGCACAAGCCTGTTCACCAGTAGAAACCAGGGCATCCTGTTCTCTGGTTGAAGGGAAAGCGGTGATTTCCTTGGACATTTCAAGAAGTTGATCTGTTTGTCCACCCATAGCTGAAACCACTATTACCAGTTGGTCGCCTTTTTCCCTTTTTGTATTAATCCCTGCTGCTATCCTTTGGATCTGTTCCAGGGAAGCTACAGAAGTGCCGCCATATTTTTGAACGATTAAGGCCATAGTATAGATCCACCTTTACTTTGATGAAGTAGGGCTGTAAAAAATGAATGATAATATTCTCTCATATTTAACGTGGCAGCACAAGATATTTTTGCTGAAAATGCATGCAGCTTGATTATCGCGATATGGTGGTTATGTAAAAAACCTAAAGCATTTAAATTCGTAGACAGTTTCAGTTACATTTTAAACATATTTTACAGGGTTTCTAAAAAGGCCTGGACCCTGGTTTTTATTGCCTCGGCAGGGGAGAAGCTGTAGTTGTCGTCAATTAATAGCATCGGCAAACCATCCTTTTTCAGGTAATCCCTGAGATCAGGGTAATCGAGTTTGTGGGGATCACAAAAGGAAATGCAGTAGCCGATTACGCCGTCAATCTTGTAATCGCGGGCTCTTTGCAGGATATAATTAAATCGATCTGGTCCTGGACCACGGTCGGTGCGAGGGCATTGGAAATTGACGAAGTAATGTTCCTTAAGTCCCTCATAGGGGTCCTCGGTTAAAGGAACCTCATTTTCCCATAACCGGAAACCGATGCAGGTATCATCGCAAACTATTCTACCGCCTGTTTCCTCAATCATCTCAAAGAGTGCCGGGTGATCCATGATACTGCCCCAGACCATGATTCGGGGTTTTTTATCGTCTTTTGGTTCACGGGTTTTAACTTCTTCGACCTTATTTTTTAGAAGGGAATTGTACCTGTCCGGCGGCAGTACACCACCTGCCATTAAGAGATCAAGCATTTCACTACCTTCGATAGGAGGAAGAGGATCTTTGCGCATTTCGTGCAGTTCACGCACCAGGGTGCGGTTATGGTTATAAAGCTTAATCTCTTCTTGCAATCGCTCTCTGCTTATTTTTTGCCCCGTATAATTTTCAAGGTATTCCTGGAAAAAACCAAGTTCCCTGGTATAAAAGTCTTTAGCCCATGGGGTAAGCTGGTGAGGGACGTTAAACATGCAGGAAAAGTTCAAAGGACGGTAGTATGTCCAAATCCCGTAGAGTCGCTGGACCATGTCACAGCTGTGGGAAATAACCAGGCCGTCCAGAAAGTCTAGCTTGCCTTCCAGTGCGCGGGCGAATATATTGCGTACGTAAGTGCAGCCATATGGTTCCACGCAGGCATCGGCAGCCGAGGTGTCACCACCTGGTTCACCGGTAATGCGATAAGGAATCGCCCCGGCGGCGCTGATCATTTCCGGGGGAGCAAAGCAGCATAAATAGCCGATTACTGGCTTGCCGGTTTCTTTCTTTAAATTTCGAATACGCTCTTCGTTTTCCAGGGTTGAATAGGTCATGTTCCCTTGGCGAGTGTATTTTTTATGGTTCATCGATTTCTCCTCCTTGTTTCGCTTTCTCCATTGTTTCCAGGAAAGCGTGCAGCCTGGTTTTAATCTGGGCATCCGACCAGAGGCGGGGGTCGGCCATATCACTTTCAAAAATCAGAGAGGGAACCCCTAACTTGGCCAACCTGTTTTTGGTGTGGACTTCGCCGAATGAGACAGCCCGGCAGGAACGGGTTAGATGCATCATGGCTCCATTAAGATTATAATCTTCCACCAGCTCTTTTAAAAAGTCGCTTCCGGTAAAGCCTCCGAAAACAGCGGGGTTACAAAGTTCCGGCATGGTTTCAGCTCCATAATCGTGCATTTTGAGGGCTCTTTGCCAGGTGCGCTTGACAATTGCTTCTAAGGGATCGGACAAGTCAACTTCAAAGTGATCACCCACATTGTAAGTGGATTCATAAACAAAAACTGCACCCATAGATTCCAAATAGTTAAAAACACCCATATTGAACCAGGGTGGGAGGCCGAACCAGGTCAACCGGTATTTTTCATCCTCGACGATGCCAACTCCCCTTTCAACCCGATCTTTTACCTCTTCATACATTTCCCGGTAAAAATCAACCGCTTCTTCATCGCCAACTAAGTACATTTGGGGGATAATTGCATGAAAATAGTCGGTCGAACCCATCGGTGAAGGAATTGCTTTGCGCAAAGCCAGGGCATCTCGCCAGTAAGCCAGGGCTTTATGAGATCGCTCAAGGATTTCTCTTAAATGATCAAGGTCGAGCTTTTTACCGGTATGTTTTTCTAAAAATTCTATTTGCCCCGCCAAATCTTCACGCAGCAGGGTGAGGTAATGTTCGGCGATGCGGGGGTCATGAGGATCTACATCCCAGGGTGGGGCTAAGGGATCGGTGCTGTAAACAGGAACATTAAAATAGCGGGTGGCGATTGACTGAAACCATTTCCAGCGGGGTTCACAGATAAAACCGGAACCGAGCAGCATTGCCGGGGTGCCCATACCCCCGGGCAACGGGCATTCTTCAGGTACTTCGCCGGTGTCTTTAAGCAGTTTACAATAGCCCATCGTATTAGTTACGTATGTGCAAAGTTCTGGTGAAAAACCGTCGTTTTCCGCTGCCTGGATAAAGTGCGGTGCCACCTGTCGGCTGGCACACATGGTACCAAAGTTTTCCGGCCATTCGAAAAGCAGGTCAAATGCTTTAAGTAGTTCCGGGGGCACTCCGACCATGCACCAGGCCACAGGCTCATTGCTAAATTTCCGCTCCATCATGCGCATAAAAAACCGGGGTAGCATCTCTTTCATTTTACCGGTGGTTTCCAGGTGCCTTTTGGCCCGCTTCATTTCACTTTGAGACATTTAATAACCTCCAATTATTTTTTGCCCTTTTTTATAAACAGTTTCTACCATGTTTACCCCGTAGTGGTAAGGAATATAACGATGATTAGGGGCATTTACAATCAGCAAATCAGCCTGTTTATTTTTTTCCAGGCTTCCCAGTCTGTCTCCCAAACCCATAGCATAAGCCGCGTTGATTGTAGCGGCAGTTAGCACTTCTCCAGGGGTCATTTTCATTTTCAGACAGGCCAGTGATAAGATGAGATGAATTGCTTCAGTAGGGGATGAACCGGGATTGCAGTCTGTGGAAAGTGCTACCGGTACTCCTGCTTCAATCATATCTCGGGCGGGGGCATATTGCTCTTTCATTAAAAAGAAGGCTGTTCCCGGGAGCAGCACCCCGGTAACTTGTTTTTCAGCCATTTTATCGATACCGGTTGGCGAAATTTGCAAAAGATGATCAGCTGAGACTGCGCCTACTTCGGCGGCCAGTTCAGCCCCACCAAAGGGGACGATTTCATCGGCGTGCAGTTTGGGTTTAAGGTTATGCTTTTTGCCTGCTTCTAAAACCCGGCGTGATTGCTCGATGGAGAAAATTTTTTCTTCGCAAAAGACATCGCAGAAATCAGCAAGTCCTTCCCTGGAAATTTCTGGGATCATTGTATCGATCACCAGGTCTACATATTCCTCTTTTTTCTCGCGGTATTCAGGCGGAAAAGCATGGGCGCCGAGGAAAGTAAAGGTCATATCCACAGGGGAAGTTTCATGAATATGCCTGGCAGCTTGTAATTGTTTGATCTCCGCCTCAAGATTTAAACCATAACCGCTTTTAACCTCCAGCGCACCCACACCTGCTTTCAAAAAGTAAGTCAACCTTTTGCGAGCGCTTGCTACCAATTCTTTAAAGGTTGTTTCCCTGGTCGCCTGAACGGTGCTTAATATGCCTCCCCCTTTTTCCAGTATTTCCAGGTAATCTGCTCCTTTGATCCTTTGTTCGAATTCTCCTTCTCTGCTGCCGCCGTAAACAAGGTGCGTGTGCGGATCCGCCATGCAAGGCATCACCACTTTGCCCCGGGCATCAACTACTTCAGCGTAGGGAGCGAGATCTATTTGTTCTAAAACCTCTTCAGTTTCTCCGACCGCGGCGATTTGACCGTCCCAGGCAGCAACCGCGCCGTTACTTATTACTCCAGGATCTTCCATCTCCTTGCCGGTGCGAGCCCGCTCAGGACCGGCCATGGTGATAAGTTCTGCAGCGTTTTTAATCAGTAGATCGGCTGATTGTTTCATTACTTTTCACCATCCTCGAAGAAAACCTGGTTTTCGATGATCTGGTTATCACTAAAGTCGTTTAACTGCAGGTAATGACAGGCTGTTTCGATTAAATATTTTTGAGGGCAAAGCCCAATTAGTTCGCTTTCTGCTACAGATACCCCGTATCTTGCGGCTTCTGCCTTGATTAATTCCACCACCCTGTGGATGGGAGTAATTTCGCAATCCACCAAATTCATGGAAATTTGCACCTGGTCGCGGTCTTCCAGTTTCAAACCAATCGCTTTTACGTTTTTTAGCCCGCCTTTCTTTTCTCTTACCGCATTGGCGATTTTTTTAGCCACATTTAAATCGTTTGAGTGCAGATTGACATTGTAGGCTACCAGGGGTTTGCGGGCTCCCACAGCCGCGGCTCCTGCCGAAGGGTGCATTTTTGCCGGGCCAAAGTCGGGAGTTTTTTCCGGAGTGCCGATTGTTTCTTTTAATCCTTCGTATTCTCCTTTCCGCACATTCGCCAGGTTGGAGTTTTCAGGTTTTGTAGCAGCCTCGCCGTAAAGAAAAACCGGTATTTCCAGGTTTTCTCCAATTTTTTTGCCTGCTTTTTTGGCCAGATCAATACAGTCTTCCATGGTGGCATTAAAAATTGGCACAAAGGGGATCACATCTGTAGCCCCCATCCGGGGATGACCGCCTGCATGTTTTTCCATGTCGATTAACTCGGCCGCTTTTGCCGTAAGGTTGTAAGCTCCTTCGATTACGGATTCAGGATCACCGATAAAGGTTACTACGCAGCGGTTATGATCTTCATCATGTGAGTAATCCAATACTTTTACTCCCCTGGTTTTCTTAAGTTCACCGATAATCTGTTCAATTTTGCTTTCATCTCTACCCTCGCTGAAGTTTATTACACTTTCAATTACTTTTTCCATTTTCGACCTCCTTATTTCCTGTTATAACTCCGGAAAGAGAAATGCCTATTTTCCTATCTCCATAATTACAAGCCGAGTGTTAGCAAGTTAATCCTGGGATCTTAATCTTTTTATTTTTGGCTACTTGAATTGCTTCTTCATAACCGGCATTGGCATGCCTGACTACTCCAATGCCCGGATCATTGGTGAAGACCCGCTCAATCCTGCGAGCGGCTTCTTCTGACCCGTCAGCCATGGTTACCTGCCCGGCATGGGTGGATAAACCGATACCTACTCCTCCACCGTTATGAATCGAGACCCAGGTAGCCCCGGAAGCGGTGTTGAGCATAGCATTCAGCAAGGGCCAGTCGGCTATTGCGTCGGAACCGTCTTTCATGCCTTCGGTTTCCCTGTTCGGGGAAGCTACCGAACCGGTGTCCAGATGATCTCTACCGAATACAACCGGTGCGCTGATTTTTCCAGAGGCGATTGCTTCGTTTACAGCAAGTCCAAACTTGGCCCGGTCACCATAGCCTAACCAGCAGATCCTGGAGGGCAACCCCTGGAACGATACCTGTTCTTTAGCCATTTTAATCCAGCGGCAGAGCGGTTCATCATAGGGGAACAGTTCTAAAACCAGTTCGTCAGTGGCGTAAATATCATCAGGATTGCCTGAAAGGGCTACCCACCTGAAAGGGCCTTTTCCTTCACAGAAAAGGGGCCTGATGTAAGCGGGTACAAACCCGGGGTATTTAAAAGCATCTTTGAAGCCGCCGTTTTGGGCCTCACCACGCAAGTTGTTGCCGTAGTCAAAGACGACACTTCCTTGATCAAGCATTTTTACCATCGCTTCGCAATGATTAACCATGGATTGCCTGGCTTCTTCAAGATATTTATCGGGGTCTTTTTTCCTGAGTTCTGCAGCGCTTTCCACACTGTGTCCTGAAGGGATATATGCACCCACCGGGTCATGGGCAGGAGTTTGGTCTGTTACTACATCCGGTAAGGGTCCGTTTTTTGCAATATAGGGGAAAACATCTGCTGCGTTTCCAATTAAACCGATTGAAAGTGGCCTTTTCTCATTTTTCGCTTGTTCAGCCTTTTCCAGGGCTTCATCAATCGACTGGGCAATCGTATCAAGGTATCGTGTATTGAGCCTTCTTTCCGCTCGCCTGGGATCCACTTCTACCACAATGGCCACGCCTTTGTTCATAGTAACCGCCAGGGGTTGGGCGCCGCCCATGCCTCCCAAACCGGCAGTTAAGACCAGTTTTCCTTCCAGGGAACCCTGGAACTTTTGCTTGGCTACGGCGGCCAGGGTTTCGTAAGTCCCCTGTAAAATGCCCTGGGTGCCAATATAAATCCAGGAGCCGGCGGTCATTTGTCCGTACATGATCAACCCTTTCCGATCGAGCTCATCGAATACTTCCCAGTTTGACCACCGGGGTACCAAGTTGGAATTGGCAATTAAAACCCTTGGTGCATCTACGTGAGTTTTAAAGATGCCGACAGCTTTGCCCGATTGGACCAGTAAAGTTTCGTCTTTTTCCAGCTGTTCCAGGGCTTTAACTATCCCCTCGTAAGCTTCCCAGTTTCTCGCTGCCTTACCTCTTCCCCCGTAAACTATGAGGTTGTCCGGATCTTCTGCAACCTCCGGGGAGAGATTGTGCATCATCATGCGAAGCGGGGCTTCAGTAGACCAGTTTTTACAGCGAAGCTTAGTGCCGGTAGGCGGGGTCACCCTCTTTGCTTCCTTGGCCATATTTTTCACCTCCTCGATGATTTAGGTTACACATGGTCCTACGGTATTTAGAAATAATCTTAGGCTTTTCTTTTGTTTCCAGCTTGTACACTCCATATTTTCGCTGAAAGAGTGTTCCTGTTAGGATAAGGGGTCATTTTAACTCGCTTAATACCGGGCAATGATGATTGTTTGCCGCTTATTTATTTTACAACACTTTTATAAAAAAAGGGAGCAGCATTGTGACTGCTCCCTTTGCCCTTGTTTGCCGTTATTTATACTACTCCTTCGGGCAGGTTTTCAGGCGCCCTGGTAAATAGAGACACAACGATATAAAGCACTAAGGAAACTATTGCCCCTATCACAATAGCGGGGAACTCCCCGATAACCGCTACTTCACTTAGGTCAATCCATCCTGCGTCTACGGCAATACCGATGACAGAACCCCCGATAATTCCGGCAATTGCTCCCGGGGCGGTACCGCGACGCCAATAAAGGCCAAGGACAACCGGAATGAATACTCCAGCAGCATAGAGGGTGTAGGAGTAAAGCAGCAAGTCAATGATAGCCTCAAAGCTTAAAGCCATCCATAAAGCCAAAAGTCCGATAATCAGGGTGGAGATACGGGAAATCATGAGCAGTTTTTTGCTGTCATTTTCTGCTTTGGGATTGATCATTTTAACGTAAAAGTCATTTGTGATATGTGAGGTTCCCGCTACCAGCAGTGAGTCTGCCGTGGACATGATTGCCCCAATTATTGCTGCTACGATGATCGCTGCTACTCCGACAGGGAGTACTTCAGTCACCAACATTGGGATTGCTTCGGCAGCGGCTATTTCTTCTCCGAAGATGCCCCGGGAAGCCATTCCGGCAATGGTGGGAAAGATTGCAAATATGATTAAGAGGATCCCTGCGAGTATGGCTGCGTTGAAAGAGGTATTTTCATCTTTGGCGGCAAAAAGGCGCTGGTAAAAATCCTGGCCAATGAGGGTATACATAATAGTAGGGATGGTAGCAGCCAGGACCAGGCCAATTCCTGCCCCCAGGGGGCTGAAATATGCGTCGGTTTCTACCATCAGTTCCAGGCCGGCAATTCCTTCTCGGACGCCGTCGAAGCCTCCTGCTTCCGACAAGCCAAGGATCCCGGCAATCGGAACCCCCACAAAAATAATTAGCAACTGGATAGCGTCAGTCATGGTTACGCCCCAGAGACCGGAAGCAACAGTATAGACAATAAATAACAATGTGGCGATGATAGCTGCATAAGTGGGATCAATGCCTATGATTCCCAGGGCCCCCTGGGAAGCCCAAACCTGGGCGCCAATAATTCCGATGATAGCGATCAGGGATAAAAGGGCCCCTAGAAAACGGACTACTTTGTTTTGATAACGAAGTTCCAGATAATCAGGCACAGTGAACATGGCCAGCCTGCGCATTTTTTTAGCGGCAACCAGGCCAAGTATAATCAGGGATACAGCTACCCCGATAGCGTAAGAAATACCGGTAAGGCCGTAATCAAAACCCCATTCTCCGGTGCCCATAACAAAGCCGCCACCGAAGTGGGTTGCGCAAAGGGCGGCAGTAGCCAGAACCAGCCCTAAGCGTCTGCCGGCTAAAAGAAAGTCGGTGTTGTTCTTGATGAAGCGCGATGCATAAATACCGATACCGAAGATTACAAGAAAATAGATAATTATAATGACCAGTTGAGTGGTTTCCATGTAAAAAACACCTCCTAATAAAAATATTTAGCTTATTCAATGAAAACTGTCTACACAAGAATATTATCATAATCCAGGTTCAAAAATAAACAGCCTGGCAAATAGTGCATTTAAAAGCTGTAATTATATAATAAAGGAGGTCAGCTAACTACAGTGGCAACTTCGGTATCAAACTTTGAGAGTCTGTTTTTTTTGTTTCGTTGACAGTAGACCATGGACGTGCTAACGTAATGTTATTGCTAAAATAACTTTGTTCCAGCATTTTTTTACAGTGCTAATGCTGTTCGGTAAGCATTCTTGATTCTTATATTTGCAGCGACATAATATAAGCAGAGATGATGCTAATTTGGGCGAGTTTGAACAACCGCCTGTGACAGTAAAAATACTATGTCGGTGGGAGTGATATTTTTGAATAAATTAAAGTTAGGATTGCCTGCAGGCAGTTTGCAGAGCACCACTCTGGAAATGTTTAAAAAAGCCGGTTTTAACATTCAAATTGGTGAGCGTTCCTATTACCCGTATGTTGATGACGAAGAAATAGAATGTGTCCTGATGCGAGCCCAGGAAATTCCAGGTTACGTGGAAGATCAGGTTTTAGATGTGGGGTTAACCGGGAAAGACTGGATTACTGAAACGGCCGCCGATGTTTGTGAAGTAGCTGACTTAAACTTTTCGAAAAGCGGTCTGCGACCGGTGAGACTGGTTTTAGCTGTGCCCAATGATTCTAAGATTGAAAGGGTCGAAGATCTGGAAGGTAAACGGATCGCTACTGAACTGGTGGAAACTACCCGGCGTTATTTGGAGGAAAAAGGGGTCAATGCTTCTGTTTCTTTTTCCTGGGGAGCTACAGAAGTTAAGCCGCCACTTCTTGCAGATGCAATAGCTGAACTAACCGAGACAGGACGCTCCTTAAAAGCTAACCAGCTGAAGATTATCGAGACCATTCTGGTTTCTACCCCCAGGGTAATCATGAATCATGGCAGCTACGAAGATTCTTGGAAGCGTAAAAAGGTGGAACGAATGGTTACTCTCCTTGAGGGGGCCTTGCTGGCCGAACAAAAGGTAATGCTCAAGATGAACGTGCACAGCAATAACCTGGGGAAGGTAATTGAGCTCTTACCGGCTTTGCGGAAGCCGACAATTTCGCATCTTTGTGCTGACGAGTGGGTAGCGGTAGAAAGTGTGGTGGAAGAAAAAAAAGTGCGAAATCTTATTTGTGAACTTAAAGAAGCTGGAGCTGAAGGGATCCTTGAATTTCCGATGAACAAAATAATTCCATAGAAGAATAAAATGAAAAGAGGGGAATATAATGGAAAACGAAACACAGGCTGGTTCTGGTGGGTTCAAAGGTATACCTAAAATGCAAATGCTTTTAGGTGTGATTGCCTTGCTTGTGATTGCCCTGGTCACTCTGGGGGTAATTATGCTGCAGCAATCTCCGGGGACTAAGGATGAAACCCATGTAGCAATTGTCAACGGGGAGCCGATTTCAGAAAAAGAACTCTTTGAAGCTATGTATATCCAGGGAGGCCGGGAAATCCTGGAACAATTGGTAACCAGGAAGTTAATCCTGGACGAAGCAGAGAACCTCGACATTTCGGTTAGTGAAGCAGAGCTTGAAGAAGAGATTGAAGCGGTGGTTGAAGAGAACTTCCAGGGTTCTGAAGAGCAACTGACCATGGCTCTGGAACAATATGGCCTAAGCCTGGAAGCTTTTCGCGAAGATGCTCGGTTAAATCTTTTAGCCCGTAAAATAATTGAAGAACAAACTGATTTCTCGGAGGAAGAAGCAAGAGACTTTTTTGAAGATAACCGGTATCTTTTTGATCAACCTGAAGAAGTAGAAGCCAGGCATATTTTACTAGAAAGCGAAAAAGAAGCAGAAGAGGTGGCCGAGCTGCTTGAGCAGGGCGGTGATTTTGTCGAGCTGGCAGCTGAATATTCAACTGATGCTTCAAATAAAGAGCAGGGAGGAAACCTGGGATTTTTCGAGCGTGGAGCAATGGTTGAAGAGTTTGAAGAAGCGGCTTTTTCCCTAGATGTAGGTGATGTTAGTGAGCCGGTTGCTACAGATTTCGGCTACCATATTATCGAAGTTCTTGATTACCGGGAGGAAGTGACTGTTGCATTTGAAGAGGTTGAAGGCCAGGTAATGGAAGCAATGCTTGATCAACAAATCCCGGTTGCTGTCAATGAGTTGATTCAAAGTTTACGGGAAAATGCAGATATAGAGTACCTACGTTAAAAGAGGTAAGATAAAAATCGTTTAACTGACAGTTTAAGGCTATAGAAGATTAAGTTTGTCAGGATGCTTCCCGGTCAACTTGATTGCTGAGCGATAGGCCTGGATTTCTAAAAAATCATCCAGTTCATCGAGCTGATCATCTTGTTGGCGGTAGGCCAGCGCTTTTTGAAGGAGATAATCTGTTAACCAGGGATTTTTGGGAAGCAGAGCGCCGTGAAGATAGGTGCCGATTACATTTTTGTAGACGGCACCTTCTGTTTTATCGAACCCGTTGTTACCGAAACCGGAAATAACCCGGCCCAGTGGCTGCAGTTTCGAGCCGAGGTAAGTTTTTCCGGCGTGATTTTCAAACCCGGCCAAAATTCGGGGAGGGTTCCACAGGGAGCATTTAATTAATGTATTTCCAATCAGCCTTTCTCCCCCAGCCTCGGTGTATAAATCGATAATGCCCAGGCCAGGGATCCTTTCTTCCCGAACAGTAGTGTAGTAGTGGCCCAAAAGCTGGTATGATCCGCAAACGGCAAATATTACCATGCCGGCTTCTACAGCTTTTTGTAACTCTGTCCTACGAGTTTTTAAATCCTCGGCAACCAGTTTTTGGTCACTGTCCTGGCCTCCCCCCATGAATAGCAGGTCGCAGGAGGCAAAATTAATATTTTCCCCCGGTTCCACCGGGATTATTTCCAGGTTGATCCCGCGCCATTCCGCTCGTCGGTAAAGGGAAAGCATATTGCCGCGGTCTCCATAAAGGTTCAAGTAACCGGGATAAAGGTGGTATACATTAATGTTTCTCATAATATCTCCTCCCGGTTCCAGTAAGGATTACCCATACCCATACGGTTTAGCTCTCGCCGCAGTTCCAGCATAGCCGTGTAATTTGGCAGGATGAAAATCCTGCCGCCCGGATCCGTATGTTCCAGGGATTTATTAATGGCATGCTGCGGTTCTTCTTCCACCAGAATCTTGCCTGCTTCAAGACCGGAATATTTCAAGCGTACAGCCATATCCCAGGCCCTGGATCCAGACACAATTACATTATCCAACCTATCCGGGTGATTATGAAGCTGTTCAAAGTCTGCATCCCAAAGCCATGATATATCGGTACCATCAGCTATATTGTCGTTGATTGCTATTAAAATAGTGACTTTGCCATCCTGGTGGGTTAGAACGGTCCGCAAAACCTCGTTTGTACCAACCGGGTTTTTGATCAAGGCCATTACAATCTTTTTGTTATCATACTCAAAAGGTTCCATTCTGCCGAAAGAAGGGATCGCTTTATCTAAAGATTTAATGATTGTCTTAGATGGTATTTCCAGTTCTAAAGCACAAGCAATTGCAGCGAGAATATTATAGAGATTGTAAGTGCCCATTAATGGGGTGATTAATTTTAAGGCTTGATCAGAGGTGCTTATTTCTAGCGTGGTATTGTTTTTATGATCATTTTGGCAGTCGGTTAATTTGACTGCAGGTAGGGGGCGTTTATACTTACATGCTTCACAGCGGTAATGCCCAAGATGGGCAAAATAGATTTTATCGTAGGTGAGGATGTGTGAACACAAAGGACAAACCTTAATATCCCTGCCGGTATTTTGAAATGGATATGCCGGGAGATCCAGTTCAAGCCCGTAATACAGTATATTTTTTCCATTAGCAGGATTGATTCCGGCAAGAGAGGGATCGTCAGCATTAATTACCTTGAAGCTGTTTTCAAGCAGGTTTTCTATACCTTTTTTTATTGAATTTTGGATATGATCAATTTCACCGAACCGGTCCAGCTGATCCCGGAAAATATTAGTAGCGATTATCCCACGGGGTTTAATATTCCGAACCACTTCAGGGAAAGATCCTTCGTCTACTTCAAGCACGGCGCAGTTTTGATGAAGTCGCCCCCACCAGGATGAGGATTCAATCAGGGTGGAAGCCACTCCCCAGGCCAGGTTGGAACCGGATTGGTTGTGAATACATTTCAAACCGGCTTCCTTAAGGATGCCATTTATCAGGGCTGTGGTAGTTGTTTTGCCATTTGTACCTGTTATGATCAGACTGCCTGCATCAAGTTGGGATGATAGTACTGCTGAAACCTGAGGATTTATTTTAAGAGCAATTCTGCCAGGTAAAGTAGTCCCGCCCTGCCCAAAGATCCTGGTCAGGCTCATAATTGTTTTGCCGACCCATATACTTAAAAGTGTTCTCAGGTTACGGTTGATATGTTTTGGGGCGGCAGCCTTTTTAGCCACACCCTGTCTTTTTTCTTCTCTCAACTTCTAACCACTCACTAATTACATTTTTGCCATGCATTGAACCATATCAGCCCTGGTAATAATACCGAGAAGCTTTCCTGCTTTGTTGACTACCGGGACACGGTTTATCTTACGACGGTTCATTAAGCGGGCTATCTCGTTTGCGCTGGTTTCCTCGTTAACAGAAAAAACTTTTTTTGTCATTACTTCTTTTACAGTGGTCTTATGGAGCCTCTCTCTTCCCGAGCTCAGGGTAGCCAATTCAGAAACATCTGTATATGGAGAGATCCATCCCGAAAGGTTGCTGGTTGGCACTACATCAATCTTTTGTGAATAACGAATTATATCGGTATCGGAAATAATACCGGTAACTTCTTCCTTATCGTTAACCACCGGTAGACCACTGATTGCATGGTCTGCCAGCAGCTTAATCAATTCCTGTAAGGTTTTTTCCTCATTTATGCTTATTGCGGGTGAGCTCATAATCTCTTTTGCGGTTTCCATTGTTCAGTAACCCTCCAAATGATTAAAATAAAAATAAAGCGGAACTGTTGTGGCAGCTCTGTAGTTTTAACAATAGACCCGGACAAGCCTGTTTGAATGAGTAATAAATTCTACAACTTGCCCGGGTTTCCTTCCCGAAGCTAACCTTTGAAATTAAATAATTTCGGGTTTAATCAAGCGCTTTGCAGGTAGTTTGGCAAAAGGTTAACCGAACTTCAGGGCATCAACAAATATATCCTGGAAATCACGGCGGGTGGAAAGCTCCAGGTGATTGATTTTTTCCGGAAGGTTTAGAGCCCGTTCCCGCATGGTTTTCGAAGCCAGGGCCATCCTGGAGCCATCACCGGCGGCATTGCCCACAGCAGTGATTTTTTCCTGGGGCAGTTGGGGGAGCAACCCGATGGTCAGGGCGCTTTCTTTCCGCACATAGTTACCAAAGGCCCCGGCTACCAGTACTTCATCAAGCTCATTTTCATTTATTCCCGCCTCTTTGAGCAGGATCATTAATCCGGCATAAATTGCGCCCTTGGCCAGCTGCAGTTCTCTTAAATCTGCCTGGCTGAGGACAATGTCTTCACCTGTGTCGGAGTTATCCGCAGGAACCAGGATAAATTCCCATCCTCCCTGGTTTTGCTTTAATCTTTTTTTAAGATGCTCGGGCACACTTTCCGGGTTATCTTGCGGATTGATAATGCGTCCGGTTGAATTGATCAGGCCGGCGTCGATCATTGCCGCTGCAGCGTCGATTAAGCCTGAACCGCATATACCGCAGGCCGGTGCATCATCGATTGTGCTTAAGTTAATCTCATTGTTTTCGTACCAGACTGCTTCAACCGCACCGGCAGCTGCTCTCATGCCCTGTTTGATCTGGGCACCTTCGAAAGCGGGGCCCGCAGCAGTAGAGCAGGCCATCAGTTTGCCGTTGGCTGCGAGGACCAACTCTCCGTTGGTGCCGATGTCTATGGCAACACAATTATCTTTGCGCTGGTCCATTTCCGTGGCTAAAATCACACCCAGGGTATCGGAACCTACATAACCAGCAATGTTGGGCAGGAAAGTGACCCGCCCCCCGGGATTAATGGCAATTCCCAGCTCAGCAGCTTCCACTTCCAGGGCTCTTCTGTAAGCCGGCACAAACGGAGCCGGTGCCAGGTAGGTCGGATCAATGCCCATAAACAAATGGCTCATGGTCGTATTACCCACAGCGGTTACTTCATATACCCGGTCCCGGGCCACCTTTGTTTCTTTGAGAAGATCTTTGATGATCTGATTGGCTGCTTCCAGCACTTTGTCTTGAAGTTGTTTTAGTTCGGTTTTCCCTTCTGAAGCGTAATTGATCCGGGAAATTACGTCTGCTCCGTATATATTTTGCGGGTTAGTCTCTGCGGCCACTGCCACCACTTCCGCTTTTTTTAGATCGATTAAAGAACCCATAATCGTGGTAGTGCCAATGTCAAAAGCAATGCCGTAAAGTTGCCCGCTGGTATCTCCTGGTTCGATAGAAATAACCCTGTTTCCGGTAATGGCCGCGGTAACCGCATAACTGTTATCACGCATCATCCCGGGAAAATTGGTCAATTCGCGCAGTTCAACCGTAAGGTCCGGACGTTTTAGGTGTTTGAGCAGGCGTTCTAAATCGGCGGTTTGATCTTCCACGCTAGGCTTATCTAGCTTAACAGCCACTTTTTCAATAACCGGTTCTGCTTCAAGCTCTTCTATGCCGCCCTTCAGGGTGGTTTTGCGCAGGTGTGCTTCTTTTTGTACCGGTATTTCAACTTTAATATCCTGCTTAACCCGCTTTTGGCAGGAAAGCACCCAGCCTTCATTCAATGCTTTTTCGGAAATATGTTTCTGTTCAGCTTTAGTCGGGTTTCCGGCATCACCTTCAATTACTTTTACCAGGCATTTCCCGCAAGTTCCTTTACCCCCGCAATCACCCTCAATGTACAGGCCGGCCTGGTCTGCTGCCTTGAGCAGATTAGTTCCGGAGTCAACCTTGATTTCCTTGTTCTGAGGGATGAAAGTAATCTTGGGCATGACTGCAACCACTCCTTGTTAGTAAAATATGACCTTGAAACTCCGTATGTGATCAGCAAGTTAATCGCTGTTGCTGTGATAGTATGAAGATAAGGCAGTTTAACTAAGACAAACAGGAGCAACCTAAAGCAGGTTGCTCCTGTTTAAATGGTGCGCCCGCAGGGATTCGAACCCCGACTTCAGGCTCCGGAGGCCTGCGTGATATCCCTTTCACCACGGGCGCCTAAGTACTTTCCGCATTGTAATGATAACACCAAGAATAGGACAAGTCAAACCAGAACGCCGGTATGAAGTGAACCTTGAATCCTAATCGGATTATTTAATTCAAGTGAAATAATGTTCCTTTAACTAATGCCTTGTAAGGCGCCCCCGGTTATGGTCATTTGAATATTATTGCGGTGAATCTTCCCTTAATATTGCCTGGAATATTCTTCCATGCTGGTCCATGTTTCATAAACAGGACGGTTTTTTTCATCGAGTTCGCGGATCATAACCTTAGAGGCATCGTTCTTTTTAACCCTTTTGTTCTTATCATCTATGTAGCAGATCACGGTTTTTACTCCGCCGTTTGGAGTTTCTCCAAAAACAAACTCGCAATTCTTATAACCTTCGGTTTGTTCGATATCCTTTTGGTAATGTTGACGGCAGTATTCGCTGTCGGGGTTTTTGGCACATACCCTTTCTGTCATGGTTTTATAGGTAAAATACCTTGCTCCGAGAACAATCAGGACAAAAACTGCGCCCAGTGCCACTAAAGGCAGTACATTCACTTTTTTGATTACCTCCTTGCTTGGGAAATTAAATTTAACAATATTATAGCAGGTAAGTAGTTAAATACCAAGAGAAGTGTTTTAAGCGGTTACTGATGATCAAATTTGCAGCTGCAATAAATTTAGTGAATAACTTCAGGGGGACTATTTTATCAGCTGATCGGTAAAGAATTCTATATGGTTGCTTAAAGTATAGATTAATGATTAACTTAAAAAAGAGGTATATAAAAAAATGTGAAATGGCAGTGTAAAAGAAAGGTTGGCTGATATCAGGGGGTGATCGCTTGATGGCGGTGGCTACCGGATTATACCTGCTTACCATCCAGCTGCGGTGCTTCGCGGTGCGGTGGATGCCGATTTGCTGGTTGAAGATATCCGGACGGCAAAGATGATTTAGTCGAACAGTGAATCTTGCTGTCTCAATCCGGCCCAGTAAGAGGAGGGATTGATATGAACGAAAGGTTTAATGCTGTTACTGGAGCTGAAAAAATACTTTTAACCGGAAAACCGGGAGTAGGGAAAACTACGGTCATAAAAAAAATTGCCGAAGAATTGAAATGCAGAAAAGCCGGCTTTTATACTGCTGAAATCAGGCAGGGCAAACGCAGGCTCGGTTTTGAACTGGTCTCCCTTTCCACCGGGGAGCGATTACCGTTGGCCCATGTGGATTTTCCTTCATCCAAGCGGGTTGGCAAATACGGAGTCAAAATAGAAAACTTGCGCCCTTTTTTAGATGAACTTGAAGAAGTATTGCAGGAAAATATTCCTTGCTGTCTTCTAATCGATGAAATTGGTAAAATGGAGCTTTTTTCAAGGCGCTTCAGGGAAATAACCCTGGGTGCGTTTGATTCCCCATATCCTGTAGTTGCTACGATCATGGCCGGATCAGATCCATTTTGTAACAATTTGAAAAAGCGTCCCGACACGCAGGTTTGGAAAATTGATCCGGGTAACAGGGATCAGATACCGGCCAGGTTGCTGGACAAAGTTATCATAAAAGAAATGTAAAAAAAGCGGCATACCTTTTGCCCGGGGCATGATATGGAGAAGGCTAAGCAGTTAATATTCGTAACGGTATTACTCAATCGTGCTGCATTTTTGGCGGGGAAACTGACGGTAAAGCGGTTGCAATGGTCAGTGAGGCAACGGTTGGAAGCCAGGGGAGCTCCATCGTATTCCCTTGGGTCTATGCTAGCGCTTACACAAGCTCGAACTGTCCCCCGTGGCTTCAGGCTTGAGCCATGGATGACGCAATGCTGTAGGGCAACCAAAACGCAAGCCTGCAGTTTTTACCGCCGCTATTGTCCGCAAGGAGCCGGTACCCGTCAAAAATGTAGCGCGGGTCATAGTAGATTCTTTCTAACTTATAAAACTGGCTTTTTATACTGGCAATGGCCTTTTAATAAAATCTCAAGATGGCCTATTTTTTTTCTTTAAGCACATCTATGCCACAGATAAATACATGCTCAAGCTGCGGATCTACACTTAATATATCTCCCCGGCAAATAATTATATCAGCATCCTTTCCTGTTTCGATGCTTCCCACCCGGTCGGCTATACCGGTTATCTCTGCCGCAGCGATAGTAATTGCCTTGATTGCTTCGTAGCGGGGCAGACCTGCTTTTACGGCCATGGCTGCGCAGATGGGCAGGGCATAAATCGGGATAACCGGGTGATCGGTCATTATGGCAAACTTAACCCCTTCTTCGTAGAAGATTTTTGGGGTTTCGAAACTGGCTTCCCTGAGCTCGATTTTTGTCCTGGCACTCATGGTGGGACCGACTATCGCCGGTACTTCGAAGCGCTTTAACACTTTAGCAATTTTATGGCCTTCAGTGCAGTGTTCAATGGAAAGATCCAGGTTAAATTCACGGGCTACCCTGATCGCGGTTAAGATATCATCTGCCCGGTGGGCATGGGCCCGGATCGGCATTTTTTTCTTCAAGGCTTTGACCAGGATATCTTTTTGAAAATCTTTCTGCAGAGAGCCGGTTTTTTCTTCGCCCTTTTTACTGTCATTGCGGTTATTTTTGTCCGAAGAAGATGATTTTTCCATGTATTCCTGGGCTTCATAAAAAGCTTTCCTAAAGAGAGCAGCCGTAGCCATCCGGGTTGAAGGGCTTTTATTCTGACCGCTGTAAACCCGCTTGGGGTTTTCTCCAAAAGCGGCTTTTAGGCCGGTCGGTTCTTTGATTACCATCTCATCGATCATAGTGCCGAAGGTTTTAATTGCCAGGGATTGCCCACCGATGACATTGCCGCTGCCCGGTCCGGTGACTACCGAGGTGATCCCGTTCAAACGAGCATCCTTGATCCCTTCATCATAAGGATTGATTCCGTCCAGGGCTCGTAGTTCCGGGGTGATCGGTCCGGTCAGTTCGTTGGTATCGTCCCCTTCGTTCATGCTGCCTTCTTCAAAGATCCCGAGGTGGGTGTGGGCATCAATAATACCCGGCATCACCATTTTTCCGGTAGCATCAACTACTTCGGCATTGGAGGGTGTTTCCAGGCTTTCACCGATTTTTTTGATTCTCCCGTTTTCGACCAGTATGTCCATCACTCTTGGTTCTTCCTTGCCTGCCATGGTTAAAACATTGCCGTTTTTGATTATTAGCATTGTGCTCCTCCCATTTATGTTTTATTTATCTTTATTGTTCTATTATAGCATTAATTATGCTGATAGCATTACTGATTTGCCATTAACTAGCATTGTTTCAAAATGTGTTTTTACGGTAAAATGTATTGGTATTGTTCTAAAGCAATACTTCACAGGAAACCAGGTGGCTGAAAGGGGATTAAAAACTTGCCCGGTTTAACAAAAAGAGAAATTGCCGATAAGTGCAGCAGCTTTGAAGTTTTTGTCAGTGGCAAACGTTATTACCACGAAGGTGCAATCATAGAGCTTTCTTATGATAAAATCGGCAACTATTACCATGCGGTGGTTGAAAGAGGCCGAACTTACGTGGTTAATATATTTTTAGACGAGCATTACCGGGCAGCCGGGGAGATCTGCAACTGTCCTGCTTTTAACAGCTATGAAGGATGCTGTGAGCATATCGCTGCTGTTCTTTTATCTTTGGCCCATAAAAATCGCAATGTTGCAAAATCCTGGGACGATCGACTGGTAGAAGGATTGCTTGAGCATTATGACCGGCAGGGTTCCATCAGTTCCGCTGATAAAAGCGAGCTTGCCCTGGAGCTTACCCTGATCATTAGACCTTTTTCTTCCTACCTGGGAGGAGTATCGCAGCGCATTTCTTTGAAAGTAGGCCAGTCGAGGCTTTATGTAGTCAAGGATATTGGAAAGTTTTTAATGGCACTTTGCCGGGATGAAGAGTTTATTTTCGGCAAAAATTTTATCTATGATCCCCAAATCCATACTTTTTCTTGTGCAGATCGCCTGGTAATTGACTGTTTGCTCGAGTGGTTGAAAATTGAACGCCACTTGATTGAGCAGGACCAGTTTAGCCGTGGTACCCTTAAGGGTAAAGAAGTTGAATTGAGTGATGAACTAACCAGGCAACTTTTGCTGAGCCTACGTGGCAATTCTTTCAAACTGGTGATCAAGCCGAATAATCCCCGTGATCCTTCGGTAACCTATGATAATATGAGCGTTACTGAAGTCGCAGCGCCGCTTAAGTTTTATGTTCAAAATCAACCAGATGGTTTGAGCTTGCACCTGGAAAATGAAGAAGTGCTGATTCCTCTGACCGGCGAATGGGATTTTTTTCTACTTGGTGATCAGTTGTTTTATCCCGGAGAAACCGCACAATCAAGGATTTTGCCCCTGTTGATGAACCTGGTCGGGAAAAAAGGGGGAGCCCTTCATATCAGTGATCAGTACCAGGAACAGTTTTTGTCCAGGCTGCTTCCTGTGTTAGAGGAAACCACTGATCTTGAAACTGACCCTGCCCTCGCCTCCTGTTTGAATCGTTCGCCGCTGGAAGTAAATGTTTATTTAGATTATGAGAACGAGGCAGTACACGCCGGGCTTGAATTTGTATATGGAGAAAACATCTTAAACCCCTTTGCCTCTGTTGACCCGAGGAAGCACATGCAGAAAAGCGGGGATTGTATCCCGGTCCGGGATCTGGACCGGGAGCAAAGAGTGCTTCAACTTTTTGAACGAGCTGAGTTCAAAGTAAAGGGAGACCGGGTTTACTTAGACGACGAAGATGGAATCTGGCACTTCTATAAAGAAATCCTTCCCGAACTTCGGCAGTCCGCCACAGTTTTCCTGAGTGAAAGATTTAACCGGGCAGGGGTGCGTAAAAACCCTCGATTTAGGGGAAAAGTGGGTATAAATTGGAAGCTGGATCTGCTGGAATTGGACCTGGAACTGGAAGAAGTCGATCGCGAAGAATTACCTGCTATTTGGCAATCACTTCGGGAAAAAAGAAAATATCACCGTTTAAAAGACGGTTCAATTCTATCTTTGGAAGAAGGAGTGGAAGAAGGAGGGCTAAAACAGCTGGAATGCCTGGCGAATGCTCTCGACCTTGAGGTAAAAGACTTTGACAAAGGAACAATCAGGTTGCCCAAGCAGCAGGCTTTTCAACTTGCTCAGCTCGTTGAAACCGGTGAGTTGACCGGTCTTGAACAAAATCGCGATGTCGACAAGCTGTTGCACCTGGTTCGTTGCCCGGAAGATGCGGATTCACCGGCGCCCTCCTGTTTGGCAAACATTCTGCGGGAATACCAGGTGACCGGTTTCCGATGGATGAAAACTTTGGCCCGGTGTGGATTTAGCGGGATTCTTGCTGATGATATGGGCCTTGGTAAAACTCTGCAAGCCATAGCCTTAATGGTCTCTGAACGGGAAGAAAATCACGGTGAGCTACCACCTGATTTGGTAGTAGCTCCGGCTTCGTTGATCTACAATTGGGTTGCGGAAATCAATAAGTTTGCTCCGCAGTTGCGAACTGCCGTTGCAGCAGGTCATCCTGGTGAACGCCGGGAAATAATTTCCGGCGCAAACAGCGCAGAAGTTGTGATTACATCGTACCCGCTTTTGCGCCGGGATGGGGAAATCTTTAGCGAAAAGTCATTTAACCTATGTTTTTTTGATGAAGCACAGTACATAAAAAATCCTGGCTCTCAGACAGCCTGGTGGGCGCGCAAAATCTCGGCCCGGCACCGCTTTGCTCTCACCGGTACACCGCTGGAAAATTCCCTGGTGGAATTATGGTCCATTTTTCAATGTATTATGCCGGGCTACTTGCAATCACAGAAAAAATTTATCAACAAGTATGGAGGATCCGTTTCTGAGGATCCTGCTGTCAGGAAAGAAACTGCCGCTTCCCTCTCGGCGAAAGTGCGCCCCTTTATCCTGCGTCGTGAAAAAGGAGAGGTATTGTCGGAACTGCCGCCTAAAATTGAACATCGGCTTATTTCCGAACTTACCGGAGATCAGAAAAAAATATACCAGGTGTACCTGGAACAACTTCGCGGAGAAGCACTGCGTACGCTTGATGAAGAAAGCTTTGAAAAAAACCGGATAAAAATTTTGGCCGGCTTAACCCGCTTGCGGCAAATCTGTTGCCATCCTGCCCTTTTTGTGGACGGTTATGATGGGAAGAGCGCCAAGCTGCTGCAGCTGGAAGAGCTCCTGCGGGACTTAATCAGCAGCGGACACCGGGTCTTGCTTTTTTCGCAGTTTACCGGGATGCTTCATCTTATTAAGGACATGCTTAGCCGGGAGGGACATCACTATGCTTACCTGGACGGATCGGTTAAAAGCGGTGATCGTCTGCAGCTGGTTGAACAATTTAACGAGGGCAGTACCCCCATGTTTTTAATTTCACTGCGAGCCGGCGGCACCGGCCTCAACCTGACCGGGGCCGATGTGGTGGTTCATTATGATTTATGGTGGAATCCGGCTGTTGAAGAGCAGGCAGCGGGAAGGGCACACCGTTTCGGGCAGAAAAAAGTGGTCCAGGTGATACGCCTGCTGGCTAAAGACACAATTGAAGAGAAAATTGATGAATTGCAGCAGAAGAAAAAAGAGTTGATCAACCGGGTGATTCAACCGGGTGAAGATTTCATCTCAACCATGAATGAAGAAGAGATTAAAGAAATCCTTGAACTGTAACAGGGGACTGCGCGTAGCGGCCTGGTATTTGGGCAGGAAATGAGATGCCGACATGGAATAGTTTAAAAAGGCGATTGCTGCTGATTAAATAATCCAGTTATAATGCCTTAAGCTACATAAGCATGATTTTTTATAAGGATACAATAGCACAAGGAGGGGTATTTGTTGCAGGCAGAATATACGGAGCACCACCTTTCAAAAGGAGTCAGGTTGATTTTTATCCCTACCGTTAAATTTAAGACGATTTCGATGGCACTTTTTTTGCACCAGGAATTACGGGAAGATCTGGCTGCTTTGAACGCCCTGCTTCCGGCAGTGCTTGAACAGGGCAGCCGGCGCTATCCCGACAAGCTCACCCTGCAGCGCGAGCTGGAAAACCTCTATGGAGCCGACCTGTTTGCCGATATTTTAAAAAGTGGGGAAAGGCACATCCCGGCTTTTACCCTTGAATCGCCTCACGACAAATACCTGGGAGGAAAGCACGGGCTGCTCAGCGACGACATGTCTGTTCTCGGCTCGGTGATCGCCGATCCGCTGGTTGAAGAAGAAGGTTTTAAGAAAGAATACGTAGAGCAGGAAAAAAATCAGCTGATTAAAGATATTAATGCCCTGTTAAACGATAAGGGTGCGTTTGCCTGTGAAAGATGTGTTGCCCTGATGTGTGGGAGTGAAAAATTTGGCACTTACAAGCTGGGACGGGTGGAGGATTATAACACTATCAGCCCGGTGGATTTGTACCGCTACTACCGCGAAGTTATCTCTGCCAACCCTGTAGATATTTATGTGATCGGGGATCTCGAAGAAAGGCAAGTCCTGCAGGAAGCCGGGGAAACGTTTAATTTTTTCCGCAACGGCAGTCCAAAGACTCTTCCCTCGACAGAGATTGAACAGCCGGTGAAGGAGGTTAAGCGCGTAGAAGAGGAAATGCAGGTGAGCCAGGCCAAGCTGATCCTTGGGTTTCGCACTTATACTGCTTATAGCGACCGGCAGTACTGCGCCCTTTTGGTTTACAACGGCATCCTGGGAGCCTTCCCTCATTCCAAGCTGTTCATGAAGGTTAGAGAGGAGGCCGGCCTGGCCTACTATGTCTATTCCCGGTTGGAAAGGCACAAAGGCTTAATGGTGGTTGCTGCGGGGATTAATTATGATGACAGGCACCGGGCGCAGGAGATTATTGAACAGCAGCTGGCTGATATGCGTGAAAGGAGAATCAGCGATGAAGAACTAGAAAATACCAAAAAAGCGCTTGTAAGCAGACTGCTTTCCCAGCAGGACAGCCCCATCCAGCTGATCAGTTCCCACCTTAACGGGACAATCGGCGGCAAGATTTATACCACGGAAGAGCTCATCGCCGGTATCGAAGCAGTTGACCGGGAAGAGCTGGCGGCTGTGGCTGATAAAATAACCCTGGACACGGTTTATATCTTACGGCCACGGGAAGGAGACAGTTAAATTATGAGCACAAACTACCAGTTAATCGAAAACCGCGAACTGCAGGAATCGCTTTACTATTACCGGTTTTTCCCCGGCCTGGATCTTTATGTTTTGCCTCGGCCGGGTTATCAAAAAAAATACGCAGTATTTTCCACCTGCTTTGGTTCTATCGATAACCGGTTCCGCGTTGAGCCGGAACAAAAGATTACTGAACTACCTGATGGTGTAGCCCACTTTTTAGAGCATAAGCTTTTTGAAGATGAACGGGGCAATGTTTTTGATCGTTTTGCCGCCCTGGGTGCTTCACCCAATGCGTTCACCGCTTTTACCCAGACTGCTTATCTTTTTTCCTGTACTGCTAATTTCGAAGAAAACTTAGAACACCTGCTTAATTTTGTCCAGGAACCTTTCTTTACCGAACAGACAGTTCAAAAAGAGCAGGGCATAATTGCGCAGGAAATCAAGATGTATGAAGATCACCCCCACTGGCAAGTATTTTTTAACCTGTTGGCCGGGCTTTACTTAGAACACCCCGTTCGCAACGACATTGCCGGTACCGTCGATAGCATTGCTCAAATTACCCCGGAGCTGCTTTACCGGTGCTATAATACCTTTTATCATCCCAGCAATATGGCCTTGTTCGTGGTCGGGGACCTGAATCCAGAACGTGTCGGCCACCAGGTCGGAACAAACATGGCCGGGCGGAATTACCAGGCTATGGGGGAAATTGTGCGCATTTTCCCCGATGAACCGGAAGCGGTAACCCGTGAACGCACGGTCAAGGAATTGATCGTTTCTGAACCGATTCTTTTTGTTGGGTTTAAAGATAACAGGCCCCCCGGACTTGCCGGTCGGGAATTGATGCGCCGAGAGATCCTGATGGAGTTGCTCCTGGATATTATCTTTGGTTCAAGCGAGCAGCTTTATAATGATCTTTACCGTAAAAATTTAGTTGATGAAAACTTCGGAGCGGAGTACACCGCTGAAAATACTTACGGTTACACCATGGTCGGGGGTGAAACCGGGGATCCCGACCAGCTTTACGAGCGGATCATGGAAGCTGTTAAGAGCATTAAATCGGAAGGTATCAGTAAGGAGCAATTCGAGCGCCACCGTCGCAAGATTCTCGGAGGCTATATCAGGCGTTTTAATTCGCTCGAATTTATTGCCAACAACTTTTTAGCCTACCGCTTCAAAAATGCCGATTTATTTGAGCTTCCGGCGATCCTGCATGAGGTTAGCAGGGAAGAGGCCATGCAGTTAATCGATGAAAACCTTGATTCTTCAAAGCACACAGTTTCTTTGGTGGTGCCACCTGAAGAGAGCTAAGGCATTTTTAGAAATAACGCAACTGCTCAGCCGTGCTGCCTTTGGACTGAAGACATTGTGATAGAGCGGTTACAATGGCCGACGAAGCAAAGGTTGTAGCCGGTCGGCCTGCATGGAAGCAGGCCGCCGAGGCCTGAGCCATGGATGGCGAATGCCGAGGGAAACCAAAGCGAAAGCCTGCAGCTGAGTCGCTGCCATTAGCCTCAGGTGAGCCGTCACCAGTCCAAAGGCAGCATGGCTGAGTAGACAAGAAATAACAAATAGTGGATCAGTCGCAATAATTGCCCGGCGGTTGATTTTTTCTGCTGTCCGGGTTAAAATATCCCCATTGGTGTGCACGTTGTTGTGCACAAATTTCTTAACCGGCTTAATCGAAAGGCTAATGATCAGCCGTGCTGAATTTTAAACAGGGGCTATTGTCCTTAGGTGATCCGGCACCAGTTTTAAATGCAGCAAGGCTGGCAGATGCATCGAAATATTTGTAAGGCAACAGGAGGACGATTATGAACAATTTTACCCGCTATGTCAATCCTTATCTCGGGGATATGCTTGAGAAAATCAAGCTCGATCAAAAATATGTGCGCGGTGAGGGTTGCTACCTTTATGATGAAGAGGGCAACTGTTACCTGGACTGCATTGCCGCCTACGGTGCTCTACCTTTCGGGCACAACCCCAACCCTGTTTGGGAGGCAATCAACAACTATTGCAATAGTAAGGAACCTAACTTTATACAACCTTCTGCCCTGGAAGCTGCCGGCGAGCTGGGCCGGCGATTGGTGGAAGTCGCCCCGGAACCTTTAAAGCATGTTACCTTTGCCAACAGCGGTGCCGAAGCTGTGGAAGCAGCAATTAAACTGAGCCGTTCCGCTACCGGTCGTTCCGGCATACTTGCCACCGAGAATAGTTTCCACGGAAAAACCTTTGGCGCCTTATCGGCCACCGGAAACCCCGGTTACCAGGAAGCTTTTGGTGCCCCGGCCGAACATTTTAGCCACATCGCTTACGGGGACACCCAGGCTCTCGAAGAAGAACTTTCAGCTAATCCCGGGTATTATGCTGCATTTTTTGTTGAGCCGGTCCAGGGCGAGGGCGGTATCGTTGAGCCACCGGAAGGATACCTGGCAAAAACGCGAGAGATATGTGACCGCCACAACGTGCTGTTTGTTCTTGATGAAATCCAGACCGGCCTGGGACGAACCGGTTTTCTTTTCGCCTGTGAAGAAGAAAATGTTGCTCCTGACCTCCTGGTTTTAGCCAAAGCTCTCGGCGGGGGGCTAATGCCTGTTGGAGCCTGCTTGAGTACTGCAGAAGTATACAATCAAGATTTCGGAGACAAGCATTCTTCCACTTTCGCCGGCAATTCATTTGCCTGCCGGGTTGGGATCCGCGTGATGGAGCTTTTAACTGAAGATAACGGGGCTTTGCTCGAAGAAGTTCAGGAGAAAGGAGCTATGCTTAAACACGGTCTTTTAAAACTGAAAAATAAGTATCCCGGGCTGATCAAGGCCGTTCGCGGACGGGGCTTAATGCTTGGCCTGGAGTTCAACATGGACCGGGATCAGTTTCCGGGCAGCCTCCTCGGGGTGATGGCCGAACAGGATCTTTTAACCCCGGCTATTTCCTCCTATCTTTTAAATGTTGAAAAATTGCGGGTAGCTCCTACCCTGAATGGCAACGAAGTAATCCGGATCGAACCGCCCTTGACGATTAATGAAGAGCAGTGCCGTGAAGCTTTAAACAAGCTTGAGTCGATGCTAGGCGTTTTAAATGAGGGAAATACAGCCCGCTTCCTGGCTTACCTGGTCAGGCCGGATAACGAGGGTGATTTTTCGCAGTTTACCCCCCATCATGCCGGAAAAGCCGAGCCGAGCGGGGACCCGGACGAAGGGCGTTTTGCTTTCCTGATTCATGCCCTGGACTTAGAAAATTATCATCAATTCGATAATAGCCTCCTCGCTTTCACCGAGGAAGAATTAGCTGATCTGACCGGCCGGTTTGGGGATATGATCGGCCCCTTTGTTGCCGGGAAAACAAAAATACAATCGGAAGCAGGGAAAACTGCTTACGGGGAATTTATCGCCATCCCCCGCACGACTGAGGAATTTGTGCAAATGCCCCGAAAACAAGCCCTGGACGAGCTAAAAGAGGCTGTTAAGATGGCCAAAGAACGGGGGGCCAAGGTGGTCGGCTTAGGTGCATTTACAGCTGTGGCTTCCATGGGAGGACTTTACCTGAAAAATGAAGGAGTCCCGGTCACTACCGGTAACAGCTACACCGTGGTATCTGCCGTTGATGCTGTTAATACGGCAACCGAAAAACTACATATGGATCGTTCCCGTACCACTGCGGGGATTGTCGGGGCTACCGGTTCGATCGGTAAAGGGATTTCGCTTTTGTTGTCTGAAACCGTGCCCCGCCTACTTTTGATCGGTAACCCCAATAACAAAAGTTCCAGTGAGAGGCTGCACCTGGTGGCGGCGGAAATATACCGTTACCAGTCTGCCCTGCTGCAGCAGGGTCGCCCGCTGAAACCGGGTAGTATGGGCCACTTGCTAGCCGACTGTCCCGAGCTTCCCCCGCCGGATGCTCCGATGGAAGAATTCGAGGCTTTTGCTGACACTGAGGGACGCAGGAGAGGGATTATCGAATTTTCTACTGACATAGACAACGTATTAGCTCAGGCAGATATAGTAATCAGTGCAACCAGTGCCACCGAGAAAGTGATCCATGCCGGCAACCTGAAGCAGGGAGCGGTGGTTTGCGACATATCCCGCCCCCCCAATGTCAACGAAGAGGTTGACCAAGCCAGGCCCGATGTTTTGGTGATTGATGGTGGGGTGGTTGAAGTCCCCGGTCAGCCCTCGCTGGGTTGGAATTTCGGATTTGAAAAAGGTCTTGCCTATGCCTGTATGGCTGAAACGATGATGCTGGCCTTGGAGCAACATTACAAACACTACAGTATCGGTTCTTCCGGGGTTAACCTGGAGACAATTTTACAAACCAGGTATTGGGCACATGAGCACGGCTTCAAACTGGCTAATTTCCGTAGTTTTAACCGTCCCTTGAGTGAAGAAAGCTGGCAGCGATTCTTGAGATATCGCCGGGAGTTGGCTGCAGGCTGAAAGTTGTGTTAGAATAACAGGGTATAAACGAGAGGCAGTCAAGGAAAAAATGACCTTGCCCTATGCCTGCAGTCGGCAAAAAGAACTTGGAGAGGTGAAAGCAGTGGAACAAAAGGCCGGACAAGAGAAGACAGCCCGGGACAAGGAATTTGTCAAAGAAATAACCCCCAAAGCGGAAAACTACTCACAGTGGTACGTGGATGTAATTTTAAAAACAAAAATGATGGATTATGCGCCGGTGAAAGGATTTATGGCTATACGGCCGGCGGGTTTTGCCCTTTGGGAGAAAATACAGGAATTACTTGATAAACGATTTAAAGAAACGGGTCATGAAAATGCCTATTTCCCTATGTTTATTCCCCAGGAAATGCTGCAAAAAGAAGCTGAGCATGTCGAAGGTTTTGCCCCTGAAGTAGCCTGGGTTACCAAGGGTGGCGACGAAATTTTAACCGAACCGCTGGTAGTCAGGCCTACCTCTGAGGCGATTATCTGTGACTTTTATTCGCGTTGGATCCAGTCTTACCGGGACCTGCCGCTTTTAATCAACCAGTGGTGCAACGTTGTCCGCTGGGAAAAATCCACCCGGCCTTTTCTGCGCACCTCCGAATTTCTCTGGCAGGAGGGACATACCTGCCACCGCACCGAGGAGGACGCGGAAGAAGAGACTCTGCGGATGCTCGAAGTTTACCGGGAATTCATGGAAACCGAAATGGCCATCCCGGCTTTAGTCGGACGGAAGTCGGAACAGGAAAAATTTGCTGGAGCGCTGCGCACTTACACCGTCGAAGCGTTGATGACCGACGGCAGGGCTTTGCAGTCCGGCACATCTCATAACCTGGGCCAGCACTTTGCGAAAGTTTTCGATATCACTTATTTGGATGAAGATGATCAACTTAAATATGTATGGCAGACCTCCTGGGGAGTTTCCACCAGGTTGATCGGCGCTTTGATTATGGTCCACGGGGATGACCGTGGGTTGATCCTGCCACCCCGGATGTCCACCTACCAGGCGGTGATTGTGCCTATCCTGACTAAAAAAGACCGTGAACGAGTGCTTGAATCAGTGCGGGAGCTTTCCGCAGAGCTGGGCAACCAGGTGCGGGTTAAGCTCGATGACCGGGAAGAATACTCACCGGGATGGAAATATAACGAGTGGGAAATGCGCGGGGTGCCCCTGCGCATAGAAGTCGGCCCCAAAGACTTGGACAAGGGGCATGTGGTAGTGGTCAGGCGGGACAGTGGAGAAAAAGAATTTGTCCCCCGGGAGGAACTTTCCGCTTACATACCCCGCTTGCTTGAACAAATCCAGGCGGACCTGCTAAAAAAAGCTCTTGACTTTAGGGAGTCCAACACCAGGAGCGGTAACGACTACGAGGAATTCAAGCGGGTGATGGAAGAAAAGCGTGGCCTTTTTCTCGCTTCCTGGTGTGGCGATGCTGAATGTGAAGAAAAAGTCAAAGACGATACCAAGGCGACAATCCGCTGCATTCCCTTTGACAAAGAAATTGAATATGACCATTGCCTGGTTTGTGGCAAAGAAGCCAAAGAAATTGTTTACTTTGCCCGGGCTTATTAAAAATGAGCATTAAAGAAGAAAAAAGAAAGCTCCGCAAAGAAATAATTCGCAAGCGTGATCAACTTTCTTCTGAAGAAGTTACCAGGAAAAGCCGGTTGATTGCAAGTAAGCTTTATGATTTGCCTGCTTTCCGGGATGCCAGGGCAATAATGTTTTTTCTTTCATTCGGCAGCGAAGTTGATACTCTGCCCATGGTGGAAGAAACAAACAGGCAGGATAAGATAGCTTTGGCACCAAAAACGGATCCCGGTAACCGCGAATTGACTCCCTCCCAGGTTCTGGACTTAGACAGTGATTTGATCCCCGGGGCCTACAACATCCCCGAACCAAGAGAAGATGCCCTGCGACCCTATCCCCCGGAAAAAGTAGATTTGCTCATTGTGCCGGGTGTTGCTTTTGACTTAGAAAAAAGGCGTCTTGGCTACGGGGGAGGTTACTATGATCGTTTTTTTGCTCGTCTTAAAAAGCAAGCTCCGTTGGTGGCCCTTGCTTTCGAACTGCAGATAGTCCCTGAAATTCCTGCCGAAAAATGGGACCAGAAGGTGGACTTGATTATTACTGAAGAGAAGATTATTGACGGCAACTGATCTGTTTATAGAAAGCCATGGCTGGAACTATAAAGATATAAGTTTCCGGCCATGGCTATTGTTTTGCATTCCTATATCGGCTTGCTACAAAGCAAGTAGGTTGTTGAGCAAAACATTGAAATTCTGGAATTGCAGAACTCATGTGTTACCGGTATTAGCTACAATTATTGAGCTGGGAAGCATCTGGGCTCCCCTAAGATAAAAACATTTTTAAGTGTTCTCCTTGGGATTAAAGAATCCCTGGAAGAGCATATCGATTATAGTGTCAGTAACATGTTCCAGGTCACTTTCGGTTTCGTTAACCACTTCCCAGAGAAATCGATCGACGAGCAGGATGTAAGCCTTTGCGACGACATTAATGTCAAAATCCCTGGCGAAACCTTTTTCCTGAGAATAAGCGAATGAGCGGGAAGAACTTTTTATAAATTGCTCAATTACACCGTACCAGTGCTGGGCAATTGTTTCCGATTGCCCGAGTGCTTCCTGGTATACTTTCATAATCGGGCGATGCTGTTCCGCCAGACGGAAAGAAGTGAGCACCAGGTTATGATAAGTGCCGCGAGCTTCTTCCAGGGTTTCCGGATTAAAGGGTACCTCCAACAGGTTGTAGAACTCATCCAGAACATTGTCGACTACTTTGCTTAAAATGTCATCTTTTCCTTTAAAATGACTATAAACAGTTCCGTAACCGACTCTGGCCTGCTGGCTAATCTTGGCGATGGTGGTCTTTGCATACCCTTCATTAAGAAACACATCCAGGGCGGTGTCTAGGATTAACTTGCGTGTGATCCGACTGCGCAGGTAACGACGTGGCCTTCTAAGGGTTTTTTTCTCCACAGGTAGGTAACCTCCCTTATCTTGTTTGAATAGACTTACTAATTGTAGAAGTAGTATACCATTTTATGAAAATATTTGCAAAGCTTTATTTAAGCTATAAAAAGTTTTAATAAGCAGAAAAAAGCTACTTTTGCATTTTAGCTCTTGTTTTAGTAAGATTAGAAAGGGTTAGAAGGACCGGGTTCCGGTTTCTCTGGTTATTTGAATCATTTAACCGGAATTATTTATTTTTCACGAGGTAGTATTGATGGCCATATTTGCAATCGGGGATTTGCACCTTTCTTTTAGCCAGGATAAGCCGATGGATGTATTCGGCCTGGATTGGGAAGACCATGCTCAAAAGATCAGTGCTAACTGGGACTGCACAGTCGGTGACGACGACCTGGTCATCGTACCCGGCGATATTTCCTGGGCAATGCGTCTGGATGAGGCTATCCCTGATTTGCAGTGGTTAAGCGAACGCAAAGGCACCAAGCTTTTAATCAAGGGTAACCATGATTACTGGTGGTCTGCCATTGGCAAAGTTCGTTCCCGTTTGCCCGGTTCCTTGCATGCTTTGCAAAACGATCACTATACCTGGAATGACTGGGTTGTGTGTGGCACTCGTGGGTGGCTGTGCCCGGGTGAAGAAGGTTTTGATAACGAAGAGGATCAAAAAATATATCTACGGGAAGTGCAGCGTCTTCGCCTCTCCTTAGAAAGTGCCAAAAAAGCAGAGCTTAAAAATATTATTGCAGCGATTCATTTTCCCCCTTTCAACCGCAGGGGGCATTCCAGCGCTTTTACCGAAACGCTCGAAGAATACGGAGTCAAGATTTGTGTTTTCGGGCATATCCATGACATTGGTAGAGATACGCTCTTCCAGGGAGAAAGAAACGGGGTGCAGTACCGTTTTGTTGCTGCCGACGGGATCGGTTTTGCGCCCCTGTTATTAACTCAGTAAAATAGTTATGTTCTATTTTTCTCAAATTCTTGATTTATGAGCAGGATTTATCCATGAAAACGAGAATTCATATTTAGGATTGTACTTGAGGGTTTCGGACTAAGATTAGCGCAAATATTATAACAAATTAAGGAGGTTAGTACTTTGAGCAGCGAGGCTGAAGTCACAGCTGTCAACGAGGACATTGATTTAAGCCAGGTCGATTCTATCCTGGAACCGTACCTGGGCAAGCCAGAAATGGTTATTCCAATTTTACAAAAAGTGCAGGATCATTTTGGGTACCTGCCCCGCCCGGCAATGGAGCATGTGGCCTACCGGATGCGGATACCCTTGAGCCGTCTTTACGGTGTTACCACGTTTTATGCCCAGTTTAAACTGAAACCCCGTGGTCGCAATATTATCAGGGTATGCCAGGGAACTGCCTGCCACATCTCAGGAAGCCCGAAAATTGCTGAAAGAATTGAAGAAACGCTGGGTGTGGAAAGCGGCGATACCACCGATGATTTGCGCTTTACCCTGGAAGAAGTAGCCTGCATTGGGTGCTGCGCACTGGCGCCGGTTATTATGGTCAATGACGATCCCCATGGAAGGTTGACTCCGGACAAGGTAAAGGACATTTTGGAGGAGTATGAATAAACGGCGTTAAAAAAATTAGTAGGAGGTGGCCCAATGGAGCGTTTTGTTGATCAATGTTGTGAAAAATGTACACATACCAAGGATACTCCTTGTAAGGATTTTGTCGACTGCTGCTTGGAAGGGCCAATATGCCATGACAGCGAGGAATGTGCGAAGAAGCGTAAGGCAATAGTCGAAAAAGTAACCCTGAATGAAAAATTTGTGATCTGCTAACTATTTTTATCCAGGGAAAGGGAGGTTAGAAGATATTGTATGAAAAACACATTATGATTTGTGGAGCCACAGGTTGCCTTTCCTCGGGCTCAAATCAGATCGCAGAGGCTTTGACCGAAGAACTTGAGAAACAGGGGATCAGAGATAAGTACCGCCTGGTTATGGGTGGCTGCCCCGGTTTTTGCGAGGTCGGGCCAATCATCGTTATTTATCCCGATGAGGTTTTTTATTGTCGCTTAAAGACAGAAGATATGGCTGAACTTGTGGAAAAACACCTTATTGGTGGGGAAATAGTCGAACGTCTGCTGTACAAGGGCCCGGATGTGGAAGCGCCGGCCCGGTTTTACGATGACATTCCCTTTTATTCCAAACAAAAATTTAATGTCTTGCGCAACAGCGGCCTGATTAACCCGGAAAGCATCGATGAATACATTATGCGTGGAGGTTACCGGGCGCTTAAACGGGCCTTGCAGATGGAACCACAGGCTATCTGTGATGAAGTTAAAGATGCCGGTTTGCGCGGACGCGGCGGCGCCGGATTTCCTACCGGAGTGAAGTGGGGTTTTACCAATAAAGCGCCGGGTCCCAAAAAGTATATAGTTTGTAACGCCGACGAAGGGGACCCAGGGGCTTTTATGGACCGCAGTATCCTTGAAGGCGACCCTCATTCTATCCTCGAGGGTATGATCGTTGCCGGTAAAGCCTGCGGCGCGGATGAAGGCTATATATACTGCCGGGCCGAGTATCCCCTGGCGATCAGAAGGCTCAAAAATGCTATTGAGCAAGCCGAAGAATATGGTTTGATTGGGGAAAATATTCTCAACTCCGGCTTTAACTTTAAAATAAATATTAAGGAAGGGGCAGGCGCCTTTGTGTGCGGAGAAGAAACAGCGCTTCTGGCCTCCATTGAAGGAAAAAGAGGAATGCCCCGTCCCCGGCCGCCTTTTCCCGCCCAGGTAGGTGTTTTTGGTAAACCAACCACCATCAACAACGTGGAAACTCTGGCCAATATTCCCCTGGTCGTCAAGGAAGGCGGGGCGGAAGAGTTTGCCAAGGTTGGCACTGAAGGCAGCAAAGGGACCAAGGTTTTTGCCCTGGCTGGAAAAGTCCGCAATACCGGGCTTTGCGAAGTGCCGATGGGCATTACCATTGAAGAAGTGGTTTATGATGTCGGCGGAGGCATCCAGGGTGGTCGTGAATTCAAAGCAGTTCAGGCCGGTGGACCTTCCGGTGGATGTATTCCCAAGGATTTACTGCACCTGCCTATTGATTACGACTCGTTGACCCAGGCCGGTGCGATTATGGGCTCCGGCGGCCTTGTAGTTATGGACGACCGTACCTGTATGGTCGACCTGGCCAAGTATTTTCTGAGCTTTACCCAGAAAGAATCCTGTGGTAAGTGCACCCCCTGCCGGGAAGGCACCAAGCGGATGCTCGAAATTCTCGAACGGATCACGGAAGGAGAAGGGGTTCCTGAAGATCTTGATACACTGGACAGCCTGGCTTACAGCATTAAGGACAGTGCCCTTTGCGGGCTGGGCCAAACTTGTCCGAACCCGGTTTTAACCACGATCCGTTATTTCCGCAATGAATATGAAGAACATATCAATGAAAACTATTGCCAATCCGGCATTTGCAAACCGCTGTTCCAGTACAGGATTGATAAAGATGTATGCAATGGCTGCAGGGCATGTGTAAGGGTTTGCCCGGTGGAGGCAATCAAAGGCGAAAAGAAAGAACCGCATGAAATCGATCAGGAGCTCTGCAACCGCTGCGGAAGCTGTGTCGAGAAGTGCCGCCAGGATTGCATCTTGATTACTCGTGTAGGGAGTGAAGCTGATGTCGGCAATTAAATTAACCATTGACGGACAAGAAATTGAAGTTGCCCCGGGAACGACAATCTTAGAAGCCGCGCGGCAGCTGGGCATTGATATACCAACCTTTTGCCATGACCCGGAACTGCCTCCCAACGGGGCCTGCCGTATTTGCGTAGTCGAGGTGGAAAAAGCGCGGGCCTTAGTGGCTTCTTGTGTGGCTCCCGCCGGTCCTGATATGGTAGTGCATACGGAATCGGAACGGGTGGTCAATGCTCGCAAAAATAACCTGAGCCTGATGCTGGCCAACCACCCCCTGGATTGTATCACCTGTGAAAAAACCGGGAAGTGCAAACTCCAGGATTATTGCTACCGCTACGGGGTAGCTGCCAGTGATTTCGAGGGCGAGGTCAAAGACCTCCCCTATGATGATACCAATGAATTTTTCCTCAGAGACATGAATAAATGCATCCTCTGCGGTATCTGCGTAGGCAAAGACCAGCTGATAGTGGGGGCCGGAGCGATTGACTTTACCAAGCGCGGTTTTGCTACTAATGTCAGCCCCGGTTTTGAGGAACCAATCGAAGAATCTTCCTGCGTTTTCTGCGGTATGTGTATTGACAACTGCCCGGTTGGCGCTTTGATCCCTAAGTATACCTATGGAAAAGGACGCCCCTGGCAGGCAGAAACGGTTCCCGTGGTTTGCCCGTACTGCAGCCTGGGCTGCAACGTGAACCTTTACGTTAAAGATAATGAAATTATTGGGGCAGGTCCTCTTGAAGAAAGCCCGGTTAACCGGGATCACCTTTGTGTTAAGGGCAAGTTTGGCTGGGACTTTGTCCACAGCCGCGACCGCGTAACCGCTCCCTTAGTTAAATCCGATGGCGTTTTTGTCGAAGTCAGCTGGGAAGAAGCCCTCGACTATATCGTCGACAATATTAGGGACATCCAGGCCCGTTACGGTACTGACTCCCTGATGGGGCTTAGTTCGCCGAAAGCAAGCAACGAGGAAAATTACTTGTTCCAGAAACTGCTTCGTTCCCTTGGCACCAATAATGTGGACAGCTACACCAGGCACTGTCATGCTTCATCCGTGGAAGGCATGATGGAAGCTTTCGGCAGCGCTGCAAATACAAACACGATAGAGGAACTCGCTTCTACGGAAGCGGCCCTGGTTATTGGGGCCGATCCCTCCAAGAGCCACCCGATTATTGATTACCGGGTTCGTGAAGCGGCCCAAAAAGGAGCTTCGCTTATAGTCGCTTCTCCTGAAATGATCTGGCTTGGTGATGTAGCAGGTTATGACCTGGCCTTAAAACCGGGAACCGAAGTGGCCCTGGTTAACGGCCTGGCTAACGTGATTATCAGTGAAGGGCTTCAGGATCAAGTCTATATCGATGAACGCACCGAAGGTTTTGAACAGCTTAAGAAAGCTGTAGAGAAGTATACTCCGCAGCATGTCGCTGAAATTACCGGTCTTGATGCAGAAGAGATCAGTGCTGCAGCCAGGAGCTTTGCTTCTGCCGAAAAAGCAGCTATTGTTTCAGATGCAGCAGCATGTGAGCAAAGTGGTGGAGCGGAACTGGTAAAAGCCCTGGCCAACCTGGCTATGCTGACCGGTAACATCGGCAAAGAGTCTGCCGGGTTTTACCTGCCTTATGGTGAAAACAATCTGCAGGGCGCTGCTGACATGGGTGCCATGCCCAATGTTTTAACCGGATACCAGCACCTTAAAGAAAAAGAAAACCGTGATAAGTTTTCTGAAGCCTGGGGTGCGAAGATCAGCGAAAAGCCGGGTTTGAGCGCTACTGAAGTGTTTGAGAGCGGTAAAGAGAGCCCGGTCAAGGCGATGTATATAATGGGTGAAAATCCGGTTGCCTGTGGGCATGACCGGGAAGAAAAGGCTAAGTACCTGGAGAAGCTTGACTTTTTGATCGTGCAGGATGCCTTTATCACCGAAACAGCCTCGTTGGCTGATGTGGTGCTTCCTGCAGCTGCCTTTGCCGAAAAACTGGGCACTTACACCAATTCCGAGAGGCGGGTCCAGCTTAGCCAGCCTGCCGTGGAACCTCGCGAGGAGGTCTTCCCCGACTGGGCTATCCTGGTGGAACTTGCTGAATGGTTCGGTTTTGAATGGGACTATGCCGGTCCTGAAGATGTGTTCGATGAGATCGCCTCGGTTACCCCTGAATATAACGGCATCAACTACCGCCGGTTGACCGAGCAGGGTTTACAGTGGCCCTGCCCGGACGAAAACCACCAGGGAACAGAGGTCTTACACAAAGAAGATTTCAGCCGCGGCAAGGGACTCTTTTCTGCGGTTGAATATGATCCGGAAGTAGCGGCCAGGCGGGAAGAACACGCTGCCATATGCTGCACTTCAGGTCACCACAGCTGCCAGTGCCTGAGCGAATCGATGAGCAGACGCTCTGTGATCAACGCTTTCAAGAGGGCTGGCATTTGCTGTGTTTAAAAAAGTAAAAAATCTTAATCGCGTTAGTATATAAAGGCCAAGGTTAAGTAAAGAATAAGAGCTGATTCAGCGTCCCCGGGAATCACCGGGGGCGCTTGCTTTTGGCAGGAAAAAAGAGCCGCTTTGAAGAAAACTATTGGACCGGCAGAAGCAGAAGCAGAAATAAGGAAGCAGAGGGACGGAGGTAGTGCTTCCAGCCAGCCAGATAGAATTCATAATCTTTGATATGAAGCTGATAGGTAAACCCGGAGCAGAGGGACGGAGATACTGCTTCCTTAATATGAAGTATTTCCTCAAATTTCGCACCGGTTAAACCGGGTCAATGAAACTGCTGATTAATTCAGGAGGTGCAACAAGTTGACAAAATATCTTTTCCCGGAAGGGTTTTTGTGGGGAGCGGCCACTTCTGCTTACCAGATTGAAGGGGCGCCTGATGCTGATGGTAAAGGGGAATCGATCTGGGATCGTTTCACCCACACTCCCGGTAACATATGGAATGAAGAAACCGGAGATGTAGCTTGTGATCACTACCACCGTTACCGGGGAGATGTTGAAATGATGGCTGAACTGGGCTTGAATGCTTACCGCTTCTCGGTTTCATGGCCGCGGATATTTCCCCGGGGCGGAGGCAAGCCCAACGAAAAAGGACTCGATTTTTACCGGCGTTTGGTGGAAAAACTGCATCAATACAACATAAAACCGGCCATCACTCTTTACCACTGGGATTTGCCCCAGGCTTTGCAGGATAAAGGAGGATGGGACAATCGTGACACCGCAAAATACTTCGCCGAGTACAGCGCTTATCTCTTCGAAAAACTTGATTTGCCCGTTGATCGCTGGATCACCCTGAATGAACCCTGGGTAGTTGCTTACTTAGGCCACGCCATGGGTTTGCATGCGCCAGGTTTAAATGACTTTAGCCTGGCCTTAAGGGTAGCCCACAACCTTCTTGTAGCACACGGCACGGCGGTTAACCTGTTCCGTGAAGCAAACCGCACTGAAGAAGAAATTGGTATCACTTTAAACCTGGACCCAATGCACCCTGCATCGGATAGCGAAGCGGACAGGGATGCAGCCCGGCGTGCCGATGGATTCATAAACCGCTGGTTCTTGGACCCGATTTTTAAAGGCAGTTACCCCGAAGATATGAGTGAATTACTCAACCGGTCTTTTAAATTGCCGCAGGCTGAACCTGCGGATAGTGACATTATTGCCGCACCGCTCGATTTCCTTGGTATTAATAACTATACTCGCCGCCTGGTAAAGGCGGGCTCTTCAGAGGATGATTTTGTTGGCTCTTTCGTTGTGCCGCCTGAAGCAGAATATACGGAGATGGGCTGGGAAATCTACCCCAGGGGAATCTATGAACTGCTCACCCGGGTAGACCGTGACTATGGCCCCCTGCCGCTTTATATTACTGAGAGCGGTGCCGCTTTTGATGATTATCTAACCGAAGAAGGTGTGGTAGATGATCAAAAAAGAATTGACTACCTGCAAAATTATATTTTGCAAGCCTGGAGAGCATTGGACGAGGGGGTACCCTTGAAAGGGTACTACGTCTGGACTTTACTGGATAATTTTGAATGGAGTTTTGGTTACAGCAAAAGGTTCGGATTGATTTATGTGGATTATCCCACCCAGAGGCGCTACTTTAAAAACAGCGCTTATTGGTACAGAGACGTAATCAGGTGGAACGGACTTGTATTTTAGGGGAGAATTAATTAATGGACAACAAAAGCACGCTTTATAAAAAGATTACCAGGATTCGACAGGGGGAGCCTGAAGAACTGAAAGACCTTCTCACGGTTGAAGCTCCGGTGACTATCTACCTTAACGGAAGTGAACTGGTTACCCTGCTTTGCACCCCGGAAAAACTCGATCTGCTGGCGCTGGGTTTTCTCCGCTCCGAAGGTCTGATCGCCGGGATTGATGATGTAAAGTCAATTCGAGTGCGAGAAGAGGAGGGACTGGTAGAAGTAGATTTATATAAAGAGGGCAACTTAGCTGAAAAGCTTTACGGCAAAAGGACGCTCACCTCAGGATGCGGTAAGGGGACGGTGTTTTACAGCGCTCTTGATTCCCTGCGAAGCAGACCCCTGGAAGGCGAATTAATAATCAGTCCTGAAAAAGTGAGTTTCTTGATCGATTCCCTCCAGGAAAAAGCGAAAGTTTTTAAAGTAACCGGCGGGGTTCACAGCGCCGGTCTGGCGGATAAGGATGAGATCCTCATTTTTTGCGAAGATATCGGCCGACACAATGCTATTGACAAAATAGTGGGAGAATGCCTGCAGACCGGAACTTCAACGGAAGATAAAATTATTGTCTCCAGCGGCCGCTTGAGCTCGGAAATCCTTTTGAAGGCAGCGAAGTTAAAAATTCAGCTGCTTATTTCTCGGGCGGCACCCACCTCTTTATGTGTGGAACTGGCCGAAAGCTTAAACATAACCCTGGCCGGTTTTGTGCGGGGCAAACGGATGAATATTTACACCCACCGTTGGCGAATTAAAGGTTTTTGATTTTACGAGGTAAATAATTGACGCAGTGTTTTCGGATCCCTGGAAAGATTATCCTCCATGTGTATCTTTTTGGCGTAAACGTATACTTCATCCAGGTAGAACCCGGTTTGGTGCTCGATCTCTTCTTTTACACGCTGGCGCACTTCTTTGAGCAAGTTAATGATACTCATAGTGGCCACATTGCCCAGTTCAATAGAAAGGTCAATGCTTAAAACCACCTTGCTTTTACCGTTTTCCAGTTCCACATCGAGCACTTTGTGAACGCCGGGGACTCGTGAGGCGATATATTCTGCTAAATCGGTAATGACATGTTCGGTAATAAAAAAGCTGCCCAGCCTGCTGAAAATAGGTCGCACCACCGAGCGCTGGACCGGAATGTCTGCATTTTGGGAGGGAGGCAGGCTGAAAAAAGTACGCAAGGGGTCGATCAGGTAACCGGGAAAATCTTTTTTAATCGCGAAAGTGGGCAGAGGAATTACGTGACGGTTCTCTTTTTCCCGGATCGTTAAAGCTGTTTTTATAGAATCAGGATCCGACACTTCTTCAATTGTGAAATATTGAAGCGGTTTGGGCAGGTCAAGATTTTGGGTAATGTAATCGGCCATTCTCCTTGAGGTGCCCAGGACGAGCACCCGATCCGGCTTGATTTCGGCCAGTTTTTCTTTGACCTGCTGCGCCTGTTCCGGATCTTTGAAAAGAGCTCTTTTTATAGCCCCGTAGCGGGTGTTTTCTCTTTTTGAAGAACGCCCGGCCAGGTTCATATTACCCTTAATTAGCAGGCCGTCGTCTATAATATACTCGATGCCAAGCCTGGCAGCTATTACCGGAGCATGGTGACTTTTTCCCGTACCGCTGTGACCGACAAAAGCAAAAACTTCCATATTGTCCTCCAGATCTGCATTGCCAAATGCTTAAAGTTTATCTGCTACTTGCACCTGGCTCTAAAACTGGTTATTATTATATCATATTATATAAAATTATCTAAACAAATTATGGGAGCGCTAAAATGATCATTATCACTACTCCACCAGAAGTTTTCAACGGCGAACTGTCCGTGCCCGGTGATAAGTCAATCACCCACCGGGCTTTAATGCTCGGGGCTATTTCCCGCGGGGTTACCGAAGTAAGGGGTTTTTTGGATGCCGAAGACATCCAATCCACGATAAACTGCCTGCGGTCCTTAGGGGTAAGAATTAACCGGCGGGGCCAAAGACTTTTAATCAACAGCCAGGGAATGAAGCTCAGACGCCCGGGCAAGGAACTCGATGCCGGTAACTCGGGAACCACAGCCAGGCTTTTACTCGGGATTTTGGCGGGCCAGCCTTTTAGCTCCACCTTAACCGGCGACCAATCTTTAAAGAAGCGCCCGATGAAAAGAGTTGTAGAACCCTTGCAAAAAATGGGCGCTAATTTTAGCGGTAATCCTGACAGTTTGCCTTTAACCGTTGAAGGAGGAGAGCTTACCCCAGTTGAGTATAAAACCCCCCGCGCCAGCGCCCAGATTAAGTCGGCGATATTGTTGGCCGGCCTGTATGCACGGGGTGAGACCATCCTGGAAGAACCGTATCAGAGCCGCAACCATACTGAGCTAATGTTGGAACAATTTGGGGCCAAACTTTCAGCTCAAAGGTGCCGGATCACTTTACAAGGGCAACCGACTTTAAGGGGCAAACAGTTATGGGTGCCCGGGGATATTTCCGCCGCTGCTTTTATCATTGTTGCTGCAGCCATCATCCCCGGTTCAGAAGTCCTTTTAAAGAACATTGGGGTTAATCCCTTGAGAAGAGGAATTATTGATGTTTTACAGGATATGGGCGCCGATATCGAGGTTCGGGAAGAGAGAAGTTGGGGGAAAGAACCGGTTGCAGATATTATGGTCAAAGGAGGAGCACCGCTCCAAGGGGTAGAAGTGGGCGGAGAAATGATTCCTCGCTTGATTGACGAAATTCCGGCTCTGGCCGTTGCGGCCGCGGCAGCTGAAGGAAATACTGTGATAAAAGATGCCGATGAATTGCGGGTAAAAGAATCCGACCGCATTTCCGCTCTTGCCGCCCAGCTAACCAAGCTGGGGGTAAATATAAGCGAGACAAATGACGGGATGATCATTCAGGGGGGCGCTAAACTTACCGGGGCTGACGTGGAGAGCTGTGGTGATCACCGGCTGGCAATGGCCCTCGCCGTAGCCGGCTTGATTGCCGAAGGAGAAACGGCAGTAAAAGATGCTGAGGTTATCAAAGTATCTTTTCCCGGTTTCATGGCTGCCCTGCGCTCGCTGATTATGAAGTAAGGCAGGCAAATTGACGCTACCCGGCTTTCATGCTAATATATGGTTACTGTTTTCCAACTGGTTTAACCTGCAGTGACCGTCGCAAACCAACTATACAAGATAAGAGAAAGCTTCAAGATAAAGTGAGTATAGATCATTTTTAGACTATCCTTCGTCCGGTAAGGAGATAGCCGATGCCGCTCAAGATTTGTTCCTATGAACAGTATAAACATAAACATCAGCAAAGCTCCCTGAGTGATTACCGGGAAGAAACTGAAAAGGTGCGTTCAATAATAGATCAGGTACGCCGGTGCGGCGATAATGCTTTAATAAAGTATGCCAGGGAGTTTGACCTGGTTGAACTGGAAAACCTGGCTGTGACCGAAGAGGAAATAAACGATGCAGTGTATTCCGCCGGTCCTGAACTGGTTGAACTTATCCGTGAGGCAAAAAACAATGTTGAACGCTTTCATCGCCACCAGGTTGAACAGGATTGGTGGGATAGCGGACCGGGATGGATTGCCGGGCAGTGTTTTAAGCCGCTTCAATCTGCGGGAGCGTACATCCCCGGTGGCACGGCGGCTTACCCTTCATCGGTTCTAATGGCTGTAGTTCCAGCCCGAGTGGCCGGGGTGAAAAATATCTGTATCTGCACCCCGCCGGATAACAAAGGAAAAATAAACCCACTAACCCTGGTCGCGGCCCGGGAAGCCGGGGTTTCCGCTGTTTTTAAAGTCGGCGGTGCTCAGGCAGTTGCTGCCATGGCTTACGGCACTGAAACGGTACCGGTAGTGCAGAAAATAGTGGGACCTGGTAATATCTATGTTACCCTGGCCAAAAGGGAAGTTTTTGGGGAAGTGGGTATTGACATGCTCGCCGGACCCAGTGAAATAGTGATCGTTGCAGGTGAAGATGCTGATCCCGCTTATGTTGCTGCGGACCTGCTTTCCCAGGCCGAACACGATCCGCTATCCAAAGCGATTATGATTACCGCTTCCGAACTGCTGGGAACAGAGGTCAAGAGACACTTAGAGGATCAACTGAGTACCTTGCCCCGGAAAGAAATTGCCGCGGAAGCACTTTACCGGCAGGGAGCGATCATTTTGGTTCACTCTTTAGCCGAGGCTTGGTCGGTGGTCAACGAATTGGCTCCCGAGCACCTCGAGTTGCACCTTGATGATGCCTGGCAGTATCTTGATTTAATTGAAAGCGCAGGGGCTGTATTTATCGGTCCCTATACCCCGGAGGCCCTGGGCGATTATTGGGCCGGTTCAAACCACATCTTGCCGACCGGGACGGTAGCCCGCTATGCGTCCGCCCTCGGGGTTTATGATTATATTAAAAGATCGCATGTGTTAAGTTATACGGCCGGAGCCTTGCAAAGATCAGCACCGCAGATTGCAGAACTGGCCCGTTGTGAAGGTCTTGAGGCCCATGCCCGGGCAGTACTGTTAAGGGGGAAAAAGAATGAACCGCCAGATAAAAATCGAGCGCAAAACTAAAGAAACCAGGGTTTCACTGGACCTAAACCTTGATGGCAGTGGCAGGTCTGATTTACAGACCGGCCTTCCTTTCCTTGAGCACATGCTTGATTTATTTAGCCGTCATGGTTTTTTTGACCTGACTATCCGGGCTGAGGGTGATTTAGAAGTAGATGCACATCACCTGGTAGAAGATATTGGTTTGTGCCTGGGCAAGGGATTTTACGATGCCCTGGGTGATAAAAAAGGCATTGGTAGGTACGGCAATTTTACCGTTCCCATGGATGATGCCCTGGTTACTGCTGCAACTGACCTTTCCGGGCGACCTTACCTGTATTACGAGCTGCAATTACCGGAAGGGCAGTTAGGATCTATAGATACCGGGCTTTTTAGGGAATTTTGGCAGGCATTTGTTAACGAGGGTAGGTTAAATCTGCATCTATTAATGAGTCACGGTCACAACCGGCATCATATTATTGAAGCTTCATTCAAAGCTGCAGCCAGGGCATTAAACCAGGCTTCCTCCTTGATTGAGGGGTACGAAGAGTTGTTATCGACAAAGGATTATTTGGAATGAGGTGAAAGGGTTTGTTGGTCATTCCTGCTATTGATTTGCGCCGGGGGTGCTGTGTCCGCCTTTACCAGGGGGATCCTAAACAGGAAACTGTATATGGTGATAATCCGGTGGAAGTTGCCCGCCAGTGGGAACAGCTGGGGGCAAAAATGCTCCACCTGGTCGATCTCGACGGTGCTTTTACCGGTTTTTCCCAAAATGCAAAAATGATCGGGAAAATCGGGGAAGAAGTACGCATTCCCCTCCAACTCGGCGGGGGGATCAGATCGCGGGAGGCCGTGGAAAAAGCAATTTCGACGGGAGTATCGAGAGTGATCCTTGGTACGATAGTCATTGAAAATCCCGAACTGGCCCGCAGCCTGGTTGATGCCTATGGGGAAAATATTATAGTGGGCATCGATGCCAGGGACGGGATGGTGGCTGTAAAGGGATGGACGGAGTCATCCGCGGTAAAAGCGGTGGAACTGGCAGCCCGGGTCGAGCAATGGGGCGTGAAAGAAGTCATCTATACCGACATCCATAGGGATGGTACCATGCAGGGTCCCTCCTTGTCAGGCCTGCAAGAAATGCTAAATCACACTTCCCTCTCAATAATTATGTCCGGTGGTATTTCCTCAAAAGATGATCTTGCTTCTTTAAAGCCTTACCGGGACAGGGTCAAGGGTGTGATCATCGGTAAAGCACTTTATACCAACCAGCTTACCTTACCGGAAGCCATGGAGGTGTTTAAATAAATTTAGTATTATTAACCAAAGATGGAGGTTTGGTCATGGCTAATTTTAAAGGAGAAGAAGGGTTATCTCCCCTCCAGACGGGGGAGTTAAAATATGATCAAAATGGCCTGGTGCCGGCGGTGATCCAGGATGAGCGCAATAATGCTGTATTGATGGTAGGTTATATGAACGAGGAAGCGCTCAAGCGGACGATTGCTACTGGCAAGGTCTGTTTTTGGAGCCGTAGTCGCCAGGAATACTGGGTGAAGGGGGAGACTTCCGGCAATTTTTTTGCTTTGCAAGCTCTTTATGCCGATTGTGATGTTGATACCCTGCTGGTTAAAGTTATTCCCCAGGGTCCAGGAAAAGCCTGCCATACGGGACGGTATTCCTGTTTTTACAATACCCTGGCTGAGATGGAAAAACGGGAGGGTGCCGATGATTGATTATCACCTGCACACCACTCGCTGCTGTCACGCTACAGGCTCCCTTTCCGATTACCTGGCAGAAGCGGAAATGAAGGGGCTTCGGGAAGTGGGTTTTGCCGACCATTTTCCCCTCGGGTTGCTCGGATTTGAACCACGTGCCCAGGTAACCATGGAGCCGGATGAGTTGGAGCAGTATATTGTTGATGTTGAGGGGTTAAAAAGTGAAACAAAAGCCCCTTCTGTTAAACTGGGGGTTGAAGTAGATTACATTCCCGGCACCGAGGAGAAACTGGCCAGGCTGCTCGAAAAGTACAATTTTGATTACATAACCGGTTCAATCCACTTTATGGGCCGGTGGGATTTTACCCATCCCGTTTATGCCGAAGATTATAATAATTGCGACCTGGAGTTTCTCTACCGGAAATACTTCGACCTGGTTAAGGATCTCTGCAAAAGCGGATTATTTGATATTATCGGGCACCTTGATGTGATCAAAAAATTCGATTACCGTCCCGATATAGATCTTGATCCGTTGCGCAGAGAAACAGCCCGGTTATTAAAAGACACAGGGGTTTGCTTCGAACTTAATACCGCCGGACGTGATGCCCCGGTCGGGGATTTTTACCCGGATCAAAAGTTTATTCAAGCCTGCTTTTCCGAAGGTGTCTCTGTAACCCTGGGGTCTGATGCCCATGCCCCGGAGCAGGTTGGCCGTTACTTAACTGAAGCAGTTTCCGCTTTGAAAGCGGCCGGTTATACTGAACTGGCTGTTTTCGACCGTCGCCAGAGAAAAAGCATGCCTCTATAGGAGGTCTTGCCGGATGGAATTATACTGTGATTATATTGCTACGCCCCGGGGGATATTTACTGTGCTTTTTAATGATAGCGGTATTTACAGGATCTTATTCCCGGGATCTGCGCCTGAGGAAAGATCCCGGGAACGAAGGCTACCTTTTACAAAGTTGCCCGAGGATTTTAACCGTTATCTGGCGGGCGAAGTTGTGGACTGGAGCAATTACCTGTTGGACCGAAGTGGTTATGCCCCTTTTACCGGGAAGGTGCTTGAAAAGGTGAGTGAAATCCCCTACGGGACGGTTAGCACTTACCGGGAGGTGGCTAAAAAAGCCGGTTCTCCAGTGGCCTGGCGGGCAGCCGGACAGGCGCTTGGCGCAAATCGCCACCCAATCATGGTACCCTGTCACCGCGTGATTAAAAGTGACATGAGCCTGGGTGGTTTTAGCGGTCCCGCCGGGTGGAAGAGAGAACTATTATTCCTGGAAGGCGCATTTCGCCTGATATAATCTGAAGCACAAAATAGCTCTTATCCCAATTTGGAAGCTTCTGAAAAGGGAGGCTGATTTTTTTGCGTTACTTATCCGGTGGAGAATCACACGGCCCCTGCTTGACGGGAATAATTGAAGGGTTGCCGGCAGGGCTTGCTTTAAATACAGAGGCGATTAACCGGCAGTTGGAGCGCCGCCAGGCAGGTTACGGCCGGGGAGGGCGCATGAAAATTGAAAAGGACCGGGTGGAAATACTATCAGGTTTGCGTTTTGGTTGCACAATCGGCAGCCCGCTTACCATGCAGGTAAAAAATAAAGACTGGGCAAACTGGCAAAACGCCATGTCTCCAGAAGGCGAGCCTCCCGGAAGCCTGAAACCTGTTACCCGGCCCCGTCCGGGTCATGCCGACCTGGCCGGGGGACTAAAGTATAACTATGAGGATTTGCGCCTGGTGCTGGAGCGATCCAGCGCCCGCGAAACGGCAATGCGGGTGGCCGTTGGCAGCGTGGGGCGCATTCTGCTTGAAAAATTCGGAGTATCTATTTACAGCCATGTTATCCAAATTGGTTCTGTAACCGGGAGAGCAAAAACGGAAGCGCTGCCTGAGTTTGTCGAGCAAGTGGAAACTTCCCCCCTGCGCTGTGCCGACCCGGAAAAAGAACCGCTCATGATCGAAGAAATTGATAGGGCCCACCGGGAAGGTAATAGCCTGGGCGGTATCGTTGAACTGTATATCACAGGTGTTCCTCCGGGACTTGGCAGCCATGTTTTCTGGGACCGGCGGCTGGACGGTCGGCTTTGTGGGGCCCTTAGCAGTATCCAGGGCATTAAGGGGGTTGAAATTGGAACCGGATTCTCCGCTGCAGCCATGAGTGGTAAAGAAGTGCACGATGCCATTGATTTTCAATCTAACAGGGGCATCGGCCGTGTCACCAATAACGCCGGCGGCCTGGAAGGCGGGGTTACCAACGGTGAACCCCTGGTGATCAGGGTAGCGATGAAGCCGATTCCCACTTTAACCGACCCGCTTTCCAGTGTTGACCTCGCAAGCGGTAAAGAAGCCACGGGTTCCGTGGAACGATCTGATGTTTGTGCCGTTCCTGCCGCTGCGGTTGTGGCTGAAGCGGTTGCAGCCTGGGAATTGGCTGTAGCTTTCAGGGAGAAATTTTGCGGTGATTTTCTCGAGGAAATAGAGCAGGCTTTTGACTTTTATCTCCGGAAGGTGAACAGCCGGTTAAGGAAAAATGATTAAATCTTTAAAGTTAACCGGGTAAGCCGGAGTTTTATCAGCCCTAATTTTTGAAATTAATTCTGATAAAAGGGGCAGCTTGATGACAGAACGTGAAATCTTAGTAAAAACAGCCGGTTTTACTTACCGGGTTGTAGTAGAAAAGGATGCGCTGATGCAGGTCGGTGAAGCCCTTCGCTTATTGTTTCCCTCTACCAGGGCGCTTTTAGTCAGTGACCGGAAGGTTTATGAACTCTACGGGAAAGAAGTGGAGCAGTCGCTGGCGAAAGTGAATTTAAAACCTTTTGTTTCTTTGATTGAGCCAGGTGAGCAATCCAAAAATTTAAACGAGGCTTCTCGCCTCTATGATGCCGCCGTAGAAGCCGGATTGGACCGCAATTCACCGGTGATCGCCCTGGGGGGTGGGGTCGTAGGAGACCTGGCCGGTTTTGTCGCTGCCACCTACATGCGGGGCGTTCCTCTGGTTATGCTCCCCACCACCCTGTTAGCCCAGGTGGACAGTAGTGTGGGTGGTAAAGTGGCGGTAAATCACCCCTGCGGGAAAAATTTAATTGGAACAATATACCCGCCCCGATTAGTATTAATCGACCCCCAAGCTCTCAAGAGTCTACCCGGTGACCAATTTTTGGCGGGACTGGCTGAAGTGTTAAAATATGGGATTATTGTGGACAGCGAGTTTTTTTTCTGGCTGGAGGAAAATATAGGGGAACTGTTAAAAGCCTGCGACGATGTTCTTGCAGATGCCGTAACCGGGTCTGTAAGGGCAAAGGCAAATATTGTAGAAGCGGACGAATATGAAAAGGATTACCGGCGAGTGCTCAATTTTGGCCACACTACCGGCCATGCCCTGGAGGCGTCCACGGATTATAGCCACTTTTTACACGGTGAAGCTGTATTGATCGGTATAAATGTTGCGGTGGATCTGGCGGAGCGTCTTTCTTTGCTTGATTCCGCTTCAGCAGATCGAATCAGGAAATTGCTTGCGCAAATAAGACTAAAAAAACCTCCTGCGGGCTTGACCGCAGAGCTTGTAATCGATAAACTAAGGCAAGATAAAAAACGCCGGGAAGACGACTTAATTTTTGTTTTGCCTAAAAAAATTGGAGAAGCTGCAATTATCCCGGTAAACGATATATGGCTATTGAAAGAAATAATTGAACCTTACTTAAAGTTAGCCCCGAATTAAAGTTAAGCCGGTCATAGTAAAAGTGGCTGCCAGGTTGTAAGTGGGGGTGAAACAGGTTATAAAAAGAGCCATGTGTAAAAAGGGATGGAGAGTGATCTAGATTGAAAAAAAATTTTAAACCGGGACTTTTCCTGGTTTTAGTAATTTTGTGCCTGTTGATTTTTGCTTCCGGTTACTGGTCCTTTCAAAATGCGGCTGACCGGGAAGACGGAATTAGGCGGGGCCTGGATATTGCCGGTGGGCTCTATATGTTGATGGAAGCCGTGGAAACCGAGGACCGGGAAGTGGACGAAGATACTATAGAGCGTGCCATTACGGTAATCCGCAGCCGGATCGATGAGCTGGGCGTGGAGGAACCGGTCATTGCTCCTCAGGGTGATGACCGCATTCGGATTGAGCTCCCGGATCTTGATGATCCAGAACAGGCCCGGGAGATTGTCGGGCGCACGGCTATGCTGGAATTTGTCGGCCCGGATGGAGAAGAAATTGTTACCGGGGCCAACCTCGAGCAGGCCCGGGCCGAAAGGAACCCACAGGTTTCACCCAATCCCTTTGTCAGCCTTGAATTTGACCGGGAAGGGCAGGCGCTGTTTGCCGAGGCTACTGAAAAATATTACGGAGAACCGATCTCCATCGTCTTAGATGATGAAGTAATTTCAGAGCCGGTGGTCAGGGCGGTCATTACTGAAGGGCAGGCTACAATTGAAGGGGATTTTGATTTTGAAGAAGCCTCTGAGTTGGCCCTGCTTTTACGCAGCGGTGCTTTGCCGGTGGAATTGCGCGAGCTCGAATCGCGCCTGGTGGGACCAACCTTAGGCCAGCGGACTGAGGAAGTTGCAGCAATTGCCGCCGGGGTTGGACTGGCAATGGTCTTGCTTTTTATGTTCATATATTACCGGGCGGCCGGAGTTATCGCCGGAGTAGCCCTGGTGTTTTATACATCCCTGGTTCTTTTTGTACTTTCCCAGTTGCCCACTACACTAACCCTGCCGGGTATTGCCGGGTTGATTCTTTCAATCGGTATGGCCGTGGATGCCAACGTGATTATTTTTGAGCGGATCAAGGATGAACTGCGTACGGGTAGATCTTTGCGCAGCGCCATGGAAAGTGGTTTCCGGCGCGCCTTCAGGGCGATTTTGGACGCCAATGTTACTACCCTGATTGTAACCATTGTCTTGTTTATTTTAGCCAGTGGCCCGGTGAGGGGTTTTGCTATAACCCTGTTTATCGGAATTCTTTGCAGTATGTTTACTGCTATTGTCCTGACCCGTTTCCTGATGCGCCTTGCTTTTAAGGCCGGTGCTATTCAGAGCGGGGCTTATGTGGGGGTGAAAACATAATGATTAACTTTATTGGTAACCGCCGCAAAGCTTACACCATTTCCTTGGTCCTTATTGTTGCCGGGATCATCTCGCTTGGTATATTCGGCTTAAACTTAGGAATTGATTTTACGGGGGGAACTGTTTTTCAGTTGACCTTTGGTGAAGATTTTGCAAGGGAAGAAGTCGAAACAGTTCTGGCCCCTTACGAGGAATTGGAAGGAGCTGCGATACAGGTAGTTCAGGGGCGCGACCTGGCCGGGGAGCCCACTGACGAAGGCCTGATTATCAGAGGACCGTACATGGGAGAGGATCGTCGTGAATCGGTAATGCAAGATTTCCAGGACAGTTTCCCACAAATGGATCTCGCTGATTCGAGGGTGGAAAGTGTCGGTCCGGTAATCGGGGGCGAACTCGCCCGCCAGGCTGTTTTAGCTTTAGTAGTTGCAATCGCTGCCATGATAGCCTATATTACTTATCGTTTTGAATTTAAGTTTGCCCTGGCTACAATTTCAGCCTTGCTGCACAACATTCTTATTGTGCTCGGTATTTTTTCTTTGTTCCAGCTGGAAATTAACGTACCTTTCGTCGCTGCAATATTGACCGTGTTTGGTTATTCTGTTAATGATACCATCGTGATCATGGACCGAATTCGGGAAAATATCCAGTACCGCAAGAAAAAAGATTATTCTGCTGTGGTCAATGAAAGTATTAACCAAAACCTGGTTCGCTCAATCAACACTTCCCTGACCACTCTGTTTGTGCTCATCTCCCTGTTGGTCGGCTTCAACTACTTTATCGGTAGCCTTGACTTGATCGTATTTGTCATCGCTTTGATCACAGGGGTCCTTGTCGGTACTTACTCTTCCATATTCATTGCCAGTCCTTTATGGCTTAATTTGCAGGATTACAAGCTTAGCCTGCCCGGTCGTAAGGCAGCACGTAATACCGATAGCGGGGAAAACTAAGATGAATTGTGAAGCGGCATGATTTATGTATTGTTCGCAGCGATGAGCTGGCGCTAGATCAAAAAATTACACGGCTGAGCAGTAACTTTATCTTAAATAAACGATGAGAGAAGGGAATAATAATGGGTTCTTTATACTTAATTTTAGCGTTGGTTTTTAGCCTGCTTATTGCCCTGCTGGCTATAGCCAATACCGAGCCGGTTACCCTTAATTATATTTTCGGAAAAACCAATCTCCCCCTGATAATTTTAATCCTGGGGTCCGCTTTTGCAGGTGCACTGGCAATGGGGCTTTTCAGCTTGTTTCGCGGGATCAGCAATGCCCTGGTTTTCCGCCAGGCCCGCCATGAAAAAGAAGCCCTGCAAAAAAAGGTCAAAGACCTTGAAGAACAAAAATTATTTCTCGAAGCTGAATTGAATAAAGCTGTCTCTGTTCCTGAGGATTCACCGGAAGTAGAAACAGCGGAAGAATGGGACGAACCGGAAGAACCCGGCAGCAGAGAGGATTCTGAAAAAACAGGCGGCATGGAAGAAGATAAACCGGTTGAAGAAGGAGAGGAAGAAGATCCGCATGAGCCTGAAAGGTAGACAGTGGATCTGGCCCGAGCAGAACAACGATGAGTTAGCTTTAAGCTTTGCTTACAGGTTAGGACTAAACCAGGCCCTGGCCCGGCTTTTAATCAACCGTGGAATCACCGATCACGAAGAGGCCCGGGCTTTTTTATGCCCATCTACAAGGCAGCTTCACTCCCCCTGGTTGATGCGAGGCGTGGAGGAAGCTGTTACTCGGTTGCTGGCAGCCCTGGATAAAGATGAGAAAATCATGATCCACGGTGATTATGACGCCGACGGGATTGCTGCCACCGCTATTTTGACTGAAACCCTGGAGCAGCTGGGCGCCAACGTTGATTATTACCTGCCCAGCCGGTTTGGAGAAGGCTACGGTTTGCACAAGGAGCCGTTGAAAAAGTTTAAGGAAGAAGGAGTCTCCCTGGTGGTTACCGTCGATTGCGGAATCAATGCTTCTACAGAAGTAGAATATGCTTATTCGTTGGGTCTTGATCTGGTGATTACCGATCACCACCAACCCTTGCAGGAGTTGCAGGGAGTTACAGCGGTTCTCAATCCTCACCAGGAAAAATGTCCTTATCCTTTCAAGGAATTGTCCGGCGCGGGCGTCGCTTTTAAGTTAGCCTGTGCCCTTATGGAACGCTCCGGCTGCTCTTTTCCGGAACACTTACTTGATCTTGTCGCCCTGGGAACGGCTGCCGATGTTGTTCCTTTGCTTGATGAAAACCGGGTCCTGGTGCACACCGGGCTTGCAGTTTTGCGCCAGGGGCAGCGTCCCGGTTTTAAAGCGCTGCGTGAGGCGGTAAGCCTGGAGCGGGAGCGGATCTCCAGCGGTGCTCTTTCTTTTATCCTGGCCCCTTCGGTTAATGCAGTGGGCCGCATGGGCGAAGCTCTGCCGGCGGCTAAGCTTTTGCTAGAAAAAGATCCTGCAAGAGCTACAGAACTGGCTTACTACCTGCATGAAGCCAACCAGTTAAGACGCTCAACCGAGCAGAATATTCTAATTGAAGCAGAAACAAGTGCTGAAACCATGCTGGCCGAAAAAGATTATAAAATCATCACTCTGGCTGATGAAAAATGGCATCACGGGGTAATCGGGATAGTTGCTTCCCGGCTTGTCGAAAAATATAACCGGCCGGTTTGCCTGGTAGCCCTGGAAGGTGAAGAAGGACGCGGGTCTGCCCGCAGCATTCCCGGTTTTGATATCACTGCTGCCCTGGCTGAATACTCCTCTTTACTGGAACGTTTCGGCGGCCATGAGCAGGCGGCAGGTTTTGCGATTAATCCCCGGTGGATTGAAGAATTGCGTGAAGGATTGAATGACTATGCGGAAAAGCACCTGGATGCAAACCAGCTCCGGCCATACCTATACATTGATGCCGAGCTTGAACACTCTGATCTCCGGTTTGAACTGGTCGAACAGATTGAACAGCTGCAGCCTTTCGGCACGGCTAACCCGGCCCCGATTTTTGGCAGCTGTAGCTGGGAGTTAAAATCATGGCGTCTGGTGGGAGCTGATCAAAAACATCTTAAGCTCAACTTGCAGAAAAACGGGCGCACCCTTACACCGATTGTTTTTTCAGGAGCGCCGCTGTTGAAAAAACTGGAAAAAGGCCGCCTGGTCGACCTGGCTTTCAAATTAAAAGAAGGTTTTTACCGGGATCAGCGGACCCTGGAAACTGAAGTCAAAGATCTCAGTTACAGCGATAATATTATTGATGGAAGGCTGGAGATTATCGACTGGCGCGGCTGCAGAAATCGTTTTGACCGGGCCAAAGAGATTGCCGCAAATAGTAAAGGCAATGCAGTTTTATTTGCCTCCACCGCAGCCAGGGCGGCTAAACTGGAAAGCAGTTGTCCACAGGGCAGCCGGTCGATGTTTGTTACCAGCAGCGTTCTTAGCGGCAATATCGAGATCCCTGCGGATAAAAACCCGCTTATCCTTTACGACCTACCGCTTTTTGAGGGTTTGCTTGCCTACATCATTAAAGGCCCTATGCAGGCAAAAGCATTAACTATTTATTTGCTCTATGGGAAAGAAGACCTGCAGCGTAATTACCGATTGCTGGATCTTTCTCTGCCCTCGGAGCAACAGCTGCTAAAAATCCTCGAGGCTTATGAAAAAGTTGAAGCAGAGGATCAGTCACCTTTATTTCCGGAAGCGGTGAAAGATTGCCTTGAAATTGATGCTGCCCCCACTTTTTGGAAAAGAGCGGCAGACATTTTTTCTGAGGCCGGCTTGCTTGAAGATGGGCGCCTTGCCCCGGGCCGGGTTGAACTAAAAAAAGATTGGCCTGCCTGTATAGAAAAATCCGCGACCTATCAAGCTACAACTAAACTGCGCAAAGACTGTGAGCAGTTTCAAAAAATGCTGCTTGAAGCTCCTCCCGGCGAGATTGCTTCGTTCTTTCATCAGCATACAGCCGGCTGCTAATTCTACAGCAAAAGAGAAACAGTTAAGCGGCTTTATGTTGATATTTAACTATTTCTGGATCGCAGCAAAAACCGAAAAGAATATAATGAAACTATCTTCATAATTTAAGGGGCGCCGGTGGTATATGACAAATGTTTTGTTATGATACTAATAACCCCCTGTGGAATTAATTGCTTTTTTCTTGTATCATAGATATGAAGATCCTAAAATGTCTGTCTGGGCAGGATTGAAAAATATGGTTGTTAAAGAAGAAAAAATGAAGGAGTTAAAAAATCGGATTCACCGTTATTACCCTGATATGGAGGACTGGGCCCTTGTCGAAAAGGCTTACGAGTTCTCTGTGCAGGCCCATTACGGTCAAAGACGGGAGTCCGGGGAATCATATGTTACCCATCCGCTGGGGGTTGCCTTAATCCTGACCGAGCTGGAGCTTGATTTGGTGACCATAATTGCCGGCCTCCTCCATGATGTGGTGGAAGATACATCTGTCACCTTAGAAGATATTAAAAAAGAGTTCGGGGAAGAAGTGGCTTCCCTGGTGGACGGGGTAACCAAGTTAAGCCGCCTTGATTTCACCTCTAAGGAAGAGCAGCAGGCGGAAACTTTGCGTAAGATGTTTATTGCCATGGCCCAGGATATTCGGGTGGTTTTAATCAAGCTGGCTGACAGAACTCATAATCTGCGGACCCTGCGCTACTTGAATACCCACAAGCAAAAAGAAATTGCCCGCGAAACCCTTGAAATCTATGCTCCCCTGGCACACCGACTTGGAATTTATATGATCAAATGGGAGCTTGAAGATCTGGCCTTTCGCTACATGCAACCCGATGATTATTTTCAGCTGGTCGAAAAACTGGCCAAGAAAAGAAAAGAGCGCGAAAACTTTATTAACCGGATCATCTGGATTTTGCAAGATTACCTGGACGAGGCTTCCATCAGTGCGGAAATCCAGGGCCGTCCCAAGCACCTTTATAGTATCTACAACAAGATGAAAGCCCAGGGCAAAGATTTAAATGAAATTTACGACCTTACTGCTGTGCGCATTATTGTCGATACGGTAAAAGACTGCTACCATACTTTAGGTATTGTCCACACCATCTGGAAGCCGATTCCGGGGCGATTTAAAGATTTTATTGCCATGCCCAAGCCCAATATGTACCAATCCCTGCATACTACGGTTTTTGCCGCAGAAAACGAACTGGCCGAAATCCAGATCCGCACCTGGGATATGCACCGCACCGCGGAGTACGGCATTGCCGCCCATTGGCGCTACAAGGAAAAACCGGGCAGTGGTGAGGCTCCGGACGAAAAGCTGACCTGGCTGCGACAACTCTTGGAATGGCAGCATGATTACCGCGATGCCCGGGATTTTATCAAAGATATAAAAGGTGAACTTTTCACCGACGAAGTCTTTGTTTTCACCCCTAAAGGCGATGTTATTGACCTGCCGACCGGCTCGATTCCGCTTGATTTTGCTTACAAAATCCACACTGATGTAGGCAACCACTGTACCGGTGCCCGGGTTAACGGCCGCCTGGTGCCACTTGATTACCAGTTGAAAACCGGTGACATGGTCGAAGTGGTTACCTCCAAGCAGGGATCGCCGAGCCGGGATTGGCTGAAGATGGTCAAAACATCACATGCGAAAAATAAGATTCGCAACTGGTTCAAAAAAGAACGCCGTGAAGAAAATATTGAAAAAGGCCGTGAAATGCTGGAAAAAGAGATCAAGAGGATCAATGCCGAAAAACGCATCGCTTTAAAAAGCGATCTTTTGGAGGATGCTGCGCGCACCTTCAATATTCAGACCATTGAGGATCTATACAGCGCGGTTGGTTATGGCGGGGTTACCGTTAATCAGGTGATTAGCCGCCTGCGAGAAGAATACAAACGTAAATACGGTGAAGAGGAAGAGGAAAAAGAACTGCCGGAAGTTAAACCGGTTAAGCGACCGGAACGCACTTCCCCCGGAGTTTCCATCGAAGGGATGGACAATTTGCTCGTGCGGATGGCTCGCTGCTGCAATCCTGTTCCCGGGGATGACATCATTGGGTTCATTACCCGGGGGCGGGGCGTATCTGTTCACCGTCGCGATTGCCCAAACCTGGCCCAGCAAACCAACGAAAACAGCCGCTTCCTGGATGCCACCTGGGAAAAGGCCCCGGAAGCGTCCTACCCGGTAGATATAGAAGTGTATGCCGATGACCGTAAGAATCTATTGGCCGATATTATGGCCTCGGTTAATGAAAGCAAGGTCGATATTACCGCCGTCACGGCCCGGACCGATAAAAACGATGTTGCTACGATTTATTTAACCATGGTGGTTAGGGACCAGGAACATCTGGACCAGGTGATGAACAAAATCAAAAAAATAAAGGAAGTTTTTGAAGTGCGCCGCTACCTGTGCGGATCAAACAGCGCAAGCAACAAAAAAAAGAAAAAGTAGGAGGAACGCCAGATGAGGGCAGTGGTTCAACGAGTCCACAAAGCAGGGGTTGAAGTAAATGGAGAGGTAGTCGGTGAGATTGGCCCGGGACTAGTAGTTTTTCTCGGGGTCGGCAAAGAAGATGGCCCGGAAGATAACGATTACATGGCCGGTAAAATAGCGGGGCTGCGTATATTTGAAGATAATGAAGGGTTGATGAACCTTTCCGTACAAGAAAGCAGCGGAGAGGTGCTTTGCATTTCCCAGTTCACCCTTTACGGCGATTGCCGCAAAGGAAGGCGCCCCGGTTTTACTGCGGCAGCGCCTCCTGACAAAGCCCAGGAACTTTACAAGGATTTTTGCGAGCGGTTGAAAAATGCCGGTATCAATGTTGCTACAGGACAGTTCCAGGAAACCATGCGTATATTTGTGGACAATAACGGTCCTGTAACTATGCTGCTTGATAGCAAAAAGCAGTTTTAGTTAACTAATTCTTTAAAATAAGGAATCTATGCAAACATTTTTTTCAGCCCCTGCGATTTTTTTCGTGGCGGCTTTTTGTTATAGGCGTCTAATGAGCTCATTCTGAAGCTCTTTTTCGTTAGCCGGCATCCTATCGGTCAGCCCGCTTCAGGCCTTGCTTTACCAATGTAATTTAAGCCCTCATTTTAAGCTTGCCTGGGTTTTCACTTCAGGCTTGCTGAGGATAATGAAAAAAAGCCGTACGAAGATAAAGTTACCTTGATTTTTTTAGACCGTGTAAACCCGTTAACATTGACACCGCGTTTTAGATTGGATAGAATGATGTTGTTTTTTAAGAGAGGAGAATTCATATGAACTACAGAGCACCACGCGGCACCCGCGACATCTTACCTGAAGAAGCTGAAAAATGGCATTACCTGGAAGAAACTTTTAAGAAATTCTGTGACCTTTATGGGTTTGGTGAAATAAGGACCCCTATGTTTGAACAAACCGAACTGTTTGCCCGCAGTGTGGGGGAAGACAGTGATATTGTCTCTAAAGAAATGTATTCTTTTAAAGATCGGCGGGGACGTGATTTGACCCTGCGGCCCGAACTTACCGCTGCAGTTGCCAGGGCTTACCTGGAAAACAACCTTGGCGAAAGACCACAGCCAATAAAACTATTTTACAGCGGTCCGATGTTTCGTTATGACCGACCCCAGGCCGGGCGTTATCGCCAGTTCAACCAGTTTGGTCTTGAAATATTCGGCTCGGAACAGGCGGTTGCCGATGTTGAAATTATTGCCTTTTGCTATAATTTCTTTCGGGCTCTACAAATTGAAAACCTCTCTATTGAATTAAACAGTGTGGGTTGTCCCGCTTGCCGCCCTCGCTACAGGGAAACGATTATCCCCATACTCGAGCAGGTAGAGGGCGAATTGTGCGGCGACTGCCGGAATCGCTATAAAAATAATCCCTTACGGGTCCTCGACTGCAAAGAAGAGAAGTGCCAATCACTGGTTGCCGATGCGCCAAGGTTGATTGATCATCTCTGCGAGGACTGTGAAAATAGCTTTGAGCAGGTCAAAGCCCTGCTTGAGAAGCTGCAGATTCCTTTTCACCTTAATCCCAAGCTTGTACGAGGTCTTGACTACTACACCCGCACGGCATTTGAAATTACGGCCGGTGAAAAGGGAGCCCAGGCCTCCTTGTGCGGCGGCGGCCGCTATGATCACCTGGTCGAACACATCGGAGGGCCCTATGTCCCCGGTGTGGGAGTAGCTTTCGGTGTGGAAAGGGTTCTTTTGACCATGGACTGGGATAAGGTTATGCCCGACCCCTGTCCCCCTGTATTTATAACTGCTGCAGGCGAAGGGATGGAGAAAGAAGCGTTGGCCCTGGCCCACGAACTGCGGGATCAAGGGATTGCCGCCGAAACAGACCTGCTTCAGCGAAGTCTCAAAGCCCAGATGAAATATGCCGGGCGGCGTGGCTATAAAGAGGTAGTTATCCTTGGTGAAGCAGAAATTACCCGGGGAAGACTGGCCCTTCGCAACATGGAGACCGGCGAGCAGGTGGACCTGTCCCGCAAGGATTTAATCGACAAACTGTTAGAAGAACGCAGTAGCGGTAACAGAAATGTTACCGGCGAGGTTGATGTAGTGGAAGAAAAAGCCCCGGATCACGGGGAAGATGCCGAAGTTCTCCTTCCAGAAGACGGAGAGAGGGCAGTAAAGACCCACTACTGTGGCAACCTGGACCTCAAACATGTCGGGAAAAAGGTCAGGCTCTGCGGATGGGTGGGCAAGCGTCGCGACCACGGCGGGCTAATCTTCATCGACCTGCGCGACCGGAGCGGTGTAATGCAGCTGGTTTTTGACCAGAAACAGGGCATCGAAATGTTTCGGCAGGCGGAAGGGCTTCGCAGCGAATATGTTATTTCGGTGGAAGGCGAAGTGGTGCGGCGATCTGAAGAAACCGTGAACCCTGCCCTGCCTACCGGCGAAATCGAACTGAAAACTGATTTCTTAGAAATACTAAATACTTCAAAAACTCCACCTTTCTACATTGAAGATGGGGTTAAGGTGGACGATAACCTGCGTCTGCGTTATCGCTACCTGGACCTGCGCCGACCGGAAATGCTCAAAAAAATGCAGCTACGCCACCGGGCGGTCAAACTGATCCGTGATTTCCTGGATCACTATGAATTTATGGAGATAGAAACTCCCATGCTTACCCGCAGCACCCCGGAAGGAGCGAGGGATTTTCTGGTTCCCAGCCGGCTCCAAAGCGGTTCTTTCTATGCCCTGCCCCAGTCGCCTCAGCTGTTCAAACAGTTGCTCATGGTTAGTGGTATCGAGCGCTACTTTCAGATAGTCCGTTGCTTTCGGGACGAGGATCTGCGGGCGGACCGGCAGCCGGAATTTACCCAGGTTGATATTGAAACATCCTTTGTCAGTACAGAACAACTCTTTGCAATCATGGAAGACTTAATGGCTGCGCTGTGGAAAGAATTTTTCGGCATTGACCTAAAAAGGCCTTTCTTAAGAATTCCTTACCATGAAGCAATGGACCGTTTTGGTTCGGATAAACCTGATGTGCGTTACGGCATGGAGCTGGTAAACTTAAATGATCCTGCCGGTAGAAGTGAGTTCAAAGTTTTCCGCTCTGCTTTAGAGAGTGGAGGAGCGGTAAAAGGGCTCTGTGTTTCAGGCAGTGGCGAGCGCATGAGCCGCAAAGATTTAGACGATCTTACCTTATTTGCCCGCCAGCTTGGTGCTAAAGGTTTGGCCTGGGCAGTTGTGGAGAAAGAAGGGTGGCGTTCGCCAATCGCCAAATTCTTTGACCAGGAGTTGATTGATGAAATCAACAGTGAAATGGGGGCTTCTTCAGGAGATCTGCTTTTATTTATGGCTGATCAGTGGCAAACCGCCTGCGAAGTACTTGGTCATCTGCGGACAAGGTTGGCTCCGACGGAGATTTCAAGCAAACCCCATTTCCTCTGGGTGGTCGACTTTCCCCTGTTCCATTATAACGAGGAAGAGCAGCGTTATGATTCGGATCATCATCCGTTCACCGCTCCGAAAGATGAAGATGTGCACCTGCTGGAAAAAGATCCCCTCTCGGTGCGAGCTCAGGCTTATGACCTGGTTCTTGATGGGGTGGAAATAGGTGGAGGCAGCACTCGTATCCATAACCGTGAAGAGCAAAGCAAAATCTTTAACCTGTTGGGTTTAACAGAGGAAGAGAGCCGGGGAAAATTCGGCTTTTTGCTGGAAGCTCTTAATTATGGGGCGCCGCCACATGGTGGTATTGCCCTGGGGCTCGACCGGTTGATAGCCTTGCTGACCGGGGATGATTCAATCAGGGAAGTGATTCCCTTCCCCAAAACCGCAGCAGCAAGCTGTCTGATGACCGGGGCGCCGGCTGCTGTATCTGAAAAGCAACTGGAAGAACTAGGAATTATGCTTAAGGAAAGTGGGGAAGATGAATAAAAATTAAAGAATATTCGGTAGGGAATATTGAAAACCCTGCTTGCAACTGTCCCGCTTTTGTGCTATGATTTTTATGCAAAAAGTAAGGCAATTGTGAGTATAACCCTGCTGTGTTCGTGTAAACCGATGACGTTTTGAGCCAACATTGAATGAAAGGGAGCCCGGACTTCAGCTGCGGCGCAGATGCCTCTGAAGAGAGGACCTGTAAAACAGCTGAGAGGGCACCCACCTGTAGGGAATCGTTCAAAACCCACGGTCCACGGCACGGCGGGGTTTTTTTATGTTTTTTAGCATGCTATAATAAAGCTTGTTTAACCTCGCTGTATAATGGTAGCAACTGCTCAGCATGTTTTTAACTAAACTGGGCAGGCAGTGACCTTACTTCAAGCAATTTAAACAACAGCCTGGTAGTGGCTTTGCGAGTACAAGGGAGAATAAGAGGTGAGAGCCATGTCGGTGGAAACTTTTTATCAGTCTATTAGCCGTGATCTAAAAGCGGGGGTCCATCCTGGCGATCTCCTAGGGCAAATTGAAAAGCTTGAACTTGACCAAAAAGTAGGTCTGATGCAGTGGTTGCCCGAAGATGAAGCAGTTTTTCTGCTGCAGGAGATGGAAGACTTTGAACAGGCCGAGATCATCAGGCATTTAGATAAACAAAGAGCCAGCAGAATCTTGGAAGATATGGCTTCCGATGATGTAGCTGACCTCATCGGCAAACTCTCGCCCGAAGAAGCCCAGGAGATTCTCCACTTAATTGATGAGGAAGAACTGGCTGATTTCGGCAGTCTATTGAAGTACCCGGAGGAAAGCGCCGGGGGAATCATGACTACGGAGTTTATTTCTCTTCCTGCTGATATCCCGGTTGAAGAAGCTATTTCTCGCTTACGGGAAATAGCTCCGGATGCGGAAACCATTTACTACGTTTATGTGGTTGACCATGAAGGACGCTTAATTGGGGTAATTTCTTTGCGCGACCTGATTGCTTCTTCAGATGGGGTAATCCTGAAAGAAGTAATGCGTCAAAACGTAATCAGTGTCAATGCCGAGCTCGACCAGGAGGAAGTGGCCCGGGTTGTCTCCAAGTACGATCTCCTGGCCGTGCCGGTGGTTGACGACGAAACCAGATTACTCGGCATTATTACCGTTGATGATGTGATCGATGTTATGGAACAAGAAGCTACAGAAGATATTTACCGACTAGCCGGTGCTTCCAAAGTGGTCGATATGGAATTGACTGAAGCCCCTGTAAGCAAAGTGGTCCGCCTGCGCCTACCCTGGCTGCTGATCAGCATGGTTGGTGGTTTTATCTCTGGCAGCGTAATCGGGGGTTATGAAAGCACCCTGGAAGCGATAGTTATCCTCGCTGTATTTATTCCGGTGATTATGGATATGGGGGGTAATGTGGGGACCCAGTCTTCTACTATTTTTGTCCGTGGCCTGGCTACCGGTGAAATTGATCTGGCTGAAGCCTGGCCTTATTTTTTTAGGGAAATTCGCATTGGTGTTACCCTCGGGCTTATATGCGGGGTATTGATATCAGGGGTAGCCTTTTTGTGGCAGGGAAATCCCTACCTGGGAGCGGTAGTGGGTGTATCAATGCTGGGGACAATTACCGTGGCTGCCCTGATCGGCACCCTGGTTCCGCTTTTATGCAGTAAAATTAACGTTGACCCGGCTATCACTGCCGGACCCTTTGTCACAACGATTAAAGATGTTACCGGATTGATGATCTACTTTTTTATAGCCACAAGTTTTATTGAATACCTGCGTTAAGTCACCATCAGAAATTCTTTTTTGCTCTCCCCTCTTTTTTGAGGCTCCGAATATCCATATTTATCAATAAATTGGAATATACTGTTACATCAATGAGGTAAATGATTAAATTTCCTCATTTTTTTAATATTTTTTTTAAAAAACAGGCAGGAAAATGAGAATGAGGGTTGAAATATAGAGGAAAGTGGTGTAAAGTGGTGAAAAGTGGTTGTAAGTGCACCAGATGGAGGCGAACAGATGTTTACCGGGGAGTATCATCATACGCTCGATGGAAAAGGAAGGGTGATTATCCCCTCCCGCTTGCGGGAAGGGTTAGGAGACCGTTTTGTTATTACCCGGGGGCTCGACCACTGCCTGTTTGTTTATCCCAATTCTGAATGGGTTCGCCTCGAACAGAAACTCAAAGAGCTTTCTTTTACCAAGAAAGATGCCCGGGCCTTTATGCGCCTGTTCTTTTCCGGAGCCATGGAAGTTGAGGCAGACAAACAGGGCCGGGTTTTGATACCGCAGAACCTGCGTGAATATGCCGGTATAGAAAAAGATGTTATGTTTATCGGTGTATCCAACCGGGTTGAGCTGTGGAGCAAGGAATCCTGGGAGCAGTATTTCAACTCAGCTGATGAAAATTATGAAGAACTGGCGGAAAAGCTTGAAGATATTGATTTGTAAAGTGGTGTCTTGCAATGGTGGAACTGCACCGTCCGGTGATGAAAACTGAAGTGCTTCACTACCTGAACTGTTCTGAAGGCGGTGTTTTTGTCGATGCAACTGTGGGAGATGGCGGACATGCGGAAGAAATTTGCCGCAGCTTGCCTTCCGGAGGGAGGTTGATCGGATTGGATTGGGATAAAGTTGCCCTTGAACGAGCAAAACATAGGCTTGCCGGTTTTTCCGACCGGGTCAACCTGGTTCGTGCGGATTATACTCGCTTAAAAGAAGTGCTGAACGAGAAAGGTTTTCCGGCGGTTAACGGGATTTTGATCGACCTGGGGGCCTCGACTCTCCAGCTTATGGATGCCGAAAGAGGCTTTTCTGTACACCAGGAAGGGGAGCTGGATATGCGTATGAATCAGCGCCTGGAAGTTTCGGCTAAAGATATTATCAATCAATATTCTGCTGAAGAATTGGCCGGGATCTTTTCTCGCTATGGGGAAGAGCGCTGGTCAAAACGCATAGCGGAACGCATTGTGCGGGAACGGGAGCAGCAGGGGGCAATTACTGATAGCAGCCGTCTGGCGGAGATTGTTAAAGCAGCGATTCCTGCCCGTTACCGCAGGCATGGTGGGCATCCGGCAAAAAAGGTTTTTCAAGCTCTGCGCCTGGCTGTTAACCGGGAGTTAGAGAATATTGAGACCGTCTTGCCCCAGGCGGTCGAAACCCTGGAGCCGGACGGTAGAATTTGCGTGATCGCCTACCATTCACTGGAAGATCGCTTGATTAAAAATTTTTTCCGGGAACAAGCTACCCGGTGCAGTTGCCCCCCGAACAAGCCCTGCATCTGTAACCGGAAAGCATCTTTAAAAATACTAACCGGCAAGGCAGTCAAGCCTTCCGAAGAAGAAGTGGCAGAAAATCCTCGTTCGCGCAGTGCCCGCTTAAGAGCGGCTGAGCGCTTAAAAACTGCTTGAGCAGGAAGAAGGTGAGATAAATGCAGCAGGCAAGGAAGCTACCTTCCGTAAACCGGGTGCCCTCACCGGCGCAGCCGGGCGGAGCTCCGGGGATTTCCAGAGAGCCGGGTAAACGGTTAAAGAAGGCTAAATTGCTGGGGATCATGGCTGCCTGTTTTATACTCAGCCTGGTAGTGGTAGCCCAGTATTCATCACTGGTTGTGCTCAATTACCAGTTAAGCAGCGCTCGTTCCGAACTTAACTCAGTCCGGGAATCCTCTCGGATCACGGAGATTGAAGCTGCCAGGTTGGGGTCCCTTGACCGAATTGAAAGCATTGCCAGGGAAGAGTTAGGCATGGTTGAACCCGGCATGGAACAGCTCAATACTATTTCTGCGAGCCAAAGGGTGGAAAGCGAACCCAGCATTTCCACAAGCCAGAGGGTAGATCCAGAAAACAACCGGCCGGGAGAGTGAGTTTAAGTGGCTGAATTTACCGTAAGCCGGGCAACTGTCAGACGCAGGTTGATTGTTATTTTCATTCTTACCGTGCTGGCCGTGTTTCTTTTAATCAGCCGGCTGGCCTGGATCCAGATTGTCCGGGCCGAAGAATTTTACGAACAGGCCTGGGATCAATGGAATCATAATGTGCTTGTCAAGACAGCTCGTGGTAATATATACGACCGCAGTGAGCGCCTTTTAGCCGGCAGTGTTGCTGTAGAGACCGTGGCTGCCATCCCCCAGCAGGTTGACGATCACGAGGCTGTTGCGGAAGCCCTGTCCCCGGTTTTGGATTTGGAAGCCCGGCGGTTGGAGGAGTTAATGAGCATGGATAGAAGTGCAGTTTATCTCAAGCGGAAAGTAGAGCCCGAAGTGGCGGAAGCGGTGCGCGAAATGAATATCCCGGGAATTGTTTTTTTCAACGAAGAACAAAGGGATTATCCTGGCGGCAACCTTGCTTCCCAGGCACTGGGGTTTGTCGGGATGGATCAAGGTCTGGCGGGCCTGGAATCTTATTATGAAGACTATTTAAGCAGTTCGGAAAAGCAATTGCTTTTTCCCGCTGATGGGCATGGCCGCCAGCTGCCCCATGATTTTACGAGGAATACTGAACCGAAGGGTAGCTACGATTTACACTTAAGCATAGATCAGTCGATCCAACATATCATTGAAAAAGAGCTGGATCGGGTTATGGAGGAAGCGGCGCCGGAGCAGGCTATGGCCCTGGCTGTCGACCCTCATACCGGGGCGGTTCTTGGAGCTGCAGCTCGCCCTGATTACAACCCGGAAGCTTATGATGACTACGATCCCGAACAGTGGGCTCTGCCTCCTTTTACCTCGTCATTTGAGCCGGGATCGACTTTTAAGATGGTTACCCTGGCGGCAGCGATGGAGGAAGGCCTATTCGAACCGGAAGAAACTATAAACTGCACTGGACATGTTACTATTAATGGCCAACGGATTAACTGTTGGACTGCTGATCGCGGCGGTCATGGAGAGATCAGTTTTTACGAAGCCGTGGGTGGCTCCTGCAATCCGGCCTTTATTGAAATAGGTAAAGAATTAGGTAAAGAGAAGCTACTCCACTATATTGAAGGATTTGGCTTTGGTGAACCTACCGGGGTGGATTACCCCGGGGAAAGCAGCGGATTAATTTTTGATGCCGAGCAGCTGGGAGAGCTGGAACTGGCTGCCACTTCATTTGGCCAGGGAATCTCGGTTACGCCTGTGCAGCAGGTGATGGCTTTATCTGCCATGATCAACGGCGGTTACCTGTACAAACCTTATCTGGTGGAGGAAGTACGCGGCCAGGAAGACGGGACTCTGCTAAAACGGGAGCCGGAGCTGCGCCGGCAGGTGGTTTCCGGGGAAACCTCACAAGATTTAATTAAAATGATGGAAAGCGTTGTCTTGGAAGGTACCGGAACCGCTGCCGATATTGACGGTTACCGGGTGGCCGGGAAAACAGGCACTGCGGAAAAGCTGGATGAAGAGGGAAACTATATGGATGATCAATTTGTCTATTCGATGTTAGGCTTTGCGCCGGTTGAAGACCCTCGGATGGTCCTTTACGTAGCGGTTAATGGGGTTACCCGGGGTCCGCGGTACGGTTCCCATACAAGTCATCCGGCCTTTAGGCGCATAATGGAAGATACCCTTAATTATTTGCAGGTTTCACCTGATAAAGAAGATAAAAACGACAACGAAGAAGAAAGCGAGTAAAACCATAAAAAGGGGCTTATCGGAATGAGGCTCAAGGGAACTGAAATAATTGAAAAAAGCGGAGGCAGGTTGCTGCAGGGAGAGCCTGACCAGTTCATATCGGGCTGCGCGATTGATTCTCGGGAGGTTTGTTCGGGAAACCTGTTTATTCCCTTTGCCGGTGAACGTACCGATGGGCACCTCTATATTGCCCGGGCTGCCGAACAGGGTGCTGCAGCAGCTTTCCACGAGCTTGGCAAACCTCAAGACCCTAAGATTCCTCCTGACTTTTTGCTTATTGGAGTCGAAAGCACCCTGGGTGCGCTGCAGCAGCTGGCAGCCGCCTACCGTAAATACTTCGACCTGCCGGTTGTTGGAATTACCGGCAGCAGCGGCAAGACTACGACTAAAGACTTTACCGCCGGGGTGCTCTCGGTGAAATATAACGTTCTGAAAACAACAGGCAACCTGAACAATGAAATCGGTTTGCCTTTAACCATATTGCAACTTACTGAAGATCACCAGGTAGCCGTGCTGGAAATGGGTATGAGTGCGGCCGGTGAAATCAAAACCCTGTGTGAAATTGCCAATCCAACCATTGGAGTGATCACCAATATTGGTGAAGCCCATGTTGAACTGCTTGGTTCGATTGAGGCAATTGCCAGGGCGAAAGGAGAATTACTCGATTACCTCGGCTCAGGCGGGGTAGCTGTTTTGAACGGCGATGATCCCCGCCTCCTAGATTTGGGTGAACGCTTCCCGGGAAAAGCATATTACTATGGCTTTAACCAGGGCGATATAAAAGGCTTACAGTTGTCTCATAGGGGAGAAAAGAGCTTTTCCCGGGTGCGTTTTCCTAATAATACCGAAGGGTGGATTGAATCACCTCTTCCGGGACGGGAGTCGGTCAGCAACGCCCTGGCGGCTCTTACCGTTGGATACCTCCTTGAACTGAACCTGCCGCAGATGCATCAGGGACTCAAAGCCAGTGAATTTTCGGCGGGCCGGTTCCAGGTTTTACATACTGAAGATGGGATGACCTTAATTGATGACACCTACAACGCCAATCCTAGTTCAGTCCGCGCTGCGCTTAAGGTCCTTGCGGATACTGATAAGCTGCAGAAAGTCGCAGTTCTCGGTGATATGTTGGAACTGGGGGATGCAGCAAAAGAAGCTCACCTGTCTGTGGGGCGTTTTGTGGCGGAATGCGGAATAAACTGCCTCGTTGCTGTGGGAGAACTATCCCGGGACATGGTGGAAGGAGCAAAAAGTGCCGGTATTACCGCTGTTTACTCTTGCCCGGATCACGATCAAGCCCTTGATGCCTTAAAAAAATTGGGGTTGAACGGTGACTGGGCTATCCTGGTTAAAGGCTCCCGCGGCATGCGCATGGAAGTGATTGCCCGGGCTTTAATCGGTGGGGAAGGAGATGATCGCTGATGGCAGTTGAAATTGTCCTGGCCTTGTTAATTACCCTGATTGTGACCGCGCTTGCCAACCCATTTTACATCAGGGGCATGCGCTCACTGCAATTCGGTCAGCAAATCAGGGAAGATGGGCCGACCCTGCATGCGGTCAAAGCCGGAACCCCAACCATGGGTGGGGTGATCTTTATTCCCGCCGCCTTGCTGGTTGCCCTGGCTGTGAGCGGCACGTCACCCGCGTTGTACGCTGCGTACCTGGTTGTCCTTGGCTGCGGTTTGATCGGTTTTTTTGATGATTTCGGCAAAATAGCCCGGGCCCGTTCGCTCGGTCTGAAAGCCCGTTCCAAGCTGGTCGGTGAAGTGATGATTACTGCTTTGCTGGTGCTAATTTTGTATCGTTTCGGGCTTTACTCGACGGAGTTAACAGTCCCATTTATCAGTTATACATTTGACCTGGGGTTATTCTACCCGGTGTTACTTTTCCTGATTATTTCTGCGACCAGCAACAGTGTTAATCTTACCGATGGAATCGATGGCCTGGCAGCGGGAGCCTCGATTATCGCATTTGTAGCATTCATGTTCATTGCCTACCAGGCCGGGTTGCCGGAAATTATGATCTTTTGCGCAGCAATAGCGGGCGGCTGCCTCGGATTTCTTATCTTTAATGTTAATCCCGCCCGCCTGTTTATGGGGGATACGGGGTCACTGGCCCTGGGTGGTGCTCTTGCCGTTTTGGCTGTGTTGACCAAAGCCGAGCTGTTTTTAATCATTATCGGTGGAATATTTGTCTTAGAAGCATTATCGGTGATCATCCAGGTGGTCTGGTTCAGGTTGACCGGAAAAAGGGTGTTATTAATGAGCCCCCTGCATCACCATTTTGAAATGAAAGGCTGGTCGGAATGGCGAGTGGTCGGGGCTTTTTGGGGGCTGTCGATTATTTTTGCCGTGGTAGGAGTGTTGGCTTATAACCGTTGATCAGCGGCCGGGAGGGTCTATTTTGATCGACCGGATCAAGAACAAACAGATATTAGTTATCGGCATGGCCCGCAGCGGTCTGGCTGTAGTAAAGCTGCTGGCGGGAATGGGTGCGTCTAAAATCACCATTGCCGATAAAAAAGAAGCCGCTGAATTAAACGAAGAATTAACCGGGCTGAGTCGCTATGACAATGTTGAGGCGGTAACCGGGGGAACCCCTCCGGAGCTTGTAGACCCCTTTCTATCCCTGGTGGTCAAAAGTCCGGGGGTTCCTCCACACCTGGTAGTGTTAAGCCGGGCCCGCGAGCTTGGTATTCCGGTGCTCTCTGAAATAGAGGTAGCTTATGCTTTTGCCAGGGCTCCGATGGTCGGGGTAACCGGAACTAACGGTAAAACTACTACCACCGCCTTAATTGCGGCCATGCTCAGGGAAGCCCGCTTTGATCCGGTAATAACTGCGGGCAATATCGGCAATCCTCTGGTTGGGGTGGTGGAAAACATCAGTGCCCAGGGCTACATTGTCGCCGAGTTGAGCAGTTTTCAATTGGAAGATATAAAAAGTTTCCGCCCGGCAGTGGCGGTATTCCTTAATTTTGCTGAAGACCACATGGATTACCATGGTAGCATAGAAAAATATTTTTCGGCCAAGGCCCGGATCTTTGAAAATCAAACTTCGAGCGATTTTGCTGTGCTGAATGCAGCGGATCCTAAGGTAGCCTCCATTGAAGATAAGGGAAAGGGCCGGATTCTGTGGTTTGACCGGGCGGAGGTTTCCCGGGGAGTCGGCTTACTTGAGGGCTGGGTGACCCTCTTCAATCGGGGAGTTGATCCAATCAAAGTTTGTCCGCTTGATGAAATAGCCTTGCCCGGGGAACACAACCTGGAGAATGCCCTGGCTGCTACAGCGGCGGCCTGGGCTGCCGGGGCGGACCCACAAGCAATCGGCGCTGTCTTACGTAGTTTCCGGGCTATCGAGCACCGCCTCGAACCTGTAGCTACACTGCATGAAGTTCAATATATCAACGATTCCAAAGGGACTAATCCCGGCGCCTCAATCAAGGCGCTGCAGGCTTTTCCCGGCAAAGAGATTATCTTAATTGCCGGGGGAAAAGATAAGGGCGCCGACTTTAGTGGGCTGGCCCGGGTAATCGCGGAAAAAACCCGTTTGGCTATTTTTTACGGGGAAACCAGGGAACAGTTGACCCGGGCGGTGAGTGAGGCCGGATTCACCAATTACCGGTTAGTGGAGGATCTCGATGAAGCGGTACACTGCGCCGGCGAAGAAGCTAAACCTGGGGAAATCGTGCTGCTTTCCCCTGCCTGTGCCAGCTGGGACATGTTTAAAGATTACGAGGAACGGGGAATCTTGTTTAAAAAGCTGGTCCATAATTTAAAAAATAAGCAGACCGGTAAAGGAGGGTGCGGAAATGGCCTGGCATAAATCCTCCTCAAAACAATACGATCACACTCTCCTCCTGGTTACTTTGCTTTTACTTGCTATAGGTTTGCTTATGGTTTTCAGTGCCAGTTTTGTTTCGGCCGGGGAGAGCACCGGCGATCCCTACCACTACCTGAAGCGTCAAGCGATGTGGGTAGCCATCGGTCTAATTGGGATGTATTTCTTCAGCAAGTTTCCTTACCGGAATTTGAAACGTTTCTCGTTGCTGATCCTGCTTTTGAACTTTATCCTGTTAGGCCTTGTTTTCAGCAGTTTCGGCAGTGACCTCGGAACAGAAGCACGCCGCTGGATCAGCCTGGGGCCGGTGGTAATCCAGCCGTCTGAGTTTAGCAAGCTTGCGTTTGTTATATTTACAGCTGCTTACATGAGCAGCCGCAGGTTGAATATTTATAATTTTTGGACCGGAAGTCTGGTTCCCCTGGCTATGGGTACCATTGCTTTCTTAATGATCCAGTTTCAGCCGGATATGGGCACCGCTCTGGTTGTGGTTGCCGGCTGTGCACTGGTGATTATTTTCGCCGGGATGCCGGTGTCGCAGATTGCCGGGCTGGCCCTGCTTTTTACTCCACCTCTGGCCTATTTTACAATCAAAGAAGAATACCGCATGCAGCGGCTGTTTACTTTTCTGGATCCCTGGGCTGAACCCAGCGGCGCAGGGTACCAGATTATCCAATCGCTTTATGCACTCGGTCCGGGCCATATATTCGGGGCCGGTCTGGGACGCAGTAAGCAAAAACTGTTTTACCTGCCCGAGCCCCAGAATGACTTCATTTTTGCCGTGATCGGCGAAGAACTGGGATTTATCGGTGGCGTGGCCGTGCTTATGCTTTACCTGATCCTGGTCTGGCGTGGCTTCCAAATTGCTTTAAAAGCGCCCGACTTGTTTGGCAGCCTGCTTGCGGCAGGCATAACCTTTATGATTGCCGTCCAGGTTTTGATTAACGTGGCCGTGGTTACCGGGACGATCCCGGTTACCGGGATTAATCTGCCTTTGATTAGTGCAGGAGGAAGTTCAGTATTCTTTACCTTGCTCGGAATTGGTATTTTACTAAACTTATCAAAGTATACCCGGGAAGCAAACAGCCAAAAAGGAGCGGCTTAGGATATGAGAATCATGATCGGCGGAGGAGGAACAGGAGGACATATTTACCCGGCACTGGCCCTGGCTCGTTATGTACTCACCCGGGATAACGAAAGCGAAGTGCTGTTTGTAGGCAGTGAAAAAGGCCTGGAGAGCAAGATTGTTCCTGCCGCCGGTTTTAACCTGGTTACCATCCCGGCTCGCGGTTTTCAGCGCACCCTCAAGCATCTCGGGGCCATGCTAAAGGATATATTCGGCGGGCTGCATGGCTCGTTAAAATTGATTAACGAATTCCGGCCAGATGTTGTTTTAGGCACGGGAGGTTATGTGGCTGCTCCGCTGGTTTTGTCTGCAGTGTTGAAACGACTGCCGGTAGTGATACACGAGCAGAACGCCCTGCCGGGTTTAGCCAACCGTTTGCTGGCTCCCTTTGTAACGAAGGTTTGTCTGTCGTTTGCCGAAACAGCTGAAAAGATGCCTCGTTTTAGCAGGATTGTTTTTACCGGCAATCCGCGGGCCAGTGAAGTAAGTGCTTTTACCAGGGAAGATGGTCGCAGACAGTTTAACCTTGATCCGGCAAGCAAAAATATCCTTGTTTATGGGGGTAGCCGTGGTGCATTGAAAATAAACGAGGTGGTAACTGCATACATAAAAGAAAAACAACTTCCCGCCGGGGTGAACCTGATCTATGTTACCGGGGAAATATATTACCGTGAAGTGGTTGACAATTTAAAAGAAGTGCCCGAAAGGGTCACACTTTATGAATACCTGCAGGAAATGCCGGCGGCTCTGGCTTCGGCGGACCTTGCTGTAACCCGCAGTGGGGCGACGACCCTGGCTGAACTTACTGCCCTGGGAATACCAGCCCTGCTGATTCCGTCGCCGAATGTGGTGGACAACCACCAGTACTACAATGCCCGGTTGCTTTCGGATGCCGGGGCGGCGGTGCTGATTGAAGAATATGAGTTTGACCACCACCGCCTGGCTGAACAAATTGATTGCCTGTTTGCAGATACGGAGCTGTTAACCGAGATGAGCCGGAACAGTAAGCGAATGGGGATTCCCGATGCTGCTGAACGCCTTTACAGGACCATGTGGGAGGTGGCTTCTTGAATATTGAGCAGGAACTGGGACCAAATATGAAGCTCGGCCTTACGAAAAATGAACCGATGGAGCGACATACTTCCTGGCGTGTCGGTGGCCCGGCAGATTATTATGTTTCCCCTGCCGATGTAGAAGAACTGGCTCTGGTGATAAAGGTATGCAAAAAACATAAGCTGCCCTTGCATATCATCGGTAACGGCACCAACCTGCTGGTTTTGGATGGTGGGATCCGGGGAATGGTAGTGCATATCGGGGAGCCTTTCAACTACATCAAACCATATGCCGGAGGATTGGAAGCCGGAAGTGGCACCCCAATGGTTCAACTGGCCAAAGCCGCCGCCGAGGCGGGACTGCGCGGTCTCGAGTTTGCTATCGGTATTCCGGGTACCTTGGGCGGAGCCCTGGTAATGAACGCCGGAGCCTTTGGCGGTTATACAGGGGAGCTGGTGCAGTCGGTCAAGCTGGTTGATTACGAGGGAGAGTTGGTAGCCCTTACCCGGGAAAGGCTTTCCTTCAGTTACCGCAGTAGCAATTTGATCGGTATGGGTATTATAGTAGAAGCTCGCCTGGAAATGGACTTAGGAGATCCGGCTGAATTATTCAAGACCATGGAACAGTATACAGAAGAACGCCGCCGCCGTCATCCCTCTCTGCCCAGTGCAGGAAGTGTCTTTCGCAATCTGCCCGACCAACCGGCCGGACGGATCATTGAACAGGCCGGGGCAAAGGGAATGCGTATTGGCGGGGCACAGGTATCTGAAGAACATGCCAACTTTATAGTCAATACCGGTAGCGCGACAGCCGCCGATATATTGTTCCTGATCGAGACGGTCCGCAAACTGGTCGAGGAAAAATTCGGCGTTGAACTGCGGCCCGAGGTGAGAATCATTGGCGAGGAGAGATAGCCGGTGAAAAAGAAAAAAGATCACCTGAAACTGGTCAAAACTGAAAACAGGGTCCCGTTTTGGAAAAAAGCAGCCCGGTTTCTCTTTTATGTGGCAACTCTCATTGCTGTGTTGGCCTTGCTCAAATACGGGGAGTCCTTTTTCCGGGTTAACCACATCGAAATAGAGGGAATAAAGAAGTTGAGTGCAGAGGAGATCATTGATGCCGGGGAAATAAGCAGGGGGATGAGTATTATTTTACTGCAGGAGAGCAAAATATCCGAAAAAATTGAGAGAGAGCAGCCCCGGGCTAAAAATGTCCGGGTTCGGCGAGAATTGCCCGATACGGTCTCAATATCCCTTGAAGAAAGAGAACCGGCTGCTTACGTGATGACCGCTGACGGTTTTTGGATTATCGACAAACATGCGGTTCCCTTTGAGTATGCCCGAGATGCTGATAAAAGCTATCCTTTGGTCTCCGGCATTGATGGCAGCAAAGTAATTCCGGGACTCCCCATCGATTGTCAGCTCAGGCATGAAGCATTGACAGAGTTTTTCGCCGCCTGGCCCGGGGACATACCTTTGGAGATAAAAGAAATGGAGCTGCAAGAAAGATATAACCTGGTTGTCCACACGGTTGACGGGTTGGAGTTATGGTTGGGAGACGGTGAAGATATGGATTACAAGCTTGAATTGATTGAGACAAGCTTGCCCCATATAGATACAGAAGTAGATGCCCGCATTGATGTTCGTTGTGGAAAGCGATTGATTGTTTCGAGCAGCGCAGTAAAAGATGAAAAAAAGGAGGTGGGCCCGTAAAAGTAAAAAAAGGAAATTGTTGAAATGTGTTGAATTATCTAGTAGTATTGGCACCATGTTTGGAAGGGTAAGGGGGTTTGAAGGTAATGAAGAAAAACTTTATCGCCGGAATTGATGTTGGAACAGCTGAGGTGCGGGTGGGCCTTGGTGAACCCCGTCCTGATGGCACTGTTAACATTGTCGGTTTAGGCCTTAGCCCTTCCGATGGTGTGCGCAAAGGCGTAATTGTTGATCTGGACAAAACAATTGAATCGATTGTCAGTGCTGTGGAAGAGGCCGAAAGAATGGCCGGCTTCAAGATTGAATCCGCCCATGTTGGTTTAAAAGGATTAAACATCGAATTGATCAATAATCGAGGTGTGGTGGCGGTTACTTCCGAGGACCGGGAGATCCGCGAAGAGGACCTGGAGCGAGTTATGCAGGCGGCCAGGGTTGTCGCATTACCCATGGACCGGGAAATCGTCGATATTATCCCCCGGGAATTTATCGTGGATGGTTTTGACGGGATTGTCGACCCGGTGGGGATGCTGGGAGTAAGACTGGAAGTAGATGCCCTGGTTATTAGCAGCCTAATCACCTCTTTGCACAACTTGCTTCGCTGTGTTAACCGGGCCGGTGTCAACATCAACGGCTTAATTTTACAGGCAATGGCCAATTCAGAAGTTGCCCTGTCTTCGGATGAAAGGGATCTGGGTGCTTTCCTGGTTGATATCGGCAGTGGAACTACCGAAATCTCCTTTTTCCAGAATGGAAAACTGCAGCAGTTGGCGGTGGCACCGGTTGGCGGAGACCACATTACCACAGACCTGGCCGCGGGATTACGGATTAACCATCATACCGCGGAAAACTTGAAGAAAGATTATGGCTCGGCTTTGCTTTCACTAACTGAAAGCGAGCCAAAGGTTGAAATTCAAACAGTAGGTAGCAATGAGCTCAGGCTGGTGTCGGAAAGAGAGCTCAGCAGTTTTATCGAGCCGAGGGTACAAGAAATTTTTCAGATTATTAGGGAAGAAATGAACAAAATGGGTTGGCCTTACATGCCGCCGGCCGGTGTTGTATTACGCGGCGGGGTTTCCTTGATGAAAGGTATACCTGAGGCAGCCCGCCTATATTTTGAAAGTGATCAGGTCAGGTTAGCTGAATTCGAGTTGTTTGGGATTCAAAACCCGGCTTATTCGACGGTAATAGGACTTCTCCATTATGTTCAGCGCTATCAGCCCCGGATGTATATCCAGGAGAAGGCCAAATCCGGCAAGAAAAGAGGCCCCGGTCTTTGGCAAAGGATCAAAGACTGGTTGACGGATATTGTGGATTAACTGAGCATTACCATTAGGAGGTGCTTGTAATGATCGAATTTGATATTGAAATGGAACAATTTGCTTCGATAAAAGTAGTAGGTGTAGGAGGCGGTGGCAGCAATGCCGTTAATCGGATGATTGCCGCCGGTTTGCAGGGAGTGGATTTTTGTGCAGTGAATACCGATGCCCAGGCGCTTTACCTGGCTAACGCGGGAACCAAACTGCAGCTCGGTGAACAGCTAACCAAAGGTCTTGGGGCCGGGGCCGACCCCGACATTGGCCGCAAGGCTGCGGAAGAAAGTACTGACGATATTGAGGCCATGCTAAAAGGGGCCGACATGGTCTTTATCACTGCCGGAATGGGCGGCGGCACCGGATCAGGGGCTGCTCCGGTCATTGCCGAAATAGCGCAAAAGCTGGGTCCTTTAACTGTAGGTGTGGTTACCAAGCCGTTTACATTTGAAGGGAAGAAGCGTAAACAGCAGGCTGAAGAAGGAATTGCCTGCCTGAGGGATAAAGTCGATACCCTGATTACGATTCCCAATGATCGCCTGATGCAGGTGGTCGAGAAGAAAACCCCGATCCTGGAGGCTTTCCGGGTAGCCGATGATGTTCTCAGGCAGGGCGTGCAGGGCATATCCGACTTGATTGCCGTGCCGGGGTTAATCAACCTTGATTTTGCCGATGTCCGTACGATTATGGCAGAAACCGGCCCAGCCTTGATGGGCGTCGGACAGGGAAGCGGTGAAAACCGCACTTTAGAGGCGGCCAAGTCGGCGACTAACAGCCCTCTGCTCGAAACCTCAATCGAAGGAGCCAAAGGTGTACTGATCAATGTTACCGGAGGCACCGACCTGGGGCTCTATGAAGTGCACGAAGCGGCGGAAATCGTGGCCGGTCATGCTGATCCCGATGCAAACATAATTTTCGGAGCCGTGATTGACGAAAACTGTGATGACCAGGTTCGGGTTACGGTAATCGCCACCGGGTTTCAAAGCCAGGAACAGGGGTTCAAGCCAACCCTGGCCAGTGTTGGTAACAGCGCCTATTCTCGTGGCGAAAACATTGATGCACCTGCCTGGGCCAGGTGGCAGCAACAGCAAAACCGTATTGTTAACGGATAATCAATGAAACAGAAGTCATGTTGCAGCTAAGCACAAACTCGGCCTTCCTCCATTGCAGGAGGAAGGCCGAGTTGCTTAAAAAAATAAAATTATCCCTTTACACCCAATATATTGTGTTTTATAATAGGCTAAACGCAAGATATTGATTGGAGCGGACAGAGATGAAATGCCCTTACTGTGGTGAGCTTGACAGCAGGGTGCTTGATTCAAGAGCTACCCAGGATTCCTCCGCTATCAGACGTAGGCGGCAGTGTTTTAACTGCAGCAACCGTTTCACTACCATGGAAAAAATGGAAGAAGAACCAATCGTTGTAATCAAACGAGATGGGCGCAGAGAATTGTTCGATCCGGGCAAACTGCTAAAAGGATTGATCCTTGCCGGACAGAAACGTGATATCCCCCTTTCCCGGTGGGAAGAACTGGTGGAAAACCTTGAGCAGGAACTGCGCAGCAGCTATACCAAGGAAGTCACCAGCGATCGAATCGGTGATATCTTGATGAAAAAGCTGCGCCGGATTGATGAAGTGGCTTACATGCGTTTTGCTTCGGTTTTTCGGCAGTTCCCTGACGTGGAAACTTTTAAAGCCGAACTTGAAGATATGCTTCGCGAAAAGGAACAGCTAAAAAATTAAGGGAGGTTATACCATTGAATGACGGTGCTGCATCGGTTAGAAACCACACTAATTCAGCGAGTAACAAGGTTTTTAATGAGATCCGCAAAAGGGACGGCCGGGTTGTCTCCTTCGACCCTGAAAAAATCACCGATGCTATTTTTAAGGCAGCCAAAGCAGTTGGGGGAAGTGATCGCGGGATTGCTGAAAACTTAACCAAACAGGTTATTGATAATCTGAAAGGAAAAATCCCCAGCGGAGTTATCCCTTCCGTGGAAGAGGTCCAGGATGAGGTAGAGGTGGCCTTGATTGAAAACGGTCATGCCCGTACTGCCAAAGCTTACATCCTTTACCGGGATCGCCGCACCCGCATCCGCGATGGAAAGTCAGAATTGATGGATGTGGTTAAGGACATTTTGGTTGAAACCAACCGGGAAAACGCAAATGTTAACAATTCACCATCGGCCAAGATGCTTCAAATTGCCATGGCTGCAAGCAAACAGTATTACCTGAGCAACCTCCTGCCGGAAGAGTATGCCCGTTCTCACGACGAGGGCTTCCTGCATATCCACGATCTCGACTATTACAGCAAAACTCTGAACTGCCTGCAGATCGATTTATCTCACCTCCTGAAGGAGGGGTTCAATACCGGTTACGGGTACGTCCGCCCACCGAAGCGGATTGCTTCAGCAGCGGCGCAGGCAGCCATTATCTTACAGAGCAATCAGAATGATATGTTCGGCGGCCAAAGTTTTCCCCACTTTGACCGCAGCATGGGGGAAGTAATCCGGGGGCTGAAGAACCAGCCTGACTACGAAGAAATTTACCAGGCTATGGAGGGCCTTATTTATAATTTGAACACTATGCACAGCCGGGCCGGGGCCCAGGTGCCGTTTAGTTCGTTAAATTTTGGTACCGATACCACAGGTGAAGGCAGAATGGTTTCAAAGGCTATCCTCGAGGCTTTTCAGCGCGGTCTTGGCCACGGGGAAAGCCCTATTTTTCCCAACCTGGTGTTCAGGGTCAAGAAAGGCGCAAATTTTGATCCTGATGATCCCAACTACGACCTGTACCGTTTAGCCCTGCAGGTGGCGGCCCGTCGGATGAATCCCACTTTTAGTTTTATGGACAGCTCCTTTAATCGGCAGTACGGGGAAGAAGTATCTTACATGGGCTGCCGGACCAGGGTTATCGCCAACCGACATGGACCTGAGGTTTCCGCCGGCAGGGGGAATATAGCACCGGTTACCCTTAACTTACCCCGGGTAGCCCTGGATTGCCGCGGCCAGCAGGATCTTTTCTTTGTTCAACTTGACCGCCTGATGCGCTTAGGCGCTCGTCAACTGCTGCACCGTTTTGAAGTGCTTTCCAGGCTAAAAGCACGCGACCTGCCGTTCTTGATGGGGCAGCAGTTATACTTGGACTCAGACAAGCTGGGCCCTGATGAATCGATTAGAGAAGTGATCAAGCACGGCACCCTGGCAGTCGGATTTATAGGACTTGCCGAAACTGTGCAATTGCTGCTCGGCAAGCACCACGGTGAAGACAAAGAAGCACATGACCTGGGGTTGAAAATTGTCGAGCATATGCGTCGGCGCACTGACGCCTACAGTGATGAATACGATCTCAACTTTGTCCTGGTAGCCACTCCTGCGGAAGGCCTTGCCGGGCGATTTGTGGCTATGGACAGGCAACGTTACGGTTCGATCCCGGGTGTGACCGACAAGGAGTACTATACTAACTCATTTCATATTCCAGTCAACTATGCCCTTTCAATATCTGATAAAATTGCCACAGAGGGCAGTTTCCACGGCTATTGTAATGCCGGGCACATCACCTACACAGAACTGGAAGCGCCTCCGGGACAAAACTTAGAAGCGGTTGACCGGATTGTGCGCCAGATGGCCGCATCAGACGTCGGCTACGGGGGGATCAATTACCCGTTGGACGAGTGCCGCATTTGTGCGCACAGTGGAGTATTTAACGGTTCCTGTCCCCAGTGCGGTAGCCCGGAGATCAGGCATATCCGCAGGATTACCGGTTATCTTTCCACCGATGAGCGTTTTAACCAGGCCAAACTCAGTGAGCTTAAGGATAGGCGGGTACATTTTATGTCCCGTGATAAACGATGAAGTTGCGCCTGGCAGGTTTGCAAGAGGAGAGCATTGTCGACGGGCCGGGGATTCGCCTGGCCCTCTATGTCCAGGGTTGCCCCCACCGTTGTCCGGGATGCCATAACCCGGAAACACACGACCCTGAAGGCGGCTGGGAAACAGATACTGGCGAAGTAATCAGTATCATTGATCGCAATTCCCGCCGAAACGGCAGCTATATGATTGATGGGATTACCATCTCGGGGGGTGAGCCTTTCGAGCAGGCTGCACCGCTTGCTTTGCTTGCTGCGGAAATAACCGGACGGGGTCTTAACCTGGTTTTTTACAGCGGGTATACTTTCGAGCAGCTCCTTGAGAGAAGCCTGGTTGAGAGAGAAGTACGGGTTTTACTGGAAACCGGCTGGCTCCTGGTAGATGGTCCCTTTGTCGAATCCCGGAAGGATTTAAGCCTGTCCTACCGCGGTTCGAGTAACCAAAGACTGGTAGTTCTCGCCCCTTCCCTTGCAGAAGGTGAAGCGGTTGAATGGGACAGGAATATGGGATCTTCAGAGGAAGACGGCCTGGTTGGCTAAATGGCCAGACCCGGCGGATTTTTTTAGACGGGGGGAACAGCGGTGCCCGGAGATAAAAAGGGGTTTAAACTATTTGAAGATAAAACAATCCCTTACCTGCAGGCCCCGGGTCTTTGTGAAGATGGGTTTGTGGAACATGCTTTTTCATCCCGCAGGGGAGGCTTAAGTGAAGGTCCTTTTTCATCTTTAAATACTGGTTTCCATACTGGTGATCAATTTGAACATGTTTTAGAAAACAGGAATCGTTTTTTTAAACAGTTTGCTTATGATTACCGGGCAATAGTTTCTTCGATCCAGGTTCATGGCACAGGTATCGGTGTTTTCAGCGGCATCAACCGCGGCGAAGGGGCCCTGCCTAAAACCGCTTTGAAGCAGTGTGATGCGCTGATTACCGAGGAACCGGGACTTCCCCTGGCGGCTTATTCTGCTGATTGTTTGCTCATCTTTTATGCTGCCCGGAAAAGGCCGCTTGTAGCGCTGGCCCATGCCGGATGGCGGGGCACGTTGGAAAACATATCAGGCACAGTGGTGGGTTACCTGAAGCAGTATTACGGGGTAAACCCAGATGAGTTAACAGCAGCCTTGAGCCCATTTATTTGCAGGCAATGTTACCGGATCGATGAAGAATTGGCCGGGAGCTTTAAATTTGCCGGATGGAACCATTCGGCCTACTTGTCGCCGTTAGTAAACGAAGATGGGGAATATCAACTTGATCTGCAGGCAATTAATACCACCCAGTTGATTCGTTCCGGGGTTGAGAAGAATAATATTTTTTACAGCGACTGGTGCACTTCCTGTAATCCTGATTTGTTTTATTCTTATCGCCGGGACAGCGGTTTGACCGGCCGGATGCTTGGATTTATAGCGATTAAAAACAATTAACCGGTTTAACCGGTTTGCCGGAGGAATTGCTGGTGGACAAAAGAAAGAAAAAACAAGCCAAAAAGCAATTTTCGGTTCTTGAAGGAGAAGGGCGGCGCTTTAGTTTCAGCCGTTTTAAACAGGCCTTTATTTTTTACGTGCTCCTCCTTTTGGCCCTGGTGGTTATAGTGCAGGTGGGATACCACTGGCTCGGAGAGCAGTTTCTTTCCTGGCGCCTGCAGGTGGTGGCTGCGAAAGAAGGTGTGATCGAGCACGAAAAGGAGGTTTCCGGGCTAATCACTCGCAAAGAGCATGTGCTCAGAGCCCCTGATTACGGGGTAATTATTGATCTGGCTGCCCCAGGAGAAAGGGTTCCTGCCGGCAAAGAGATAGCCACCCTGGGTGTGGTTTCCCGCTCTGAAATGCAACAGCTTCGCGAAAACGGGAAGGAAAACGATAATGAAAATACTCTGGGCTCAGATTTAACTGCGGGCCTTTCGTTTAAAGAAACTATTGACATTGAAAGTGACAGAGCCGGCTTTTTGTCCACTTACTTAGATGGCTGGGAAAAACACAGCGGTCCTCATTACCTCTCCGAAGAAGAAGCGGCTGAGAAACTGGAAGCGGGAAACTTTGAAGGTTTCGAAACCGAAAAGGAGAACCTTGTAGACAAGGGAGAGCCGATCTTGAAAATCGTCGATAACTGGCAATGGTATTACAATATCGTTCTACCACTTCACCCTGGAAGGAGTTTAACCGAAGAAAAAAATGTTGAGTTTGAATTTGCTTTTTTCTCCGGTGAAAGGATCTCAGCAGAACTTTACTACCGAGAAGTTGATGAGGAAGCCGGGGAAGTGCGCCTCACCTACCTGGTGGAAAAGCAAATTCCCGGATTTGAAAAAGCCCGTTGGACGGAGGCTTCTTTACTCTACTCCAGGCATAGGGGTATAATCATTCCAGAAGAAGCTGTTTTTGAAAAAGACGGCAGGAGAGGGGTCTACCTTAACCAGGGTGGCCGGGTTGTGTTTAACCCGGTCAGTGTATTGGAAACTAAGGAAGAACAGGCGCTGGTTGAAGGGCTGAAGGTTAACAGTATGGTCATTACTCGTCCCGACCTTGTTGAGGAAGGACAGCGTTTAAATTGACTAAGAGGAAAACAAACCCGGCAGTAGGAAAAAGTTCATCGTAAACTGCGGGAAAGATAAGCAGAGGGAAAGATATCATTGCTAAATAATAACTACCAAAAAGTATTAGCAGAAATAAGGCAGGCTGCCACTGAAGCAGGGCGCGATCCCGGTACGGTTAAGCTGATCGCCGTGACCAAGGTAGCTACTTTGGAGCAGCTTTTAGAAGCTGCTGCACTGGGTATCCGCGATTTCGGGGCAAACAGAGTTCAGGATGCGGCGGAACAAGTGAAAAGCCTCCCTGAAGTCCGGTGGCATTTTATCGGTCACCTCCAGACCAACAAAGTTAAAGACGTCCTCCCTGTATACACAATGATTCACACCCTGGACCGGGTTTCCCTGGCCAAGAAACTGCAGCAAGTTGCCGAACGGTTTGACTGCACAGCAGAAGCTATGATCCAGGTCAACGTTGCCGGCGAAGAAAGCAAGTTTGGCCTGACTCCTGAAGAACTGCCCGGTTTTATTGAACAACTTGGCTCGTTTGATCGCATCAAAGTACAGGGGTTAATGACAATGGCTCCTTACGTGGAAGATCCCGAGGAAGTACGTCCATATTTCAGGCGGTTAAGGCTGCTCCGGGATGAAAATGCTGTAGAAGGTTTTAAGCTGTCCGAACTGTCGATGGGAATGACCAATGATTTTAAAGTGGCCATTGAAGAAGGAGCTACTATGGTGCGCATAGGCAGCGCCCTTTTTGCCGAATAATGCAGGCCTGCCCTTAAATTTTAGCAGAATTAAACTGAACACAGAAAGCAGGTGATCAAATGAACTTGGTGGCAGAAGGTTTGTTGGTATTTATCAATATCTATACGTTTATCTTGCTAGGCCGGATTATTATGTCCTGGGTTATGATGGGTACCGGGGGCAGTGAATTTGTCGGACAAATTTACCAGATCCTTTACGGGCTGACCGAACCTTTGTTGGCGCCTTTGCGCAGCATTATTCCGACCGTGAGTATGGGTATGGGGTCGCTGGATCTTTCCCCAATAATCCTTTTGATCCTGTTAAGGATAGCAAGGTCAATTATTTACCAGTATATCTACTTTTAGAAGGTTGGAGGTTGATACATGGGCCTGGAATCTCCCTTATCAGAGGAAGAAAAAAAATGGCAGGAGCAGTTTGAGCAGAAACTGGACGATGTAGCGAGCGGCAGGGCACATAGCACTGCATTTTTGGATCCCCGTCAATTGGAACTGGCCGAAGCAGCTTTAAAAAAGAGGCCTGATCTGGCTTATACGGTCTATGGCGGCTATCCCCGGGCGGAAAGAAATGCCCTCTATATGTTTCCTGATCAACACCAGGGAACATTGCCACCGGTAACGGCACTAGTAGTTAAATGGCCCGGTAGAGGAGACGAGATCGGTCACCGGGATCTGCTGGGTGCTATCCTTGCCCTGGGGTTACGCCGCGACCAGGTTGGGGATATAGTAATGCTTGAAGAAGGCGGCGCTGCGGTAATGGTGATGGAATCAAAAGCGGATTATATTTGTTCCAACCTGATCCAGGTGGGGCATATGCCGGTGGATTGCTCCATCAGTGAACCCGGGAAGCTGCCCCTGGCAAAGGAAAACGGCAAAGAAATAAGCGGCACGGTTGCCAGCCTGCGCCTGGATTCTGTATTATCGCTTGGGTTTGGTGCTTCCCGGTCGAAGGTATCTCGCCTGATTAAAGGAGGGTTGGTTATTGTCAACTGGCGTCCCGTCGATTCTCCCTCCCTGCAGCTGGAAGAAGGGGACCAGATATCCTTAAGGGGACGGGGGCGTTTACTGGTTCAGTCGGTGGAAGGTGAAACCCGCAAGGGAAGAATTCGTTTAAAATTGAAAAAATACAGTTAACCTGGCAGGAAATATATGCAGGTTGTCGAATTTACCAGATATTGAAATGTAACGTAAATTTAAGTTTTTTGACAAATATTTTCCGGGTTAATGCAGTTATGTGATTAAGCTTCAATTTATATGTAAAGGAGGGTTACGAGATGACAATTACGCCGATGGATATACAGAATAAAGAGTTTGAGCGTGCTTTCAGGGGGTACGATATTGAAGACGTCGACGAGTTTTTGGATCAAGTAGCCAAGGATCTGGAGCAGCTACTTCGTGAAAACGCCGAGTTGAAAGATCAGCTCAGCCAGATGCAGGAGAAAAACGAAAATTATCAAAAACTGGAACAGTCCATGCATAATGCCATTGTAGTTGCCCAGGAAACAGCGGAAGAAGTCAAGCAGAACGCCAAAAGGGAAGCCGATTTGATTCGTCGCGAAGCTGAAAAAGAAGGACAACGGATTGTGGAAGAAGCCCGCTACCGTTCTAGTAGAATTTTGTCCGAGCAGGAAGATCTTTTTAAACAGGCCCAGGCTTTTAAAATGCGATTTCGTTCGTTTCTTGAAGCCCAGTTGGCCAGCCTGGAGAACGAGGACTGGGTAAGCGAATCCAGCCGGGTAATTAGCAGCGGTGAAATGAAGCAGGAATTTGCACCGCAGGTAAGCCATGAAACGAAAAGCCCATACCAGCAAGCACAGGAGTACGATTATCAACCTGAACGAGATACGCAAGCCGGTAATGAGACCGGAAGAGACTATCAAGATAAACCGGGGTTTGACCCACGGACCGATTTCGACCCCAAACCTGAATTTGACCCGAAGCCTGAGTTTGAGCCGAGAGACGACTTTGATCCGAAGCCCGATTTTGATCCTAAACAAGGGTACCGATCAAAGCAGGATTCCAGGGAAGGGGCCAATTACGAGCCGCAGTTTGATTTTGAGACTGACCCTGATTTTAGTTCGACACGGGAATGGGATTCTGACAAAGATTCCGATTATTAAAGGTTTGCATAAAACTTGTGTTGATTTTATTGGTGTGACATGCTAAAATCTGTTTTAAAAGCTGTGAACGGGGCGTACAAGCGGAGAAATCTTAGCTTATTCAGAGAACCGGTTTAAGGTGAGAGTCCGGTTAAGCAGTTCCGCTGTAGATCACCCGGGAGCTTCCGCCCGAAATCCTTTTTCTAAGGAGTGTAGACGCGGACGGTAGGCTGCCGTTATTGGCTGTATTAAAGAGGCCGCACTTTTTTGTGCGACGCTAATAGGGTGGTACCGCGGGAGAATAATCTCGTCCCTTTCCAGGGGCGAGTTTTTATTTTAAACTACAAAATCAGCAGCAAAGTCGGGATAGGCAGTGTAGACAGATGGAGGTGCTGTCTAAGCCTGGTTGAAACTGGCTGGTTTGACTAAGTGGAGGAGAAAAGAGTATGGACTATCGAGACACACTAAACCTACCCAAAACCGATTTTCCAATGCGCGCCAAATTGCCGCAGCGCGAACCGGAAATCATGGAATTTTGGGATTCCCTGGATATTAATAAAAAGGTCCGGGAAAATCGCAAGGGGGCGGCCAAATATATTCTGCACGACGGCCCTCCTTATGCCAATGGTAATATACACATGGGTACGGCTATGAACAAAGTGCTCAAGGATATTATCAACAAGTTTAAATCTATGCGCGGTTTTGATTGCCCTTATGTCCCCGGGTGGGATACTCATGGGCTACCGATCGAGCACCAGATCATCAAGACCAAAAAAATTAACCGTAAGGAAATTTCGGACTTAGAATTCCGGCGGATGTGCCGTGATTATGCGATGAAATATGTTGATGTGCAAAGGGATCAATTTAAACGCCTCGGTGTCCGCGGTGATTGGGAGAATCCCTACCTGACCCTCGCACCTGAGTTTGAGGGGCGGCAGGTTAAGGTTTTTGGCACAATGGCGGCAAAAGGCCACCTCTATAAGGGAATGCGCCCGGTATACTGGTGTGCCAGCTGTGAAACCGCCCTTGCGGAAGCGGAAATAGAGTACGGGGATAAGGTCTCAGAATCGATTTACGTCAAGTTTCCTTTCCTCGACGACCGGGGTCTACTTGGCGGAGTTGAAAACTGTTACTGTTTAATCTGGACTACTACCGCCTGGACTATCCCTGCCAACCTGGCTATTGCCCTGCATCCGGACTTAGACTACGTCCTGGTACAGGCCGGATCTGAAAAATACCTGCTGGCCGAGGGGCTTTTGGCAGAGGTGTCGAAGCTGGCCGGAGCCGAAGAGCCCTGGCCGGTATTGAAACGCTTCAAAGGCAGTGAGTTGACCGGCCTGCTTTGCAAGCACCCCCTTTACGATCGCCAGTCAATTCTTTTAGAAGGAGACCATGTTACGCTCGAGCAGGGCACCGGTTGTGTGCATACTGCTCCCGGACACGGGCACGAAGACTTCTTTATCGGCAAAGCTAATGACCTACAGATTTTAAGCCCCCTTGATGACAGGGGTTATTTCACCGAAGAGGCTGGCCCTTATGCCGGAATGTACTATGAAGACGGCGGCAATCAGGTGATCGAGGATCTAAGAAATAAAGGGGTCTTGATTAAGTCCACCTCGGTGGAGCACCAGTACCCGAACTGCTGGCGTTGCAAGCTGCCGGTTCTTTACCGGGCTACCGAGCAGTGGTTCGCATCACTTGACGGATTTCGCCAGGATGCCCTGAGAGCGATAAACAAGGTCAAATGGGTTCCCTCATGGGGAGAAGAGCGTATTTACAACATGATCGCCGAAAGGCAGGATTGGTGTATTTCCCGCCAGCGAGTCTGGGGCGTGCCCATCCCGATCTTTTATTGTCTCAACTGTGATACACCCCTGATCAACAACGAAACTATTGAAGCGGTTAGCAATCTTTTCAGCAAAGAAGGATCGGATGCCTGGTTCACCCATGACGCTGATGAGATTCTTCCCGCAGGAACTGCCTGTTTGGAATGCGGCCATGAGAAGTTTAGAAAAGAAAAAGATATAATGGATGTCTGGTTCGATTCCGGTTCGAGCCATGACGCAGTCTTAGAAACCCGCCCGGAACTAAACTGGCCCTCGGATCTCTATTTAGAAGGCAGCGATCAGTACCGCGGCTGGTTCCATTCATCGCTGCTCACCGCTGTAGCTACCAGGGGCGAACCCCCTTACCATGGTGTATTAAGCCACGGCTGGGTTGTAGACGGGGAAGGAAGAAAAATGTCAAAATCCCTGGGCAATGTTATTGCGCCGGAGGAAATCATCAACCAGTACGGAGCCGATATCTTAAGGCTGTGGGTCACTTCGGCCGATTTTACCCACGATATCAACCTTTCCGAAGATATTTTGAAGCAGTTGATCGAAGTATACCGCAAAATACGGAACACTATTCGTTTCCTGCTGGGCGGCTGCTATGATTTCGATCCCGAAACCCAGGCTGTGAAATACTCAGATATGGAAGAGCTTGATCGCTGGGCCCTGTACCGGTTGAACAACCTGATCGAAAAAGCGACCGGGGCCTATGAAAGTTACGGGTACCACCAGTTTTTCCATGCTCTCCATAACTTCTGCGTGGTAGATATGAGCAATTTTTACTTAGATGTGATTAAGGACCGCCTTTACTGCTCTGCACCCGGCGATCAAGGCCGCCGCTCGGCACAGACCGCTATGATGACCATCTTAGAACACCTTGTTTTGATGATGGCCCCAATTCTTACTTTTACTGCCGAAGAAGTTTGGCGGCATCTGCCTGGCAGCCGCAAGCAAAGTGTCCAGCTGGCTGATTGGCCCGAAAGCAGGCCGGAGTGGGATGATCAGGAACTGGGTAGCCGCTGGGAAACCCTCTTAGAACTCCGTGATGAAGTTACCTGGGCCTTAGAACAAGCGCGCAAGGATAAGGTCATCGGCGGTTCTCTGGAAGGTTCGGTTACCGTTTGGGCCGATCAGGATATCTATGATAAAACCAAGGACTATGCCGATCAACTGGACAACATCTTTATCGTTTCTTCAGCGGAACTGCTCCCGGGACGGGACCAGGCTTCTCCCCAGGCCGTTGAGGGGCAACGGCTTCCGGTTAAAATCCTGATCAACAAGGCAGGCGGGCACAAGTGCCCCCGTTGTTGGATTTTTACCGAGTCTACAGATGAATTATGTCCCCGCTGCAGCGAAGTAGTAGCTCGCCTGTGAAGTTGAAAATATGATAAAATATAAGGCGCTGAGCAAAAAACCGGGAGGATATAATCTTTGCGCTTATTGGCGATAGTAGTCGGCAGCACGGTGTTTCTTGACCAAATTTCCAAGCGGTTGGTGGCTGAATATATGGAAATCGGCCAGCAGATTACCGTTATTGACAACTTTTTTTATATTACTTATTTACGCAATCCCGGGGCTGCTTTCGGCATGCTGCCCTACCAGACTGCCTTCTTTATCGCAATTACCCTGGTGGTTGCTGTCTTAATCCTTTACTATTACCGGATGTTGTCCGAAGACTACCGGTGGTTGCGCCTGGGCTTGTCCCTGCAGCTTGGCGGGGCGCTGGGCAACTTAATTGATCGAGTTGCCGGCGGCTACGTCATAGATTTTTTGGATTTTACCATCTGGCCCCCGGTTTTTAACATTGCCGATTCGGCGATAGTAGTCGGAATCGGTTTCTTTCTGGTAGCATTTTGGCGAGATATTGATTTTGGCAGTGAGAGGAGCTGATTATTTGTACCCGGTCCTCTTTGAAATCGGGAATATTACCGTCCATTCTTACGGTTTGATGATCGCCCTGGGGGTGATTGTCTGTACCATCGCCCTTTACCTGGAAGCCCCCCGGGAATATATTAACCAGGATCACCTTGTAGAGGCAGTGATTGTATCTGTGCTAGCCGGGTTGGTTGGTGCCCGCCTGATGTATGTTGCTTTGAACTGGAGCTACTTTGCCGCTAACCCGGCAGAGATCCTTTTTGCCCGGTTTGAAGGGCTCTCTTTTTTCGGCGGCCTGTTCTTAGGGGCAGCTGTGCTCTATCTCTGGAGCAGCCGGCGCAAAATTTCTTTTTTAAAGGTTACCGACATGCTTGCTCCTTACCTGGCCCTCGGTTACGCTTTCGGCAGGGTTGGCTGTTTCCTGAACGGTTGCTGTTACGGCCTGGAAAGCGATCTGCCCTGGGCTTTACCGGTGAGTATGCATGACGACATTTTACGTCATCCTGTCCAGCTATATGCTGCCCTGGGAGCGATCCTGCTGTTTATCATCCTCAAATTGCTTCGCTCAAGAAAACCCTTTGTCGGCTTCATGCTGCCGGCCCTTTTTGCCCTTTACGGGGTCTTGCGCTTTACCACAGAATTTTTTCGCTTCGAACCTGAGTTTTGGATAGGCCTTACTCCGGCGCAGGTCTTGAGCCTTGCAGTGACATTCCTTTCCGTGCTGGTGATCATTTTTTTCAGCGGGACTAAAAGGCGTAAAACCTCAAGCACCGTCAGCGGCGAAAACAGTTCCCGCGCTTCCCGGAGAAGGGAGAAGAAAAAAAGGGTGTCTGTCGATGAATGACCGGGATAATGGCCCCGGGGAAGAAGCAATTTTAGACGATGAAAAGAATATGCTCGTTGATGCCGGAAATGCCGGCATGCGCCTGGATCGTTTTTTATCCGAACAGCTTGCCAACTTTTCACGCAGCCATATCCAGAAACTGATTGAGTCGGGTCAGGTGACGGTAAATTCTATCAGCTGCCTGGATAAAAATTACCGTCTGAACGAAAGTGATCAGGTTGCTCTTTCTATTCCTCAAAGTAAAGAACTTTCAGTAGAACCGGAAGATATTGCCCTGGAAATAGTTTATGAAGATGAGGATCTGCTGGTGGTAAGCAAGCCCCGTGGGATGGTGGTCCACCCCGGTCCCGGACATGGAAGCGGGACCCTGGTGAATGCCCTGCTTTATCACTGTAGCGATCTTTCTGGTATCGGCGGAGTAATGCGACCGGGTATAGTTCATCGGCTTGATAAAGACACTTCCGGTCTTTTGGTGGTAGCCAAAAATGATGCCGCCCATAATACTTTATCCGAACAGTTGAGCAATAGAAAACTCAACCGCGAATATATCGCTTTGGTAAAAGGGCGCGTAGAACCACCGGTAGGGCGTGTTGAAGCCCCGATTGCCAGGCATCCCCGGCACCGCAAAAAGATGGCAGTAGTAGATGGGGGCAAAGAAGCGATTACTCGTTACAGGGTCCAAAAATACTTCAGGGGATACAGCCTGCTGAGAGTGAACTTGGAAACAGGCCGAACTCATCAGATCAGGGTTCACCTGGCCCATATCGGCTACCCTGTGGCCGGTGATCTTACTTACGCTAAAGGTTCCTGGCGTGATTTGCCGCCACAGCTGGCCGAAGCTCATGCTCTCCATGCCCGCAAAATTATTTTTATTCACCCCCGCACCGGCGAAACCAGGCAGTTCAGTGTCCCCTTGCCGAAAAGCTTCAGGGAAGGTTTGCTCCTGCTCAAAAAAGAAACTGACCGGGAGGACTCTTAAGCCACGGCGGGTTTCCAATTCCTCCCTTTCAGGGTACGACCCCCAAAACCATTTTATTCCAGGCCAAAGCGCTCACGGAGTTTTTGATCGCCGGGATTGGCGGTAACGGTGTTAAAGTTTTCATAAAAAACCGAACCGGGTTTGCTGCCCGGCCTGCGCCGGACATGGCGGACTTCGGTGTAATCTATATCTACTGCTCCGCTTTCCCTGCCCCGGCTGAAATATGCAGCCAGGAAAGCCGCTTCCTCGATGTCTTCATCCGGGGGAGGAGAGGGAGCTTCTTTAAGCAGCACGTGGCTGCCGGGTATTTCCCTTGCATGGAACCAGGTGTCGCGCCTGGCGGCGGTTTTAAAGGTGATATGATCATTTTGGCGGTTGTTGCGGCCGACTAAGATGGTGTGGCCTGCCGAAGATTTAAACTTAAACGGTTGCGGGGCGGTATCGCCCTTTTTCTTTTCTTTGCCCTGCTCTTTTTTGGGTAAATAGCCCGCCTCAATCATCTCCTGGCGTATTTCTTCAAGCGAGGATAGGTCCCCGCTGTCAAGGGCATAGAGTAGGTTTTGGCAATATTCTATTTCCGTTTTGGTTTTGTTGATTTGGGCGCGGATTTTTTTTCGGCCTTTCTTGGCCTTTTGATAACGGTTGAAGTGGCGCTGGGCGTTTGCGCTAACCGACTTGGCCGGGTCAAGGGGGATTTCTACCATTTCTTCTGGGTTGTACAAATCCGGAAGAACTACACTATCAGCTCCCTTGGGGACCTCGTGGCCGTAGGCTAGAAGCATTTCCCCAAAAAGGCGGTGCCTGGGGGCTTTGGTGGAAGCTTCCAGCTCTTTTTCCTGCTGTTTCTTTTTGTTGGTCAGGTTTTTCAACCGCTTGTTGACAGTATTTTTAAGCTGTTCCCGGAGGGTTTTTTCCCGGTCTTCACTGATCAACATTCCGTAAAATTGATCAAGCATTGTGCAGGCTTGCTCATATGTGACCTGTTTTTCCCCGGCCAGGTGAGTAAGCTCTATCGCTGCATATATTTTTTGGTCCGGGAGCATTACCGGTGTAAAGCGCCCTGCCTCAGATTCTGCGAATATTTTTTTCACTTCTTCAAATAAATGCTCATCTGCGGTATCTGCATGGCTTGTCTGCTTCCAGCCGCTGCGGTAGAGCAGTTCTCTTGCCGTCAGTGGACTGAGACCGCCGACGCTACTAAAAAGGGCTTGTTCCGGCTCTTTCCCTTCATTTAAAAAATACCTGAAAAAAGCAGAAAACCTTTGGCAATTCATCTCCAGGGGGTTGAGTTTGTTTTGCGGCGGGACGGGACGGTAAATTTCTCCGGGGAGGATTGCCCGCCTGGGATTTTTCTCCCAGGACACGGTTTTGGCTGCTCCCAGGACGTTATCTTTATCATCTACCAGGATCAAGTTGCTGCGGCGTCCCATTATTTCGGCAATCAGCCTGACAGGGGGCATTCCGTAGGGTGGAGCAAATCTCATTTCTAAGATCCGTTCCAGCGGAGGAGTGAAAAAATCCTTGACTCGCCCGCTGATCAGGTATTTGCGCAAAAGCATGCAGAAGGGAGAAGGTTTGTCCCTGTGGCTATAACGGGAGTGAGTCAAGTGGATCCTGGCATAACGGGGATCTGTAGAAAAAAGAAGGCCCGGTTGGTGACCCCGTGAATGAAGATAAAGAATTATTTCACCGCGCTCATTTTCGTAAACTCTCTGCACCGGGGCCCCGGTTAGTTCTTCCTGCAGTTCATCTTTTATTGCTTTCATAATTAGCGTATCAAATGACATTTTGTTTTCACTCCCGCAATCCAGTATAATCGGTAATGGTGAACATGGCAAATAAACAGTCCGCCGTGGTTAATTATTCCTTGAGATTACCTGCAATTGATGTTAATATAATTCCAGCAAATATTAGTGTAAGTTGACGATTTAGCTAGAAGTTGCGGAACAATTGCTCGTAATGGCCAATTATTGAAATATACCGGAAGGAAGGAAACCTTTGATTAACAGCATGACCGGTTATGGTCGCGGCAGCAGCTCAAAGGAAGGGTTCACGGTATCGGTGGAACTGCGCTCGGTGAATCACCGCTATGCCGACTTTTCCGTGCGTATGCCGCGGGAACTGTATTTCTTAGAAGATCAGATCCGGGGTATGCTGCAGAAATCAATTAAAAGGGGAAGGGTCGAGGGCAACGTGGCCTTAGACGATATTCCCGCCGGTTTGCGACAGGTGCAGGTCAACTATGAACTTGCCGAAAGCTACCATCAATCTCTGCAAGCGCTCTGCAAGCACTTAGGTATTGAGGATGATGTGAATTTAAGTCATTTGCTGCAGATGCCGGAGCTTTTTAAAACAGGCGCCCTGGTCCTAACGGAAGAGCAAATTTGGCCGGCAATTAATGCATCTTTACAGGAAGCCCTGGAACAGCTACTGGAACAACGCAGCAAAGAAGGGGAAAATCTTTGCCGGGATTTGTTGGAAAGATGCGACCGGTTGGAAGAGAAAGTTGCCGCCGCAACCGAACGGGCCGAAGCTGCTAAGGAAGAGTGTCGCCAGCGCCTGGAACAGAAATTTGAAGAAATGCTGGCCGGGCAGTTCGAAGAAACCCGCCTGATGATGGAAATAGCCATTCAGGTGGAAAGGATGGGCGTTGATGAAGAACTGGTCCGACTTCAAAGTCATACAGAAGCTTTCCGGAATAATTTGAGCGGAACAGAACCAGCTGGGCGGAAGCTTGATTTCATCGCCCAGGAAATGTTTCGCGAAGTAAATACGATCGGTTCGAAAGCCGGTGATTATCCGCTAACAAACATTGTTGTAGAAATGAAAGCGGAGTTGGAGAAAATTCGCGAACAGGTGCAAAATTTAGAGTAAGGTGAAAGGGGTTTTACCATGAACATCAAGTTGATCAACATCGGGTTTGGCAACATAGTTTCGGCTGGCCGAATAATTGCCATCATTAGCCCTGAATCAGCGCCGGTTAAACGGGTTATCAGTGAGGGCCGCGAACGAGGTATGCTCGTTGATGCTACTTACGGACGCCGTACCAGGGCAGTGATCATTGCCGACAGCGGCCACATCATTTTATCGGCGGTCCAACCCGAGACGGTCAAGCACCGCCTGCAGTCGCGTGAAGCAAGCCTGGAAAATGAAGAAAATGACTAGATAAACGGGAGGCGCTTAATGGCTGAAGGTATTCTTTTGATCATATCCGGGCCTTCCGGGGTTGGCAAGGGGACCGTGTGTCGGTTTTTGCTGAAAAAAAAAGAAGCCCTGAAATTATCTATCTCAACTACCACTCGTCCACCCCGGCCCGGTGAAGTTGAAGGGAAAGAATACAATTTTACTACGACCTCCCGGTTTGAAGAAATGATCGCACAGGATTCCTTTTTAGAGTGGGCGATCGTCCACGATCATTATTACGGTACCCGCCGGGATACAGTCCAGGCTCTTTTAAATGAAGGTGAAGATATAATTCTAGAGATAGACATCCAGGGTGCAGAACAGATCAGGGAAAAGGTCCCCAAGGCTGTTTCCATATTTTTAGCACCGCCTTCTATGAAAGACCTTGAACAAAGGATTACCGGGCGCGGCACAGAAGATTCGGGAAAAATTAACTCTCGTCTGGAAACGGCACGGCGGGAGATGGAAGCGTACCGCTTCTATGATTACCTGGTGGTTAACGATACCGTGGAAAATGCGGCATTGTTGATTGCCTCAATAATTGATGCTGAAAAAAGCAAAGTAGCTCGTGGAGCCCGTCCACCTTGTTGGGGAGGTGAGAGCAAATGATTTATCCTTCAATTGATGATTTGGTGGAGCATTTTGACAGCAAGTATACCCTGGTGATTGCTACTGCAAAAAGGGCGCGTCAGCTGCGCAACGGTAGCAGGAAAACTATCAAGAAAGATTACCAGAAAGATGTAGCTACCGCCTTACATGAAATTGCGGCCGGTAACATTGAGTATGAGCGTTTTCGTGACGGGATTAAGTAACCGGGCTTTAAATATTCAGAGGAGTGTTTTTATTGCAAAAAGTTATCCTCGGAGTTACCGGCGGCATAGCCGCTTATAAAGCTGCCGAGCTGGCCAGGCTTTTTGTCCGCGGTGGCGTTGAAGTGCAGGTGGTAATGACCCCGGCAGCTGCTGAGTTTGTTGCTCCTCTGACCTTCCAGACGTTAACCGAAAAGCCTGTTTATATTGGTATGTACGCTGAAAGATCCGGGGAAAAGATCAGGCATATCAGCTTGCTCGAAGATGCCGAGATCATGGTAATCGCCCCGGCGACAGCCAATACCATTGCCAAGATGGCTGCAGGTATGGCTGATAACCTGCTGACCACCCTCTACCTGGCGGCTAAGTGTCCGGTAGTGGTAGTACCCTCGATGAATATTAATATGTACGAACACCCTGCCGTCACTAAAAATTTGGACATACTGCGGAGCTATGGTTGTTATGTAATGGACCCCGAATCAGGCGAGCTGGCCTGCGGCGTCTATGGTAAAGGCCGCATGCCGGAACCGGCCGATATTTACACCTATACTGCGGCAGTGCTCAAACCCAAGGAATTCAAGGGGATTAAGGCTTTAGTCAGTGCCGGGCCGACCCGGGAGCACTTAGACCCGGTCCGGTTTATCAGTAACCCAGCAACCGGTTTAATGGGTTACGCCCTTGCCCGTGCCTTGAAAGAACGTGGCGCAGAAGTAACCCTTGTTAGCGGGCCGACTCATCTTGAAGGCCCTGCCGGGGTGAAAAAAATAGCGGTTACCAGCGGGGAAGAGATGTACGAGGCGGTATTTGAGCACTATAAAGATTGCCGGCTGGTGATCAAGGCAGCCGCTGTTTCCGATTTTCGCCCTCTCAGAGTTGAAGAGCGGAAAGTAAAGAAAGATAAGGCTTTTTCCGACCTTGAGCTAACTAAAAACAAGGATATTCTTTTAGAATTGGGCGGGAATAAGGGGAATCGCATTTTTGTCGGTTTTGCCGCTGAAACAAACGATGCCGTCGAAAACGCCCGTGATAAATTATTCAAGAAAAACCTTGATTTGATTGTGGTCAATGATCTCAAGGAACCGGGAGCGGGTTTTGCTGTGAACACTAACAGGGTGGCTATTATTGATCGCGCAGGCAAAATTGAAAAACTGCCGCTGATGGGGAAAGAAGAGCTGGCCCACCGTATCTTAGACCGGGTAGCCGAACTGTTATAATATGATATCGAGCAGGTGCGGTGTGATCAGGATTTCGACGAAAGCGGCAATGAGTAAAAGAAGAACTACCAGGGGCAGGATGGAGATTGCTTCTTTCCAAATATAGCGGAAACTCTCCAGGCGGTTTTTGCCGGGCAGAGGTTGAGCCACGCAGTGGTAACCAAATTTCAAGCCGATCGCGCCGCAAAGAAAAAAGGCAAAAAGTTCAAAAATACCGTGCGGCATCAACCCGAACATTACCGAGGGAAGAAGGGGGATCCCTTCTTGCGTGGTAAATGCCAACAGGGATCCCACCAGGGAGCCGTTTAGGCCGAGTGTAACCAAAGGTGAAATTCCCGCCAAAAAACCAAGCAGTAGCATCTGGGCCATTGATAAAAAATTATTCATGAATACCATGATAGCACCGATTATCGGGTGAGTGCCCAGGATCGTGGAAAACAGCTCTTCGAGCTGATCAATTTGCCCGCCCGCGGCTTCTTTGGCAAGCTGCGGGTTTGTATAGGTAGAAAAATAAAACAGCAGGGCTGCAGCCAGGAAAACCGAAGCAGCCATGAAAATCCAGGTGCGGTTGTTTTTTATAACTACCTCAACCGGAAAAAACAATCTAAACATAGAGCTTTACCTTCTTTCATTTCTGTCTCATAGAATAAATCTTACCAGAATAACCCGAAGGGGTAAATAGATGCCGGAATATGCCGAAGTAATAATCGACCTGGTCAGCCACGGGGTTGACCGTCCTTTTCACTACCGCATCCCACCCGAACTGCAGGAAATGGTTAAACCGGGGGTGCGGGTAAATGTCCCGTTTGGTAAAAAAAACTACCAGGGTTATGTGCTGCGCCTCCTGGAAAACACTCCTGTAGAGAACCTCAAGGATATAAAAAGTGTAAACGACCCCGAGCCCGTGTTGACTGATGAACAAATTGCCCTGGCCCACTGGATGGCTTTGCACTTCTATTCTCGTAAAATTGATTGTCTCCATGCGATGATCCCGGCCTCCTTCAGAAAAGGGGGGCGGCCGGGTAAAATAAACATGGTCGAGGCAGTGCCCGGTTCAGATGAAGCCGACCTGGGGAAAGCGCCGGCACAGCAGAAAGCGCTTTCTATAATCAGGGAAAAAAAGGCTGTTCCTAAAAAAGAACTTGCCAACCTGGGGATAAGTGCTCAAGCTGTCAGAGCCCTGGAGGAAAAGGGGCTGGTAATCACTGTATCCGTCGATCGCTTCTTTGAAGAAACCGGTGAAGGAGGCGCCCTGACAAAACCGCATCTGCTGCGTGAAGAGCAGAAAAGGTGTTTTGAGCGGATCGATGAAGCCTTAAAGAGTCTCTTTCCGGCAAGGTTCCTCCTGCACGGGGTTACGGCAAGCGGAAAAACCGAAATATACCTGCAGAGCATTGCCCGCTGCCTGGACCGGGATCGTACAGCGATGATCCTGGTCCCGGAAATATCACTCACCCCTCAAATGATCGACCACTTTGAAGGACGTTTTCCCGGCAGGGTTGCCGTTTTGCATAGCAGGTTGACCACCACGGAAAAGAACCGGCAGTGGCAGATGATCCTAAACGGCCGGGCTAAAGTGGTCCTGGGTGCTCGTTCCGCGGTATTTGCTCCCCTTGAGGCAATTGGTTTAATCATCATCGATGAAGAACATGAAAGCACCTATAAGCAGGAAGAGTCCCCGCGTTACCACGCCCGTGAAGTAGCCTGGTGGAGAGCCCGTTACCACGACGGGGTGCTGCTTTTAGGCAGCGCCACTCCATCGCTGGAAAGCTACTACCGGGCCCTGGAGGGTGACACGGTCCTCTTAAATATGAAAGAAAGAGTTACTCCTACCCAGCTGCCCCCTGTGACGGTGGTTGATATGCGCCGGGAATTGAAAGAGGGGCATCGCTTGATTTTCAGCCGCCCTTTGCTTAAGGAACTTGCAGGGGTAATTGAACGTAATGAGCAGGCTTTACTCTTTATCAACCGGCGTGGGTTTGCCGGGTTTGTGCTCTGCCGGGAATGTGGTCACGTGGTTCGCTGTTCCTCCTGTGATGTTTCAATGACCCTGCACATGGACAAGCAGATGATGTGCTGCCACTACTGTGGCCATCAAGAAGCGGTGCCGGTAACCTGTCCGGGCTGCCGGGGCACAAAAATACGTTATTTCAGCGCCGGGACCCAGCGTGTTGAAGAAGAAGTAAAAAAACTCTACCCTGAAGCCTCTTTAATCCGCATGGACCGGGATACAACGGCCAGTCGTGAAGCGCACAGCCACTATTACCGCCAGTTTCGGGAAGGCCGGGCTAACCTACTTATCGGCACCCAGATGATTGCCAAGGGTTTCGACTTTCCGGAAGTAACCCTGGTGGGGGTAGTGGCTGCCGATACTACCCTGAACCTCCCCGACTTTCGCTCACCTGAGCGGACCTTTCAGCTTTTGACCCAGGTAGCCGGGCGCACTGCGCGCGGTCCCCGAGGAGGGCAGGTCATTGTGCAGACCTATCGTCCCAACCACCACAGCATTTTAAGCGCAAAAGAGCATGACTACTTGAGTTTTTTTGAAAACGAGCTGGAAAACCGGCGCCAGCTGGCTTATCCTCCATTTTCGGAACTCTTGCGGTTCCTGTTCAGCGGTCCCGATGAAGAATCTGTTTTCAACGCCTCTTCCTGGTTTACCGAACAGATTATTCCCCTGGCCGGGGAAGCTGAACTGCTGGGGCCGGCTCCGGCCTCCCTCTACCGGATCAAGGAGCATTACCGGGTGCACAGCCTGCTTAAAGGAAACCACCTGGTAAAACTTGCCCCAAAAATCAAGCAGGTTATCAGGGAGTACCATCGCAGGAAGCTATCTGAAGATGTGCGCCTGGCAGTAGATTTCAACCCTCAATCAGTGCTATAATTAAAAAGATGGTTACTCCACTGTCGCGCTGTATTTTGGCCGGGTGACATTGCGATAGAGCGGTTGCAATGGCCGACGAAGCAAAGGTTGTAGCCGGTCGGCCTGCATGGAAGCAGGCCGCCGAGGCCTAAAGCCTTAGATGGCGAATGCTAAAGCGTAACCAAAGCGAAAGCCTGCAGCTTAAGTCGTTGCCATTGCCCGCGATGAGCCGGAACCAGTCCAAAATGCAGCGCGGTTGAGTAGATATCTAAGATGCAGATATTGACTGCGATCCGTCATTTTTGCCTGCTAAAGGGGGTAAAAGGTTATGGCTCTTCGTAATATACTTAACGATAACCATTCTTCCCTGCGCACTCGTGCCCAGGAAGTGAAAAAAATAAACAGCGCAGTTTTGCGCCTCATCGACGATATGATCGAGACCATGCACGAAGCGGACGGGGTAGGCCTGGCCGCTAACCAGGTAGGGGTGCCTAAACGGATTCTCGTCGCTAAAAGCGGTGAAGAAGAGGTTATCGAACTGATTAATCCACGCTGTGAACAAGCCGAGGGTGAGGCTTTAGGTATTGAGGGTTGCCTCAGCGTGCCCGGCTGCTACGGGGAGGTTCCTCGGTCGGAAACTATAGTAGTCAGCGCTATGAACCGTGAAGGCAAAACGGTTCGCTTTGAGTTGGAAGGCCTCCCGGCGCGCATCATCCAGCATGAGATGGACCACCTTGAAGGGCTGCTTTTTACCGATAAAGCAGTGCGCATGGTCGATCCGGAAGAATTAAAAAGTGAGGAAAAAAGTTGAAATCGCTCAAGTTGATTTTCATGGGAACACCTTCATTTGCCCTTCCTTCCCTGGAAGTGCTCTATAACTCGGAACACAAGCTTGCTGCGGTAGTTACCCAGCCGGACAAACCGGTGGGACGAGGGAAAAAAGTTCGCCGCAGCCCGGTCAAAGAATGGGCCTTGAAGCGCGAGGTCACAGTAGCCCAGCCGGAAAACCTGCGCAATGAAAATTTTTTTCGCTGGTTGCGGGAGATGGCCCCGGACTTAATTGTAACTGCCGCCTTCGGGCGGATTTTGCCTGTGGCAATCTTAAATTTGCCGCCGCTGGGATGCATCAACCTGCATGCCTCATACCTCCCTTTCTACCGGGGAGCGGCCCCGATACACCGGGCAGTTATGGAGGGAGCCACTTACAGCGGTGTTTCCATAATTGAACTAACCTCCGAACTTGACGCGGGCGATATTATTATGCAGGAGAAAGAAGAAATTTTAAAAGAAGATACCGCCGGGATGCTCCACGACCGCCTGGCCGATAAAGGAGCTTCTCTTCTGTTACAGGTAGTCAATTCCCTGGCTGCTGGAACGGCAAAACCTTTTCCCCAGGATCCGCAACAGGCAACTTATGCTCCATTGCTTTCACCGGGGGAAGAAAGGTTGGACTGGCAGCTAAGCTCAATCGAACTATACAACCGCATCCGCGGCCTGAACCCCTGGCCGGGGGCCTATACTACCCTTAAAGATCAAAGGCTCAAAATATGGCGGGCGGCTCCGCCGGAACAAACAAAAGCAAAAGATCCCGGAAGTACCTGTGGCAAGCCGGGCGAGATTCTTGATGTCGGGGACAGCTATATATCCGTTGCCTGCGGCAGCGGGAAGCTTGATTTGCTTGAACTACAGCCGGCCGGGAAAAAAAGGATGGACGCCGGTTCGTTTTGCTGCGGTTACCGGATTGAACCAGGGTTACGCTTTAATGAGGAGCAGCAGTCTTGAAGGAGCCCAGACCTTTACCGGCAGAAGCCCGCGAAGCGGCCTTGCAGGCCCTGCTCAGAATGGAACAGGACGGGGCTTACCTAAACCTTGCTCTGCCGCCTTTGCTGGAAAAACTAAACAAAGAAGACAAAGGCCTGGCCGTACAGCTGGCCCGGGGTACGGTTCAACGCTTAAACACACTTGATTGGGCCTTAAATTACTTTTCCCACCGCCCGGTGAGGACCCTGGTTCCGTGGTTGCGAAACCTGCTCCGCCTCAGTGCTTACCAGCTGCTTTTCTTAGACCGCATTCCTGGATATGCCGCCGTTGATCAGGCAGTACGCCTGGCCTGGCGTTACGGGAACCGCGGCACAGCCGGCTTGGCCAACGCTGTGCTCCGGCGCATGGATCGCGAAAAAGAAAGCTTGCCCTGGCCGGCTCCCGAAGAAGATTTTATTCGTTATCTCTCTCTCACCTACAGTTATCCCCTTTGGCTGGCCGCCCGGGTGGTCGGAAGGATGGGGGTTAAACGTGCAGAAAAGTGGTGCCGGGCCGGGAACGATCCAGCCCTGACCGCGATTCGCCCCAACTCATTAAGGGTAACTCCAGAAAAATTGATTAATCTCCTTGAAGGGGAAGGTTTTGCAGCAAGAAAAAGCGAACAAACCCCTGGGATGTTGCTGGTAACTTCAGGTGGCCGAGTGGCGGAAACAAAGTCTTTTAAAGATGGTTTATTTACCATCCAGGGCGAAAGTTCTGGCCTGGTGGCGCCCCTTCTACAACCACGGCCCGAAAAAACTATAATTGATCTGTGCAGCGCCCCGGGAGGTAAAACTACCCACTTAGCCGAACTTAGCGGTGACAGGGGCAGGATCATTGCTTTAGATAGGCATGAAAAGCGCTTGCAACTTGTATCCAGGGCTGCAGAGCGTCTTGGCCTGAAAAGCATTTCTACTATTTGCGCAGATGGGCGGTCAGCCGGTGACCTTAGACTGCCCGCTCCTGAGGCCGTGCTGGTCGATGCTCCCTGCTCAGGCATAGGGGTGATCAGGAGGTTGCCCGAAATAAAATGGCGCCGCAGCGAGGATGATTTCCTGGGCTTTCAAAAACAGCAAACAGAATTGCTAACAGCAGCCGGCAAACTGCTTCGCCCGGGAGGCAGGTTGCTTTACTCGGTATGTACCAATGAACCGGAAGAAACAACCCAGGTGGCAGATATCTTTGAGCATGGTTCCGGTAGGAAAGAGTTTACCAGGTTTGACCTTTCTTCCTTGCTGCCCGGGCCGCTTCAACAAAGCCGGGAAAGCGACACTGCAATCCACCTGTATCCCGATTTGCACGGAATGGACGGCTTCTTTATTGTTCTCTGGGAGAAAAGTGGTTGAATGCCTTATTCACAGGTGTAGTTATAATAAAATTTAAGGTTCATCTAAAATCGGGTTGCATTTTGGTCAGGTAATATTGCAGGTAAAGCGGTTGCTGTTTTCTTGCTTCAACCCGGCCTATTTGCTATACTGAACTTGGCTGAAGGGGAAGGATAGAGATCATAAAATGGGGAGGCTTTAATCTTTGCAGGTAACCGGATTAACTAACCGCGGTTTGGAACGACCACGCAATGAGGACAGCTGTTTTGCCAGGGATGATACCGATCTGGCCCTGTTGGTGGTGGCCGATGGTATGGGTGGTCACCAGGCAGGTAATGTTGCCAGCAGTCTTGCTGTTTCCATGGCCGAAAATCTATGGGAAAAACTGGATCGTAATGTGATCCTCTCCACCGGAGGAGCGCGGCAGTTAATCAGCCGTTACATTGTTGAGGCCAATGAGCTAATTATTACCGAAGCCAGTAGTTCCCTGGATAAAAAAGGTATGGGGACTACCATCACCGCCGGCCTGCTGTGCGGAAACTGCTTGACGATAGGCCACGTTGGCGACAGCAGAGCTTACCTGATCAAAGATAACCGGATCGAACTATTAACCAGGGACCATTCACTTTTAGAAGAGTTAATTGAGTCCGGACAGGTTGATCCGGAAGAGGCTAAAAGCCACCCGCAGCGTCATGTCCTTACCAGGGCTCTGGGAATCTCTCGGGATCTTGAGATAGATGTGATTGAACAGGATATAAGCGAAAATTCAATCCTGCTGTTTTGTACAGACGGGCTGACCAGCCTGGTTCACGATGAAGAAATCCTGGCTTTAAGCCGGGAAACATCAGAACCGCAAAAGTTGGCGGAATCATTAATTGAGTTAGCCAACGAAAGAGGCGGGTATGACAATATCACCGTGGTTATCGCAGCCGGTATTGGGGGTCACCAGTGTTGATGGTTGGTAAAGTTTTAGCAGGACGCTATGAGTTGATTGAAAAAATTGCCGAAGGGGGTATGGCCCGGGTTTACCGCGGTCGTGATTTAGTCCTCAAGCGAACCATAGCGGTTAAGGTGCTTAAAGACCAGATGAGCGGCGATGCTTCCTTTCTTCGCCGTTTCGAACGTGAAGCCCAGTCAGCGGCGGCCCTTTCTCACCCTCACATTGTCAATATATACGATGTAGGTGAAGAAGAGGGGACCAACTACATGGTTATGGAGTACGTGGACGGGATCAACCTGAAAGAATATATCAGGGAAAAGGGCAGCCTCCCGGCTCATGAAGCTTTGAGCATCGCCCAACAAATTGCCGAGGCTCTAGAACAGGCTCACTCCGCCGGAGTTGTTCACCGCGATATTAAGCCTCAAAACATTTTATTCTCTCGTAAAGGCAAAGTTAAAGTAACCGACTTCGGTATTGCCATTGCCGGTGATGGGGTAACTGTCACGGCCGGGGATCAGATCATCGGTTCGGTGCAGTACATTTCCCCGGAACAGGCCCGCGGTGAAGTGGCTACCAAGCAGTCCGATCTATATTCACTGGGTATTGTCCTTTATGAGATGGTTACCGGCAAAGTACCTTTTATCGGGGAAAGCCAGGTGGCAGTGGCGATGAAGCATATCCAGGAAGAAATTGTCCCACCCCGACAACTGGTTCGTGATATTCCTGAATCCTTAGAGCGCATTATCTTAAAAGCGGTCCGAAAGGACTCCGCCGAGCGCTATACCACCGCTGCCGAATTCCTTGAGGACTTATTTTACGCCCAGGAAAAAGGGATTACCCGGGTGGCGCCCGGCCGTAGCGCTTACAGTAATTCCGGTGAAAATGAAGATGATGATGTGGTTTTAAAACCTGCTGCTGGAGGGGCTGTGAAGGACAACAAACCGCAAAAACCGCCCAGGAGCTGGAAATGGCTGAAAGTATTAGTTGCTTTCTTGTTTGTGCTTGGGCTTCTGGGAGTAGGAGCTTATTATCTAAGTAGCTATCTTTTCCTTCCGGAAATTGCCGTTCCCGATGTAAGAGGTCTGAGCCAAAATGAAGCATCAAGAACGCTGAGGGAAGAAGGTTTGATCCCGGGTTCGGATATATCTTACATCTACGATGACGAAATACCTGTCGGTGACGTGGTCAAAACCGATCCACCCGAAGGGCGCTTGGTACGGCAAGACCGGGAAGTAGACTTATTTGTCAGCAAGGGACCGGAATATATTGTTACCCCCGAGCTGTCCGGGCGCACGGAACAGGAGGCACGTACAATCCTTAATGATTTAGGCCTCCATATGAGCGTGGTCCGGGAATACAACGAAGATGTGGAAAAGGGTGAGATTTTCCGCCAGGTCCCCGGCGAGTCATTTCGGATCTCACCCGGTGAAGAAGTTGTGGTTTACGTCAGCGAAGGGCGCGGGCCTTTTGAGTTGGCCAACCTGGTTGGTTATTCCGAGCAAGGAGCAATCGATTACCTTGAAGAAAATGATCTAAGACCTCGGATCAGGACTGAGTTTGCTGTCGGTTCATCCGGGCATGTAATAGAACAGAAACCGGAACCGGGTGAAGAAGTTCGCCCTGGTCAGTCCGTTGATTTAATCGTCGGTGAATAGGGAGGTTTTACTTGCTCCAGGGAAGAGTGATTAAAGCAGCCGGAGGCTTGTTTACTGTCCTTGATGACGAGGGTGGTGAATACCTTTGTCATGCCCGCGGATCGCTCAAGCAGGATAAAAAAGGTCTGTTGGTTGGCGATTGGGTCAAATTTGATATTGTTAAAGATGGTGCCGGAACCCCCACCGGGGAAGGGGTGATCGAAGAAATGTACCCCCGCAAAAATTCTCTGCCCCGGCCGCCGGTGGCCAATGTTGACCAGCTGGTCGTAGTTATGTCTTTAAAACAACCTGAGTGCGACTGGCAGCTGGTTAACCGCATGCTTGTTTTGTCAGAAAAAGAAGAACTCCCTGCAGTAGTTTGCTTAAACAAGACCGACCTGTTTACTGACCAGGAACAGGGTGAATTAGACGGCAGGCTGGATCATTTTCCCTACCCGTTCTTTTATACCAGCGCTGTCAGCGGTGAAGGCTTAAATACCCTCAAGGATAAATTTATAGGCTACTGTTCGGTTCTGGCAGGCCCTTCCGGGGTGGGCAAATCAACACTCTTAAATGCCATTTCTCCCGGACTTTCCTTGCAAACCGGCCCGGTTAGCAATAAAATCAAGCGAGGAAAACATACTACCCGCCAGGCTACTCTTATACCCCTGGAAACGGGAGGTATGGTCGTGGATACTCCCGGGTTTACCCGCCTAAATTTTTTTGATATCGAACCGGAAGAATTACCCGATTTATTTCCTGAATTTAGAGCCCTGCATGATAGTTGCGGTTTTCGCGACTGCCGGCACTTGAGTGAACCTAAGTGCGCTGTTCGCGAGGAAGTTGGCAAACTAATCAATTCGATGCGCTATGAACATTACCGGTATTTCATGAAAGAACTGAGCAAACAGGAGGCTTTTTAATCTGATGAGCGTTAAGATAGCGCCTTCACTTTTGTCCGCTGACTTTGGCAGATTGCGTGAAGAGGTGCAAAGGGTTGAAGACGGTGGTGCAGACTGGATTCATTTGGATATTATGGATGGGCACTTTGTGCCGGCAATTACAATTGGTCCGGCAGTGGCTGCTTCTTTGCGCCCACATACTGATCTATTCATGGATGCTCATTTAATGGTAACTGACCCGGAGAGCAAGATCGATGCCTTTGTAGATGCCGGGGTGGACCTGGTTACAATCCAGGTGGAAGCCACTTCTCACCTCGACCGGGCCCTGCGTAAAATCAAAACAGCAGGTGTCAAAGCCGGTGTAGCTCTTAACCCGGCTACTCCTCCCGAGACCTTGGAATATGTCTGGCCTTTGCTTGATCTTGTCCTGGTTATGAGTGTTAACCCCGGAGCAGGCGGCCAGGAATTTATTCCGGAAGTTTTGCCCAAGGTGAACTGTCTCGCTGCCCGGGTAAGAGAGCGAAGCCTTAATGTCGAAGTGCAGGTGGACGGTGGTGTAAACGGCAAAAACGCAGATCAAATTGTCAAAGCCGGGGCGACGGTGCTGGTAGCCGGATCGGCAATATTTAAGGCGGAAAAAGGGATCGCCTTAATCAGCGAGATGAAAAAACTAAGTCCTTAACTTGAAAATATTACAATCTATGCTATACTTTATTCAACCGTTATCTTCGGGGTCAGGTGAGAAAGGCTTTGCCTTTCAATTCCGAACCGGCGGTGATGCTTCCTTTAAAGGGGAGCTTAGCCCGCGAGCCTTTAGTGGCAGATCCGGTGAGAATCCGGGGCCGACAGTATAGTCTGGAAGGGAGAAGAGACGGCTTAAATAATGAGCCATTCAAATCCTTGAAGAAGACCCTGAAGCTATGCTGGCGTTCAGGGTTTTTTACTTTTTAGAGATTAAGGGGTGAGTTACTTGGATGTCGACGATCGATTCATGTGGATGTCCCTTGACCTGGCCCGCCAGGGCCGCGGGCGCACCAGCCCCAACC
>CAYXQO010000002.1:0-126272 GCA_964467475.1 uncultured Syntrophomonadaceae bacterium
GAGCAGCAAACTGGGTAGCTATTGAAGAAATTGAGATTGAAGATGAGAGAACTATTCACTTCCATCTTGAAGATGTTGACGCTCCGGCCTTAATCAGGATCTCCACCTGGGGCATTTCACCCAAGCATGTATTTGAAGGAACTCCGATTGCTGAATTGGAAGAACATCCTAATGTAACCCAGGAACCGATCGGAGCAGGTCCATACAAACTCACCGAGTTTGAAGAAGGTCAGTTCACTATCCTGGAAGCATTCGACGATTATGCCGGCGGCAAACCCAAGGTTGATCAAATTACGGTGAAAGTTGCTTCTTCAGATACCCAGATGGCGGAACTGATCACCGGGGCTTCTGATTTAGCCTGGGTTCAGCCGGAACGAGATGAGTTTGAAGCTTACCAGGAAGAAGGCTTAGAAGTAGTAAGCTACCCGGCCAATGCCTACCAGTACATGGGTATCCAGCTCGATCACCCGGTCCTCAGCGACAAAAATGTGCGCCATGCCTTGACCCACGCTATTGACCGCTGGGAAATTGTTGATGCCCTTTTCGACGGCATGGGCAGTGTGCAAGTCAGCCATATGTCCATGGTTTCCTGGGCCTATGACGAAGATTTGGATCCCCTGCCTTATGATGTTGATCGCGCCAATGAATTGCTTGAGGAATCCGGCTGGGAAATGAATGATGATGGCTATCGCTATAAAGACGGTGAAAAACTTGAATTCACCCTGAGCTACCCCAGTGGTAATGTCCCCAGAGAAAGAAACGCCGAGATTATCCAGGATATGGCCTCAGATGCCGGCATCTCGATAGTTTTGGACATGATGGAATTTACAACCCTCGCCGATCTTGTATACGATGAGAGGGATTTCGAACTTTACCTGATGGGCTGGTCCCTGGCTTTAGAACCCGATCCTTCCGGCATCTGGCTGAGTGACGATCACTGGAACGCTGTCGGTTTCGACCATCCGGATAACGATGAACTGATTATGGAAGCTCGCAGAACGACCGACATGGAAGAAAGAGCTGAAATCTACAGTGAGTGGCAGCAGTTGTTGGTGGAAGAAGCGCCTTATGTCTGGCTTTACGCAGAAGATGAAGCTTTCGTCCACACCCCGGATTTGAAAAACTTCCAGGGTGACGCCTTTAGCATGTGGTGGAATGTTGAAGAATGGGAACTGGACAGGTAATTAAAATCAATAGTTATAAGCCACTAATATGACAGTAACAACAAGAGGGTGGCTTCCTAGGGGAAGTCGCCCTCTTCTGCAATATTGTTATGGAGGTCTGTTATGAAGCAATACATTATACGACGCCTGCTTCAGATGATCCCTACTCTAATCGGAACCACATTTATTGTTTTTGTTATTATTAATATGGCACCCGGTAGTCCTCTATCCCACATGGTAGACCCCACCATCTCAGAGGAAGCTATAGAAAGAAGAAGAGAGCAGCTGGGACTGGACCAACCGCTAATCCAACGTTACGGTTCCTGGATCTATGAAGCTGTGCAGGGCAACCTGGGATATTCAACCCGTTACCGGGGCCGCCTGGTAACAGAACTAATCCAAAGCCGTCTCGCCCCTACAATCATCCTTACTTTCTCTTCAATCCTGGTTAGCTTTTTTATAGCAGTTCCGATTGGTGTTATTTCGGCTACCAGGCAGTATTCAACGTTAGATTACTCGGTGGTAGTTTCGGCCATAGCTGGTGTATCCATTCCAGTATTCTTCCTGGGAATTGTCCTGGTCTGGTTGTTTGGTTTTACGCTGGGGTGGCTACCGATTGGTGGAATGGCTTCTGCAGGGGTGCGCCATCCAGATTTTATTAGTTATGCTGCTGATGTAGGCAGGCATCTGGTCTTACCCCTAATTACCTTGACTGCAGCTAATACTGCTCGTTTTGTCCGGTTCACCCGCTCCAGCATGTTAGAAGTAATCAGGCAGGATTACGTCCGAACTGCCAGAGCCAAGGGACTTTCTGAACAGGTGGTCATCTACAGGCATGCTCTGCGTAACGCGCTGCTGCCGGTAGTTACGATCCTTGGCTTGAGTTTACCTTTTCTCTTCTCTGGAGCAATCATAACTGAATCGGTCTTTGCCTGGCCGGGAATGGGAACCATGTTAATCGAATCAGTCAGTCAAAGAGATTACGGGCTTTTGATGGGTATCAACCTCTTTTTAGCTGTTTTAGTAATCCTGGGGAACCTTTTAGCCGATGTTTTTTATTCAGTCGTTGATCCGCGTATTCGCTATGACTAGCAAGGGGGTTAATTATGAATCGTTTTTTTGCAAAATTATTTCGCAACCCATTTAAAATGGGTTCTAATGATACAAATAACAATGAAGCCGTCTTAACTCCCGGCAAAATAATATGGAAGCGTTTTCGCCGCAACAAGGTGGCAATGATCGGAAGTTTCATCTTACTTGTTTTGATAATCTTAGCGATATTGGCTCCGGTTCTCACACCTTATGAACGTGATGCCATAGATCTGCGCAATCAAGAAGAATCACCTACTGCAGAGCATTATTTTGGCACTGACCGTCAGGGCAGAGATTTGCTTACTCGAAATCTTTACGGAGGAAGGATATCCTTGACAGTGGGACTGGTCGCCAGTTCTTTACAAATGGTCATCGGAGTGCTGATGGGGTCTTTAGCCGGTTATTACGGAAGATGGGTAGATACTGTGATCATGCGCATTACTGATATGGTCATATCTTTTCCATTCTTAGCCCTTGCTATTACAGCAGCGGCAATATTAGGACCCAGTATCTATAACACCATGTTAATCATTGGCCTTTTAACCTGGACTGAAACCTGCCGCCTGGTCAGAGGCCAATTTCTATCGATCAAGCAAATGGAATATATTGAAGCAGCAAAATCTAGCGGCGCAGGTGAGTTCAGGTTGATCTGGCGCCATATGTTACCCAATGCCCTGGCACCTATCTTAATCAGCGCCACTTTAATAATGGCGACTGCTATCCTAATTGAAGCTGCCTTAAGTTACCTTGGCCTTGGTGTTCAACCACCAATCCCAAGCTGGGGTAATATCCTCGAACCGGCCAGAAGTATGACTGTTTTAATGAATATGTGGTGGTTATGGCTTCCCCCTGGATTCTTGATTTTTATATCGGTATTAAGCATTAATTTAGTCGGGGACGGCCTGCGTGATGCGTTAGACCCACGCCTGAAAAATTAGAAACACGAGGTGATCCAGGTTTTGTCCGATCTGTTACAAGTAAAAAACTTATATACTAGATTTCATACCGAAGACGGAGTGGTCCCGGCTGTTAATGGTATTTCCTTTAACCTTAAACGCGGTGAATCCCTTGGGATTGTTGGCGAATCAGGTTGCGGAAAAAGTGTGGCCTGTTTAAGCATTATGCGACTAATCGGGCCTCCCGGACAGGTAGAAGCCGAAACTATGCTTTTAGACGGCACAGACTTACTTTCTCTTAGCGAAAAAAAGATGCGGAGCATTCGCGGAAACGATATGGCTTTTATTTTTCAGGAGCCGATGACTTCTCTCAATCCGGTTTATACCATCGGTTTTCAGCTTCAAGAAGCAATCCGTCTCCACCAGGGGTTAAATAAAAAACAGTCTCAGAATAAGAGTATCGAAATGCTTAAACTTGTTGGGATCCCCCGGGCAGAAAAAGTATTTAATGAGTACCCTCACTCCCTAAGCGGTGGAATGAGACAAAGGGCCATGATCGCCATGGCGCTTTCCTGTGAACCAAAAATTCTTTTTGCGGACGAGCCCACGACCGCTCTTGATGTCACTATCCAGGCACAAATTTTAGATCTTATGCAGGATTTAAAAAATAGGCTTAATACTTCCATTGTTTTCATCAGCCACGACCTGGGGGTCATATCCGAGATGGTGGATCGAGTAATTGTAATGTACTGCGGAATGATCGTTGAAGATACTGCTATTAGGACCTTGGTTAAAAATCCGAAACACCCTTACACAGTGGGATTGATTAATTCAAAACCCCAATTATACGTAGAAGTAGATAAACTTGTTCCTATATCTGGAAATGTTCCTAACCCTTTAAATATGCCCAAAGGATGTCCATATCACCCTCGCTGTAATGACGTTATGGATATATGCAGAAAAGAAATACCAAAGAGGGAAGCGATTACCGAAGACCATCATGTTAGATGCTGGCTTTTCAGTGAGCAGGGAGGGAAGATCAAATCATGAACGAAGCAATCATGCAACTGGAAAAAATAAAAAAGTATTTCCCCATTCGTGGCGGTGTTTTTTCAAAAGTAGTCGGCCATATCAAGGCAGTGGATGATGTCACCTTTAAAATTAAAAAGGGCGAAACTCTTGGCCTGGTAGGAGAATCAGGTTGCGGAAAATCAACTCTGGGACGAACTATTTTGAAATTGCTTGATCCCACCGATGGTCATGCCTATTACAAAGGCCAGGATATATTTAACACTGATAAACATAAACTGCGTCAACTACGCCGTGAGCTGCAAATCATTTTTCAAGATCCTTTTAGTTCACTGAACCCTCGCTTGAATGTGGGCGAAATTGTCGGTGAATCACTGGAAATTTTCGGAGTTGCCACGGGTAAAGAAAAGCAAGAACGCGTAGAATACATTCTTGAAGTGTGCGGTCTTGCTCCCCACCACCACAAACGTTATCCCCACGAATTTTCCGGGGGACAACGTCAGCGGGTGGGCATAGCCCGAGCACTAACCTTGAACCCGGATTTCGTTGTAGCAGATGAACCGATTTCCTCACTTGATGTTTCTATCCAGGCGCAAATTGTTAACCTGATGGAAGAATTACAGGAGAAATTCGGCCTGACCTACCTGTTTATTTCGCATGATTTAAGCATGGTGCAGCACATTTCAGATAATGTAGCAGTAATGTATTTAGGCAAAGTGGTAGAAATTTGCAATAAAAAAGAGCTTTACCAGAACCCGCTGCATCCTTATACCCAGGCCTTGCTTTCAGCAGTTCCGGTTATGGATCCTGACTCCAAAAGCGAAAGAATTATTTTAAAGGGCGATGTGCCGAGCCCGGCCAACCCCCCCGAGGGTTGCAACTTTAGTCCGCGCTGTCGTTATGCAGAAGACATTTGCCATAGGGATGAACCGGAACTGCGGGAAATCGACCAGGGCCACTTTGTTTCCTGCCACCTGGTTTAGAAGAGGTGATTGAAGCTGGTAGACAACCATTCCAGTAAACCACCGGAAGATGAAACAGAAAGTAAAGAAGAAGGTAATTCAAAAAAAGAAGAAAATCAGCAGGTCCAATTCTCATGGCAAAACATCCTGGCTTTTTGCCTGGCCATGTACCGCCTGCTTATACCCCAATTATTAATAACCCTGGCAGTGGTTCTGGTTCTAATCTACCTGCTGTTCTGGCTCTGGTTTTAAATATCGCGGCAGGATTGGTGATTGGTTGGCAGCTTTTTAGAAGTAACTTAGTCACTCACCAGAATTAAGCCCGGGCCCCGGCTTCGTCACTTCTATGTAACCCGGCTTTACGATACATCCATTCTCTTTTGCGGTACCAAATTGTTATGATACCTAGTTCAGCAAAAATGGATAAAGTAATTGCCAGCCATACTCCGTCGGTTTCCAATCCAAAAACAAGTGATAGTAACATGGCTACAGGTATTTTAACTAACCAGTTTGCAATAAGGGCGCTAATCATATGGGGAACAGTGTTCCCGGCGCCCTTAAAGGTTGCGGCAATTACATGCAGGGGGCCCATTATAATCAAGGCGGGAACCAGCAGTCGAATATAGGCTATACCCATTTCTATCACCCTGACATCATCGCTAAATGCACTCATAATCGTCGGTGCCGCAACAAAAGCAATTATTCCCATAATTGTCTGAATTGTCAGGGCAAGCCGCATGGCCCTGGCAATAACTTCTTCGGTCAGCTCCCGCAACCTGGCACCAAGGCTTTGTCCGACCATCGTCGCTGTGCCCATATTCAGACCGGCAATCAAAATAAAACAGAAGCTCAAAAGACGCAACCCGATGCCAAAAGCCGCCACCGCTTCAGTACCGAATAAAGCTACAATCCACATCATAATTGCCCCGGTTACCGGCCGAGTTATCCCTTGCAAACATGCCGGCAAGCCAATGCGCAGCATCTGTTTAAACATATTACCAGAAAGGCGCAGGCTGAAAAGACCAGGGATTTTGAGGCGACTCGGAGAAATTTTTCCAGTTAGTACTACGTAAAGGATCAAAGAAAACCCAACCACCCTGGCGATTAAAGAAGCAAGGGCTGCTCCTAAAATACCCAGTTCAGGTAACCCTGCAAGTCCGAATATTAGAAAGGGATCAAGAATAATGTTAATGATGTTGGTAAAGATTAGCATCCCCATAGATGTATAAGAATCGCCAACGCCCTGCAGGCAAAAAGCCAGACCGATTCCTCCATAAAGAAACAGGAAACTGCTCCCGGCAACCTGCAGGTAAATCAAGGCCTGGCGGTGCACTTCCGGTTCCACCTGGTAAAGAGAAAGAACAAAATCACCGAGGGCAAATATAAAGGTGATCACCAGGACAGATAAAATTACGGCCAGCCAAAATGTATGGCGAGCAACGATCTTAACCCCTTCCAAATCACCGCTACCTCTATAACGAGACGTCAGCGATAGGGTAGAAACGGTTATTAACTGGGATAAAGTAAAAAGCATCCAAAATATATTGTGTGACAGAGAAAGAGCGGCCAGCGGTTCTGTACCGAGCATACCCACCCAAAAAAAATCGACCAGTTCAAGCGATGTTTGAAAAACCATGAACATCATAACCGGCCAGGAAAGTCGCCACAGGTCCTGGTATATATTTTCCCTCTTCAGTGAGACCAACTGCTTCATAGATTATAATCCTCTTCTTTTAAATTAGAGCGATGAACCTGTACCGCTACAAAATGCAATACGGGCTCTACTAGCAGACACCATAATATTGCAAAAAGAACAAGTATCTCAGGGATTATCCAGTAAATAATGCCTTTGTACAAAGGTGAAGGGACAGGGCAAGGCAGGAATTTTCTTGCCATCCCGGTCCCAAAACTTGCTCATTGAATAACCTGTATTAATTGGCTTAAAACTACCTGATCAATGAAGCTCCTCATCCCCACCTTCACGGGCTATAATATCCTGGTAATCATAGGTAAACTCAATCAACTTAGTAGCCATATAAATTGGAGCCTCAAACCGTAAAGCGAGGGCAATTGAATCACTGGGCCTCGAATCAACCACTATGGTTTCATTGTTTTGATGCAAGTATACCTCAGCATAAAAAGTACTTTCCATGATATCGGTAATTACAACTTTTTCCATTGTGCCGCCAAGATTTTCACAAACAGACTTAAGGAGGTCATGAGTCAATGGCCGGGGAGGTGTTTCACCCTGTAAAACCAGGGCAATAGCCTGTGCTTCAAGAGGGCCGATAGAAATAGGCAGTACCTTTTTTTCTTCATCATCCATCAGCAATACCAGGAAATTACCTCCCTGGTCTGCGGTAACAGTTTTTACCTCCATTTTTATCACAAATAACATCCCCTCTCAAATCACTTTACTGTATTCTATCATAAATAATAAAATCATAAAACAACCCTTAGTTATAGTTCTTACGCAGAGGCGGTCAATGCCTCTTAGCGGCTCCTTAAAAATTATTATTATTGTAGATATTTTATTCTTAAATGAACCATAAGTTAGATTATTTATGGTATATTATTTGAAAAGCTTAATTTTACATTAAAGCTTCATGTTACCCTGGGTTAATTACTCAACATTATAATTTAAAAGGAGAGGTTTATTAATGTCCCAGATAAGAATTGTAACTGACAGCACCGCCGATCTTTCGACCGATCAAATTGAAAGTTTTGGAATTAAAGTAGTTCCTCTAACTGTTACTTTCGGCACCAACTCTTTTTACGATGGCATTGATTTGTCTGCAGAAGAATTTTACCGTAAACTCACTACAGAAAAAGAGCTTCCAAAGACCACCCAACCCTCACCTGAAATGTTCCGTCAGGCTTACGAAGAAATAGCTTCCCCAAACGACACAATTTTTAGCCTTCATATATCCGGTAAATTAAGCGGCACCCTTAATTCAGTAGAAGTAGCTTCCGGGATGGTAGAACCTCGTGTAATTCCGGTTGACACCCGCACTGCTTCACAGGGCATTGGCAGGGTCGTTCTGATTGCAGCGGAAGCAGCGCAGAAAGGCATGGAGCCGGAAGAAATACTTAAAGTAGTCAACCGTGCAATCGAACAGACTTTCAGTGTCTTTGCCGTAGATACCCTCGAATATTTGCAACGCAACGGGCGTATCGGCAAAGCAGCCTCCTTGCTTGGTTCGCTTCTGCAAATCAGGCCTATCCTCTATGCCGATCCGGAGGGAATGGTAGCACCATACGACAAGGTCCGCGGTCGTTCACAAATAATTCCCTCCCTGGTCAATGCAGCATTAAAAAATGTGAGCACAGAAAAACCGGTTAATTTATCTGTAGTGCATACCATGGCAGAAGACCAGGCTGAAAAACTGCTAAAAGAACTGCGTAACCATTATGATCTTGCCGATTTGCATGTCGGTTTGGTAGGACCGGCTATTGGCACCCATATTGGTCCCGGTGCTGTCGGCTTGATGATTCAACCCTCTCTCGACAACTTAACCAGTACTAGATAAAGGTATTAAAAAACCGGAAATCTCCCTCGTCCGAAATACAGTACAGCTAAAGAGCAATTATTTTTTTTAAGGCGCTTGCTAGATTCCTGCTCTTACATTCAGGAATTATTCAGCAAGCGCTTCAATATTGATGAAGGTTAATATAGCTAAATATTGACTCATTAATAAATTTTATTTATAATTCTTATATAACGAAAATTCTGGGAGAGGAGGAGCATTATTGGAAAGCGTATATAAGGTAATCGAACTTGTGGGCACCAGCAACAAGTCATGGGAAGAGGCAGCCAGGGTAGCTGTTAATACTGCATCAAAAACCCTGCGCGACCTCAGGGTTGCTGAAGTAAAAGAAATGGACTTAAAAATTGAAGAAGGTGAAGTAGTTTTCCGAGTTAAAATGGATGTTTCCTTCAAGTATCAAGATTCATAGACTAAGTTTTCGGACTTTAGCTGCCGCCGGGTAAAATGTATCCGGCGGCAGGCTTATTATTATCTTGCCAAAAGTATTTTCAATATAAGCCGGGCAATCATTATCATTAAAGGTTGCCCTTTCTTTTTTTATAATTAAGGTTTTTTACTTTTTTATACCATTTTATCAGCCAGAGGGTGTACTTTTTTTTTGACAAATGAAATAATACGGTTTAAAATATGAATGGAATATCTCATAAATAAAATAGGCATACTATTATTACTATTTTAAAGGGAGGTCGAGAAAACTGCAATTATCAACGAAAGTACGTTACGCAGCCCGGGCTATGATTGAACTGGCCGTAAACTATCATACAGAACCGGTCCAGTTAAATGATATTGCCTGTAAACAGGATATTTCAGTTAAATATTTGGAACAAATTATGGCCCCTCTGCGGGCGCGGGGTTTTGTTCGCACTCAAAAGGGTAGCCGCGGCGGTTATCACCTAGCGGTTAAACCTGAGAAAATTACCTTGTTTGACATAGTTGAAAGTGTGGAAGGCTCAATTGCCCCCGTATCTTGCGTGGATGAAAGCGATTCTTGTGATCGAGCGGATCTTTGTGTGACCCGCTCTGTGTGGACACGAGTTAAAGAAGCTATGCAAAAGGAATTGCAAAGTCGCACTTTGTCAGAGTTAGCCAAAGAACAAGAAAAACTTTACCTAAATAATAAGCCGGCATAATCCGTGGTCCGAAATAGTCCGCACCATAAAAACTCTAGGTTTTACTATGACCTCTTGTAAACCCAGTGCACATTCACTTTACCGGTTTTTCAAAAATCTTTCTTGTATAATTTGCGCATAACTTCAAGTTTAAGTGATTGATCAGCAAATCTTTATGAAGCTTTTTGATGCTAACTATTCTTTGCTGTGGGCAGGATAACCTTTTCTATTTAAAAGCGCAAGAGCCTGTCGTTGGTGATCAATATTTCTGAAACCGAGGCGGATACTGCCCCCGGCCAATTCACGGACATGCAAAATTTCTATTGCATCAATGTTGATCCCCGCTTCACCGAGAAGACCGGCAAGTTGGCCAATTACTCCAGGTGTATCCCGTACAAGCACAATAACTTCATACAATTCAGGCAGGATACCTCTGCCGCGATAAGGAATACTTTTCCGGTAATCGCAAGCTTCCTGGAGATATTCTTCTATTGCTTCCTCATTTTTTTCATCCAAATATTTTTGGAGAGTATCAATACTCTGCCGAAAATTTGACAAGGCATCGCTCAAAGCTTCGCGGTTGCTAATACAAATATCTCGCCACAACCCGGGGTTCCCCTGGGCTATCCTTGTACTATCCCGGAACCCCCCTGCAGCCAGAGTGCGCACCAATTCCATATCATCTGTTCCTGCTACACTCATTACCAGTGCAGCTGCTGCCATGTGAGGCAGGTGGCTCACAAAGGCAACAACCCGGTCATGGGTAGTAGGTTCAAGAACCAGCGGTTGAGCCCCAGCTTCTTCTATCATTTGAAGTAATTTATTCTGGTCTGATTTTGGGACATTTTGATGGGGAGTAAGCACATAAATAGCATTTTCGAGAAGGGCTGAATCAGCACCTCCAATACCGCTTTCTTCCGAACCTGCCATTGGATGTCCCCCGATAAAATAAACCGATGGAGGAACTATTCTTTCGACAGCTTCCATAATCCAACTTTTACTGCTCCCCACATCAGTTATAACTGCCCCCGCCTTCACTGCAGTAAGTATTTCTTTTAGCAGCTCTACGGTACTTAATACCGGAACAGCCAGGATAATCAAATCTGCTTCTTTAACCGCTTCAGTTGCTGAGTTTACTGCTTCATCTACCGCCCCTTTTCTAACAGCTTCCAGGCAAGCATCCTGGTCGCTGTCAAAACCAACTATCCTTTCAACCAGGCGTCTTTCTCGCAGGGCACCCCCAATACTGCCACCGATCAAACCTGTGCCAATTAAAGCTACCCTGGAATAGTAATAACCTTTGCTAAATGAGCCTTCCCACACTTAGAGCCACTCCCTTTAACTCCCTAATTAACTGTTTAAACTCTCCTGGTGTTAGGGATTGAGGACCGTCAGACAAGGCTTCCTGAGGATTTGGATGGACCTCAACCATCAACCCATCGGCTCCAGCAGAAACTGCCGCCCGGCTCATCGCCGGAACCAGGTTTGAATGGCCCGTACCGTGACTGGGATCAACGATTATCGGCAGATGACTTAACTGTTTAACTAAAGGCACAGCACTTAAATCAAGGGTATTGCGGGTATAAGGTTCAAAAGTGCGGATCCCTCTCTCACAGAGAATAACCTGATAATTACCCCCATTTAAAATGTATTCTGCAGCCATCAGCCACTCTTCTATAGTTGCCGAAAGTCCTCTTTTCAGGAGTACGGGTTTGCGGATTTTACCAAGTTCACGGAGCAGGTAATAATTTTGCATATTACGCGCTCCTACCTGGATGATATCGGCACATTCGGCAACTTCATCAACAGTAAACTGGTCCATTACTTCGGTAACAATTAAGAGCCCGGTTTCCTCCCGCACCTTGTTTAGGTACTGCAGACCTTCATGCTCAAGCCCCTGGAAACTATACGGTGAAGTACGCGGTTTAAAAGCACCGCCCCTAAAAATTTTAGCGCCGGCTTCTTTGACCGCTCCTGCCGCTTCTATCAGTTGTTCTTCTCCTTCAATAGCGCAGGGTCCGGCCATAATTGTTAGCTCTTCTCCCCCAATGCCAGTATCTCCAAGGGAAATTACCGTGTCATCAGGGTGAAACTCACGTCCGGCTAATTTAAACGGCCGGGTAATAAAAACTACCTGTTCAACCTGGGGCATCGATTCCAGGGTTTGAGCCGCTTCTTCACGCCTTTGGCCGATCACCCCGATAATGGTGCGATTTTCACCGCTGGACAGGTGAACCCCGTAACCCATTTCATTTAACCGTTCAGTGACCCGATCTACATCTTCTTGATTGGCTCCTGGATTCATTACCACTATCATTTTTTAACAACCTCCTTACTTCCGTGCTACCGTAAGATACAAGTGCCTGCTCAGCCATGCTGAGCAATAACAGATAACAACACGAATAGTGTAAATTAATATTAAATGTATGCTCAATTACTCTCTCCGTCAATTCCGGCAAGCCTGTTGGTGACTGAACCATCATAAGTCTATTGATCTTGCTACTTCAACCTAGCTTGACAATAGTAATTCAGCTATCTGGATTGAGTTAGTCGCTGCTCCCTTGCGAATATTGTCAGCTACTACCCAGAGATTCAGACCATGTTCGACAGAATAATCCTGGCGAATACGCCCTACAAAAACACTATCTTTACCATCGGCATCAAGGGGCATTGGATATTCCAGGGTTCCCGGCTGGTCAATTACTTCTATGCCTCGCCTATTTTGCAAAAGTTCCCGGGCTTTTTCCGCCGATAAAGGATTATTCAACTCTACGTTTAAAGCAATGGAATGACCGTTGAAAACAGGGACTCTTACTGTAGTAGCCGTAACCGGCAACCCTGAAAGATTCATGATTTTTCGGGTTTCGTTAACCATTTTTATTTCTTCTTTGCAATAGCCGTCTTCAGCAAAAACATCAAGTTGAGGGACCATATTAAAGGCTATTTGATAGTTTCGTTCAGCGCCTTTGCGGGGAATATATTTTGCTTGTACCGGTTTACCTTCCAGGTAATCGCTGCTTTGTTTTTTTAGCTCATCAACCGCTTCCTTACCCGCTCCTGAAACGGCCTGGTAGGTGGCGGCTACCACCCTTTTGATAGAAGCCGCTTCCTGCAAAGGCTGCAAAATTACTACCATCTGAATGGTTGAGCAGTTCGGGTTGGCAATTATACCCTGATGCATTGAAGCTGCTTCCGGGTTCACTTCCGGAACAACCAGGGGCACATCATCTTCCATTCGGAAAGCATTGCTGTTATCTATTACCACTGTTCCATGTTTAGTCGCTTCCGGCCCGAATTCTTTGCTAATTTGTTCTCCTGCGCTGAAAAAAGCAATATCCACATCATTAAAAGACTGATGAGTAAGTTCTTCCACTCTGTATTCCTGCTCCCCGACCTTGACTGCCTGATCCACAGAACGTGAAGAAGCAAGCAATTTGAGTTTGGAAAAAGGAAACTTCCGCTCAATCAAGACCTCAACCATTTTTTGTCCTACCATACCGGTTGCTCCAACCACTGCTACATGTAAATCTTTTTTCATCGCACTACCTCCAGGCATTTTTCAAATTTATTTAGTTTATTAGATGCTTATAAGAAGCTATTAAAAAATTATTCGGAGCAATCATTATTTTCCTCTTCGATCAGTTCGGTGATAACCGGCTGGTACCGTGGATTACCTTTTACCCTTTGATCCCATAAACGGATTAAAATAAAAATTAAAGTCATTAAACCAAACCCAACTCCCAATGCCGGCAAATCCTGGTCACCGGCATACCCAAGGAAATCAGCCAAAGCCAACCAGGAAAATATTCCGGCAACCATACCGCCCAGGGGCACCATGTATAGCACAAAAGAAACCAGGAGCATGCTGCGGTTATCAGATTCCATTAGCACCCGCTGACCGACCTGTGCACCAATGGGGTTTTGCGCATCAATCATTTCATCACGCTTGCCCGCTCCGCTCAATATGCCACAACGGCCGCACTTTTCACAAGCTAAATGTTTTTGCAAATTTACCGTGGCAGTATCGCCTTTATTTTCTACTACAAGGCCGTACTGTTCCATATATTGAAAAGATACCTCCCGCGGCGTTGCTGTCTAATAAGCCAATATCTTTTATGTAGTGTATCTTAGCACATCACGGCTAAGTAAACAAGGAAAGGCTACCGGCGTATAGCCGGTAGCCCTATCCTCAATCGTTCCTTAACCGCTGAAGATCCGGTCAAGCTAAATTTTGCAAGTCTAAGTCTCAATTACTTGGAAGTTAGTTCATCTGAATGAAACACCAGGTATGGTTATTCTCCAGACAAATTCTACCTGAGAAAAGGCTTTTAAATTTGCTACAAGATCACAAAACTATTTACCTAAAGGCAAATTTTTAAGCAAATGCCTCGGGTATTTCTTTCAAAGTAGCATAGTTGAAAACAGGTCCATCTTTGCAAACGTACATATTACCGGCGTTACAACGACCGCATTTGCCTATGCCACACTTCATCCTGTTTTCCAGGGTGGTATAAATTTGATCATCTTCAAAACCCAATTTTTTTAAGTTTTCCAGGACGAAGCGGATCATTATTGGCGGTCCACAGGTAATGGCGATAGTGTTTTCAGGCGATGGGCTTACATCCATTAACACCTGGGGCACAAAACCAACGTTGTGATCCCATTTTTCTTCTTCAATATCAATAGTCAGATGGCAGGATACTTCTTCCTCTTCGGTCATTTGTTCAAACTCTTCTTTGAAACAAAGGTCTCCCGAAGTTCGAGCACCATAAATCATGGTAAGGCCCCCGTAGTTGTCATAATTTGCCTTTACATATTCGACAATCGGGCGCATCGGAGCCTGGCCGATACCACCGCCGATAGTAATTATATGTTTGCCCTGCCATTCTTCCAGGGGAAATTTATTCCCGTATGGTCCCCTGACCGTCATCTTATCCCCGGGTTCCAGCTCGTGAAGGGCCTGGGTAACTTTGCCCATACGCATCACTGAAAAACGCAGGAAATCACCTTCTGTAGGTGAGCAGGAAATAGAGATCATGCTTTCTCCAACCCCAAGCACTCCGATCATGGCGCACTGCCCCGGGAAGTGTTCCCAACTCTTGCGGACTTCTTCATCATCAAAAACAACTTTAAAAGTTTTTATTGCCCGCTCTCCCAGAGTCTCATACCAGGTTTCCTCAACCGTGGCATAATAAGGTATGTAGGGATTTTCCATGTTCATCGTAGCGCCTCCTTTACCTGCCCCAAAACATCCACAATATCTATGTTGACCGGGCAAAGGTTAATACACCGTCCGCAGCCGACACAGGCAATCACGTCAAATTTATCAACATAGTAGTTATACTTGTGGTTAATGCGATTCCTGGTTCTTTCTCTTCTGGTAGACCGGGGGTTATGTCCTGAAGCATGCAGGGTATATTCCCTGAACATGCATGAATCCCACATGCGACAGCGCCTTGCTTCTTGACCTTCGGTTTCGTCCTGGATATCAAAGCAGTGGCAGGTCGGGCACAAATAGGTGCAAGTCCCACAGCCCAGACAGGAAGCCGAAACTCTCTGCCATAAGGGGTCCTCCCATAACCCGGGCAACCCGGCCGGGATTCCCTCGGTATCTATGCTACGCTTAATTTTATTTGCTGCTTCACCGGCAATAGATTCTTTTTGCTCCTGGCTGTCATTACCGGCTTCTTCTAATAGTTCTTTCAATTCTTCCAGCAGGAAACCTCCTTTTTTCGTTACCTGTTCCAGGAAATAAGATTCCCCGAGATCAACCATCAGTAAATCAAGTCCCTCGGTAGAAGCGGGCCCTCCATTTACCGAAGTGCAAAAACAGTTCAAACCCGGTTCGGTACAAGCCAACCCAACCAGGGTAACCTGTTCACGTCTTTTTAGGTAATACGGATCCTCTTCATCCCAGTTGAAAAGCTTATCAATAATTTTCATCGACCGGGCGTCACAGGGCCGCACTCCTAAAAGCACTCTTTCCTTCCCCGGCTGTGGCTGCTTTAGCTCCTCGGAGCCTGATTTAAATCTGAACAAGGTCTCAGTCTGAGGAAATACCACTTCTTTAGGCGGTACCCTCGTATTGCTGAAATCTAAGGAAGGCACCTCCCCTTCAGCTACCGGGGCAAAACGCAAGCCGTTACTATCAACCTGCGGAGCCCACAGTTCCTTGCCGGCCAACTTCCCGATAAAATCGGGCCATTTTTCCTTATTTAACAGCATCGCTGACATATCACCCACCTCTACATTATGAAGTCCTCGGGATCATCAGGTTTATAACCTGCCTGGAATGGTTCTGCCTCAGGATCGGTTCCAGGTTCGTAACCGTACTTTTCCCGTACCTCCCGGGCCAACTTCCGGTTCAATTTACCCAAAGGTATATTTGCCGGGCATACCCGTTCACATTCACCGCATTCTATACATCGCGCAGCAAGGTGAAAAGCACGGGCCAGGTTAAAAGCGGTATTTTCGGAAAAGTTGACCGAGCGGTAAACCCAGGTCGGGTTTAAACGATCCAGGATACAATCTTCGCAGTAACAAAGCGGACAGACATTTCGGCAGCTATAACAGCGCAGACAATTTGCAAACTGCTCCTGCCAGTATTCCCAGCGGTTATCTACATCTTTCCCTTCAACTTCTGCCACACCTGTATCTTCAGCCGGTTCCCAGGGTTCTACCGGTTCACCAAGGGTAATATCGCTGACTACCGGATTGGGATAACGGCATAGCTTGCATTTTTCAGCTAACACCTCATCGCGAGACAAATTAGTCTCCTCACAGTTTCTAACCAGAACAAAGCCATCCTCACTCCACTTTATTTCAGCCGGTTCTTCAGCTTCCGGGTATTTTTCCGCTAGCAGGGCAGGATCTACCATTCCCGGACAATGACAGCCAATTATCACTACATTTTCGCGCTCAATGCCTTTTTCCATTAACAGCTGGGTTACCGCCCGACTGTCACAGCCCTTAACCATTATGGCAACCTTGCGTTTGTCGGGTTCCTGGCCCCGCGGCAGTGGTGGTTTTTCCACGAGGGTAAGGTAAGTGGCCAGGTTGGCGGTGCAGAGGGGTGAAAATATCAACTCTGCAGCGCTTTCTGCATCTTCAACAAAGCCTGGCATAACCCGGTAACCGAAAGTGCCCTTTTTCCAACCGATCAAATACTTTACATCATCCCGGGCTACTACCTCCGCCGCGGTTTCCCGTAACTTTTCCAGGTCCATCTTCTAAAACCCCTCCTACCAATCAATCTGCCGGCGCCTGAACCCTTCAAAAGGCCCGGCTTCCTTAGTATCTTCAACCGTTTTTTCCACTACCTCTTTCCACTTGTGTCCCTCTGAAGCCGATACCCAGCTCATGTGAAAACGCCTGGGATCCACTCCGGCAAATTCCAAGAGCTCTTTCAGCAAGCCCATCCGGCGCCGGGCATGATAATTGCCTTCCATGTAATGGCAATCACCGGGATGGCAGCCCGAAACAAGGACACCATCTGCCCCCTGATGAAAAGCGTTCATCACATAAAGCGGATTGACTCGCCCGGTACACATAACCCGGATAACTTGTATGTTATGGGGGTACTGGATCCTGCTGGTCCCGGCCAGGTCGGCCCCCGCATAGGAACACCAATTGCAAAGAAACGCTACAATATTCGGTTCTTGGTTTGCACTCATTTCATGGCCCCCAATGCCGCTATTTGTGGTAATATCTGGCAATCACGGAATGATTTAGGTTGGATTGAGTCAGACAGGCAGGCCGCAGAACATGAACCGCAGCCTTTACAGAGTGCTTCATTGACCCTGGCCACTTCAAGCTCATACCCAAAACGATTAACCGTTACCATTTCAATTGCCGAATATGGACATATTTCTACACAGAAGCCGCACCCCCGGCAGGTTGCTTCATTAACTTCGGCAACCTGGGCACTAATCATTACTTTACCCCTGGCCAGGGGAATCATTGCTGAAGCCGCAGCTCCCTTGGCCTGGGCTACCGTATCGGGGATGTCTTTCGGGCCCTGGCAGCAGCCGGCTAAGAATACGCCATCGGTAGCCGTATCTACCGGAGCCAGCTTCGGGTGGGCTTCGAGATAAAAGCGGTCTTGAGACTGCGATAGTCTCAGCAGATCCATTATATCGCGCATCTCCTTACGCGGCTCCATACCCACACCTAAGACAACCAGGTCTACTTCATCTTCTAGCGGAGTAGCGGTAAGGGTGTCTTCTGCCTTAACCACCAGCTTGTTGCCTCGTTTAAAGATTTCTGAAGGATTGCCCCGAATATAACGGACATTCTCCCGGCGAACCCGGTCGTAAAATTCTTCGTACCCTTTTCCAAAAGCCCGGACATCCATGTAGTAAATCCTGATATTAGCATCAGGCAGCTTTTCCCGGACCAGGTGAGCCTGCTTGGCAGTATACATACAACAAACCCGGGAACAGTATTCATTGCCTACACTCTCATCACGGGATCCGACACACTTGATAAAAGCAACTTCTTTAGGCTCAACCTCATCCTCGCCATTATTGATGGTTACTTTTCCGCCAGTCGGTCCGGAGGCGGAAACCAGTCTTTCCATTTCCATACCGGTAATTACATTCGGATAATCATCATAGCCATATTCCGGCTTCCTGGAGGGATCAAAGGGATCGAAACCGGTAGCGACAATAATCGCGCCGACTTTGAAATCCACGAACTCATCTTCCTGCTCGAAATCTATCGCACCAACCCCGCAGACTTCCTGGCATTTGGGGCCTTTTCCGCATTTGCCCCTTTTCAGGTAGAGACACTCTTCAGGATCGATCGTGTATTTTGCCGGGACAGCCTGGGGGAAAGGCAGGTAAATTGCGGAACGTTTACCCATGCCCTGGTCAAATTCATTTGGAAAACGGTCTTTAACCCGGCACTCATTGGCACAATCGCCGCAACCGGTGCACTTATCAAAGTCTACATAGCGTGCTTTCTTGCGAACTTTCACATCAAAGTTGCCGATATAACCGCCGATTTCTTCCACTTCTGAATAGCTCAACAGCTCAATATTGGGATGGCCGGCACAGTCAACCATCTTTGGTGTCAAAATGCAGGCCGAGCAATCAAGAGTGGGAAAAGTCTTGTCAAGCTGGGCCATCCTTCCACCAATAGAAGGTGTTTTTTCCACCAAATATACCTTAAAACCTGCATCGGCGATATCAAGAGCAGATTGAATGCCTGCTATGCCAGCACCAATAACCAGGGCCGCAGGCTCGGCGTCAACCTCCTTCGGTTCCAGCGCTTCAAGAAGCCTAACCTTTGCCACTGATGCGGCAACCAGTTTTTTAGCCTTGGGAGTAGCTACTTCCATGTCAGTATGCACCCAGGAGCATTGTTCCCTGATATTGGCCATTTCCAGGAAATATGGGTTAATCCCCGCATCCTGGATGGTTTTTCTGAAAGTCGGCTCGTGCATCCTCGGAGAGCAGGAAACGACAACCACCCTGTTTAAACCATGTTCCTTGATATCCTCTTTAATCAGGGTCTGTCCAGGGTCAGAACACATATATGAGTAAGTGCGCGCCAGTTTGACATTGGGCAAGCTTTGGGCAAACTGCGCCACCTCTTCCACGTCTACCGTGGAAGCAATGTTTATTCCGCAGTGACAGACATAGACGCCTACTTTCGGTTTTTCAGTCATCTATTATTTCATCCTCCCGAAAAATTTGGCCTGTATAAATCATTTTAGCCTTTCAGCTCCCCCAGTTTTTCCTTTAACGCGGGGACAACTTTGAACATATCGTCAACTATAGCATAATCAGCAACGGTAAAGATAGGAGCTTCGGGGTCTTTGTTAACGGCCACTACAGTTTTTGCCCCTTTCATTCCGGCCACGTGTTGGAATGCTCCGGAAATACCAAGGGCCAGGTATAGCTTTGGTTTCACAGTCTTACCGGAAGTTCCAACCTGGCGGTCATGCGGGATCCAACCGGCATCCGTCGCCGCCCGGGAACCGGCTATATCGGCTTTGATTGCCTTGGCTAATTCTTCGATATCAGGTAAGTTTTTGTCCTCTTTAAGTCCGCGTCCCACAGCAATAAGGATTTCTGACTGGGTAATATCGACATCCCCTACCTCGGCTTCAATATATTCGACAAACTTACGATAAGGAATATCTTCTTTTAATGGGGAATCTAGTTTTTCCACACTGCCTGCTGCAGCCGGTTCCGGCGCTTCCACGGCGCCTTCACGGATAGTAACCAGGTAAGTATCAGCAGGCTTAAACGCAACTGTGGCGTTCACTTTTCCGGAATACATCGTCCGAGTCGCTTTAAGAGCGCCATCTTCATAATTGAGATCAATTGCTTCTGCAATCAGCGGTAATTTCTTTTCTACTGCCAGGGCAGGCATAAAATCAACTCCCTGGGCAGTCTGTCCGGTCATTAATACGGCAGGTTTCATTTCATCGATCAAGGAAGAGAGAACTTTTTGGTATTTTTCAGCATTGAAGTTTTCAAACACGGGGTCGTCGATTACATTAACTTTAACCCCGTAACCGCTTAGTTTACCGGCCATATCATCTAAGTTGCTACCGATCAACAAAGCCTCTGCTTCGCAACCCATATCTTCAGCCAGCTTTGGAGCTATTGCCATCATTTCATAGGAGATATCCCTTAGCTCTCCTTGGCGGTGTTCCGCCAATACCAGGATTTTACCCATTATACTAAACCTCCTTTAACCAGGATGGATGCCAGTTTCTCAGCTTTTTCATCCGGTTCTCCCTCGATAAATTCAGCGGCACTTTCAACCTCTGGGATATAGAGGTTTTCCAGGATAATCCCGGATGCGTCAAAGCTTACTTCAGCCGGGTCGAGGCCGAGATCATCAAGGCTTTTTACATTAAGCTCTTTTTTCTGGGCCTGGCGAATCCCGCGAATAGGTGCGTAGCGGGGCTCGTTGATCCCTGTCTGAATTGTAAGCACCGCAGGCAGCTCAAGTTCAACTACTTCCATCAACCCGCCTTCCAGTTCGCGGTGTGCCTTAACCTTTCCATCCAGCACTTCAACTTCTTTCACCATTGAAGCATGGTTAACACCAAGTTCTTCAGCCAGGGCCACACCGGTAGACATGTGTCCATCATCTGCCGCCATACAACCGGTAAATACCAGGTCAAATTCCTGGTCCTTTAAAGCACCGGCTAAAACCCTGGCAATAATTAGGGGATCGTGGCCTGCTATCCGCTCATCTTCAATCCTGGTAGCCCGGTCACAACCCTTGGCCAGGGCCATGCGGATCATAACCTCGGATTGCTTGGGTCCGATTGAAAGAACATCCACCTCCCCGCCCTTATCTTCTTTAATCAATACAGATTCTTCCACAGCGTAATTGTCGGCGTCGTTGATGTCATACGAAAACCTGCTGTCATCAACCGTTTTGCCGTCGGGATTAACCTTTACTTCCGCTTCGGAAGTGTCAGGTACATACTTGATACAAACAAAACTCTTCATCAGTTATTCCACCTCCTAGCAATATTAAACCAAATCAGCTATCTGCAAGTTCTCCCAGCAGTTCAGTTATTTCAGCTACACGCATTTCTTCCTCGTAACCCAGGCTTTTCATGGCATCTTCCAGGGTTAATATACAGAAGGGACATGCTGCTGCCACAATTTCGGCACCAAGCTCTTTAGCATCCTTGATTCTTGTTTCAGCCAATCTTTCTGCAGTTGACTGGGACTCGATCCACATTTTGCCCCCGCCCCCTTCACAGCAGAGACTGCGTTCACGACATCGTTCGAATTCCAGCAGTTCTACTCCGGGAATACTTTTCAACAAGCGCCTTGGCTCGTCGTAGATACCGCTTTGCTTACCCAGGTAGCAAGGATCATGGTAAACGATCTTTTTAGGCAGTTCTTTATCCCAGGTGAGCTTTTCTTCCTCAACCAGTTCATCCAAAAGCTGGGTATAATGGATTACCGGGCTCTTTAAGTCGGGAAAATATGTATTATAGGTGGTGTAACAGTGCGGTGACAGTGCTACGATCCGCCCGGCATTGAACTGGTTCAAAAATTCAGTGTTGTCTTCGACAAGCATTTCAAACAAACCTTCTTCACCTATAGTAAATACCTCACTACCACAACAGCTTTCATCCTCGGGCAGGAAAGCATAGTCAATTCCCGTCTTGTTTAAAAGTTTGACCATATTTTTTGCCATTACTTGTACCCGGGGGTCATAAGCAATCGTACAGCAGACAAAGAAAAGATTATCAACTTCTTGCCCTTCTTCAGCCACCTTTACATCCAGACCTTCCATCCAATCAGTGCGGGCAGCACGCGGCTTTTCCCAGGGATTACCCTCGAGTAGAACACTCTGCAAAGCATCACGGACGGTTGGCTCGACCTTACCGCTTTCAACAATCATTGCCCTCAAACCAATTAAGACCTCCAGGGGTTTTAACCCCTTGGGACAGCGGACGGCACAGGTATGACAAGCCGTGCAGTCCCAGATCTCCGTCAACCTGGCCAGTTCATCGAGTTTTTCCTCGTCGTAAGCATTGTTTACAAATTGACGCACATTCAACCCAGCTCGTACAGTAACCGGACAACCACCGGTACAGCGGCCACATTGAATGCAACCCAACAAATCATGTTTTTCAGTAAATGTCTGGTTTTCGATACTCATTATCATACCCCGCATCATTTAATTAATGGTAAACTTCCTGAATCGCTACCGGCAAGACAAATACTGTTGATACCACCAACTTCCGCCGGTTATTATTCGCCCGGTAAACAAGCCTGTCGTACCACCTCCGTTTAATCCCTGCCGGTTTTTAAAGAACACGATCATTTATCAGACAATTCTTATAAAACTACTCCATTCTATATTTAGATTTCGCCATTTCATAAAAAACTCCTGCTTAATTTTTTAATTCATTAATATTTTCCATGGGCAAATATTTAACAGCTTAAAAGACGCCTTAAAGAAATAGATGTTTCCGGATTATTTAATATACCTTAATGCTCCCTGCTTTATCTCCGGTAATCCTTCCTACCGGGCTTGATTGAACACCCCTGTTCTGCAGGGCTTGCATGTAACGTTCCGTCTTGCCAGGGGAAACAGCAACCAGCAAACCACCTGAAGTTTGCGGATCGGCCAAAATAATTAGAGCGTCGCTTTCCTTTTCTTTGTCGCCGCACCACTCCACGTATGGACGAATATATTCCAGGTTGCGGTAGGCACCGGCCGGGATCATCCCCATAGCAGCCATCTCCGCTGCTTTTGGATAAAGAGGCACTTTACTGTGATCAATCTCCGCCCCGGTATTGCTGGAAAGAAGCATTTCCTGTAGATGTCCTAAAAAACCGAACCCGGTAATATCTGTACAGGCGGAAACTCCCACCTCAAGCATCGCATCAGCTGCGGAATCATTGAGGGCAGCCATTCCCATTACAGCTTCAGCATAATCTTGTTCCTCGATCAAATCACCCTTAACGGCAGTAGTAATAATGCCTGTACCAAGAGGTTTAGTCAACACAAGGTTGTCGCCGGGAGAGGCACCACCCCCTTCAACTATTTCACCGGGGTCGACTAAACCGGTTACAGCTAACCCGTATTTGGGTTCCGGGTCTTCCAGGCTGTGGCCGCCGATCACTGCTGCTTCGGCTTCAATCACCTTATCATAACCACCGCGCAATATTTCTTCCATAACCTCAAGCGGTTGACAGGAAGCCGGGAAACAAATGACATTCAATGCCGTTAGGGGTTTGGCTCCCATAGCATAAAGGTCGCTGAAAGAATTGGCTGCGGCTATTTGGCCAAATGTATATGGATCATCAACTATCGGTGTAAAAAAATCAATTGACTGGACCAGTGCCTGGTTACCGGAAATACGGTATATCCCGGCATCGGCAAAATGCTGTTCACGGTTTAAATAATTTGGATCATCAAGAACCGGTAATTTGCGCAAGACTTGCGCCAGGGCCTCGGGCCCGATTTTGGCAGCTCAGCCTGCGCTGGTAGTCATCTGGGTAAGGCGTACTTCCCTTCGATCCATATCAACACATCCTTTCCTGGTCAGATCAAACCTCGCGATAAGCCTTAAGAACGTTCTAATCTAAATGGAATACGGTAATCTTCAACTCGCCTGGTTAATTTTTCCTGGTCAAAATGCTCAAGCAGGGCCTGGGCGTACTTTCGCGAAGTATCCGCCAAATCCCTAAACTGGGCCAAAGTCAAGGTTTCTTCGGAATTAAAATGTCTGCGTAACAGTGAAATAGCTTCCCGGTAAGCATCATGGTGAAAATATAGCTCTTCATTTATCTTTACCAGAATACCTTTATCCTGTAGATAACCAAACAATTCATCGCGACGAGCCGGGTCGGCTTCCGCTTTTTCCATGGCAGCTTTCACTGAAGGGGGTTGTAGCCAGGCCAAACGATATGTTTCATTTAAACGATCAAGCCGCTCCTTGTCCTTCCCGGAAGGATCCGGTTCAAAATCATAGAGACTAACCACATCGCCTTTAGCTGAAATCAGTTTCTTTTCTTCTAACCTTGAAAGCAAAGCATCGTACTCCCGCTGCTCGAAAGAACGGGGCAGTATTCCTTTCAGGCGGGCCCGGGAAATACCGGGTAAGAGGGGATGTTCCCGGTGATAATTTTCCAACTGATCGAGCAGGACTTTTTCATATTCCTGCAACTTATCAGCCGGGATGTAAGCTCCTGCCAACTTTTCCACGTGGCCCGCCTGCAAATCATTTTCCAGGATCGCTTCGATAGTTCCCCGATCGATGCGGGTCTCTTTTACCAGCCTATCGCTTCCGGCAACCACCAACTCTTCAAGCTTACGCCACACAAATGCAGCATCACCACCGGCAGACGGGGCTTTTTTCAATTCCTCCAGGTGGGCAATTACCTCGGGGCGAAACCGGCGGTGTTTTTCCGGGTAAGGATCTAAAACCATCCCGCCTCCGATAGTAGTCATCGGGGAATAGGAGCGAATCACATAAGGATCGCCCCTTTCAGCCACAATTCCCCGGTCAAGACGACACTGGACAAGGCAGCTCTCGCCGGGCCGCAGCTCGTCCCGGTCGAGCAATAACATCCTTGCTACACAGCGATCGGTACCGAGGAAAAAATGGACGGGATCTAAATTTTTCAAACTTCGTGCTGCTCGCGGTAAAAGTTCTACATTAACATCTATCAATTCAGTAGGCCGGTAATATCCGGGGCTGCTAACCACGCTTCCCCGGAGAACTTCGTCTTTGTCCAATCCGGAAAGATTGAGAGCAACCCTGCTGCCAGCCCTGGCTTCATTTACATCCTGATCGTGGATTTGAATGTTGCGGACCCTGGCTTCACGCCCCGGGGGAACTACGGCCACCGTATCACCGGTACGGACCGAACCCTGGACCAGGGTTCCGGTAACCACAGTTCCAAACCCGGCAATAACGAAAGACCGGTCGATTGGGAGACGCAGAGGGCCGGAAGCATTGCGGGGCTCCAACCCGGCAGTGAGATCATCAATTGTCCGGCGCAAATCCTCGATGCCCTCTCCTTTAATAGCAGAAACCGGGTGGATGGGTGCGCTTTCTAAAAAAGTGCCTTTAAGTTCCTCCCGGATTTCATCCACAACCAGTTCGCGCCACTCTTCATCGGCAAGGTCAATCTTAGTGATAACAACAATGCCGTTTTTCACGCCCAAAAGCTGAAGTATGTCAAGGTGTTCCCTGGTTTGGGGCATGACCCCTTCCGCAGCATCAACCACCAGGATAACCAGGTCCATCCCGGCGGCACCGGCAAGCATATTGTGAATAAAACGTTCATGCCCGGGGACATCAACAACCCCGGCAATCCTTCCACCGGGCAGCTTAAACGGCGCAAAACCCAGGTCGATAGAGATTCCCCGTTTTTTTTCTTCTTTCAGGCGGTCGGTATCAATACCGGTAAGCGCGGAAATAAGGACGGTTTTGCCGTGGTCAACGTGTCCTGCCGTGCCAATAATTAATTGCTCCAAATCAATTCAACGCTCCTTAGCTAACTTACTGCATTTACAGCTTGCTTTAAAGCTTCAAAGAGAAGATTTTCCTGTTCTTCAAAAATAGTTCGCAAGTCAAAAAGAAGGGCATCCTGCTGTAGTCGCAAGATTACCGGGGGCTCACTAAGACGCAACCGATCCGCTATTTCCGAAGGAGAAGGATCTCCTTCTCCAGGGATCACCCTGACCAGGCAGGTGGGCAACTCCGCAGTAGGAAGAGCTCCCCCACCAACCCTTGATACTCCCGTGGTAACATTAACTTTTCCACCGGTAAATAAACTGTCAAATCTTAAAGCCATCTCTTCAGCTCTATCTCGCAGCTGATCCACTCCGGTAGTCAACATCCGCCAAACGGGAATTTCCTTAACTGCAGTTTCTTCCTCGAGGTAAAGCTGCAGGGTGGCCTCCAGCGATGCAATGGTAAACTTATCCACCCGCAGCGCCCTGGCCAATTGATTCTCACGAACCCGGGAGACAAGCTCCCTGCGGCCCACGATTATACCTGCCTGCGGCCCACCCAGCATTTTGTCACCGCTAAAAGTAACCAAATCAGCACCGGCGGTAATACTGTCCTGGACCTTCGGTTCAAAAGGAAGGCCATATTTCTCCAGGTCCAGGAAAACCCCGCTTCCTAAGTCTTCAATAAGCAAAAGGCCGTTTTTATCAGCTATTTCAGATAGTTCCCCGGTTTCTACTAAGGCTGTGAAACCGGACATATGGTAATTACTGGTATGAACTTTAAGAAAAGCCGCGGTGTCTTCGTTAACTGCCGCCTGGTAATCCCCTGGATGGGTTTTATTAGTGGTACCCACTTCGCTTAGGCGAGCACCACTGGCAGCCATTATTTCAGGAATCCTGAAAGATCCGCCGATTTCCACAAGCTGGCCGCGAGACACCACTACCTCCTGTCCGGAAGCTACCGTATTTAAGGCCAGGAAAACAGCTGCGGCATTATTATTAACTACCACGGCGGCTTCTGCGCCACTCAACTTGCAAAGCAATTCTTCCAGGTGATCCTGTCTTGAGCCACGCTTTCCGCTTTCCAGGGACAGTTCAAGATTGCTGTAAGAACCGGCTATGGCGGACATTGCCTCTACCGCGGGCTTCGGCAACGGGGCCCTTCCCAGGTTAGTATGAATGACCACCCCGGTGGCGTTAATCACAGGGCGTAAGTTCATTCCGGCATATTTTTCGGCAAGGGCAAGTGCTTCTTCGGCCAGGAACTCAGGAGAAAGGTCCAGCTCTTCTATCAGTTGTTCGGGAGTTTGGGACCCAGTAATTTTCCGGCGGTAATAATCAATAGTCTCTTTGACCGCCTGCAGGACCAGGGATCGCGGCAATCGCTGAAGTCCCTTTTCTAGAGAAGGTTCTTTTAATAAGCGGTCCACTGCCGGTAGTTCCCTCAGCAATGCCTGTCGATTGTCCAATTTACTTTACCTCTTTCCAAGTGTAATATTTTATGTTTGGGTTATATCCCGGGAGTTAAAACCCTGGATTTTCTAACTTTCATATACTGATTATGACACGATAATTATATCAATTTAAAATGCCCCTTGACAACTTAAAACCCCGAAGCAGGTTAAAGTGATAATATTTTTTTCCTCCCGCTTCCATTATTTATCTCCAAGTTTTGACCTTCCAACAAACTGGACTTCATTGCACTATTAAAAGAAAGAATAATCACATACTGATCATGTACGATTCCCCTTCCAGGGCAAGTTCTGCTTCCGTGAAATGCTCCTTCGCTTCGGCCAGGGAATCACCCGGCTCATTTTCAGGGTAATGATGGGTTAAAAGAAGGCGCCTGACTCCTGCCGCAGATGCTATTTGTGCCGCCTGAGAAGCGCTCATGTGGTTGGGCAACCCCTTCTCGATGTCAATTTTCCGGTAATTTGCTTCGCATAAAAACAGGTCGGCTTCTTTTGCAAATTCCTCGAGTTCAGCGCAGTATTCTGTATCACCCGAATAAACCAGGGTTCCAGAAGGAGAACGGAACCGCAGGGCCAGCGAAGGGAACGGATGCACCCCGTAAACACCGTCAATCCAGAAAGGCCCGACCTGCAAACTTTCTCCCTCCTGTAGTGTATTTACCGCATACACATCTTTATAAGATAGGCGCTCAAATTCCTGTTCAGGCTCTGGTGGAGCATACAATTTAAGCGGTTTCCTGCGCAGAGTCCCTTCTTCCGCAAAAGCCAGGGCATAGCGCATTACCATGATATCTGAAACGTGATCGGGGTGAAGGTGAGAAATAATCACAGCATCAAGTAAACGGTAATCAAGGTGCTGTCGCAGGCGACTGAAAACCCCGTTACCACAATCAATTAAAAGATTACAATTATTCTCCCTTAGCAAATAACCGGAGCAAGCCCCTCCAGCTGAAGGAAAGGGGCCGTAACAACCAAGGACTGTCAATTGCACAGGCAACACCTCCTGTAAAAGATTCTTTAATGCTCAATTATTTAACTTTATTATCAGCATATCATAAAGCCTTGCGAGGATCATTTATCGGGCTATCTTTCTCGAAATAATTAAATAGAAAACTCCCGAACCAGTCCCCTTTTGATTTTGTCATCAAGGGCCTCCCTGACTTCGCCCTTTGCACTGAAATAAATTATCTGCCATCCGGCCTCACAGGCTTCCTCAAGCAGCCTGAGCATAGTCTCAAGTCGGTTTAAATCTGCCTTGATGAAAGGATCGTCCAGGATAAGAAAACCTTTCCCCCCGCCCAACAATACATCTCCAAGAGCCATCCGGATCGAAAAATATAATTGATCATAAGCGCCCCCTGAGAGTTTTTCCGCTTCGAGTTTTTCTCCATTTTTCAATAAAACATTAACCTTTTCAGTATCATTATCAAAATCTACACCGGAGTAACGGTGATTGGTTATTTTTTTAAAGTAACTGCTTGCCGGTTTATTAAAACCAAAAAGTGTAGCTACCTTTTCCCCTTCTTCCCGGGCAATATCTTCAAACAGATTACGGGCAAGGTAAGCGCTTTCTCGTTTTTGCTCATGTGCCGTAAGCCATTCTTTTAATTTTTCCAGGGCAATTTCCAGATCGGTTAAGGTTTGGCAGACCAGATAACCCTCTTCTGCTGTCCCGGTAACCCTGTTTATTTCTTTTTCCAATTCGTAGAGTTCACCGCTTCGCTGTTTAAACTTCGCTTCCAATTCTTTTTTGACCCTCTCGCATTCATTCAGCTCTTTTTTTAGTCGGTTGAAAGTATTTTCATCATAGCTTAAGTTCACTGCCCTGTGCTCGTATACATCCAACTGTTCTATCCACCTGTCCCACTGAGCGACCAACTCTTCATCAGGGATTGTCTCACTACCACCACCAAAGTGGCTTTTGAGGATGCTTTTTTGTTTTTCTTGTTCATGTTTTAGTTCCTGTTTCTTCTTTAGCATGGAATAGTAGGAATTAATCGCCCCTACATCTACTGTAGTTTTAATCCGTTCAATTTTACCCTCTTCTTCTTTGATTCTTTTTATCTTTCCCTCTCGCTCTTTTTTCAACCGCTCATTTTCTTTTTTCCACCAGGCTGATTCGTTTTCCGCTTCTTTCACTTCACTTTCTTTTCTATTGAGGGTCTCTTTAAGCCGTTGGTACTCGGCGCGAGCTTCTGCAACATTGTTCACATGCAATCCTGCATCTTCAGCCCCGGAGCATATCCTTGCTTCCAAACCTGAAAGATTACTTTGCTTGCGCAAATATATCATCCGGGCAATAAAATAGGAGGCATTAACCATAAATGAAACAAAAAGTAAAGTCAGCAGCCACCAGGAAGGCTGCAACAAAGAACCAACCAGGGAAATGAGCATAACCAGGGTGGAAATAACAATGCTTTTTTTAAAAAAAGCATTTTCGATCATAACCTTGCCTTCTTGCAAAAGGGAAGCCAGCCTATCATAATCAGAAAGCAGCGACTCCACCTTTTGAGAGCACTGTGTCAAGTAATGCCGGTAAGAATCCAGTTCTTCTCTTTTAGTTTTAAGCCATTTTTCCGCATCTAGCAAATTAGTCTTCTTTTCAACAATCTCGTTATCCAGGCGGTATAACTCATTTCTTAACATCTCCAGGTTTGCCTCTGCCCTCCGCCAGGCTTCAAAGTCTTCTTCCCGGTAACCCTCCAGGCCAGATAATTCAATGCGGGCCCTTCTTAAGCGATTCAGGGCTTCCCGCCCTTTTTCTAGCCTTTCACGGTAATAGGCAGCATTGATAAGGTCCAGTTTTTCGCCTGTTTGCCTAATTCTTTCTTCAAGTTCTGCCAATTCTTCTTCAATCCTGCCAAAGCCCTCCTCTTCTAACTCAAAAAACAGTCTTTTTGCCCTTTCAAGAAGCTTCCCGGCCTCGTTATGCCTGCTTTTAAGTTTATCCGGAGAAGTATCACGGAAATCGCCTCGGGGAGTAATCCTGCCTAACTCCTCAATTTTTGCCTGTACCTTTCTAATCTCTTCCGTGCGCATCCCGGTGAGGCGTCCGGTGATGTTCTTGTAAAAATCACTTTCCCCGGTGAGGGTCAGGTCGCTGTTGCGAATTAAAAATATATTCCTGAATTCAAGTGCACTTATCCCAAAAAGCTGAGGATAAGAACCGGCTTCCGGCAGTTTTAGCTCCCGGCGGTATTCTTTTCCGTTACCGCTGTGATGCTCTTCTTTAGTAGTAATAACCACATAACCTTCCGGGCTTTCAGGTACCCTTTCAACCTCTTTAATAACACGCAATTCTCCGGGCTTAAAAAACATTTTCAACAGAGCATCAATTGTCAAGGTCTTACCTTCCTCATTGGGAGCATAAAAAAGGTTGATCATACCCAGTTCCTTTTTCTCCCATACAGTAAGAGGTCCGTAGCGGTTAATTGCAAATTCTTTAATATACATTAACTTAATACCACCCTCATGGCCCTGATAGCCAGTTTCCTGGCTTGCTCCTTGATTTCAGGAGAATGTTCCGAGTTTTCAAGCCTGGCAGTGAAGTCCTGGAAAAGGTCATCTTCAAAAACATTTTGTACGTCGATAAAATTAAAAACCGGATCATCGGCAAGCCTGTTGCCGGCAAGATCGCTGAGCCTCTCCGCCAAATCTATTTCACTCAAACCAAGGGCTTCGCCGTTAAACAAACCCTCTACTGTAAGTAAGATCTTTGCATGGGGGTGTAAAGAAGCAAGCTTTCGCTCCAGTTCAATCAAAGGATTTTCACCGGAAAAGGGATTGAGCGATAGATATATATTCTCAAAATGAAAGCTGTCTATGAGCATCTCTTGAGGATCTTCACCGATCGCGAGAAAGTTAACCATCCGCTGTCCGATCTCCTTCTTGGTTACTGATACCGGTGAACCTGGATAAATAAACAAACCCCCACCCGGAATTTCTCGCACGCTGAAGCGTGAATGAAAATGACCGGCCAACACATATTGCACCGGAAGCGGTTCAAAAAAAGCCAGACGCACCGGCATGTGCCGTCCGAACCCTTCATCGCCCCATTCTTGCGGGGCAAAGTAAGCATCAAGTAACTCCCCGTGAAAGATGATTATATTTAACAAGGAAGGATCCATCCGTGCAGCCATTTCCCGGAGGTTTGCAGCCATTTGTTCTCTGCCTACAGGCTTGTAAGGCACCCCCCATAGAACAACATTACTGCCAAGCTTCACCGGTTCATCAGCGCTGTCCAAAACTGTTAAGTTTTCTCCAAAGTACAGACCACTTCGGTAAGCCCGGTAATCGTGGTTCCCCGGCAAAATTACTGTCTGAAAAGCTTTATTACTCAAATATGAGCGCAGTTTGGCACGCAGGTTTTCCGCGGCAACATCTTTGTCGAAAAGATCTCCTGCTATCACCAGGACTGTCACCTGGTTTTCCAAAGCCAGGGTTGTAACTTCCCTTAAAGCATCCCAACGTTCAGGGGCATTTTCGTTTAAATGAAAATCTCCGGTGTGCAGGATTTTCAACTTTTACTCTCCCCCTTCTCAGCCATGCAAAATAAACAAAAATAACAAGGGGGCGATGCAATCATCGGCCCCCCGATTGTTCCCAGGTTTTAACCCGGCTAATAGAAATAATTAATGCCGGCACCTTATTTTTTACTACTACTAAAGTAATCCTTTGTTTTCTCACCATGATAAGCAAGCACGAGCAATAATATCCCCCAGAATGACATCCCGGTAACAACCTGTTGGAAACGAGTCATCGCCGTTTCCAAGTACAGCTCCTGGTAAGGCTGCACATGGGCAAAAATGTTTTCTATAGAAAAATACATAATCACTCCTACAAAAGCAGTCAGAACCAGGGTGAGGATACCCGGGGGCAGCAGCACCTTAAATCTCTGATCGATAAAGTAAAGCAAAATCATTAAAAAGCCAAGGCCGGCCAGGCTCAGCCAAAATATGTTATGAATCACCATTGGCTGCAAAGTAGCGGTAAACAACTGCACCTCGGTATAAGGAGGGGTCGCTTCCGTAACGATCACCTGGACTTCATCTTCCGCTTTTACTCCAAACAGCGAATAAGTCAAAAAAGTAATCAGTACGGTAATCGAGTAGATAAACCCAATCACTACTTTCAACCAACTCCGAAGGCCTTGTTTCATTTCATCCCTCCTCGTCAAAAATAGCTAAATCGTTAGTGGTAATCTACCTTAAAAATTAATTCTTAGCCTCTTTACTTTGCTCGTAGGTGAATAGTTTTTATATTCGCCCTGTTGTTTTAAGAATCCTGCAAAGCCTCATCATTTTTTGCCTGGATAAACCGTAACCGCTAAGTATAGCGCCACTTTTCAAGAACGCTGTCCGGGATCACCACAGTCTGCGAGCGATCCGGCCCCACCGAAACCAGTTCTACCGGTATGCCGGCTGTTTCTTCAAGGGCTTCTAAGTATCTTTTTGCGGTCAAAGGCAAATCTTTCAACCTGCTTACACGGGATATATCTTCATCCCAACCCGGGAAAACCTCGTATACCGGCTCACACTTTTGCAGGCTGGCTAGATCTTGGGGAAACTCATTTACCCTCTTTCCGTCGCATTCATAAGCTACAGCCAGGTTAATGGTTTCCAAACCGCTTAAAACATCCAGTTTAGTTACAGCTAACCCGGTCAACCCGTTAATCCTTGCCGCATAACGTGCAATAACTGCATCAAACCAACCACAGCGACGTGGTCGCCCGGTGGTGGTCCCGTATTCACCACCCTGCCTTCTTAAAACTTCACCGGCCTCTCCTTTTTCTTCAGTAGGAAATGGCCCTTCCCCCACCCTGGTGGTATAAGCTTTTAAAACGCCCAGCACCTTCGAGGTGTGCTTCGGCCCAACTCCACTGCCGGAACTTGCGGAAGCAGATACCGTTGAAGAAGAAGTAACATAGGGGTAGGTTCCGTGATCAATGTCGAGCAAAGCCCCCTGGGCCCCCTCAAATAAGACTTTCTTCCCTTCAATTAGCTGCTCCTTTAAAAGCAAGGAAGTATCTGTCACCAGCGGACCCAGCTTCTCACATGCCGGGCGATAACGTTCCACCATTGCATCAAGCTTGTAGCCCGGGTGATTATAAGCATCTTTTAGCAACCGGTTCTGCAGAGGTAAAACCTGGGCAAGCCTTTCACTGAGTCTATCGAGGCTTACCAGGTCAATCGCCCGAAGCCCCCTGCGCAAAGCTTTATCGGCATAGGCCGGGCCGATGCCGCGCCCGGTGGTTCCAATCTTGTTATCCCCGAGCATTTCTTCATTAGCCTCGTCAAATACCCGGTGATATTCCATGATCAGGTGAGCTTTACTGCTGATTCTTAAATTATTGGTCGCAATTCCTCGTTTTTCCAACTCATTCAACTCATCCACCAAAACAAGAGGGTTGATTACCATCCCGTTACCCAGCAAACTTAAAGTACCCGGATTAATAATCCCCGAGGGGATATGGTGAAGCTTAAAAATGTTGGCGCCGTAAACCACGGTGTGTCCTGCATTGTCACCACCCTGGAAACGAATTACCACATCGGCTTCGGCAGCAAGGTAATCAATCACTTTCCCTTTGCCTTCATCACCCCATTGTGCTCCGACAACAACCAGGCTGTTTTCTTTTTCCATTGTTATTCCCCCGCTAAATTAGCTTTTGATCAACACTACGCCAGGCCGGATGCATCCTCAATCAAACCATGATTTCTGTTTCCTCTTGCCTTCTTATCCTTAGGGCAACCGTTGATCCCGGGTGGCTTTTGTCCCATGTTGATTTTAAGATTCGAGTCTTTCTTTTAATAACCGGTTTACTTGTTCCGGTTCCGCCCTTCCCCCGGTTAAGCCCATAACTTTCCCAACTAAAAACCCAAGGGCCTTCTTCTTTCCTTGCCGGAAGCTACCAACTGCTTCAGGATTTTCATCAATGACCTGTTCAACCAGCGGAATTAACTGTTCCCGGTTCGCTATCCGGCCCAGTCCTCGTTCCTTCACTGTATCCCGTGGGCTCTTGCCGTCCCGGACAAGTTCAGCAAGCAGTTCTTTCGCTACAGGACGATTTATTTCACCTTGGTTAAATAGAAGCAGTAGTTCTACAAGAAGCTGTGGTTCAATTTCTTCCGCATCTTTGCCGCTTTCACGCAGCTGGTAAAGCAAATCCCCCTGGATCCATTTTGCCAGATCACTGTAATCACTATATTTTTCTGCTGCCTTCTCAAATATATCACCAAGGCTGCGATTTGCAGTCATTAAATAGGCTGCATCGCTGTCGAGTGAGTACTGTTCTCTTAAGCGCCTCCGTCGTTCCCCGGGCAGTTCGGGCAGGTTAGCGGCAAGCCTGTCAATAAAAGCATCCTCCAGCCTTAAGGGGAGGAGATCAGGCTCTGGGAAGTAGCGGTAATCAGAAGACTCCTCTTTATCCCGCAGGGAAATAGTTTGTTTTTTTTCTTCGTCCCAGTGGCAGGTTTCCTGCACCACTGTTTTTCCGGCTTCAAGCAAAGATTTTTGCCGGTTTATCTCGTAATCCAAAGCCAATTCTACAGCCCGGAATGAATTCATGTTTTTCACCTCAGCCTTGGTACCCAGCTCTTCAGAACCGGTGGGACGAAGCGATATGTTGGCATCGCAGCGCAGCGAACCTTCTTCCATTTTGCAGTCTGAAACCCCGGCATATAACATGGTGGAACGCAAATCTTCCAGAAAAAGCCTGGCTTCTCTCCCGGAGTAAATCTGCGGGGTTGTAACTATCTCTAAAAGAGGAATTCCGGCCCGGTTGTAATCGACCAGGGAATAATCAGAGCGGTAGATCGAGTTACCGGCATGCTGCAGTTTACCTGCTTCTTCTTCTAAATGAACTCTTTCCAGGGCAATTCGTCGAGAGATCCCCTTATTTTCTATTTCCAAATACCCCCCCCGGGCAAGGGGCCGGTCATATTGTGAAACCTGGTAAGCCTTGGGCAAATCGGGATAAAAGTAGTTCTTGCGGTCAAATCGGCTTTCCGGTTGTATTTCGCTGTTCAAGACAAGGGCTGCAGTAACAGCCAGTTCAATAGCCCTGCGGTTAAAAACTGGTAAACTGCCAGGCAGACCCAGGCAAACCGGGCAGCAGTTTGTATTCGGGGTCTCACCAAAAGAAGTACTGCAACCGCAAAAAAACTTTGATCTGGTCTGCAGTTCAAGATGTATTTCCAAACCGATCACTGCTTCATACTGCATTTCAGGAACCCCCCTCTTCTTCCAGCTTTATTCGGGGGCGCCCGAGTTGCAGTTCCGGATCTTGCTCAAAAAAACTGGCCACCCTAAAAAGCAAGCTTTCATTCTGCGGCGCCGCCGTCAACTGCATCCCCATGGGAAGGCCGCTTGAATGAAAGCCACTGGGTACGGCCATTGAAGGCACACCGGCCAGTGAATCTGTAATATTACAAACATCGGATAAATACATCTGCAATGGATCATCTGTTTTTTCCCCAAGCTTGAAGGCAGGTGTCGGGGAAGCGGCCCCAATCAATAGATCGTACTTCCGGAAAACCTCTTCATACTCCCGGCGGATCATGGTCCTGATCTTCATGGCCTGCAGATAATAAGCATCGTAATAACCGGCGCTCAATGCGTAAGTGCCGATCATAATACGCCTCTTAACTTCTGGGCCAAACCCTTCGCCCCTGGTCCGGTTAAACATTTCCCCGAGATCGCTGCCGTCAGAAGAGTAACCGTAACGGACCCCGTCATAACGGCCCAGGTTCGAACTGGCCTCAGAAGGGTTTATTAAATAATAAGCGCTAAGCCCATAATCTATCATCGGCAAAGAAGCATCTTCCACCAAAGCGCCGTTTTCTTCCAAGAATGACGCAGCCTTTAAGACAGCATCAGTTACTTCCCGGTCAAACCCCTCGGCAACATTCTGCCTGATTACACCTACCCGTAACCCTTTAACCTCTTCGGTCAAACGAGCGGTATAATCGTGATCACGTTCAGGAAGTGCGGTAGAATCAAGGGGGTCGTGCCCGGCAATCAAGTTTAAGAGCATCGCGTTATCGCGGGCGGACATAGCCAGGGTGCCGACCTGATCGAGTGAAGAGGCAAAAGCAATCAGTCCATACCGGGAAACCCGCCCGTAAGTGGGCCTGAGACCGGTAACCCCGCATAATGAAGCGGGCTGACGGATCGAACCACCGGTATCTGAACCCAGGGCTAAAGGCGCCATTCCGGATGCAACAGCCACAGCAGATCCCCCGCTAGAACCGCCGGGAACCCTGGTCAAATCCCAGGGGTTTTTGGTAGGAAAAAAGGCCGAGTTTTCGGTGGAAGACCCCATGGCGAACTCATCTAAGTTGGTTTTGCCCAGAACAGGCATGCCGGCCCAGTGCAATTTTTCAACTACGGTAGCGCTGTACGGAGGGATATAATTTTCCAGGATCCGGGATGCACAGGTAGTCCGCAAGCCCTCCGTAGAAATGTTGTCTTTTACCGCTACCGGCACTCCGGCTAAGGGATGTAATTTCTCTCCTTTTATGCGTCTGTTGTCCATCTGGGTGGCTGTATCGAGGGCTATGGATGGTGTGCATGATATAAAGGCTTTTAGCTGAGGGTCAACCATCTCGATCCGGTTTAAAAAACTGCGCACCAGTTCCACCGAGCTTATTTCTTTAGCCTGCAGCATCCGGCTGAGATAAGAAGCACTGTATTCATATAGTTCCATAATAATGGTCCTCTTTCATTTTTGTTAACAATGACCCTGCTGTAAATGTTTACCTCTGTTTACCCCTGGTCAGGATTGTTTTTTAAACCCTGCTCTGACTTGGTAATACTGGGCACTCTTACATATTCTCTTTCCCGCCTGGGCACATTCTGCAAGACCCTGTTCAAGGGCAGGGAAGGTCTAACCTGGTCTTCTCTCATAGCTGCAGGCATATTAACCACATGGGCGGTCGGTTTAATTCCACTTGTATCCACTTCCTGGATGCGACGGGCTGTATCGAGGATGTCGCTTAACTGAGCGTCCATCTTCTTTTTTTCCCCTGGTTCAAGGGAAAGACGGGCCAGTCTTGCTATATAATCCACTTCTTTGCTAAAATCAATGCTCATCTGCCTGGCCTCCATTAAACTAAAAGTTACCATAATTTAACAAGCCAACTATCCTGAACAGGAATAATTTTAATCTATCTGCAAAATAACGTCAAGCAATGCTTGCTCATAACTGCTCATTGGTTCAGAACTATGTAAAGCAAACCACAAAACAATATGCTATAATTGAATGCGCATATCACTAACGGCAAAAACCGGTAGTAAATAGCTAAATCATCGGTTGGGGGAAAGAAGGCTTAAGTGTTTTTTAATACTAACTGCGGAACCGCGGAACTCCTGGGAAATATAGCTTATCGCAAAATCTTTGACCTGGCGGTGGTCGGCGCCGGCCCGGCCGGCTCTCTAACGGCAGCCCTGGCTGCCGATGCCGGCCTATCCACAGTAATCCTGGAAAAAGAAAGAATGCCCCGTGCAAAACCCTGCGGGGGATTTATCTCGGCACGCGCTCTTTCTCTGCTGCCCGATGATTTCAAACTGCCACCTGAAATATGCGCCCCAGTTTACCAATTTTCTGTTAACACACAGGGGAAAAAATACGAATACCACTCGGAAAACCGCCTGGGGATAATCATTAAGAGGGAATATTTTGACCACCTCCTGGCCCGTTATGCCTGCCGGAAGGGCTCCCTTCTGATCGAAGGAAGGCCGGTTACATCCTTAGAGGAAATTAAAGATTCCTGGCAAAGGGGAAGTAGTTACCGGATCAACCTCGGCTACGAAGAAGACAGCACCATAAGCGCACATTACGTGATTGGTGCAGACGGCGCCGCCGGCAATACAGTTTTGCTCTCCGGGTTGAGAAAAGATAGGTTTCGCTTTTGCGGCCTGGGATTAGTTACATCTGAAAGCAGCAACAAGCCTAAAACAGAACCGGGGAATCTGGATTTTTATACTTTTCCTTTGCTCGGCGGAATGGGTTGGTCCTTTTCAGGGCCGGGTTTAATTAACCGGGGCATCGGAGGAATTGCCAGATACAAAACTTTAAAACAGGCATACAACCGCTTGTTCCCACCAGATAAAGATCAACCCTGCCCCGTTAGCTGGCCCCTTCCTTTTTTGGGACCGCTAAAAAAAGTAGGTAAGGATAACCTGCTTTTGGTGGGAGACGCCGCCGGCCTGGTCGATCCATTTTCGGGGGAAGGACTCTATAACTCTTTTAAAAGTGCAATTATCGCTGTTCAAGCCACCCTGGAAGCAAAAAAAACGAAAGAGCCGGCAGGCGTCCTCTACAACCGGCTCTTTAATCTGCAATTTAAGAAAAACTTCTATATCTCAATGGCCGGGGCATTTCACCTGCATGCCGGAGCAGTACTCCGCCCTGCTTCACTGCCCGAAAAAATAGCCTCTATTATGGGAAACAGGTAAAACCCTTTAATCAAGCAGGCGAATAATACTGGGATCAGGCTTGATTGCCGGCAACCCGGTAACCTTGCTTAAAGCCTTTCTGAAGGCTTTTTCTTTCGTTTTATGAGTAACAAGTACTACTTCCGCCAGATTTTCAATCCGGCGTTTTTGGATAATCATATCAAGACTAACATTTTCATCGCTAAAAGCATTAGCCAGAGCAGCAAAAACCCCGGCCCTGTCTTCAACCAGAAAGCGCAGGTAAAAGCGGGCCTCAATCTCGTCCACAGGAACAAAGCTGGTTTTCTCCAACTCCGTTTCCATAACCCCGTTGGCCACGTTAAAGCGAATACTGCGGGCAGCCTCTACCACATCGGACAATACTGCCGTGGCTGTCGGCATAGGGCCGGCGCCTGGGCCATAAAACATAAGTTCCTTGGCCGCTTCACTTTCAAGGTAAATGGCGTTCAGTTCGTTTAAAACAGAAGCAAGGGGATGTTCAAGGGGCACTAAAGCCGGATGGACTCGCAAGGCTAAACCACCTGGCATATCTTCACCAATGGCCAGAAGCTTAACTGTATAACCAATTTCCCTGGCATAAGCGATATCTTCATAGGTAACTCCACCAATACCTTCAATATGGACCTGCTCAAATTCAGCTCTTTTCCCGTAAGCAAGATGAGACATAATCACCAATTTGTAAGCGGCATCAAAGCCTTCCACATCGTTGGTCGGATCGGGCTCGGCAAATCCCAGCCTCTGTGCTTCAGAAAGAGCATCCTGCAGGTTTAGAGCATCTAAAGCCATCTTAGTAAAAATATAGTTGGTGGTGCCGTTGACAATGCCGATAATTCGTTTAACCCGGTCTGCCACCAGGCTGTGCTTCATCGGCCTGATCAGGGGGATTCCCCCTCCAACACTGGCTTCATAAAATATATTGCCATTCTTTTTCCGGGCCAGATTAAGCAATTCTTCTCCGTGTAAAGCCATTAAATCTTTGTTCGCCGTGACTACTTGTTTACCGTTTTCCAGAGCCCTTTTAATAAAGCTGCGAGCGGGTTCGATGCCCCCGATCAGCTCAACTACTATTTCGATCTCCGGATTATCCAAAACTTCTGCGGCATCTGTAGAGAGCTGATCTTTATTCAGGCCTAGCTTCTGCAGGCGTCCTTCGTCCAGGTCGGCAACTTTATCAAGAACTATATTAAAACCGACCCTTTCATTGATCAGGCTCTCATTTTTTTTATACAATTCCGCCACACCGGCACCAATGGTGCCCGCGCCTACCAGGCCCACCTTTATAGTTTCTTTCCCCATTTTATTTACTCATCCCCTTTGCCTTGTTTTAAACTGGATCTCTTTTACTCGTATATTTTTTCATCTTCCTGGTCTGCTTCGGGTGCGTCAAGTTCAATATCTCTGCCTCTAAAACCTTCCTTGGCCAGTTCTTTGTAATATTCATGCTGGATAATTACATCCATAATTTCATTAGTGCCGGTCCAAATCATGATCAAGCGTACGTCACGCAGCATTTTTTCAACCGGGTAAACATTAGTGTAGCCAATTCCGCCCAGGATCTGCATGGCGTTGTTTACCACCGTCCAGGCATTCTCTGTTGCCACTTTTTTAGCTTCAGAAACCAACCTCCTGGTGCGACCCGGAGGATCTCCGGCATCAACCGAACGAGCAGCCAGGTAAATGATGCCGCGGGCGGTGTCAAGACAGGTAGCGCTGTCCGCTACTTTGAAGTTGACTCCCTGGAAATTTTTAATTTCTGTGCCAAAAGCCTTACGGCGGGTACTGTAGCGGGTGGCTACTTCAAGGGCGGCACGACCCATACCGACTGCGCCGCCGGCGCTGGTCATTCTTTCCGGGATCATCATCTGGTAAAATATTGCCGCCCCGTTATTTTCCTCACCCAGTAAATTTTCTTTGGGCACTTTTACATCATTAAAGACCAGGCGTCCGGTTCCACCGCCGCGTGTTCCCATTAACCCGTAAAGGTATTCGGCCTTTACTTCGGGACTGCGATCCACAATGAATGCACTGATTCCTTTGTGGGAAGGAGCCTCAGAATCTGTGCGGGCATAAACCATGAAGTAGTCCGCTCCCTCGGAACCAACTACAAAGCGCTTCTGCCCGTTCAAGATATAGTGGTCGCCATCTTTTTTAGCAGTACAGGTAGCACCGAAAAAGTCGGACCCGCCACGTGGTTCGGTAAGGGCTTCCGCTGTGGTTAACCGCCCTTCCAGGGTGGGACGCAGATATTTTTCTTTCAGGTGTTCCGAACCGAATTTGTCGATTGCCTCACCCACAATACTCACCAGTGAATAGAGACACCCCAGCGAAGTTCCAAGCACGCCCACCTCTTCCAGGGCGATAATTTCTGAAGTCCAGGGCATTCCCCTGCCCCCGTATTTTTCAGGAAATCGCAAGCCTAAAAGGTTGCGGGCCGCTGCCTTTTCCAAAAATTCACGGGGGTACCTTATATTATCCTCATCCATATCCCGCAGCAGCTGTTTATCAATATCTTCTTTTACAAAAGCGCGCACTTCTTCCTGCAGTTTCTTTTCTTCAGCAGACATCATACAATCGAGCATACTATAAAAACCTCCATTATTAAAATATTAATAAGGCCTTACCCTGGTTAAAAATGGACCATATTTCCAACCTTGATCCGGTTTTTCCAGATATTGAAAGGCCTCTTTATAGCGGTTCAAAACATCACGGGCCATATGCCCGCGCCCTTTGGATACCAAATCACCGGCCAGGCCGTGGACAAATACACCTGACATGGCAGCAGCTTCTGAATTCATGCCCTGGGCAATAAACGAAGCAATTGTCCCGGTTAGCAGGTCTCCGGAGCCAGCGGTAGCAAGCGCCGGTCCCCCGGTGGGATTAAGCGCAGCTTTTCCCGAAGGAAAGGCTACAACCGTATTATATCCTTTTAGGATTAGAATAGCGTTCCATTCCTGCGCATATTGCCGGGCTATCTCCAGGCGATTTTCCATGACTTCCCGGATACCTGTGCCGATCAGCCTGGACATCTCACCTGGATGGGGAGTCAATACAGGCGGTACTTTTGCCTGTTTTAAAAGACCGGTGTTGCCAGTCAATGCTTCCAGGGCGCCGGCATCCAGGACCAGGGGAAGCGGACACTTTTCAATTAATCCTTCCAAAAGGAAGGCCGTATCCTCACCAGGCCTCAAGCCAGGGCCGACAGCAAGCACATTGCAAGTTTTCGAATGATCGAGAATAATGTTTACCGCATCCGGACTAATAATCCCCGGTTCTTTATCAGGTAAACCGGTAGTAATTACCTCGACCACCCCGGATTCAAGGGTTTGAATCAGGCTCTTCGGGCCGGCCAGATAAACAAGCCCGGCCCCGCTTTGCAAAGCAGATTCCCCGGCCATAACTGCCGCCCCGCCCATGCCGGGTGATCCGGCTACCAGGTAAACCCTTCCCATACTCCCCTTGTGGGATGAATTTGGCCTTGGCGGCAGGAAAGCAGCCACTTTTTCAGCAGTAAGCAGTTCCAGGGGTTCATTTTCCACCAGTGAAGAGGGAATATTAATATCTGCTATGTAAACCTCACCGGCATAATCCACTCCCTGATCATTAAAAAGCCCGGCCTTGGGAAAAGCGAAGGTAACCGTCCAATCTGCCTGCACGGCACAACCCATAACCCTGCCCGTATCGCCATGCAAACCGGAGGGAATATCAACTGCAAGCACGGGTGAAGTAGCATTGTTTAACGCCTCAATCAGCCCTGCCATCAAACCCTTTACTTCCCGGTCGGTACCAATGCCTAAAAGAGCATCAATCAACAAATCCGCTCCCGCTAGCTCTTCATTAAAAAGCTTAAGATCTTTTTCTTCCAACAAACGGTTTATAGGAAACAAGGTTTGATCCAGGTAACGTTCATTGATCCCGGCATCACCACGGTAATTACCCGGTTTGACCGTGCTATACAAAGATACATCAAAACCGGCTTTATGCAAAAGCCTGGCTATGACCAAACCATCCCCGCCGTTGTTACCAGGCCCTGCCAGGATTACTACTTTTCCTCTATCCGGCTTGTGAGAAAGTATAAACTCAACCACCCGGATACCGGCAGTTTCCATCAACACAGCCCCGGGCAACCCGATATCCTCAATAGTGTGGCGATCCGCTTCTTTCATAGCGGCACTGCTTAAAACTTTCATCGCTGCAACCCACCTTTCAGCACCGGTTGTCTTGATCATTTACGTTCACTCATCGACGCTTAACAGTCCGGCAATTTTACTGTCACTTGTGATATTAATTCGCTAACCGGCCAATTTACTCCTTCTTTAAGAAAGAATTACAAAACAAAAGCTTGCTTTTTGTCTGTTCTGATGTTAATATTTTATTTGTCGTGAAGGTAAGAAAGGAGGTATTGGTGTTGGCCAACATTAAATCAGCTGCCAAAAGAGCCAGGCAAAATGTTAAGCGCAGAGAGCGCAACAAGCGGGTAAAGAGCCTGCTCAAAACCTCGATCCGCCGTTTTGAAGAGGCCCTAGAAGAAGGAGACCATGAAGAAGCCCGGGAAAAGCTTAATGCTGCAGTGCGCCGGATTGACAAAGCCGCAGCAAAAGGAATTCTTCATAAAAATAACGCGGCCCGTAAGAAATCCAGCCTGAGCCGTAGATTTAATCATTATGCTGCCGGCTAATTTGACCTAGGGCTGCATAATATATTTAATCCATGATAATTTTGTTCTTAAGTTTATAAAACAGCCTTTTTGCCGTTAACCCGGTATAAAAGGCTGGTTTAGTTAAAAGGAATCTGGTTTTGGCTGCATAAAAGCTTACCCATCACCTTCATCGATGCCCAGTTCTTTAGCCAGGTGAACCACACCGACCACTTTTTTTAAGTCCACGACAAAAGCAACCCCGGTAGCCGGTTTTTCCAGGTTACCTGCATCGACAATAGCCTTAAGGACACGGTCAGTTGTATCTTCTGAAACCACGGTCAATATAATTTCTTTTTCCGGTTCAATGGGGATACCCATTAATTTTTTCTTTTCATGAATTCCCGTGCCCCGGGCCGGGATAATGGTAGCCCCTTCCGCACCTGCTTCCCTTGATGCCTCGACAATACATTCACAGCAACCTTTTTTTACGATTGTTACGATCAAATCCTGGTTGGGAATTGATTTCATCACAGCTTACCTCCCTTTCTCATCACTGTCATAATCGTTTTCATTATATAAATAATCCTCACTTTCATCTTCTTTTTCGGTTGTTTCATTCTGCTCATGTAAATACTCGTCCTGAAAGTCGGTTTCATCATTTATATCCTTGCCCTCTTTTATATCCTTGTCTTCTCCGCAGGGTTCATCCGTATCGATGGAAGCCTCCTCAGGAATTTGCTCTTCCGCTTCATGCTCAGCAGACATAACTTCCTCTTTATCTTCGGCAGGTTTATCTACCCTTATATCTTCTGCTGCTTCAGCCTCGCTATCTTCCGGGAAAAAGAAACCGAGCAGCATCACCATAATAATCGGGGCTAAAGCCACCAGGGCAATCAGGCCAAAGCCGTCAATCACCGCATCGCGTCCTTCCATGACATCGGCAACGCCAACCGCAAGAGCCATAATAAAAGTGACAGTCATCGGCCCTGTAGCTACCCCGCCGGAATCAAAAGCTATCGCAGTAAAAGAAGGCTTGGAAAATATCATCAAGATTATCGCTAACATGTAACCCGGAATAATGATATAGTAAAAAGGAATCCCGTAAACAATTCTGGTCATGGCCAGGGCAATAAATATACCTACAGCCAGGCAGAGAGTATAAAGGATTAAGTTGCTCCTGATTGCCCCGCTGGAGGTGTTCTCCACTTGCTTGGTGAGAATCCGCACCGCCGGTTCAGCCATGGTGGCAACAAAACCCAATACAAAGCCAAGAGGAATCAGAATCCAGCGGTGAGGGAGCTCCCCAATTACCGCGCCCATTTCAGTTCCTACCGGCATAAACCCAACCTTTACTCCCTGCAAAAAAAGAGTAAGTCCAACAAAGGCAAATAAAATCCCTTTTAAAAGGTTAAAAAGCAGTTTCTTGGGTAATTTATAAATAAAGACAAATAGTAAAAACATGGCCATCACCGGGATGACTGCAGCTAAAACTTCCAGTAAAACCTCATCAATTTCATGAAAGATAAAACTAAAACTCATCCGAAAATCACCCCCAGGATGAGAACGCCAATCACAGGACCAATCGATGCAATACCAATTAAGCCAAAAGTATCCTGCACCCCAGATTTTCCGCCCAGCACAGAAGTGGCACCAACTCCGAGAGCCAAAATAAAGGGCACAGCCATCGGGCCGGTGGTTACTCCGCCGGCGTCAAAAGAAATGGCAACAAATTCTTCGGGCACAAAGAAAGAAAGGAGGACAACCAAAATATAACCAGCTGTCAGGATATAAAAAATGGGAACACCAAGAAGAATCCGCAAAATAGCTACCGAGACAAAAAAACCTACTCCCAGGGCAACGGCAATTATCAAAATGTTTGCTTCAATTGCCCCCTCGGAAGCAAAATCAACATTGTGAGCCAAAACCCTAACATCAGGCTCGGCCACGGTGACTACGAATCCAAAGATAAAAGCAGCAATCAATAATATAGATAGGGATCCTTTGGTAACCAGTTCGGAACCAATCATTTCACCAATAGGCAGTAAGCCGGTTCTAACCCCAACCAGAAAAAGAAAAAGCCCACTGGTAATCATCACTGCTCCTGCTAAAAATTGCCAGAATAGCTCAAGAGGAGTGCGAATTATAAAAAACTGGATCAAAGATATAACTATAATGATCGGCACAGTGGCCTGCAGCACTTCCAGTAATATCTCTTTTGCATCTTCTAACATTAAGGTTTCCCCACTTAATAATCATAAGTAAAAATTGGTTGCGGTTATTTTTTCAGGATCGGCACCTTTGACTCAATAAGCAATTCAGCCACCCAGGCTGCTGACTGACCGACAACAGAAGGACATTTGTCCTTAAGCCCACCGGCCTCCTCATACTGCCTGTGTTCTTCACTATCCAAAAACCGGTAAGCGGTACCGAATAAATGATGCTGAACTTCGCTGCAGGAGTACCCTCCATAAGCTTTTTCAAACTGCTCCCAGAATGCCCGGACCACCGGTCCCGGTCGGCGTAAAAGACTTATGTCGGAGAATTCTTCCCGTGAGCGTCCAAGAAAAAAGCTGAGAACCATAACTCCACCGGTAAACGCCCCGCAGGGACCTTTAATCGTGGAGGCAATTCCTCCGGAAAAAGAGGTGGCCGCTTTAACCAGCGCACTGTTAACCGGAAAATAATCCTGCAGAGCAGCAACCGTACACTGGGCACAACCATCATAACGTTGCTCCAGTTCATAACCCCGGTTGTATACTTTTTCCATCAGCTTTTCCTTATCCACATCCACTTTTTTATGATTAGTCATTAAAATCCCTCCTTCAGCATAACCCCTTAAAAAAACGATTTATTAATATAAACCGGTCCCGGTTTTCTGGATATAATCTACCCGACTTAAAACCAATTGTAAACCCTTCTCAGGCTCAATTTGACCTGTTTTAAACTGTAAATCAGATTCTTGCAAGGCGATCAGCACATCTTCCAGGGTTGTCCTGTTATAAAAGGAAGCCTGCTGTTTTAACTTGCGGGCAACAAAGTTATGCACTTTTAATGCAGAAGTCAGTTCCTGTTGTGACAAACCTTCTTCAAGCAAACTATGTGCCTGTAAAAGTAGCCGGTAATGGCGGACCAGCATAAAAAATATGAGCAAGGGTTGCTCACGCCTTTTCAACAATAGATCAAGAAGACGGCCGGCATTTTTAATATTTCCTTCTGCCAGGGCATCAGCAAGCTTAAACACATTACTTTGCAAATCACCAGAAAAAAGATGATCTACAGTTTCTGCGGTGATCGTATCCTGGTCACTCCCCAGGTAACTGCAGTACTTTTCAAGCTCCCTTGAAAGGTAGTGAAGATTGTGATCTCCGGTCATAAGCAACTTTTCCACAGCTGCCCGGTCGATTTTTTTGCCAAGACGGCCTGCTTTATGCCTGACCCAGGAGACAAGGGCATCGCCTTTTAAAGGGCTGCACTCAACCACTATCCCCTTTTTTTCAAGCAGTTTGAACAATCTTTTACGGCGATCGACTCCAGGGGCAGTAAAAACAAGTATACTTTCCGGCAGATCCTTTCCCTGGTCGTCTAAGTAATTGTCGAGCATATCCACTTGCGCCTTTTCCCGGGAGTCTTTTTTTGTTTCTTCAGTAGCAGCCTTTGCTTCTTCATTTTTGCGAGGTAAAGCCAGGTAAGGGGGATCTTCCACGATGATAAGCTGTTTTTGGCTGAAAAGGCTATTTTCACCAAGCTTCTCAATAATCTCTTCCAGGCTGTATTCTGAACCGTTTAGTTTTTCACAAGCAAAATCTGTTTCACCTTCTAGAAAAGTAGCTTCCAACCTGGCCACCAGGTCTTCCTGCAAATACTTTTCTTCCCCGAAAAAGAGGTAAACCGGGGCAAATCGACCTTCCTTCATTTGTTTTGTCAAAGCCCGGTAGGATAACATATCAACTAATCCCCTTTTAAATGTTGAAACTGTCCTAAAACAATTGCATTTACTGACAGAAAAAGCTTTCTACCTTTTTACTAACACTGGTTAAAGTGAAAATAATCAGGTTGTCACCGGGTTTCAGTTCAGTTTCCCCATAAGGCACAATTATTTCTTCTCCCCTGACTATGGTGCCAATAAGCATTCCTCGCGGAAATCCGGCATCCTTTACCTTTTTACTGGCAGCCCTGCAATTTTTCGGAATTACCAGCTCTAACATCTCGGCCTCATCTTCTTTTAAATGAGATAGAGCAAGAACATCACCTTTCTTGGTAAAACGCAATATTTTGTAAGCAGTGATCAAATGAGAATTAACATAATTACCAATCCCCACTGTTCTATAAACCGAACCATACTCATTAACCCCCAGTTCCGGGATTACTTTTTTTACACCCAGCTCTTTTCCCATGATCGAAGCTACAATATTTGAGCGATCATCTCCTGTTACCGGGATCAAAGCATCAGTTTCAGCTATTTCTTCCTGGTTAAAATAAGACAGTTCAGAATAGTTTCCGTGCAAGATCATCGTTTTACTCAGTTGTCGGTTCAGTTCTTCACATTTGGCCTCATCTATTTCGACCAGTTTAACCTGGAATTTACGTTCCGGGTTGCTTTCTAAAATAGAGGCAAGCGTATATCCAACAGCGCCACCACCCAGGATGAGTATTTTTTTCACCATAGTTTCTTGATGGTGTAAAAGCCAGCTTGCTTTGCGCATAATCTTGGCATTCCCAACCATGTACACTTTATCATTAACCTTTACAGTGTCATCACCGGAGGGAACAATAAAAGTTCCATCAGCCTTTTTAATCCCTACAATAATGCATCCCTGGGGTAAAGGCATCTCTTTTAGATTATAGCCTGTGATTTCCGCTTCTTCAGTAACAGTAGCCGCCACCATCATTACTTTACCGCCTGCAAAATATTCAATTTCTGCCGCGTCCGGATAATGGATACTTTTAGATATATCCAGCGCCAACTCTCTTTCGGGGTTAATTATATAATCTACCCCGATTTCATCTTTGCTAAATCCTGTATCGGCTATATTGCTATGGCTTTCAGGATTCCGAACCCTTGCTATGGTAACCGGGACCTTGGCCCTATCAGCCATCATGCAAGTCATTAAATTTAGCTCATCTACCTGGGTGACAGCAATGAAAATGCCGGCCTTTCTAATGCCTGCTTTTTCTAATGTAGCCATATTAGCTCCATCATCATTTACCACCAGCACATCAAGTTTTTTCTTTAATTTTTTGGCTATTTCCGGATCTTTTTCTACAACAGCTACAGTTTGCTGTTTGCTCGCTAGATTAGCCGCAAGCTCCCGTCCTACACGCCCGCCACCAACAATAATCACGTGCACTTTAATTGCACTCCTTTGATTGCTTAGTATGTGTAAGTTATTTTACAAACGAATTATATTAAACATGGTGGTTATTTGCAAACAAGCGTGGAAATATTTTTTTAAGCCACGCAAATACTCTATCAGCATATTCAGGCGCAAGATGAAAAGTCATAACCCCGATCAAGGCAGTTACAACTATATATATACCACAAAACACCTTTAAAAGAGGATCTCCAAGGGCGGCTATAACCACGGAAAATTCGCCTCGCTGACCCAGGGAAAAAGCTGCACGAAGGCTTCCTTTCCAGGTTAAACCATAAATTCTTCCTCCAAAAAACCCAACCAGTACTTTTGCGATTAACCCCCATAAAATCAATATGACTAAAAAACCGGGAGACATTATTCCCGCATCGAATGCGATAGATGCGCCAAACCAAAAGAAAAAAAAGGGAAGAGTCGCATTTTTTAGCGGTTCTATATAAGGATCCAGCGCACTGGAAGCGCGTGTCTCAGAAAGTATCATTCCGGCTAAAAAAGCACCTAACAATTTTGATAAATCAAGATATATGGCAGCACCAGCAGCCAAAAAAGCCAGGGCTAAAGCAAACAGTATCATAAAATCTTTTGATAAATAGCGATCCACAAATAACTCTAATTTCCTAAAGCCATAGACAGCTATAAATATTGAAGCCATTATTAGCAAAACAACTCTTAACCCAATACCGGCAATAGCTTCTGCAGAAACTTCACCTTCCATGCCAAATCCCACCAAAAAAGAAACCATTACCGGTGCTACTATGTCTTCAAAAATCAAAAGACCAACCTTAAACTCCCCCTCAGGGGTTTTATCTCTTTTAGTGTCTTCAAGCATCTTTAGGGTTATTGATGAACTGCTCGCGTAGGCTACCCCGCCGATAATCAGAGCCGCAAATAAATCAAAACCAAATAGGTAGGCCAAAATAAATGTGACTCCAAAGTTAAGAAAAACATCCATCGTGCCCACCTTCCAAATCCGGCGGGAAATGTTCAACAAGTGTTTAAGTGGATAATGCAACCCCAGGAGAAAAAATAAGAGCATAATGCCGATATCACCAATATGCTCAATTAAATTATAAAGCTCTGCAGTAAGAAAGAATGCAAAAAAAATACCTATAAAAATATAAGCCAAAAGAGGGGGAATGTGTAGCTTTTGAAAAATATAATTTGCTATAAAAAAAACGAAAAGGATTATTCCGATAAACAGGTATTCCATTTAGCCCTCCCGGTTAAGCTTATGCTTAACCTGTTTTAACTTAATGATAAAATAAAAGTAATTATAACTTACAAAACTATAATGATCAATTATCCGTTATTACCTGTTACTATCTATTATTGTACTCTCCCATGAATGGTCAGCAAAAAAAGAGACAGCGGCTACGCTGCCTCATCAGGGAGAAAAAGTATAAGACAAATTTGTTCCTGCCCGGCAACCCGTTGTTTCTAATTTGAATAAAAACGGGTAATTAAACGAGTAATCCTACAAAAAGGAATACTCATACCAGCCTGGCAATCTTATTCAATTATATACGATACACTTTATGATGACAACACCATATTACTCTTTTATTAATTCGTTCTTAAGCGCGCCAATTCCTTCTATTTTCACCTCAAAAATATCACCGGGAATAAAAGAACCTACTCCGGAAGGGGTTCCGGTCATAATTACATCGCCAGGCAGCAAAGTCATGCATCCGGAAACAAATTCAATTATTTCCGCTACCGAAAAAAGGTGATCTGCAGTTGAGGCTTCCTGGACAACTTTTCCATTCAAAACACCCTGTATTTTCAATTCTTCGGGGTTTTTTATATCGGTTTCAATTACCGGACCGAGGGGACAAAATGTATCAAAACTTTTAGCATATGTCCACTGGCCATCTTTAGGTTGCTTGTCCCGGGCAGTTACATCATTGGCACAGGTATAGCCTAAAACATAATCAAGCGCTTCTGTTTTACTCACCCTATAAGCCTGTTTGCCAATAACCACAGCCAGTTCAGCTTCATAATCTACCCGGTTGATCTGTGGTGGATAGATGATTTTTTCTTCCGGACCGGTAACGCTTGTAGATGGCTTTAAAAAAATAATCGGCACCTTCGGCAAGGGCAGGTTAAATTCTTCGGCGTGGGTGCGGTAGTTTAAGCCCAGACAAATCACCTTGGAAGGAAAACAGGGTGGAAGTAATTTCAACTCGTTTAAATTATACTCACGCCCGGTTTCTGCAATTGCAGTTATATCCCAGTCTCCATCAGGCGCTTTTATTTCTCGCACCATTTGCTCCTTTTGTATCCCGTAACTTACTGTTCCATCAATAGCAAAGCGTAGCAGCTTCAAATTTGGTTCCTCCCATACCAGGTTTTAATCAGTTTTATTGCCACTCAGTCGTGCGGCTGAGTAGATGCAAACGTTAAGAACCCGGAGAAAGCCCGGGTTCTAATTACTTTGCTATAGTTTACCAGTTTTCAGCTAAAAGCTCAAAGTGAGCCTGCGGGTGATTGCAAGAGGGGCAGACATTAGGAGCTTCTTCTCCCTCGTAAACATAACCGCAGTTGCGGCAGAACCATTTCACCGGTTTATCTTTCTTAAAAACTGTCCCATTATCAATATTGGCCATAAGCCCAAGGTACCTTCTTTCATGCTGTTTTTCTGCGACGGCGATTGATTCAAAAACACTGGCAATTTCCTCGAATCCTTCATCCCGGGCCACCTGGGCGAAGCCTGGATACATATCGGTCCACTCGTAGTTTTCTCCCCCGGCAGCTTCTTTAAGGTTTTCCCTGGTCGTCCCGATGACACCGGCCGGGAAAGCAGCGGTGATTTCAACGTCGCCACCTTCTAAATACTTAAACAGTCTCTTGGCGTGTTCCTTCTCCTGGTTAGCCGTTTCTTCAAAAATTGCTGAGATCTGAACAAACCCTTCGTTTTTTGCCTTGCTGGCAAAATAAGTGTAACGATTGCGAGCCTGGGATTCTCCGGCAAATGCAGTAAGCAAGTTTTTTTCAGTCTTAGTTCCTTTAATGCTCATAAGTGTATGCCTCCTGTAGATTATAATTTGGTTTAAGCTGAATAGTATCCAACAAAATACCTTTAATCCTATTATACACAAGGAGTCAAAGAATTGCACCCCATTATTAATATTTTAAATCTTCTGTTTAATCGGGCTGTTGAACGCCGGCTAATCCCAACCTGATAAATGCCAGCGGGGCCAGGTAGGTAGCCCAAAAAGTGGCTAAAGCATGTTTGAAAAAGGTTAAAAGATGAAAATTAAGAGGAAAGAGCAAGTCCGGGCCCAGAACGATTATCGCAATAACTACCATGCCCAGCAGGGCACGCAAAAAATGCTGTGATAAGTTACCCTGAAGGTTGAAATTAACATACTTCCGTTCCAGCAGATAACCCGTACCCGCACCAGCCAGGTAACCCATCAAGTTAGGAGCATAAAGAGCAGGAGCAAAAGACAAAGCCAGGGGCACGGCCAGAGCTAAAAACATTAATAAGTGAAAACTCAATTTTTCTGCAAAGCTATATTTTATTATCCTGGTAGCAATCCAGAAAAATATCACTAAAAATACGGATCCTGTAATGATACCTCCGATCACATCTCCCAAGTAATGATATCCCAGCATGGTCCTTGATAAGCCAACCATAGCCATAATGAAAAGCGCTATCATCCAAAACCACCGCTTTTTAATCATTACAGCCAGGTAGCCCCAAACACTGACTGCACCGGAAGTATGACCGCTGGGGAAGGTATAAGTAGGAACGGACACACCCCTGACCTCCGGGCGGGGCAGCCTGATTATATCCTTGGGCACTTCGCTGGTCACGAAAATAGCCAGGGGCATTAAGATCAACCCCCAGAACCCCAGGGTTTTATTTACCGACCAGTAAATGGCTGATAAAAAGATAAGGAAAAACCCCTCGCTTCCCAGGGTAGTTACTCCCTGGAAAAAGAGAAATATTGCTGTGCTACCCACAGTTATAGATACCAGGGAATAAGTGAAAGCAGTATCACGAAGTGGCATCCAGAAAATATAAAGAAATACTGTTAGGGAAAGAATTAATAAAAACAGAAGCCAGCGGTACTTTCTTTCTTTATGTGGTTTGGATGAAAAATAGTTCTCTGTTAAAGGAGGCAACTCCATTACTACAACTCTCCTGCTTGAACTTGTTCAACCCATTCGGCAAGGTCGCTGATTGTGCTTATATCATATTCACGGGCATGCTCCCGGCGAATCATTACTGTATAAGTTTTGTTCATCGGGGCGTAATCAAGCCAGATTATTCCCTTTTCCGCATCTCTTTCTTTAACCTCATGATAAAGCTCTTCAGAATCACTGATGATCTCTTCCTGGTGATGGAACTCTTCCCAGGCCACCCCGGTATAATCCCAGTAAGCATCTATTTCTTCGGCAATCAAAGCTTTACGTATCGTTTCGGCCCCAATCATCTGTTTCCTATCCTCCACCGGTATCCGGGCATTTTCCAAGGCCAAAACCATTATATGGCGCAATATCCGATGCTCGGTAAATTCAATCGAACGGATCGTAACCGGTTCTCCGTCAAAAGGCACCCTCTCTTCTTCAACAATCAAACCTTCATCAAGAAGCCATTCCCGGGCTACTTCTTCTGGCTCTTTTTCATCTATTGAAGCCCGGTAGTTTAAACGTTTCTTTGTTTCCGTGTTCAGTTTAGAGGTCACTTCAGCCATGATTCCTTCAATATGCGGATAACGATCCAATACATCTTCCCGGACTACCGGAGCCGGATTGTTTGCCGGAAATATTTCTTTGTCATCGATAAGCCCGACTAAATCATACTCTATGATCTTGGCATCGGTCGAAAACCCGATAGCTGCATCTACATCGCCAGATCGTAAAGCTTCGTGGGTTAAACCCAGGGCCATCTCATGGACTTCCCCAAATTCCAGGCCATATTCTTCTTTAAGCATGGTTAATCCATCTCTAGCGACTATAAATTCTTCATTAGCCGCAAAACCAACTATCCTATCAGGTTCCTCGGGTTCTTCTGCAGGACAACCACCCAGGAATAAACTGGTTAAAAAGATTAAAGCTATGGCGCCTCCCAAGGCGAAAACATTTGACGTTTTCATATAAAGCAAGGCCTCCGATCCAATTGGCCACCAAAAAATGAACAACAATAATCAAAATAAAAATTTGCCTGCTCAGCCATGCTGTTTTGGACAGGGGCCATTGCGATAGAGCGGTAGCATTGGCCGACGAAGCAAAGGCTGTAACCGGTCGGCCTGCATGGAGGCAGGCCGCCGAGGCCTGAGCCATGGATGGCGAATGCCGAGGGTAACCAAAGCGAAAGCCTGCAGCCTGAGTCGCTGCTATTGCCCGTTGTAAGCCGGCACCAGTCCATAATGCAGCATGGCTGAATCGTAACAAGATAACTTTATTATTACTATAACATGTTACAACAACCGTTAAAAGAACGGGACTAAAAGAGTTTAATTACTCCGAGGATACTGGCAGATCCAGCAAAAAACATGGTCGGTGCATCCCAGGTATGCGGCGAAAAAGCCTCAACAATAGCCATAATCAGAGGAATTGCCAGCATGGCAACCATAAACTGAGTAGTTGTGAAGTAATTATAAAAAGCAGCTATAACCGCAAGGCTGGCGATAAAAACAACTGCGCTCCCCTCCAGGCTGCGGGTATACTCTTTTTTTGTAAACAGGGCATAAGCTCGGTACTTGTGCTTACCAAAACGTACCCCAACCGGTTCGGCAAGTCCGTCGCCAATACCATAAATAAAGATAGGGATGGCAATCAGATGCAGCAATCCATAATGAGCAAAAATAATGCTTGCCGGCAGGAGAACCATGTGACCGATTGCTGTTTGGGTCACAATCCATAAAAGAGTATAAGGTCGGTCTTCGGGACGATCAAATGAAAGGAACATCGTATTAATCAAAGGAACCCGGTCGCGAATCGACTTGATATAAAAGATAAACTTGGCTACAGCCAGAAAAGCACCAAAAGCATAAAGCCCGAAATTATCCTCATGAACATAACCCTGATTAAGGATTATTGGCACAAAAAAAAGCATAAAATGATTAATCTTGCGGGTATAATTAACCTTAACATTTTTGTGGCGTACCAGCAGTCCATTGATATACTGGATAAAAACCAGCACAAAAACATTGACTGACTGGGTGAGCACATAACCAACATCAAAGATTTTCTCCATAAAATACCTATCTTTCTTAACATATTTCCCGGCTTTCCCATATTAGAAAGTACCGGATCCGATCCAAAAAATATACCATAATTAACAGGTGGGTAAACTTAGAATAAAGTCTTTTCTTATTGTAATTGATAAAGGAGATTAATCAAGTTACAAAAGACTTGTAATATGTAAACTTTTTGTAAACTTTTAACGCCAGAGGCTTAAAAGATCAAGGTTTAGCTTTTTATACAGCTTAGGCAGGAGATTTACAAAAAACATCTAATTAGTAAGGTTATTATTATTTACCAAGGAGGACTGATCACATGGCAGTAATGTATTATGACCAGGATGCTGATTTAAATTTGCTTAAAGGAAAGAAAATTGCTGTCCTTGGTTATGGCAGCCAGGGACATGCCCAGGCCCTTAACCTGAAAGATAGCGGTTTAGATGTAATCGTGGGCTTGCACCCGGAAAGTAAAAGCCGTGAAAAAGCAAAAAGCGAAGGGCTTGAAGTGGCAGATGTCAGTGAAGCAGCCAAAGCCGCCGAGGTAATTCAAATCCTTATCGGCGACAGCCATCAACCGGCGGTATTCAAAGAATTTGTTTTGCCTCACCTGACCGAAGGAAAGGCTCTGGTTGTATCTCACGGTTTCAATATTTTATATAACCAGGTAGTGCCTCCTGAAAAAGTCGATGTATTCATGGTTGCCCCCAAAAGCCCCGGTCACCTGGTAAGACGCCTCCATAAGGAGGGAGCTGGCGTTCCCGGTTTAATAGCTGTTTACCAGGATTACAGCGGCAGGGCTAAAGAAACAGCGCTTGCTTATGCCAGGGGAATCGGCTGCACCCGGGCAGGCGTGATCGAGACTACCTTCCAGGAGGAAACTGAAACAGACCTGTTTGGGGAACAAACTATCCTGTGCGGCGGGGTTTCTGCTCTGATCAAGACAAGTTTTGAAACTTTAGTCGATGCCGGTTACCAGCCCGAAATCGCTTATTTTGAATGTCTGCACGAACTAAAGTTAATCGTCGATCTTATTTACGAAGGCGGTTTGGCAGGGATGCGTTATTCGGTGAGCGATACGGCAGAATATGGTGATCTAACCAGGGGCCCCCGCATAATTGATGATCACGTGCGTGACGAAATGAAATTAATATTAGAAGAAGTCAAGTCCGGTCAGTTTGCCCTGGAATGGGTGCTTGAAAATCAAGCTAACCGGCCCAAGTTTAAGGCCATGCGCACAAAAGAAAAACAGCACCAAATAGAAGAAGTGGGTAAAAAATTAAGAGGGATGATGCCTCACTTGAAAAATGATTAGTATCTTGCCAGTGTTGGAGAGCAGGGGTTAGATCTAACCGATCTAACCCTCTGATTTCCTTTTGTTTAGTGTTTACCCGGTTTGTTCCCTATTAAACTACGGCAAACCAGAAATTAAAGATCAGACGAGCCCTTCAGCTATCTTGATTAATTTTTCTGGAGAAATGGTGCCCGCTTTGAACAGCAGGGCATAATAACGCCCTCCTACCTGCCAGGCCAGGCCGGTCTGCCCCTCTGCCTCAAAATGAGTATACCCGTTAATCTCGCCCACAGCGTGGATCCCGGTTTCCAGGTGCTGCCCCAACCTGACTTTGAATTCCTCGATTGTTTTATCACTTTCGCCGGACTTAACTAGCAGCAGGCTTTCATCTGCCCGTCTATAAACTGCCCCATGGTAATCCGGGACATCACCGGCAGTTAGCAGGATCGCATCATCCAGGATAAAATTGCCAGGCAACTCTTCGGGCCACCGTGGAGGAGCGGGATCTTCTTCCCGGTGATAATGTAATACCCGCTCGGGGGCTTCTGCCTCTTCCAACATGGCTTCGGGGGCAGCTTCATCTTCTTCAACTTCCATTACCGCAGGCTCCTCAGCAGGATCCATCTGCTCATCGCTTACAACCGGAAAAGAAAGCTGATCCCATTGCCAAACACCCAGGCTGTTTAATACAAATACAACCATAAAAGCTGCGGCCGCTACGGCACTGTAGCGCAGCCAATTGAAACTGCGCTTCCTGGTAAAATTGAGCTTGCTGCTTGCAGGATTTTTTTCTTGTTCGAGACCTGCTTCAATACGTTGCCAGATTTTTTCAGCAGGGGGAGGTTCTATCGATTCCATTTCCTGGTGTAGGGCTTCTTTAAGCAAATCCTCGTTTAGTTCTGAATTATGCTTTTTTGTCATTTTTCCCACTCACCCCCTTCATTAGAAAGACAAGTGGGACTTTCTTTTAGTTCCAACTCTTCAGCCAAACGTTTTCGGGCCCGGTGAAGACGAGATTTAACTGTTCCTGCCCGCAAGTTCAACATAGAGGCAATATCTTCCATTTTTAGGTCATAGTAATACTGTAAAACAATAACTTGATACTGTTCCGGCGGCAACCTTTTAATAGCCTGCCTAACCCTTTCCACTTCCAGGCTGCGCAGGGCAGCATCTTCAGTATCAACGGCTTCCGGCTCCCCGGAGCTTATTACCTCTTCATCGGTATAATATATTTTCTTATTACGTTTTAAAAAGTTCCGGGCCAGGTTGGAAGCAATCACCGCCATCCAGGCTCCAAATTTTGCACCATCTTTTAACTGGTTAATATTCTGGAAAGCTTTTATAAAAGCATCCTGGGTAATGTCTTCTGCATTTTCCCTGGAGCGCAGGATATTATAGGCCACAGCATAGGTCTTTTTGTAGTATGCTTCAAACAGAAGGCGGCGGGATTCATTATCTTTCTGCTTGACCAGTTTTTTTAGTTCTTCAGCTTCCACGCCGTATCTCTCCAATTATATTCATTATTAAACACTAAAGACCAGGTCGCTACTATTTTATCGAATGAATAAATGCTCTACCCTTTTATACCACTTCAGCTATTGATTAACAAGGGTCGGCTGTTCGGTTATCCGCACTTCCATAACCTGTCCGCATGTCTCTACGATAATCGCTCCATGCCGGTCGGTCCGGTATGTCCGGATGGCTGCTTCTTCAAGGGCACCGGTTACATAAGGATGAGGGTGACCGAAAGGATTTGAACCAACCTGGATCACTGCAATTTCCGGCTGCACAGCTTTCAAAAACTCAGGCATCGCTTCCATGTATCCACCGTGATGGGGTATTTGTAAAAGGTCGGCCTGTAAATCAATTTGCTGCTGTAAAAGATCAGCTGCGGCAGCATCTTCAATATCACCGGTAAAAAGCATCCCGGTATCTTTATAGCTGAGCAAAAAGACAATGGAATTGTTGTTAAGATCACATCCTGTCCCGCGATAAAGCTCTTCAGGCGGTCCGAGAAGAGCAATGGTTAACTCGGCGCCGCAGCGCCAGTGTTCCCCGGAGCAAACTTGATCAACCATAATCCCTTCTGCTTCAGCTTTGTCAAGGAGCTGATCGTAGTAAACAGTTTCCCCGGGCACCGGAGAAATAAGCATCCGCTCTACCGGGATTTCACCAATTAATGGTAAAAATCCGCCAAAGTGATCTTCATGGGGATGGGTCACCACAGCCAGGTCTATCTCCTTGATTCCCCGGTAGCGCAAGAAAGGAAGGATCACTCTTTCCCCGATATCTCCTGGTTCTCCATAAAAAGGAAGCTCACCGCCGGCATCAACCATGATAACCGCATCACAGGGAGTCTCGATTAGTGCTGCGGCCCCCTGGCCAACATCTATAAAAGTAACCTCCAGGTTATTGCGTGAGGGGATGAGAATGCTCCCCCATACAAAAAGCACCGCGGGCAAAAGGATTCCCCCGGTGAGCAGATAAAATTTTAGTCGACTGTTTTTATAAAAGCCTGAAGTTGCCCTTTTCAGGTCAATGGTTGAGTTTTGGCGGTACCCGGAACTGTAGTGATCCGCCCATAGGTAATAGGCGACCAACCCGGCAAAAAGCAGTGCATAATATAAAATCAAGGGAAAAAGCCCCGGCGGATATACAACCAGGTAAAATCCGGGCAGATTACTTACAGCTGTAATTCGGGCCATCACTTCCAGGAGGGGATAGGTGGCCCATAGAATGGAAGCACCGACAGGCGCTATTAAAAGGCTAACCAGGGCTCCAAACAAACCCAGTCCCACCACGAAAGCAGTCAAAGGCATCAACAGGAGATTAAAAAAGAGGGCCCCGGTAGGCAGGTGATGAAAGTAGTACACACAAAGGGGCAAAACGCCAAGTTGAGCTGCCATAGTCACTGCTACCGGCATTTGCAGGACCCGGGGGCACTTCAATTTTTTCAGCAAATGCTTTAAAGGTCGATATGCATAAACCAAAACCAGGGTGGCGGCATAAGAAAGCTGGAAACCAAGAGAAAAAAGCAGTAGTGGGTTTAAAAATAAAGTGATCAAGGCGGCAGCGGCTACCGCTGTGGGCAAATCTCTTTCTCTGTCCAGCATTAAAGCTCCCAGGGCAAGAGAAATCATTATAGCCGCCCGCAGGGCAGACGGGCGCATCCCGGTGAGGTAAGCATAAGCAATTACCAAAGCGATAGCCATAATAATCGGCAGGCGTCCCCTTAGTCCAAGAAATCTACCCAAGCCAAGGACAATAGCGGCAACCAACCCTACATGGAGACCGGATACAGCCATTAAATGCCCCGCACCCGCCCTGGTGAAATTTTCCTGGATTCCTTCGGGAAGGCGGTGGCGTTGGCCAAAGAGCATCGCGATGAGCATTTCACCCGCCGGGGTGGGCAATTCATTACCGATTGCTTCCGCCATTTCCCCGCGCAGCCTAATGGCTGCAGCAGGTAAGCTGCCCACATCATCCATGCCAAGAGAAGTGACCTGGGAAGGCAGGGGATTTATTACAGCATCAATTCCCTGGCTTTTTAAGAAATAACGGTAATCAAACCCACCGGGGTTGCGAAGTCCTCGAGGCTCCCTGATCCTTCCTCGCAGGCGCAGTCGTTCGCCAAAAAAGAAATAATCATTTTCTTCGCCGTCTTCGTAAATATTAACTAGCAATTTTCCAGGTGCTGCAACCTGGCCAGAAGCAGTCTCCACCCGATCAACCTGCAGGTGGTAGGCTGCACGATTGTCGTAAAACACCGGCTCTTCAATTACAGTGCCTTCGATATAGACAGGATCGTCAGTGTAATCGAGAACGCCTCCGGCAGGTGGTTGCAGAGCAAAATAAAAAGAGGCAGTACCGCTTAGTGCAGCTAAAAGAAACAGAAGGACCTTATAAAAATCGATTAAACGCCAGTACCAGGTTCCTGTTAGAACCAGGATAATAGCTCCGGCATATAAAAAAACAGCTGACTCCTGCATCCAAAGCCTGGCGCCAATAATACCGGCAATATAAAAAAGGGCGATCAAGAACAGATGTCGCCCAAAGGCTTCATGAACAAGCTTTTTTATTGCCTGCACTATTTGAAGACCCTTTCGAAAAGGCCAAATGTTTTTTCACGCTGTTCAGGAGAAGGCGGTGGAGTAAGCAAAGATACGACAATTAAGATCAAAACTGCAAGCACGAAAGACGGGAAAACAGGCATAAAGCCAAATGTGGTCCACTGGGGTAAAACTTCCAGGTACCAAAGATGAAGCATAATTGCTGGAATAATCAAGGCTGCTGCTGCCCCGTATTTATTAGCCCGGGACCAATAAAGCGCACCGATCATTACAGGCAGCATCACTGAAAAACCGGAAAAAGCAAAACCGGCAATACTTAAGATCGCCCCCGGTTGAATCAGGGCAATATAAAAAGCGAGGACCGCAAAAAATACCAGGATTACCCTGCCCCAAAAAACTGCCTGTCCGGAAGTAATCCTTTTTATATTGGGCAGGAAATCAACAGTCACCAGGTGGGTTACCGCTAACAGTTGTGAATCAATCGAGGATTTAACAATTGCCAGGACGACCACTAACCCCAAAATCATCCAGGTTGGAGATAAAAACTGGTGGATGAGCAAAGGCACGATATTATCAGCTTCCTGGCCCTCAAGTCCAGGCACAGCCACCGAGCCCCACACTCCCATCAGAGTGGAAACTCCAAATATTGCTGCTAAGGCCAGGGGATAATACATACTGACCTGCTTTAAGTTACCACTACTGCGGGTGGCAAGAATACGGGTATAAATCTGGGGAAACACAATCACGGCAATCGAATTAATAAAAGAATAGCTAAACCAGTTAATCGGGGCCAGTTGTTCAGAAAGACCCCGCTCCAGCATTGCCGGATTATCCCGGACAATTTCATCAGTTATCTCAGAAAAACCACCCAATGCTCGGGCTACCGCAGAAAGTAGAAGTACAGCGACTATTAAAAACAAACTCCCCTGGAATATATCGGTCCAAACAGTTCCCCGTAATCCGGCAGGAAGGGTATAAATCAGTGAGATAGCAATAATTACCAGGGCCGAGAGCCAGTATGGCACCAATCCCTCGGTAACCGTGGTAAAGGCGAGTCCTCCACCGATAATACTGACTACCAGGTAAGGCAGGGTATAGTAAATCAGGAGGACCAGGAACAAAAGGGAGATCAAGCGGCTGTTAAATATACCCCCGAAAACCTGGGGCTGGGTGGCAAACCCGTATCTTTTGCCAAGAAGCCAGGACCGGTAGCCCACCAGGTAATAAGTAAAAGGGGTTATAAAAATGCTCCAGCCAATCACGTAACCATAAGCGCCGTAACCTGCTTCATAGGCAAATCCGGCGTGACCGATAATGGTGAAAGCGGTAATATTGCTGGCGAAAAGGGCCATGAACACAGCAATACTGCCAAGCCCCCGCCCGGCCATGAAATAGTCTTCCCTGGTTTTGCGGGCTATCCAGCCCCCGTAAACTCCGATAGCAACTAAAATCAAAAAATATATTGCCAGTAGGCCGATACCGATTACGTTAATCACTGTTTTGAAGACTCCTTATCGGTAAACTGGTCAGTTACTTCTTTGGGAGGGTCAGGCCAGGCCAGGCTTATAATCGCTTTCATTACCAAAACGGAAAGAACAGCATAACCTGCGTAGTAAGAATATGCAAAAGGCATAAACCCAAAAAGCAAAGGAATCCGGCTGTCTAAATCCCATAAAAAGAAGCTGTTGTGCAATATAAACATGATTAAGACAATCACGCAAACCAGCATAAAGCGGACCTTAAAGTTCATCCCGTTTCCCTCCAAACCGGGCAAACAATCCCTTATTTAAATACATTCGATTCCCTGCGAATTCGACAGGATTTTGTTTATTCCTGCTCTTCTTCGATAATCACTTCCTGCCAGGCTCTTTCCTCACCGTCAACCTCAACCAGTATTTTATACCTTCCCGGACCGCCAAACCAAATCTTATCAAAAACAATTTCTGATTCCGGCTCCACTTCATCGCTGTAGTCTTCTTCGGCGAGCACCTCATCAGTTGCAGTATCTATCAGTTGCACCATGACTTCATCTTCACCAAAAGGCTCATCATTAAAAAAGGAAAAATATAAATCTTCATTGGGCGCAAACGTTGTTTCCATAGAAACTATTCTATGATCCTCGTCCAACTCTTTCCCGGTTTCCAGTTCCGCTTCACCCACCGAATAACTTTCCGGAGGAAGCTGCTCTTCCCCGTTTTCTTCCTCACAGGCTCCGGCAAAAAATACTACCAGGAAGAGTATTATCAGCAATACTGTAACTTGTTTGAACATCTGAGGCTCCCCTTTCATATGTCCAATTCTTTCATAAAGATGCTTCTTGATTATTCTGCGTCCCCTTCCCTATTCCTGCTTAATTAGTTATTATTATATAGAACCGGCAACAATCAAGGGATAAAAATATTACAATTATTTTTCCGGTGAAGGATTAAATCAAAACGGTGTAGAAAGATTAGCCGGTAAATCAATGATTCCAAGCAGGAGGCGCTTAAATGAACTTATCTGTCCGTAAAATTGTAATATCAGGAATTTTAGGAGCAATTGCCATCTTACTCGGGGTAACCAGGTTGGGCTTTATCCCGGTGCCCACCCCCGCAGGCCACGCCACGATCATGCATATCCCTGTAATCCTGGGCGGCATCCTGGAAGGCCCCGTGGTGGGACTGATTACCGGGGCTATTTTTGGCCTGTTCAGTTTCTTGCAGCCGGGGGCCCCGTTTTTTGCCGATCCCCTGGTTTCGATCCTGCCCCGCTTATTTATCGGGGTTGTCTCTTACCTAATTTATGCTTTAACTAAAAACGGCTTGCAAAAAATTAAAAACGCTACCTCTTCCTCACCTGCAGGCAGCCTGGAAAAATTATATAATCTATTGCCCTTGATCCTTGCCGGCGCTTTCGGTTCAGCCACTAATACAGTGCTGGTAATGGGCATGGCCACCTGGAGAGGTTACCTGCCTTCTGAAGTATCCATTTCAGTAGGGGTTCTGCATGGCGTGCCCGAACTAATCCTGGCAGCTATTCTTACCGTTATCCTGGTTACAGGAATCCGCAGGATCAGGCCGGAAGAGAAAAATGATTGAACCACAGGGCTGTGATAACTTGGAAAAAACAATTGAAACAAAAAACCTGTCTTATGCCTACCGCTCCGGGACAGATAAAGAAGTCAGAGCCCTGCGGGATGTTAATATGAACGTTTTCAAGGGAGAAATTCTGGCTATCACCGGGCAAAATGGGTCGGGCAAATCCACACTGGCCCGCCATTTCAATGGACTGCTCACACCAACAGGTGGAGAAGTATTAGTAAAGGGGCTTTCCACCAATGACAAAAATAATATCGGGACAATCCGCAAAATAGTGGGCATGGTTTTTCAAAACCCCGACAATCAATTGGTTAGCAGTGTTGTTGAAGAAGACATTGCTTTCGGTCCGGAAAACTTGGGCTTACCGCAGGCAGAAATAATCGACCGGGTTAACTGGGCCCTTCACACCCTAAAACTGGAAGATTTACGCCGGGAATCTCCCCACAGTCTTTCTGCCGGCCAGAAACAACAGGTTGCCATTGCCGGGGTCCTGGCCATGAAACCCGAGTGTATCATCCTCGATGAACCAACCGCACATTTAGATCCTCGCGGCCGGCGCGAGGTGCTTGAAAGCGCGATTCGTTTAAACCGCGAAGAAGGTATTACCATGGTCCTTTTAACTCATTTTATGAATGAAGTTATCTACTGCAACCGGATGATCGTCATGGACGGCGGAACAATCAAAATGGAAGGAACTCCAAAAGAAGTCTTTCACCAGGGTGTAAAAGAAAGCCAGACAATTAAGGATATGGGGCTTGATTTTCCGGTAGCCTCCCAGCTGGCTGCGGGGCTGCAGGAAGAAGGTTTTACCGTTTCCCCCGATATCATTCATAACGAGGAGCTCATCAATAACCTATGTCAATTGAAGTCTTAAATCTAAGTCACAGTTACAAAATAGGGACCCCTTTTGAGCACAAAGTCCTGCATGATGTAAGCTTCTCAATTGCCGACGGTCAATTTGTAGGGCTAATCGGTCCCACTCGCTCGGGCAAAACCACCCTGGCACAATATTTAAACGCCCTTTATATTCCCCGTAAAGGAAAGGTATTGATCGACGGGGAAAATACAGCTGACCGGCGGGCAGACCTGGTTACTATCCGCCACCGGGTGGGATATGTTTTTCAAAACCCCGAGTACCAGCTATTTGCTCCCACCGTAGGCGAAGACATCGCTTTCGGGCCAACTAACCAGAACCTTCCCCGAGAAGAAATCGATAAACTGGTTAAAAATGCGATGGAAATGGTGGGCCTGGATTATGAAACTTTTAAAACCCGCGATATTTTTGCTTTAAGCGGCGGCCAAAAAAGGCGTGCCGCTATTGCAGGAGTACTGGCCTGTAGGCCAAAAGTCCTGGTATTAGATGATATCACCGCAGGTCTTGATCCCCGGGGACGGGAAGAAATTATGGATGTAGTAAAAAGTTTACATCAGCAGCAAAACATCACCATCCTGTTTATCAGCAACAGCATGGACGATGTGGCTTTGCTTGCCGAGAGGCTCCTGGTAATGGATAACGGAAAAATTATTATGGACGGGCCCACCAGGGAAGTTTTCGCCCGGACCGAGGAATTGCGTGCAATCGGATTGGAATTACCGGAGGTTAGTATTATCGTCGACCGGTTGCGTTCTGCCGGGTTCCAACTGCCTGCCGGCATATTAACCGTAGACGAAGCAATCAGTGAAATTGCCGCTTTCCTAAAGGATAAGGAGGCGCGAGAACAGTGGAGCTGACCAAGAATATTACCCTCGGCGTTTACCTGCCCGGAGAAACACGAGTGCACCGCCTCGATCCACGCACCAAAATTATTGGCGCATTTATCTTGATTGTTCTTTTACTGCTGGCCCGTTCATACGCTGCTTATGGGGTGGTAACCCTATTTATCGCTTTCCTGGTCTTTATCTCCGGAATTCCCCCCGGCTACGCATTGCGGGGACTCAAGCCAATGCTGCCAGTGCTGCTCTTAATGTGGATATTCCAGTTATTTCTCCACCAGTCTCCCGATACGGCTGTCCTTTTCCGGTGGTGGATTTTTGAAGCTACCGAAGCCGGCCTTCACATGGGAAACTTAATCATCCTGCGGGTGCTCTTTCTCTTTACCGTGACCACCCTTTTAACCTTGACCACTTCCGTGGTAAGCCTAACTGACGGCCTGGAAAACCTGCTCAAGCCCCTGCGCTCCCTCGGACTTCCTTCACACGAACTGGTAATGACCCTGGTCATTGCCCTGCGTTTCGTGTTGATCCTGGCTGAAGAACTCGAAAAAATCATGAAAGCCCAGATGGCCAGGGGGGTGGCTTTTGACCGGGGCAATTTCATTCAAAAAACGAGGAAGATCTTCCCGGTTTTCCTGCCCCTGTTCATCGGGGCTTTCAAACGGGCAGAAGAGCTTATCGTGGCCATGGATGCCCGCAGTTACACAGGGGGCAAAGGACGCACCAAAATGAAAACCCTGCACATGGGCAGGGTAGACCTGGCGGCCGCGTTAATCATGCTTTTCTTTACCGGGCTGATGATTTATGTAATCGTTACTTATGAACCATTTATCTAACTTATTTCATAAACATCTCTCGGCTCAACCCCAAATGAAGTACCTACAGCAATAGCGGCACGGACCTGTTCCCCGGAAGGATCAACCCGCTTTATCCCGCTTATCGCCTCATTTAGGGGCACGGAAGAGATTTGATCTCCTTTTAGGCAGACCATCCGGTTGCATCTCTGCTCCATGAATAATTCCACCGCTTTCACTCCGAACCGGGTGGCCAGGATCCGATCGTACGAGGTCGGACTACCGCCGCGCTGCAGGTGGCCAAGCACAGTGGCCCTGCTTTCCATATCGGTGCGTTTTTCAATCTCCCGGGCTACGGTTTCACCAATACCGCCCAATCTCTTTACAGAGCCCTTGGCTTTATAAACCGGCTCACTGCCCTCAGGATAGGCCCCTTCCGCTACTACAATAATACTGAATTTTTTACCCCGCCGGTTACGCTCGTTTATTTTTTTCACCACACAGGAATAAGCGAAAGGCATCTCAGGGATCAAAATTATATCGCCACCGCCTGCCATTCCGGCCTGTAAGGCGATCCATCCGGCATCACGGCCCATCACTTCTACAACCATAACCCGGTGGTGCGATTCGGCCGTGGTGTGTATTTTGTCGATGGCTTCAGTGGCAGTAGTTACCGCAGAATCAAACCCAAAAGTTAAATCTGTCGCAGGCAGGTCGTTATCGATGGTTTTAGGTATACCGATCACCGGTACTCCCAGTTCGCTAAAGCGGTGGGCCAAAAGCAAGCTGCCGTCACCGCCAATTACCACCAGGCATTCGATACCCCATTTTCTCAGGTTATCCATGGCATCCGCGGAACGATCCATGCCAGTATCTTTATAGTCAGAGGAACCACCGGGACGGTAATCAAAAGGATTATCGCGGTTGGAAGTGCCAAGGATGGTCCCGCCCCGGGTAAGGATCCCGGAAACAGCAAAATCATCTATCAGGTAAGCATCATTTTCAACCAACCCTCTAAAACCGTTATTAAAACCAACCACTTCGCTATTATATTTATATTGAGCACTTTTAACCACTGCCCGGATTACCGCATTAAGACCGGGGCAATCACCGCCGCCGGTTAAAAGACCTAGCCTTCTTCCTGCCTTATGCGAACCGGCTTTAATTGGGCCGGTGTTTCCTTTTAAAAAGGTATCTTGCGCTTGTGCTCCGCTATCTTCTTCTCTATTCGGCATAACACCGCCGCTATTATCTTTCTCTTCTTTCTCAGGCTCAAAGTCACCGATAGCTTCGCGGGCCAGCTGGTCACAACGCTGGTTAAGCCGGTCTGTACTGTGCCCTTTTACCTTGATCCATTCAATTTCATTGATTTCAATCAGTTCCGCAAGCAGTTTCCAGAGATCCTGGTTTTCCACGGGTTGTTTCTTGCTGGAAAGCCAGCCGTTCTTTTGCCAGCGTTTCAACCAACCCTGGTTAAAGCAGTTAACCAGGTAAGCGCTGTCGCTGTAAAGCCTGACCCTGCTTCCCTGCGGCACCCGGCGCAAAGCTTCCACGGCTGCCTGCAATTCCATACGCTGATTGGTGGTTTTATCTTCGCGCCCGCTGATTTCTTCCACAGTATCGCCGTGCATAATTACAGCCGCCCAGCCACCGGGGCCAGGATTGCCGGTACAGGCACCATCGGTATAAATTTCATACTCTGGCTTTCCCAACAGCTTTCCTCTCCTGTCAACCGGTTATGAAGTAAACCTTTCCATATCCGAGAGTATTTCTTCCAGTTCCTCTATTTTATCACCGTAGCCGCTCCAGTCGCCTTCCTGCTGCATTTTTATTGCTTCTTCATAAGCATCCCTGGCCCGCCGGATCAACTCGGCCAGTTCCCCTTCCACGTCGATTTCCACTTCCGGCATGGGATCATCCAAATCAAGATCTTCGGGCAATTCATCATCGGGAATTGCCGCAGGCAGCTCCCCTATTTCACCAAACACCTGGATCAGGGCTTCATCAAGGGTATGGCCCATCACTACTCTTTCGTCGTAGCTGACAATAACCCGGGCCAGTTCCGGCAGTCCCCCGGTATCCGCTTCTAAGAAGATCGGTTCAACGAAAAGCAGGGCATCATTGATCGGCAAAACCAGGAGGTTGCCCCGGATCACCCGTGAACCGACCTGGCCCCAGAGGGTGAATTGCTCTGAAATATCGGTATCCTGGTCAATCCGGTTTTCAATCTGTCTTGGGCCGAGGACCAACCTTTCCCTGGGAAAGAGGAACAGTTCCACTTCGCCATAATTGGGTTGATCACAGCGGGCCACCATCCAGGCAATCATGTTGTTACGTTTATCCGGGGTAAAGGGCCGGATTAAAACATATTCAGGTTCCTCGTAGCCGGGCATTTCCAGGACTGTATAATATGGCTCCATCGGTTGTTCTTGACCGAAAGCTTTTTCAGTAGGAATAGCCCAGAGATCTTCCCTGCTGTAGAACTGGTTCGCATCGGTGATATGGTACAACTGCAGCAATTCTGATTGCATCTCGAAAAGATCCAGGGGATAACGGACATTTTCCATCAAACCCTCGGGCATTTCTTCCATTGGAGTAAACAAGTCAGGGAAGATATTACTGTAAGTCTGGATCATCGGATCGTCGGGTTCGGTCACGTAAAACTCAACATCGCCGTTGTAAGCATCGATGACCACCTTGACTGAATTGCGGATGTAATTTAAGTTTTCGTAGGGCTGCGAATAAGGATAACGATCGGTTACGGTATAAGCATCCTGGATCCAAAACAGCCTGCCGTCATTAACCACAACATAGACATCGCGATCGTAACGCAGGAAAGGCGCAATCTTGCGCACCCTTTCGTGAATATTGCGGTCGAATATAAGCCTGCTGTCATAGTTCAGTTCATCGGAAATAAGAATGCGGTACTCGCCAAAACGCAGGGCCATCAGCGCCCGGCGGAAAAATGAATTCAAAGGAATCCCGGCATCGCCATCGTAATAGATAAACTCATTTTCCCCCTCGTCGGTGGCATAGTGAAACTCCGCGGTTTCGGTGTTGGTAATGATATAATCATCTGTCAGTTCACCAAAATATATCGAAGGGTTGTTCAACTCCAGTTCCCCTTCCGGAGGAATATCCTGTAAAAAGTAACGGGGCAAGCCTTCGGGGTTAACTTCATTAACCGGGCTCATAGCCACCCCGTAACCGTGGGTATACTGCAGGTGTATATTTACCCAGGTCTGGGCTTCTTCAGCCAGCCTGCTTTTATCGAGTTCCCTGGCAGATAACATTACCTGGCGCAATTCGTCGTCTACCTCGTAGCGATCGATATCGACGTCGGTAAAGCGGTAGTAGGGACGAATAGCCTGAAGCTCGTTAAAGGTGGTTAGCAGGGGGCGGTAATCCCACAGCCGCACATTATTGATTGTCCCCGGGTTATCCTGTAGATCTGTCCAGCTTAAAGCCCGGGTGGGATCATACTGGCGGGTATTGAACTGGTCGAGCCCGTATGCCTGACGGGTAAACTCAATGTTATGATCCAGGTATTCACGTTCGTAGCTGAACTCGCTTGGTTCCACCATGTAATTCTGGACAAATGCCGGATAAGCCCAACCACCAAGCAGAGAAACACCGATCAAGACCATGGTTCCATATAAAAACAAGCGGTAGCGGCGCAGGAATATATTGGCTAAAAACACCAGGGCGATTACCCCGGCCAGGACCATCAAAACCATTAAAACATTGTAATTGGCATTAATATCGGTGTAACCGGCGCCATAAACTACACCCCTCTCTGAAAGCAGCAGTTCAAGCTGGCCGAGACGGTAATCCCAGGCTTTCAGACCGAACACCATGGCCAAAAGCACAGCCAGGTGACTAATCCCGCGAGATGGGGGAAGGGTCCAGCCCTGTTTCGCCTGGGAAGGAGGGTTCATGAGCAGATAAATAGCCCCGATAATTACCAGGGTGATCACTACAGTCATCATTAGAAAACTGTAAATAAAACGATAAAACGGCAAACCGAATACGTACTGCGCTACATCGGCACCGAAGATTGGATCAGAAATATTAAAGGGCACCTGGTTGAAAAAGCGCAGCGCCTCCATCCAGGCATCCCCCACGTATGCAGAAAAAATGTAAGCAAGACCCGCAGATGCAATTATAAAATAGAGTGTCAGGCGCCTGGGAGTGAAATGACGCATAGCACCGCTGGCCATCAACTTTTCCCGTAAAGCCAGATTGGGAAAACTTAAAATGTAGCGTTTAGTAAACAAAAGGTTGACAAACAGAAAGGCAAAAATAAATATAAAACCGCCAATCCGCATGCCCCACTGGGTTAAGTACTGGGTCCAAAAAACCTGTTCGGCGTCCAGGTCGACAAACCACAGTAAATCAAGATAAAAATTCGTCCCGGTTATAAGCAAAGAACCGAGAATAATCAAACCTATAAGAATAAAAAAGAAACGACCGCGCAAAATTAGCCCCCCTAATATAAATCAATACCGGTAAATTACCGGTGTAGTTTAATCTTCATATGTATTTTAGACCAGTGCAGTCTCCCTGTCAAAAAGAAAATTAAGTCACTCCATTATTATGTCAACACCGGCACTGGTGCCAATTCTATTTGCCCCGGCACGGATTAATTCTTCGGCTGCAGCCCTGGTCCGGATGCCTGCAGATGCCTTAACGCCAAGCCTTTTCCCCACAGTTTCCCGCATCAATTTAATGTCGGCCGGGGTGGCTTGACCGGGCCCGAACCCGGTTGAGTTTTTAACAAAATGGGCCCCGCCTTTTTCTGCCAGGCGGCAGGCCAAAACTTTTTCTTCTTCCGAAAGCAGACCGGTTTCAATAATTACCTTCACCGGTTTTTCATTTACTGCTTTTACCACCGCAGCAATATCTTCAACTACGTACTGATCGTTGCCGCTTTTTAAAGCACCGCTATGCATTACCATATCAATTTCAGCAGCGCCGCTTTCCACTGCATCAGCAGCCTCATAAGCTTTGACTGCAGTAGTAGCAGTTCCCAGGGGAAAACCTACAACCACGCAAATTTTTACTGCGCTCCCTTTCAGCTCGCTTAAAGCGGTTTTTGCCCACGACGGATTGATGCAAACTGCGTAAAAAGAATGATCAATCGCTTCCCGGCAGAATCTGCGGACATCCTGCTCAGTTGATCCCGGCTTAAGCAAAGTATGCTCTATAAAGCCAGCCAGTTTATCCGGCACACTTGCCACCTACTTTCCTATTCCACGCAGCCGAGGATCAAGGGGATTTTTTCATTGGGCTCTTTACTTATTTCATAAGCCTCGTCGATCATAGCGGTAGCTGAAGCCACCGGTTCTTTTTCCCGGCTGCCTACGGTATAGAGCAAAGCAAGAATATCCCCTTTTTTAACTCGGTCCCCGATTTTCTTTTCCAGGGTAATCCCTACTGCCGGGTTAATTATAGAATCTTTCCTTTGCCGACCTGCACCGAGGTTCATCGCTGCTCTGCCGACTAATTCAGCTTTGATCCTTCCCACATAACCTTCTTCAGCAGCCGTTACCTGGATTTTTTCTTCGGCCTGTGGCAGCAGAGATAAGTCGTCAATAATTTTTGGATCGCCACTCTGGTTTACCAACAGTTCCTTGAATTTATTAAGCGCCTCTCCGTTAGCAAGCAGTTTTTTCAGCAAGATTTCCCCTTCACCGGGCGCACCGGCTTTACCCGCCAGGTAAAGCATCCATCCTCCCAGGTGAAGGCAAAGTTTCTCTAAATCAGGCGGACCCTCCCCGCGTAGAGCCATAACCGCTTCTTCCACTTCCAGTGAATTGCCTACGGCACGGCCCAGGGGTTGATCCATGCTGGTAATCACGGCAGCTGTGCGCAAGTTTGATTTTTCACCGATACTTTTCATCATCCGGGCCAGCTCAAAAGCTCTTTCTTTTTCTTTAACAAATGCTCCGTCGCCAACCTTGACATCCAGCACCAGGGCATTAGCCCCGGCAGCCATTTTTTTGCTCATTATGCTGGCAGCAATCAGGGGCATGCTATCCACGGTAGCGGTCACATCGCGGAGAGCATACAATTTTTTGTCAGCCGGAACCAAATCCGGGGTCTGGGCTGCTATGGCCACTCCAATCTTTCTCACCGCCGCTTTTATCTCCGGCACCGCGAGTTCAGTGCGAAAACCGGGAATGGCTCTTAGTTTATCCAGGGTGCCCCCGGTATGGCCAAGGCCGTGCCCGGACAACTTTGCTACCGGGACTCCAGCCGCAGCCACCAGCGGCGCCAGCACCAGGGTGGTGGTATCGCCAACCCCGCCGGTGCTGTGTTTATCTACCTTGATACCCGGAAGATCGCTTAAATCGATACGGTTGCCGGAATCGACCATTGCTCGAGCAAGAAAGGTAGTTTCGTCATCATCCATGCCTCGAAAATATATTGCCATCGCCATGGCGGCAGCCTGGTAATCAGGAATGATTCCCTTAGCATAACCATTGATAAAATATTCGATCTCCGTCCCGGTAAGCGGTAAGTCATTACGCTTTTTTAAGATTAAGTCATACGCCCTGATCGGTAAACCTCCCTCTCACTTATCAGTAAATAGTAATCATATCTGCAATATTATCAAAAGTAGTTTCGCCAATTCCGCTAACCTCCATAAGTTGCTCTTTCTCGGTAAAAAAGCCATGTGTTTCGCGGTAATCTATAATCTGACCGGCGCGCACCTCTCCAATGCCGGGCAAATCAACCAGATCGGAAGCGGAGGCCTGGTTTATGTTGATCTTAGCACTGTCACTTTGTGGTCCCGCTTCCGGCACTTCTCCAAGACGGGGCACATAAACTTGCTCTCCATCGAAAACAGGACGAGCCTGGTTTAAACCTTCCCGGTCGGCATCATCACTAAAACCGCCTCCCATTTCCAACAGTTCATAAACCCGCGCTCCTTCCGGCAATTCGTAAACCCCGGGGTTCTGCACCGCACCGACCAGGTGAACCGAAACCATCTCCGGTTCCAGAGTTTCTTCCTCAACTTCCCGGGTGATGCTTTCATTATCATGTTCCAAAACCGGTTCGGGCCCTTTTAGCTGAGCGGCCCTCCAAACCCCTCCGGTTATCAGCAACAGAACCAAAATTCCTAAAATAATTTTCTCCCGCACCCCAGGTATCCCTCCCAACAACCCATCTCTCCTCTCTTTTCATTTGACCGGATACCTTTCCCACATTAACGACCAGGCACCGGTATTTAAAATAGATATTTCGCCGCAGAAACTGCTTTTCCTTGTTCGAGCATAACAAAACCCGGTCCGGTTTGTTGACCGGAACCGGGTTTTTTTACCCAGTAATATATCAGTTTAATCAGGCAATTATATTACTTGCCTTCCTCTTTGCCTTGCTCCTTCTCTTCTCCGCCACCTTCTTCTTCGGGAACATTAATTCCCTGGACGTTGATATTGATGGCTTCCACCGTCAAGCCGGTGGTTTTTTCAACATTATTGCGAATTTCTTTCTTCAGTTTGTCCGTGGTATCAACTATAGATTTGCCATACTCCACAATAACATTTAATTCTATGGTAATCCGGTCTTCATTAACGTCTACCCTGATACCCCTGGTCATATCCTTGCGGCCCAATCTTTCAGCAATCCCGCCGACTACTCCACCGCTCATACCGGCAATGCCCGGGATATCGCTGGAAATTATACTGGTAATTACCGCAATAACATCCGAAGAAATCCTGATACTGTCTTCTTCCTTAGATGGATCCGGTTTTAAAACAGCTTCGTCTGCTCCACCTGTTTTTCCTGCTTTACCTTCCGCTTTACCTTGATTTGCTTTTTTTTCTTCTTCAGCCATTTAATTTCCTCCTTTCAAATATATATCTGGAAATTTAAAACCAGTGAGTACTGGTTTTAAGATTAAAATACTTATCCTGATAAACCTGGGAAGATACTGCGTTAAATGACAAAGAATTTTTACTTTACTTTAGTAATTATTGTATAATCTGTTAGGATGCTTGTCAAGGGAATTGACCTTGATTTAATACAAATTCAAATTTTCTTCATAATTTAACATGATTCAGCGAGCAACTATATTAACCAGGCGTCCTGGTACAGCAATCGTTTTAACAACTTCCTTTCCGTCAAGCAGTTCGCTAATCCTCTCATTATTTCTGGCTTCTTCGATTAACTGTTCCTCTGAACAATCGGCCGGCACATTAATCCTGCCGCGTACTTTTCCGTTAATCTGGACTACCACTTCTACCTGGTCCACCTGGAGCATCTCCGAATCGTACTGCGGCCAGTGCTGCCTGTGCACGCTATCCTCATGTCCAAGCAGGCTCCATGACTCTTCCGCTATGTGCGGCGCAAAGGGAGCGAGCAAAATAACCATTTTTTCCAGGGCATCCCTTAAAACTGCATGATTGCTCTGCCCGTTTTCATTAGCTTGTCGGTAAGCATATGTGGCATTTACCAGCTCCATAATCGCACTGATTGCCGTATTAAAGTTGAAGCGCTCTTCTATGTCATGAGTCACCTTCTTAATTGCTCCATGAACACTACGCTGCAGCTCGGAATCACTATCTCTGTAATCGTCACGACCACCCCCGGAAATCACCTCTTCCCGGCACTCGTCAATCAAACGCCAGGCTCGGCGCAAGAAACGGTAACAACCCTCCACGCCCTGATCATTCCAATCAAGGTCCTTTTCCGGCGGTGAAGCAAATAGAATAAACAACCGGCCTGTATCGGCGCCGTACTTTGCTACGATCTCATCGGGGGTAATCACGTTGCCCTTGGATTTGGACATCTTTGCCCCGTCTTTATAGACCATTCCCTGGGCCAGCAGGCGGGTGAAGGGTTCATGACATTTAAGCATACCGGCATCATATAATACTTTGGTGACAAAGCGAGCATAAAGCAGGTGGAGTACTGCATGTTCAATACCGCCGATATACTGATCGACAGGCATCCAGTAATCAACCGCCTCTTTGTCGAAAGGAACTGTCTCAGAGTTCGGGCTGGTATAGCGCAGGAAATACCAGGACGAACATATAAACGTATCCATCGTATCTGTTTCCCGCTTAGCCGGCTCGCCGCATAAGTGACAGGTGGTTTTAACAAAACTTTCGTAATGGGACAGGCTGGGCACACGGTTGCCGGATAATTCAACGTCCATAGGCAATTCCACCGGTAACTCTTCTTCGGGCACCGGAATTGCGCCACACTGATCACAGTATTTTATAGGTATCGGCGCCCCCCAGTAACGCTGACGAGAGATTAACCAGTCCTTTAGCTTGTAGGTGACCTTGAAAGTGCCCAGGTCTTGCTCTTCAAGGTATTCGGTAACTTTCCTAAAGCCCTCCTTCTCGCTCAAACCATCAAAAGTTCCTGAGTTGATCATCTTCCCCGGACCATCATAGGCTTCTGCCATGCTATCACCGGACAGGTTCTCCCCTTCCGGCTGAATCACTACCCTGACTTGCAGATTGTATTTGCGGGCAAATTCAAAGTCTCTCTGGTCATGAGCCGGCACACCCATTACCGCACCGGTTCCGTAAGCCATAAGCACATAATTGCCTACCAGGATCGGCACTTCTTCCCCATTGATCGGGTTAACCGCGTGACGACCGGTAAAAAGTCCGATCTTAGGAGTTTCTTCAGAAGTACGGTCAATTTCGCTCTCCTGCCGGACATTAGAAACAAACTCCATTACCTCTTCTTCCCGGGTCGTTCCTTCCACCAGTGGTTTAACCAGGGGGTGCTCCGGAGCTAAAACCATGTAGGTTACCCCAAAAAGCGTATCAGGCCTGGTGGTAAAAGTACGGATTTCTTCTTCGGGGAATTCCTTAACCTTAAAAGAAATCTCCGCCCCTTCACTTCTGCCGATCCAGTTCTGCTGCATCAATTTAACCCGCTCGGGCCATTCTTCCAGATCATTTAGGTCATCTAGCAACCGTTCGGCATAATCGGTTGTTTTCAAAAACCACTGCTCCAGTTCCCTGGTCTCCACTACAGCGGAACAGCGCCAGCACAGGCCCTTTTCCACCTGTTCGTTTGCCAGGACGGTTTGGCAGGTAGCACACCAGTTAACGTTTGATTTTTCTTTGTAGGCCAGATTCCTTTTGTACATTAGCAAGAACAACCACTGGGACCAGCGGTAATAATCCGGCGAAGAAGTATTTACTTCCCGTTGCCAGTCATAGCTAACACCCAGCCTGTTTTGCTGTTCTTTCATATGCTCTATATTTTGCGCCGTCCACTCGGCCGGGTTGACGTTATTTTCAATAGCGGCATTTTCAGCAGGGAGTCCGAAAGCATCCCAGCCCATTGGGTGCATTACGTTGTAATCACGCATACGCAGGAAACGAGCCAGGACATCCCCGATAGAATATACCCGCATGTGACCCATGTGCAGCTTTCCTGAAGGATAGGGGAACATCTCAAGTACATAATATTTAGTCTTGGAATGATCAACCTGGGAACGAAACGAGTCCTGTTCCTTCCAGAGTTTCTGCCATTTTTCTTCGATTTGGATCGGGTCGTAGTTTGTCACTTGCATCATCCCCTTTTAGAATATAAAAAATCCGCCCTCTTTCTCAAGGGACGGATTATTCCCGCGGTACCACCCTTATTGGTAAACATCTGGTGGAGCTGGCGGGAGTCGAACCCGCGACCTCTTCCATGCCAAGGAAGCGCGCTCCCACTGCGCCACAGCCCCATGTTGTATTACCCGCTTACTGGCCGTTACCGCCGGCTTACGGCAACGATTACTTTTTCTTTCACCGCTGCTTCTCCGGGACGAGTTCAACATTCATGCCTGCCGGTTTTCAGCTAACCCGGCTCTCTTGGAAGACATTCCTGCCTACTGCTTCCCATCATCGAATTAACTTTTTGGTACCTCGAGTACATTTAACATTATATGCACACCGGGAAACCTTGTCAATAGGAGTAGCTATATTTTACAGCAGTAGCATAGTTTAACCCAGGTCAAGAGAATATGACTCACCTGATTGCATATCAATTACCAGAAGTTTACCTTCGGGCAAAGCCCCATCTAACCCGGCCAGCAGTTTGATCGCCTCAGCGGATTGCCAGGAGGCCAGCATAGCCGGGGTGAATGCCGGATTGCCAAGCTGTGCTTCCACTCCTTGCCGGGCACCACCGGCAGCTTCCCCGTAAATTTTCGATAGTACCGGCCGCCCGGGTCTAATTACGGTAAGCTGCCCTAAGAAACCGGCAATAGCACCGTGCACCATGGGAATATTTAATTCAGTACATGCTTTTTCTAAGTCAAACCGGGAGGGGAGGTTGTCAAGACAATCCAGGACAACGTCGCACCGGGAAAATAACCCGGGTAGATTTTCTGCATCTCCCCTACAGCTGCAGGCTTTAACTTCTACCGCACTGTTTATATCTTCAATGCGTTTTGCCGCAGCTTCAGCCTTGGACTGACCAAGGTTTATTTCAGTAGCCATTAACTGCCGGTTTAAATTACTTTCGGTAAAAATGTCATCATCTACAACCACCAAATTACCTACGCCCATCCGGGCCAGTAGCTCCAGAACAAAGCCGCCTAACCCACCTGCACCTAAAACCCCGGCTGTAGATTTAAGCAGGTTAATCTGGCCGTTGATACCCACTGTACCCAGGCTGCGCTGGTACCTTTCAGGAATGACTCCTCCTTCAAGAGCAGCCATTTCCACCAGCCTGGCCGGAATATCAAAACTACTTGCCAGCCTTTGGGTTGCAGCTCTGTTTAGACACAAATAGCTATCCCCGGACGGGCTAACTTGCTCATTAGCTGTGTCATTTACCGCTTTCTGAAGATTATTTTTGTCCATGCCACTCACCTGTACTGGTTCTGACTAAGTTATTCTGAAAATGCTGAGTGCTTATTGCCAGGTCCGTTTAATTCTACCAGCGGCGATTCTGACCAAAGCCTCTCCAGGTCATAAAAGTCTCTTGCTTCAGGTTGGAAAATATGAACTACCAGCGAACCATAATCCATAATCACCCACCAGCCTTCCTGGTATCCTTCAATCCGTGTAGCATAGTATCCTTTCTTTTTCAGGCTTTCAGTCAAGTAATCGCAAATAGCATGGACCTGCACAGCCGTAGCCCCGGTACCGATTAAAAAGTAATCTGCAATTATCGATACCTGGCCAACTTCTAACAACCGCATATCCTGGGTTTTCTTTTCTGCCGCCAGTTCCACAGCGTAGTTGGCCAATTCCCGGGCACTACGATCCGGTCCTTCTGTCAAATATAATCACCTCCGGCTTGAATAATAGCATGTATCTGCTCAAAAAACCTTTTATTCACTTTCCCGCCGGGCTAAAACCAGGCTGTTACGAAATGCCACAGAACGAGGATGTAAGAGTAGCCCTCTTTCCAGCACAGACCTGATTGCAAACTCAACTGCTGCAAGCAGGGCCCGGTCCGGGTTTTCCCGGGCGATTTTTCGTATTTTTTCCGACCCCTCAAAATCACGCCCTTCTTCTATGTAATCGGCCAGGTAAATTATCTTTTCCAACCCGGTCATATTCTTGCGACCGGTAGTATGATAGTAAACCGCCCGCAAAACATCCGGATCTTTTACCTGTAATTCCGATTGAAGAAGAGCAGCGCCGACCGGAGCATGGAGCAGCCGGCTCTCCCGGCGGGTAACCGGGTCCAAGTGCAACTCCATTTGATCTGCCTTCTCAATAAGTTCCTCCTGTTTATAACGCTTGCCATAATCATGGACAATTCCGGCAAAATATGCTTTTTCTTTATCCTCACCATAGCTTTTTGCCAGGAAAGCAGCCGCTTCCGCTACTCCACGAGAATGCATATACAGTTTATCATTAAGTAATTCTTCCATCAATTCCTGGTACCGGGTGGCTTTCATGGCATATCCAGGATTGTCAAGGTCATGTTCAGGCAAATAACCAACCTTTCTACTTTCAGTTCTGATTAAATATAAATTATGAGTCCGGTATTACTGTTCACGAGGTTTTGCTTCATTAACCACCAGTTTACGCCCTTCCAGTTCAGCTCCGTTTGTTTTCTCCATTATTTCTTCCATTTGTGCTTCATTCACTTCTACAAATCCGTAACCGCGGGAACGCCCTGTTGCACGTTCTGTAATAATTCGACATTCAACTACTTCTCCGTGCTCAGAAAAAAACTTTTCCAATTCACTTTCTTTAGTGCTCCAGGGAATATTCCCCACGTACAATGTTTTTACCATTAAATATTCCACCTCCAAGTATATTATACCCTAAACCAGGGCAAGAAAAACCTTTTTTTAACTGGAAGGCACGTAAAGCCCGTGCTTTCTTATATATTGTTCCACCGGTTCCGGAGTCAAATACTTGATCGTCTTACCCAAAGTTACTCGCTCCCTGATGAAAGTTGAGGAAACCGCCAATGCCGGTATTTCAAGCAAATGGACCTTGTTTTTCATTCCCGGGCAATGTTTATCCAGAGTTTCTCTAAATTTCTCCAGTGAATAACCTGGCCTTGAAACAGCAATAAATGTACACAGGCGGAGCAGCTCTTCATAGTCTTTCCAGGTAAATATATCCAGGATTGCATCGGCGCCGGTAATGAAGAACAATTCCGGGGGACCATGTTCATCGCAAGAAAAATGCCTTACCGTATCAATAGTATAAGTCGGCCCTTCACTGTCCATTTCCACGGAAGAAACGTAAAAAGCGGGGTTGGACATGACCGCCAGGCTGGTCATCAAATAACGATGTTCCGGAAGAGTGATTTTTCCGCGCTCCTTGTGAGGTGGTGTCCCGGTAGGCACAAAAATAACATAATCAAGCTCAAATTGCTGCCTGGCCTCTTCTGCGGTAACCAGGTGCCCCATATGAATCGGATCAAAAGTTCCTCCCATCAAACCCACGCTCAAACTTGCGGAATTGTTTTGGTGATTGATAAAAAACAACGACTGCAGCTCCTTTAATTAGTTATTCATAAAAATCAAATTCTTCTTCACCAATCCGGACAGTGTCGCCTTCCTTAATCCCTTTTCTTTTCAATTCTCGATCCAGACCAATCCTATTAGCAAATTTTTGAAAACGACGCAGGGCCTCTTCATTATCAAAATCAGTTTTGGCCGCCATCCTTTCGATTTCATCACCTTTAACATAAAAAACATTATCCACTACCTCTATGGTTAAAGGCGCTTTAGCCGGTTCCAGGGAAACCGGGGCAGGTTCGGTTTCTAATGCTTCTTTTTCATCTGCCAGCTCGTTAATTTTTTTGTATAAGTAGTAGATCAGGTCATCCACACCTTGCCCGGTGTGGGCAGAAATTCCAAGTACAGGAACATTTTGATCCTCTATTTCCCGGATCTTATCTTTTAGTTCTGCCAATACCCTCTCAGCACCGGTCAAATCAAGCTTATTCCCCACTATAACACGTGGGTATTCAGCCAACCGGAAGCTATAAACAGAAATTTCGTTTTTTAGCATGCTGTATGCTTCGACCGGATCGGTTTCCGCATCTGGATCAAGATCCACCAGGAAAACCAAAAGGAGGTTTCTTTCTACATGACGTAAAAAACGATGGCCTAAGCCCACCCCTTGATGGGCGCCTTCAATCAAACCGGGCAGGTCGGCAACAATAAAATTACCCTCATCACCAACTTTAACCATACCCAGGTTTGGTGTAAGGGTAGTAAAAGGATATGAAGCCACTTTTGGTTTTGCAGCAGTTATCCTGCTAAGCAGAGTAGATTTACCTGCATTGGGAAGGCCCACCAGGCCTACCTGGGCCATTAGTTTTAATTCCAGTTTGATTTTTCGTTCTTCGCCGGGTAAACCCTTTTCTGCAATACGCGGGACCCGCCTTTTGGAAGTGGCAAACCGGGCATTCCCCTTACCGCCCTGACCGCCCCTGGCCACCAGGGCCCTATGCCCGGCCTGGGTTAGATCAGCCAATAGATTACCATCCTCATCGCGTGCTACCGTCCCCTCCGGGACAGGGACTGTCAAATCGTTTCCATCCGCGCCATGCTGGTTTTTTCCCCGTCCATGAGCCCCATCTGAGGCCTTGAGGGTATGGCGATACCGCAAATCAAGGAAACTTTGCTTCGACGAATCCGCCAAGAGGTAAACATTGCCGCCGTTTCCACCATCTCCGCCATCAGGGCCGCCTTTGGGCACATACTTTTCTCGGCGGAACGAAACTGCACCATTGCCGCCACGGCCTCCGCGTACAAACAACTCTAATTCATCTACGAACATCAGTCCACGATCACCTGCAGCGCTGCTAAAAAGTGAGATTAATAAAAAGCCCGGGTTTTAATACCCGGGCCAACCAGGCTTAGTTTGCCGCCGCACCCTCGACAGGCACGATGCTTACCTGTTTTTTAGCACGATTAGTGTGTTCAAAAACTACCCGGCCATCGGCCTTGGCGAATAAGGTATCATCGCCGCCTTTGCCTACATTGTCACCCGGATGAAACTTAGTGCCCCTCTGGCGGACGATTATACTTCCTGCTTTGACCACCTGGCCGCCATAGCGCTTGACACCTAGTCTTTTCGCATTACTATCTCTACCGTTGCGGGAACTGCCTACTCCTTTTTTATGAGCCATTTATGACACCTCTCTTTCATGCCTTTCTTTTGAAATAATTAAATCATTAACCGCCGATGTTTTCAATCAAGACTTCGCTATAGGGTTGGCGGTGCCCCTGTTTGCGGCTGTAGTTTTTCTTCGGCTTGTACTTAAAAACCGTAATTTTGCGACCACGCCCAACGCCTACAACTTTTCCTTCAACCTTGCAATCTTCCAGGTAAGGAGTTCCTACCCGGGTTTCCTTGCCATCATTAAACATAAGGACTCGATCGAAATTGACCATATCGCCCTTTTCCGCGGGCAATTTTTCCACGCGAATGGTTTTTCCCTCTTCGGCGCGGTACTGTTTCCCGCCGGTTTCAATAATTGCGTACATAAACAAACCCCCTGTTAAGGACTCGCCGAACATGGTAGCCCAAAAGGAATTTTCCGTGGCTTTGTAAAACCATCTTCGTGCGGTTGTCAGTCTATTGCTGAGTTTACCATGCGTACCGGCCTTTGTCAATTTAATTGACTCAGTGACTCAGTCTTTTTATTTACACTCTTGACGTATCTTCCGGCTTGTTATAAAATGCACTTAAATCAATTGAATATTATTCACCTTCGATCCATTTATCCTAAGGCGTGCCATCAGGCATGACTAAGGTAAATGGACGATAGGGTACGGTTGGAAACGGCTGTGCCTCCCGTTGCGGAAAGAAGGTCATTGTTGACTAATTGACGATCGCATTTCCCAGCGGGAAAATGCGATTTTTTTCATTCATCGCAAATAACTTGTGGTTATCCTTTTCTGCGCAGAATCTAGATAACAAATACTTATCCTAATAGGAGGAAAAAAGATAATTATGTACGCTCACAATAAATTGAGCCATTTAACCATGTTTACCCTGGTTCTCATGTTAAGCACTGCTCTAATAATAGGAGGTTGTGAAGAAGAACCTATCGATGATACTATCACCCTGGCCACCACCACGAGTACCTACGATTCCGGGCTGCTTGATTTCCTCAACCCTAAATTTAAAGAGGAAACAGGAATCGAGGTAGAAGTAATATCTCAGGGCACCGGTGCCGCCCTTGAAACCGGAAAACGGGGCGATGCCGATGTCTTGCTGGTGCACGACAGGGATTCCGAACTGGAACTGGTGGAAGAAGGCTATTTTGTCGATCGCCACGATGTAATGTATAATGATTTTATCTTTGTCGGCCCGGAAGATGATCCGGCCGGAGTTGGCGATGTTGACGAAGCGTTCGAAAGCTTAAACCTGATTGCCGAAAGCGAAAGCACCTTCGTATCCCGCGGTGACGATTCCGGTACCCACCGTATGGAAATGAGTTTGTGGGAAGATGCCGGCATCGATCCGGAAGGAGAAAATTGGTACCGCTCTATCGGCCAGGGCATGGGCGATACCCTTAACATGGCCAATGAAGAACTGGGTTATGCCATGACTGACCGGGGCACTTATATCTTCATGCGGGACAATTTAGACCTTGAAATCGTTCTTGAAGGGGATCCGGTTCTGTTTAACCAGTACGGCGTCATGGCTGTCAATCCAGAAGAACATGACCACGTTAAATATGAGTACGCACTGATGTATATTGATTTCTTAATGTCTGATGAAGGGCAGGAATTGATTAATTCCTACACGGTAGACGATGAAGTCCTCTTTTTCCCCGGTTACGGGTTAGAATAATTTTTTAAGTCCATACGAGCAGGGCGCATTTATGTTATCCGGTTATTGCATTTTAACTAAATACCGTAGCTAAACAAACATGAATGCGCCCCCTTTTTAATTACTGAACATTTTTATTAACTAAACTATGCGGAGGCAGAACCTTGTTCGACCTATTAGATGGTATCATTGAAGCATTCAGCCTGATTATAGCTTTAGATCCAGATTTAATACAAATCGTTTTACTTTCACTGCAGGTATCCCTGACAGCAATTATTATTTCTACCCTGCTGGCAATTCCCCTGGGAACCCTGCTCGGTTTAAAACCGGAAAAAAAGACCCGCCTGTTCAACAAAATCATTTTTACTTTCATGGGGATGCCACCTGTTGTCGGCGGGCTAATCATATTTTTATTGCTCTCAAGAATGGGCCCTTTAGGCGTGTTAGATCTATTGTACACCCCTTCTGCAATGATTATCGCCCAGGTTTTTTTAGCCACCCCGATCATAACCGGCTTAACCATGGTTGGGATCAGGGCCAAAGGAGCGGAAGTCGAAGAAACCGCCCGCTCTTTGGGAGCAGGCTCTTTCCTGGCCGCCTGGACGGTAGTGCGCGAAGCACGGTTTGCCATTTTGGGAGCGATCATCACAGGATTAGGCCGGGTAATTGCTGAAGTAGGGGCAGTCATGCTGGTGGGCGGTAACATAGCCGGAAAAACCAGGGTGATGACCACCGCTATTGTTTTAGAAACCCGCAAGGGCAACTTTGAACTGGCCATCGGCCTGGGAATCATCCTTTTATTATTATCATTTATTATCAATTCAGTGCTCTATAATGTTCAGAAAGGGGGGCAGAGCAATTAGCTGGCAAAGCAATCAAAACAATGTTATCGTAAAGCTGGAAAATATTAATAAAGAATACGACAAGGAAGTCTTAAGGGTTGGCAGCCTGGAACTAAAAAAAGGCCTTATTTACGGCATTATAGGCCCAAGCGGGGCCGGTAAAAGTACCCTTCTGCGCATTATAAACCTGCTGACTCCTCAAAGCCGGGGGACCTATTATTTTCACGGGGAGCCGGTTTCAAAAAGCAACCGCGAATTGATTGACCTGCAGCGCAAAATGGGCCTGGTTTTTCAAAAAACCATTTTGTTCAGTGACAGTGTCTGGAATAACGTTGCTTACGGGTTAAAAGCCAGGGGTTATCATAAAGATGAAATTAACGAACGGGTTGGCAACCTTCTTGACCAGGTGGGCTTAAGAGATCTGGCCAAACGCCGGGCAGATACTCTCTCTGGCGGGGAAGCACAGAGAGTGGCGATCGCCCGTTCTGTCGCCTATGACCCGGAACTGCTTTTGCTCGATGAACCGACCGCCAACTTAGACCCCTATAATATCGAGTTAATTGAAAAAATGATTAAAACTTTAAGCGAGGAAAAATCAATAACCGTGGTCATAGTAACCCATAACGTATTTCAAGCCCGTCGCATCGCCGATGAAGTGATTTTTATCGACAACGGCAAAATCATCGAAATGGGCCCTACAAAAAAAATCTTTAACAACCCCGATCATGAAAAAACTCGCTTATATGTTGAAGGTAAGGTGATTTCTTAAGTTATGGAAACTGCTGGTGGGAATAAATTTAACATCCGCGAATTATCGGGCTCAATGGGCGATTTTGGCACCTTAATCCCCCTTGCCGCCGGCTATATTGTAGTATGCGGCCTGGATCCGGCGGCCCTTTTAATTACCGTGGGCATAATTAGCATTCTTACAGGCATTGTTTTTAAACTGCCCGTGCCGATTGAGCCGATGAAAGTCCTGGCAGCTGTAGCCATCGCTCAAGCCTGGTCGCCATCGATGATCTATGCTTCTGCATTTGCCATGGGCATTACCTGGGTGCTCTTTTCTATTACCGGGATCATCGAGGTAATTGCCCGATATACTCCTCACCCGGTTATCAGGGGAATCCAGGTAGCGCTGGGGATATCGTTGGCCATGCAGGCATTTAATTTAATATTGAGCTGGTGGATTATAGGCATTATCGCCCTGGTGCTGGCTCTTTTATTAAGAAATAACCGTTACGTACCGTCCATGGTGATAATTATGGTTATCGGCATAGCTATTTCTCTTTACCGGGGAACCCCATCAGATGAAGCCCTGTTCGGCTTTTCTCTACCCGCTATAACAACTTTTGACTTCGGTGATCTTTGGCCGGCGATGCTTCTCGGTGGATTTGCCCAGATCCCTCTAACAGCTACCAATGCCGTTTTATCAACTTCATCCCTGATGAAAACCTACTGGCCGGGACGGGAGATTAAACCGAAGGCCCTGTCTTTAAGCATCGGACTATTTAACCTGGGACTTCCTTTCCTCGGGGGAATGCCGATCTGCCACGGCGCAGGCGGTCTGGCCGCCAAGCATTATTTTGGAGCAAGGACAGGTGGTGCGAATATTTCGATTGGCATAATTGAAGTTATCGCCGGCCTCTTCATGGCCGGACTGGCCGCACTGGTATTCGCAGAATTTCCGGAAGCGGTGATCGGGGCAATGATGCTTTTAATCGGGATAGAACTGATCAAGTTTGTGCAAACTGTAAGCTGGGGTTGGGAATATATACCCCTGGCTACCACAGTAGTGATATCGGTAATAACTAACATGGGGTCTGGTTTTTTAGCCGGCCTGGCTGTATTTTATTTAATCCGGTATTTTTATAGGCCGCAGACTCATGAAAACGAAAAATAACAAGTTCGAATAAGGTCAAATAAGAGATAAAACTCTCCATTCAATTACTCACTGTATATCCACCTCTTGGTTAAAGCGGGGCTGATGCCCCGCTTCTTTTTTATTTCTGTATTGTGATTGTCCGACTACAGCCGTGCTACATTTTGAGCTAGCACATTGCTATAGAGCAGTCGCAATAACCGACATAGCAAAGGTTCTAACTTGATGGCATGCATGGATGCACGGCCGCCCAAGTCCTGAGCTATGGATGGCATCGCCCCTATTTTAAAACTCCCCGGGCAAAAGTGCGGTTCACATCTTTTATATCAACTTTAACTTTCTGGCCAACTTTATCTCCCGCGCCTTCTACATTGATCACAAAACCGTGGATCCGGGCTATCCCGTGGCTGGGGTTTGTTGAATGCGGCTCCTCGATTTCAAGTTCATGCTCTTCGCCCACCTTAACCGGTAGGGCGAGATCCTGGATCTCTTTTTTACTGCCCCGGGCAACGATGCGGTACTGCTCAATATGAACATCTTCAGCACCGCGGATAAAAATCTTCCGGTTTAGCTCGTCTTCAAGCTTTTTAAGGTTGCCCCCACCGCTGCCGATAATAATCGAGGCCACCTCGTGATGCATTTCTACCAGCACGGCTTTGCTGGTTTCATTCTGGAGCTGGTTTTTCAACTCTCCCTCGATACGGGTGCTTACCACCAGGGGGGTAAGCACCTTGCCCGAGCCGCTGCAGTAAGGGCAAGCCTGCTGGAGATATTCGGATAAGTCCTGGCGCACTTTTTTCCTGGTCATCTCCACCAGGCCCAGGTTGGTTAAGCCAAGCACGTAAGTCTTGGTCCGGTCGTTTTTGATTGCACTGCTCAGTTTATCGATCACCTTGCGGCGGTGATCTTCTAAACTCATATCTATGAAATCAATGATAATAATTCCACCGATATCGCGCAGGCGCACCTGCCGGGCTATTTCCTCAGCCGCTTCCAGGTTGGTTTTTAAAATCGTCTCAGCCAGGTTGCGCCGACCGATGTAACGCCCCGTATTTACATCGACCACCGTTAAAGCTTCTGTTTCATCGAAAACCAGGTACCCGCCGCTTTTTAGCCACACCTGGCGGGCCAAAGCTTTTTCCAGTTCCTTCTCCACGCCGTAGCGCTCAAAGATTGGTTCCTTTTGCTTATAATATTTAACCTTGGATTTCAAATGAGGGGAAATATAATCAACAATTTCGTTTACTTTTTCATATTCATGCTTGTCATCAATTAAAAAGCTGCTAAATTCTTCGACAAAAAGATCTCGGGCAATCCGGCAGGTCAGGGAAAGATCCTGGTATAATATTGCCGGTGCCATTTTCTGATCAAAGCGGGTTAAGATGCGATTCCAAAGCTGGATCAAAAACTGCAGATCCTGCTCCATTACTTCGGTGTCAACCCCTTCGGCCACAGTTCTTACGATCAAGCCCAGTCCCTCAGGTTTTAAATTTTCTACTTCCCGGCGCAGCCTTTCCCGCTCAGTCTGGCTTTCAATGCGCCTGGAAACCCCAATATAATCTGCTCCGGGCACTAAAACCAGGTACCGTCCGGGAATGGTAATCTGCCCTGTCACCCGGGCACCCTTACTGCCAAAGGGTTCCTTGATTACCTGCACCATAATTTCTTCGCCGACTTTCAAAAGTTTATCAATTGAACTGCGGGCAGGGGGTGCACCTTCTTCATCCCAATCAGTAAACACATCGTCCACATACAAAAATGCATTTTTTTCCAGTCCTATATCCACAAAGGCAGCCTGCATTCCCGGCAAAACATTTGCCACGACCCCTTTATAAAGATTCCCGACCACCCGGTGCTGCAGGGGGCGTTCAATATCCAATTCTACCAGTTTGCCGCTTTCAAGTAGGGCTACCCGGGTAGCCCGGTTATCGCAATTAACAATAATTTTCTTATCCATTAAGTTCACATCCCTTCAGATAAAGGCTCCAGGGATCCATTAACATCCCTGTAAAGCCTTACCCGGTGCAGTTTCCAGTTAGCCTGGCTGGGACGGTCTTCGCCGAGTTCGTGCTCCAGCTGCTCGAGGACAAACCCCGGCGCTACACCCCCCTGGCTTCCGGTCTGCAAAAGCAAGTTTAATTCCAGGGGATACTCGCTTTCCTGATTGTTCATATAAGCTTCAATAATATACGGACGGACATTGACATAGGTCTGTTTTTTGCCTTTTTTACGCGACCGAGGGGCCAGGATCTCTTCCTTGGACAAAAGCCTTTCCAGGGCTTCTCGGTACAGTTCATAATCAACAGTTTCACTTTCATCCAAGATTATCAGGCTAGCCCGGTAGAGAGCAGCAACAACTCTTGAAGGCAGGGCCGGGGCATGTTCATCTTCAACAAATGCACCGGCAAGCTCCACTCCTTCAGGCAGCTGTCTGGCAAGGGTTCCAAGGAAATTTTTCGGATCTGTTTTTTCGGTTAAAAATACTTCGCCGAATTCTTCTTCCGCTGTAACATTCACCGGTAGCGGAGCAGCAAGGTTAAAACGAATATGCGGGTTGTAACCTTCGCTGAAGGCAAGCGGTAAGCCGCTTCTCCTTAAGGCCCGCTGGAAAAGGCGCATCATATCCAGGTGGGAAATATGTTTCAATTGTTCTTTGCGGGCAAATCTAAAACAGATCCTGGTCATGTGCTGCTTCCTCCGGTGTTCTTTGTTCAAGTGATTTTTGATGCTCCCTGATCAATATTTCTTTATCTACCCCACAATGAAGATGATCCCAGGGCAGGTACTCCTCGTGGGCAAAACGGCGATAAGCGTAATGCTCGGCATCCACCTCCATCTCTCTGAAGGCCTCTTGCCATAAATCAAAGGAAAAATGCTCCGACCAGCCGTCAAACCGGCAGCCCAACTGCCAGGCCCGCTCTATGACAGGTGCCAGACTACGGTCTCCCCGGGCAAATACAGCTTCCAAAAAGCTGGACCCGGCATCATGCCAGCTATAATCGACACCGGGCAATTTTTTAAAACTTTTGCGCAGGATGTCCTGGCGTTTGTGAACTTCGGGCATGGTAAGCTGAGGTTCCCACTGGAACGGGGTATGTGCTTTGGGAACAAAAGTGGATACACTCACATTAATTGTTATCTTTCGCTTTGTCTTTTGCTTGAAGTGCTGCCTGAGCCTGCCGCATAAATTGACAATCTCCTCGACATCTGCTTCCTCTTCGCCCGGCAGGCCGATCATAAAGTAAAATTTGAAACCCTGCCAACCCGCATCAATAGCATCACTAAGTGCTGTAAGAATTTCTTCCTCGGAAATATTTTTCCTGATAACCTTACGCAACCTTTCTGTTGCCGCTTCCGGCGCAAAAGTGAGATTGCTTTTTTTACCCTGATGCAGTTTGTCGGCCAACTTAATCGAGTACGAATCAAGGCGCAGCGAGGGCAGGCTGCACTTGACTCTTTCTTGGGACAACTCCCTGTCGAGATCGTTGATTAATCTTTCAAGCTGCGGATAATCTGTGCTGCTGAGTGAAACCAGGGAAAGCTCCTCATAACCAGTGTTGTTAATTAACTGTCTTGCTGTTTCAAACAGCTGTTCCCGGCTGCGCCGCCTGACAGGCCTGAAGATGTAACCGGCCTGGCAAAAACGGCATCCACGGCTGCACCCGCGAAACAACTCTATTACAGCCCGGTCATGCACAGTCTGGATGTAAGAGACCAGTGGCGCCGTCGGGTATGGAGCGGTATCAAGTTCTTCAACCAGCTTTTTGTTAACCATTTCCGGAGCCCGGGAATCCAGTCTTTTCATCCCACAAAAATTACTGCCGGAATAAACCGGGCAGTAAAGGGAAGGCACATAGATCCCTTCTTGTGAAGCCAGGCGGGCTAAGATTTCCTGCCGGGGGTGTCCCTGCTGCCTCAAGTCCTTGTACAGGGAGAGCACTTCGGGAAGGCATTCTTCAGCTTCACCAAGAAAAAATAAGTCAAAAAACGGGGCCAGGGGTTCGGGGTTAAACGCACAAGGTCCCCCTCCGATAACCAGGGGATCGGTTTCACTACGCTGTTCACTGTAAAGGGGTATTTTAGCCAAATCGAGCATATTCAGCACGTTGCTATAACTCAACTCGTACTGGAGTGAAAACCCGACCACATCAAAATCCCTTACCGGTTTATGGCTTTCCAGGGCAAACAAAGGCAGGCCGCTATTTCGCAAGCAATCTTCCATATCGGCCGCCGGGGAAAAAACCCTTTCCATGAGCATATCGGGATGCCTGTTGACACTTTCATAAAGGATTTTCAGGCCCTGGTTAGACATGCCTACTTCGTAAAGATCGGGAAAAGCAAACGCAAAGCGCAAATCTACCCCGGCATGCCCTTTAATCACGGCATTCCATTCATTGCCCATGTAGCGGGCCGGTTTCCAAACCTGCTCAATAAGCTGTTTAATTTTTGATTCCCGGGTTTGCATGATAACACATCACTATTCGAAACAGGCCCGGGATAAAGGCCTGAAAATTATTGACCGTGGCCTGGCAAAAAATTGCCTATTAAAATATCTGTACATCCATTACCGAATTATCGATTAATTGCCTGAAATAATTATTTCTTAGCTGATCTTTCAGGCAGAAATTGCTTTATGGAATAAAGGGACAAGGAACCTGTCCCCTTGCCCCAATCACTTCCTTATCCCTTTTTCCACTTCATACATTCAAATCCTATAATACCATATCATTCCTATTTTGATAAGAGTCCCTTAGAGCAGGCCTTTCTCCCGAAAACTAAAGAAACATCCGTCTCCGATAATGATGTGATCACGCACGGCAATACCCAGTATCTTACCGGCATCGACCAGGCGCCTGGTCACTTCCAAGTCTTCCTGGCTTGGTGCAGGATCTCCGCTGGGATGATTATGAAATAAAACCACGGAAGCGGCACTCTTGCGCAAAGGAATGGTAAATATCTCGCGCGGATGGACAATGGAAGCACTCAAACTACCTACCGATATTTCTTCCCTGGATATAACCCGGTTCTTTGTATTCAACAAAAGAATTTTAAAATATTCCTTCTTCTTGTAGCGCAGTTCTTCGATAAACAAATCCGCTGCCTGCCTGGGGGTGGTAATGGCGCAGGCTTCTTCCCGAGGTGTGGTAGCCAGGCGACTGCCCAGTTCCAGGGCAGCCTTAATCGTTACAGCCTTATCGGGGCCAATGCCCTTGTTCTCTTGCAGGTCCTCCAGGGACAAATCAGGGAGGTTGCGCAACCCACCTTCCTTAGAAATAACCTTTGTTGCCAGTTGGACTGCTGATTCGTTTTTGTTACCGGACCTGAGAAGAATCGCCAACAACTCGGCATTAGAAAGGGCACCTGCCCCTAGAGCCCTCAGTTTTTCCCGGGGCCTTTCTTCAAGGGGTAAATCCTTAATCATGATTGATTCTTTATCCATTACCGCCATCCTTTCTCATTAAACCAGGTTGGTACTTGCATCCGTACGAGGAATTCAAAGAGCAACCCCAGGGGCAACCCGACCACGTTAAAATAACAGCCATCAACCCTATCCACAAACAAAGCGGCGCGTCCCTGGATTCCATATCCTCCGGCCTTGTCCATCGGTTCGCCGGTAGCGACATAACTGTTGATCTGTTCATCCGTTAATGTTTTCATCCAGACGTAAGTTTTAGCAAAACCGTTTTCAGAAGTACCAGTATCAGCATTAACCAGCGCAATTCCTGAAAGAACCAGGTGTCTGGTCCCACTCAATTGCCTTAGCATTTGGGCGGCTTCCTCAGTGTTTAAAGGTTTGCCCAGGACTGAGTTTCCGGATACAACCACTGTGTCGGCAGCCAGGATATACCCGCTTTCAACTTTACCGGAAACAGAAGCAGCTTTCTCGAGGGCAAGCCTGGTCACCATTTCTTCGCAAGAAACCCCTTCTACCATCTCTTCTGCAATTGATGGCTCAATAACCGTAAACGGGATGCCCACCTGGTGAAGTAATTCCGCCCGGCGCGGGGAAGCGGAAGCTAGGAAGATATTCATCGCGGAGTACCTGTTCCTGTTTGTTTAATCATTCTGGCCGTCACTCCTTCTAAGTAATTGGCGGCAAGGCCCGTAAAAATACCGGTAGGCACCGAGAGAAGCATTAAAAAAGGAAAATACCCTTTGAGCAAATCAAAGCTGGCAATAATCATGCTGGCCATGGATAGTTGGACCAGATTGTGCACGGCTGCCCCGGTAACACTAACTGATAACAGGCTAACCATTCCTTTATTACGAAATAACAACACCAGGGCCATAGCCAGGCAGCTAATCACCCCGGCGGTTACGCTTAACCAAAACCCAAAACCGAAAAGCCCGCCGACAAATATACTGCCCAATACGGAGCGCAATACAGCCACGAGCAATCCGCTGCGCAGGCCGAACAAAATTAAGGTTAGCAAGGTTATGATATTAGCCAGGCCAATGCGAACTCCGGGAACAGGCATCGGTAAAGGCATAGCCGCTTCCACGGTATGGATAACCACGGCAAATGTAATCAAAAGAGCAATGTAGATTAAATAATTTAAACGGCTTCGCATCTGCAAGCCCGGGTTCTGCATAAATATACCTCGCAATCGTATCCGCCCTGGAAAACACCCGGGGAACCCTCTGCAGTTTAGCGAAGTTCAATGATTTCTTCCAGGCCGCTCGAATACTCTATATCAAGCTCGGGGGTAACCAAGACTCCCTCTACCCCTTCTTTTTGTTCAATAATTTGCATCCCCTGTTCCCGGCCGAGCACAAAAATGGTCGTGGAAAGGACATCCGCCTCAAGGACAGAATCGGCGACGATGGTCACACTGGCCAATTCCCTCGCCGGCATTCCGGTTTCCGGGTCAAGGAGATGATGGTAATGAACGCCGTCTTCCTCAAAAGAGCGTTCATAGTCTCCTGAAGTAGCCACTGCCTTGTCAGAAACAGGAAGAACCGCGAGCATTTTCTGCTCCTGCCTTGGGTTGCGCACTCCAATACGCCAGGGGTCATCCTCGGGCCTACTGCCGATTAAACCAATATCACCCCCGGCGTTAACAAATGCATGTTCCACTCCATGGTTAGTAAGCACTTCCATTGCCCTGTCGACAATAAAACCTTTGGCAATACCACCCAACTCGAGAGCCATATCATCCTCAGGCAGGTAAACAGCAGAGTTTTTTTGATCAAGTTCTATTTCCCGGTAGTCCACCAGGGTCAGCTTTTGATTAAGCTGTTCTTCAGAGGGAACCCGGTATTCATGGCCCAAAAAACCCCAGGCATCGGTCACAGGGGCAATTGTAGGATCAAAAGCACCGCCGCTTAATTCGGCATATTCCAACGCTTTTTCAGCAACGTAAAAAACCTCCGGGCTTACCTCCACCGGTTTTTGACCGGCCTTTTCATTCAAGTTGTAAATATCGCTGTTTTCCAGGGTGCGATCAAACAGGCGTTCCAGACGCTCCATCTCACTAAATACTTCTTCCTTGATCTGTCCGGCTCTTCTCTCCCCGGTAGTTTGAAAACGAATCTCAACCATAGTATCCATAGTCAGGTGGGTGTAATCATAAGTATTTACCGCATAAAAAGCATTATAGTAAAAGTAGCCACCAAGAATTAGCAAGACTACTATGGGAACCATATAAATTGATTTAAGAAATCTATTGTTAAAAATTGCTTTTTTGCTGCTCATTTCTTGCTGATCTCGCTCGGACAAACCTTATCGTTCCACCTTTTTATATTTAACAGCCCAATTAATCTTACCGGCCATAATAAAAGATCACTACCATGACTGCACCAAGTAATAATGCAAGGATCAATTGATCGAAGTTTAAATTCTTAGAGGTCCACTCTACCGGGTTGAAGCGAAGCCTACGCCTGATCTCCTCTTCTTCCTCTTCACTTCTTTCACCGGTGCTATCAGCCATTTTCCGCATCGCTTCTCCTGTTTTCAGGTAACCCTCATCAATGCTTTGATCCAGCTGCCTGGAACGGTCAGCGAAATGACGTGCAGCATCGCCGGTTTTACTGTATCCTTCGTCAATCGCCTGATCCAGGTAACGGGTACGCTCGGCAAGCCCGCGCCCGATTTCCGAAGAACGCTCAAAAGTTCTGTCAATTCCCCGGTCAAGGGTAGTGATATACTGGCAAAATTCATAAAGCCTCCGGCCTGATTTCATGTAGAGGTTATCTACAGAGGAATCAATTGTTGAACCGTACTGGCAAAACCGGTTATACATTCTTTGTCCCAGGGGCTTGAAAATGAGGTACTCCACACTAACCCAGGGTGGTAAATGAATGCCTTTCTTAAGCAGGTTGGATAAATTTAAGAAAAGCAGCAGCCCGGCTATGCCAAGCTGTGAGGCACCCCAAATCCCGTCAAGGGTGTAAATACCGGTAACCTTCGAAGCATAAGGAATCAGGGGGGATATTAACTGCGGGTATATTCCCAGGATGATGCAAAATGCAGCTGTCCCAAGAATAGCCACCTGGCCGGACAAAGGTACTTTATTAGTTATTTTCGCTCGTCCTTTAATAAACCCAAAACCGATTAACTTACAAAATGAAGCTGCCGTGCCAATACTGGCCACCATTAACATTATTTCAGCCGGTCCCATATCATAAAAAGCATATTTTAACAGGTACTTACTGACATACCCGTTGAAAAGCGGCATGCCGGCAATAGCCAGGGCCCCGACAATCCCGCCAAAAGTGACCAGGGGCATAGCTTTCCAAATGCTCTGCTTTTCTTTCTCCTCTTCTTCTGAATCCTCATGGATTAAATCATGCAAATCCTCTGTTCCCGTGGCATATAAAACCCCGCCCACGCTCATAAACAACAGCGCCTTATAGAGCATATGGTTGACCACGTGCAGAAGCGCTCCATCTGTAGCCATTTCGGTCGCCAAACCTACCCCGGCAACCATGTAGCCCACCTGGCTGATAATATGGTAAGACAACAGTCGGCGCATATTATGCTGCAGCATCGCCATGGTTACCCCGGCAACTGCCATGGAAGCCCCCATGTACATGATCACTTCATTAGGGGGCAGCATCCGGGCAATAGCAAATACACCAATTTTCGTAGTCAACCCGGCAAGGATTACACTGGAAGGAAAATTAGCCGATGGATACCCGCGGGCCACCCACAAATGAAAGGGCAGAAAAGCTGCTTTGAATCCAAAGCCGAGAATGAAAAAGGGCAGCCCGGCCTGGGGCTGGGTTAACATAAAATTTCCGGCCTCTTGGAAATGAAGGAGAATCCCCAGTAATACGATTAACCCGCCAGCTAAGTGAAAGGAAAGAAAATATAGCCCGGCATAACTTGCCTCCGGGGTTTTCCGCAACAAAATCAACCCGGCTGTAGACAAAGTAAGCATTTCCCAGAAAATAAAAAGAGTAATAAAATTATCGGAAAACACAATTCCGATGGCACTGGCCAGAGCGGCCAGGGCAACGGCTTGTTCGCTTGGCTTAGATAGCTGAAGCCCGTAAAGCAGGGATAAAGAACCGACCAGGGTAAACCCAAGCACAGCTATCCTGCTGTAGGAATGTTCGTCAAAAGAGATCGGGGCCAGCACTGCATCGCCCAGCACAAGCCGCCCCAGCTCCACACCGGTCCAATCGTAGTAGGCAAGGTAAAGCAGGGCACCGATTACACCCAGCATTAAAAAGTATCTTAAACCCCTCGGCCCTAACAGAACACCGGGGATCAATAACAGTGGTATGCCTATACCCGCTATAACAAATATGTCGATTTCTCATCACTCCATTACAATGCGATTCTGCTTAACATTGTTGTAGTTGATATACTCGATAAAGTCAAGCATAGCATAATTTATTTTTTGTTTTACTATGTCTACTCGGCCAAAAACTTAATTACCATAAGAAAATACTATGAATAAGATAATTCCAAGGACAAACGCCAAGAGCAAGTTGTCAAAATTAAGGTTTTTAATATTCCATTGCTCCTGGTCCCACCAAAACAAACTGCTCCTGAACTGCTCCTGCAAACGCCGTTCCCGCTCCGGTCCTTTTCCGGTTATATAATATGCCGACTGGCCTGCTTCATCAAGTGACTGTTCTGGTATAAGCTCCTTTTCTCCTGGCACATGAGAATCCCATTCGTTCTCACTTTCACTGTGGTCATAAAATTGTCCCAGGGCCATGTCATCTATATTAACTTCACGAAAGAAAAATGACAGGACCAAACGCGGCAACGGTTGAAATATCAATCTTTGAATGCTTAACCAGGGAGGCGGTGTCCATTCAAACCAGCCTCTTGAAACTCCCGGCAAATAAATAAACAAAGATAATAGAACTACAACCAGCATCGCCTCCAGGGGATGCCATTCAAAAAACTGGAAGCTAAAGAGATAATCAATGCTGGATCCGGCAAAATCAAGCAAACGCGCAGCGGGCAAAATCAGCCTATCCAGGAGAAAGTTCGGGAAAATCCCGATACCAAGTACCAGGGCAGCAAAAATAATAATCACAAAATTAACCGATGGCGGGATACGGTAATCCTGATCAAGTTTTTCCGGAACCGGCCCCAGAAAAACCCCCTGGAAAAGCTTTATAAAGTAGCATATCGTTAAAGCGCTGGTCACCATAAAAAAGCGCTCGGCTACATAAATCCCGTAAATATCATAATACTGGTGCGCCTCTAATAAAGAATCATGCACCAAAGTCTTGCTGGCAAACCCGTTAAATCCAGGTATTCCGGCAATCCCGAGGGCTGCGATAACAAAAGTAACTGCTACTACCGGCATTTTCCGTGCCATACCACCCAGGCGGGACAAATCCAGTTCGTGGGTATACATATAAACCACCCCGATCATGGCAAAAAGTCCGGCCTTAAATATGGCATGATTGGCAATATGGTACAGCGATCCGGAAAAACCCATCGTTCCTTCAGCCCCCATAAACATGGCTACGCCGATCCCTGTAACAATATAGCCCATCTGACTGATGCTGCTGAAAGCCAGGATCCGTTTGGCGTTGCCTTGTAAAATGGCCATTAAAGCTCCAGCCAACATGGTAATTATGCCAACCCACATCAAGATATAGCCCGAACTGAAAATAAATGACCAGTCAGCTTCGGAGAGTGCCCCTGCCGGCTGAAATAGCACCAAACTTACCCGCAGGATACCGTAAGCGCCCGCTTTGATCATGATCCCCGACAAGAGAGCACTAGCCGGTGAGGGAGCTACCGGGTGAGCCAGGGGCAACCAGATGTGCAGGGGAACTATCCCGGCCTTAATTCCGAAACCAACCATAAACAAAAGCAGGATGGCCGTTCGCTGATTGCCGATTTCTTCCAAAGCAGGGACCATATTGAGGTGCCCCACATTACCGTAAAGCAATAAAATGGCAAACAGTAGGGAAAGACCACCGATAATGGCCATGTACAGGTATAACGAACCGGCCTGCAGCGCTTCCTGGTTTTGTTTATGGATAACCAGGACAAAGGAACTGAAGGTCATTATTTCAAAAAAGATAAACAGGGAAAAGAAGTCGCCGGCAAATACTACACCTAATATTGACCCGAGGGTAAAGATAAAAAAACTGTAATAACGACACAGGTTGTGCTCAAAATCCATATAGGCAAAGGAAAAGATCGTGGCCAATACCCAGATCAAGGTAATCAGAAAAGCAAACGTCCAGCCGATTAAATCAATGTTGAAGTACAGGTTGAATTGCATCAGTTCAATCAAATCACAGCACACTTCACCGGCAAAGACCATCGGTAAAAGCCAGATAACACCGGCAAGAGAAAAAAGTGATGCAGAAAGAACTCCAGCCTTGCGGATCAACATTTTTTCATCAGGGACAAAATAGAGCGCTATACCGGTTAACATGGGAACTATAACCAGAAACAACGGTATATAAGTGCTGAAGGTTACCTCCACCGATAAAAACCACCTTTACCACGGGTTTATTTTAACAAAACCTAAAATATTCCCCCTTCCAAGAAAAACACAGTCGTAAGTTGAGATAAATCAAAGGGAATATTTAACGGCGTCAATCCGAAAATAAACGTGCATAATGCTAAAATTATCAGCGGAGCCAGCATTTTCGGGGTCGCATCCTGGACTTTCAACTTAAGGGCAGATACTTGCGTTTGATTATGCCCGTGAGAACCTCCTTCGGCAGCCTCGCTTTCACCAATAATCTCGAAAAATGCCGGCACAATGATCGGCAGATAATAAAGAGCATTCAATAGACTGCTAATTAAAAGGACCACAGCATATATAGTTAAATTGGCGTCAAGGGCCCCCAATCCCAGGGTCCATTTACTCAGAAATCCACTTAAAGGAGGAATGCCGATCATAGCCAGGGCTGCTATGGAAAAACAGGCCATTGTATAAGGCATTTCCCTGCCGATGCCGCCCATTTCCGAGATCTGCCTCTTTCCTGTCTTCCATATTATAGCACCGGCTGCAAGGAAGAGACAACTTTTCATGATTGCGTGGCTAAATATATGAAACATGGTCCCGGTAAGGGCATTCTCATTAAGAATACTCAAGCCTATAAGAACATATCCCATCTGCCCGACACTGGAGTAGGCAAGGCGGCGTTTAATATCATTCTGGGTTAAGGCCACAGCAGAACCCAGAAGGGTGGTGACCACCGCCAGGACCCCGAGGATTATGTCCCAATTATTCACCTGCATTATTTCAATCGAAAAGGCGTTAAAAACCACCCTGAAAAGCCCATAAGCTCCGGTTTTCAGCATTACTCCCGACAAAAGGGCGCTGGCCGGTGATGGAGCAACGGGGTGCGCATCCGGAAGCCAGACATGCAGCGGAAACATACCAGCTTTCATGCCGAATCCAATCACAAAACAGGCAAACGCCAGAAAGGAAAGGAAGGTGACTTCTTCGATAATAGAACCTACCCCGAGTGAAACGGTGCCACCAAGCTCAAAAGTAATGATAATCCCTAGGAACAGAGCCAAACCGCCAATGATTGTCATCACCAGGTACTTGTAACCAGCCTTTAAGGCCTGTTCTGTTTCTTCATGCACCACCAAAATATAAGAGATTAAAGACATTAATTCGAAAAACACAAAGAGGGTAAAAAAGTCACCGGCAAAGAATATCCCCAGGCAACTGCCGAGAGTAAACATCAACACCGGGTAATAACGGTCGCCTCCGTGCTCCTCGGCCATATAATCCAGGGAATAAATTGTGCAGAGGAACCAGATAAAGGAGGCAATTGCCCCAAGGCTAAAACTTAAAATATCGAGCCTGATCGAAATCTCCAGGTTTGGGAGAATTTCAAAAAGGGTCAACTGGATTACATCGCCCCGCATCACTACCGGAAACAAGGAAAGGGTTAAAACAAAAGTGACTGCGCTAGTCAATAAAGACAAGGCATTTCTTAATTTATCCGAGCGGCCCCCGGCCGACATAATTACCGGGGTCATTACTATTGGAAATAAAATCACAAATAGTATTACCGCAATTGCTGTTGCTTCATCCACCGAAGCCACCTCCAAGATTCTTTGTAAATTCCTTTATTTACTGTGATAGCTATATATAATATTATTAGCTTCCTCAACTATTAAAGTTTATTACTATCAAAATAATAGCCCAATGGCATATTCCAACAAGTCCAAAGTAGGCCCGGGTACAACCCCGAAAAAGATGATCGCCGCTACACCGAACAGCAACGGAATCAGCATTTGCCGTGGCACCGGCTTGGCCACGTGTTCAAACTTTTCTTGGTACATAAAAGCGTTAACCACAATCGGCATATAGTATACCGCATTTAGCAAACTACTGGCCAGGATAATTACTACAAAAAACGGCCGTCCTATTTCCAGGGCCCCGAGAGCCAAGTACCACTTACTGATTAACCCACCAGTGCCCGGTATGCCAATCATTGAAGCAGCACCAATAGTAAATGCGATCATGGTTACCGGTAAAACCTGCCCCACACCGGCAAGCTGTTTAATTTGCCTAACCCCGGTAGAATAAATAATTACCCCGGCAGCCATAAAAAGCATTGACTTCATCAGCGCATGAACAAGCAGGTGATAAAAACCACCCGTAAGTGCAATGGTATCGTCAAGCCCAATCCCCAGGAACACGTAACCAATCTGCCCGATACTGGAATAAGCCAACATCTTCTTTATATCTACCTGGACCATGGCAAAGATAGAACCAAACATAATTCCCGCTGTAGCTAACCACAACACAATTTCATTTAGCGGGATTGAATCGAGTAAAGGCCGGGGAAATAGCTGGTAAAACATAATGAAAAGGGCAAAAGCATAAATTTTAATCACGATTCCGGAAAGCATTGCGCTTGAGGGCGAAGGAGCCGAAGCATGTGCGTCGGGAAGCCAAACATGGAGCGGAAAAAGCGCCGCCTTGGTTCCAAAAGCAACAATAAACAAAGCGGATGCGGCAAACATATTATTCGGATATTGTTCAACTGCAACCGGTAGCGCTTGATTCACCAGGTCATAATTAAACTGTCCGGTAACCATGTAAAGCATGGCCACTCCTAATAAAAAACACCCGGTTCCCATTGCGCTTAAAATAAGATACTTAAAACTTGCTTCCAGGCAGGCGCGGTCTTCTTTAATCGAGATAATCGCGCAGGCTGAAATCGCACATATCTCCATAAGCACAAACAAGTTGAAAAGGTCATTCGTCATAGCAATACCGGCCATCGATCCAACTAAGAGGGCATATAATGAATAATACCAACCAAGCATTCCAATTTTTAGCTCATGTTGAAGGTCTTTTAAAGCGTAAACCATAATCCAGAGGCTTACCGCAAGAACTACCAGGAGCATATACGCCCTGAAATAGTCTACTTTGAACTCGACCCCGTAAGGAGGTTCCCATCCTCCCATATGGTAATAGATTTCCCCACCCTGATGCACCTGGATTAACAGGGAAATGGCCATCACCAAAGCCAAAGAAAGAGAAACTAACAGCGCAGGAGCGCTAGCTTTCCTGGCCCAGCGATATAAAATCGGTGACAAAAAAGCAATACTAAATAAAATTGCTATAATTAATGCTGGAAAATGTTGTTCGAGACCCACTACTCCTGGCTCCTTATTAGGCAAATTTCATCGTAATCTACTGTCCCATAATAACGGTATATTTTAACAATTAAACTAAGCGCATAAGCGGTAATGCTGATAGCAACAACAATACCGGTAAGCATAAGCGAACTCGGGAGGGGATTTATATAAAGGACTTCTTTGCCCTCCTGAACAATGGGCGCTTGCCCTCCATAGGTGTAACCGACGGCAACAAAAAGCAAAAATACCGAGGTGTCCATTATATTCATAGCGATTACCTTTTTAATCAAATTCGAATGGGTAAGCATAGTATGCATCCCGATAATAAAAAGGAGAATCGCCGCCATGTAATAATAATTATGAAGAACTTTGATTAACATTTCCATATTAATCTTCCCCCTCGATAATGTGAAAGAAAAAGCTCACAATAGTGCTTGCTACCTTAAACCCGAGAAAAACTGTAATGATCATGATCGCACCAGAACTGAAAAGTTCTCCTGCTTCTCCCATGGGAAATCCGGCAGCCCGGTTGGCCAAAAAATGCCCTCCAACCGCTACACTCACCAGACCGGTTAACACAAACCCGAGAGCACCGCCGCTTTCCAGGATGGAAGAAACATCTTCAGAAATCTGCCTGGCTCCCACTTCGAGGTTAAAAGACACGGCTAAAAGAACAAGGCTAGCGCCAAAAATTGCGCCTCCGGAAAAACCACCCCCCGGGGAAAGATGGCCGTGCAGCACAATATAAATCCCATACAATTGAATAAACGGCACCACAAGCCTGCTGGTGATGCGAACAATTTGGTCTTCCAGGGTCATCTACCCCCATTTACGAGTGAGATTTCAGGGTGGCAACCACCGCGGCAATTGCCACGAAAAGCACCGTTGCTTCACCCAGGGTATCAAAAGCACGGTAATCAATAATTACGCTGCTGACTATATTAACTGCCCCGGTATCGGCAACCCCCTGCTCCATGTAGCGTTGAGGAATTTCGTTAAACACCGGATTGTTGGGATCACCGAACGGAGGCATCTCGGCAACTGTAAAACTAAAGAAAAATCCAATCAGGCCGACAAGCAATATGGTGAATACGCCTCTTGCCTGAAGGCGGAGCAGGTAGCGCATCGCAAAGATAGCCGCGATAATAATAAACAGAATGTCTTCCACTTAAATATCCCCCTCACAGGATCCCTATTCAGCCCGCCTGGTTTTGCTGATTGTCGCGATCAACAGTAATGTAGTAACCCCTGTACCCAGGGCAGCTTCCACCATGGCCACATCCGGAGCGCTCAGCTGCTGCCAGATAATCGCCATGATTAAACCAAAAGAAGCAAACACAATTACCGCGCTGAGCATGTCACGAATCTGGGCTACAGCAATAGCACATACTACTAAAAACAATAGCAGCAAAGCATTCAACACTTCTGTAAGAACGTCAGTCATTAGAATCACTCCTGCCTATTTGAGGCTTGATTCCTGTCGAGTAAGCGACCCGGGCAATAACATGGGCTGCCGTCGGGTTGGTAATTAAAACAAAAATAATCAGTAGAGCAAGCCTGATCGCCACCGCCATTTCACTTTGCAGGGCAAGAGAAAGCAGCACCAAACCGGCTCCGAGTGTATCGCACTTGGAGGTGGCATGCAGACGGTTGTATACATCGGGCAGGCGCAGCAAACCTACTATAGCGACAACCAGGAAAAAAAGACCGATGATCATTGATATTATTGACAATATCTGCAAAATAGTTTCCAGCATCGCGTTAGTTAATCCAGCGCCCCTTTCTCCAGGTACTTAGCCACTCCAATGGTGAAAATAAAACCCATTAAAGCGTAAATCATGGCAATATCAAGAAAGTAAACCTGTTCATAGATCCTGGCTATTAGGGTAATAATAATCAGGGTGTTTGTTGTAATGATGTTGACAGCGACAACCCGGTCAGGCGCCGTAGGCCCAGCAAGCGCCCTGATCATGGCAACAAATATTGTCAACATAACCAGGATAGCTCCTAACGGGAACAATATATCAAGGATTTGTTCATAAATCACTACTTACCGCCCTCCATATCCTTGAGCCTGGCCATTAGGTGCCAATCCTTTATTGCCTTGCCAGTTTCTTTGGTAAGAGCATGCACCAAAAAATCTTTTTCGTCGGCAAGGACTGTTAATGTGCCCGGACACATAGTGATAGAATTACCCAGCAGTGTACGGCTGCCCATGCTTTCCAGATCCACCTTTACCGGAACCAGGTTCGGATAGATTGGCATCTTCGGGTGTAAAACCAGCCAGGCAATCTGGAAATTGGCAATGAATATTTCTTTAATCAAAATAAGTAGATACCCGATCAACCAGAAAACATTCTTTATTGTAACCGGAGGCCTGTCCCGGTCCCCAATCAAAAGGTTCCGGTTGAAATAAACCACAAATACAGACGATACAAAACCGACGATGAGTTGCGGAATGTCAAAAGAACTACTCACGGCAACCCAAAAAGCAATAAAAATTAGGGTAAAACCAATATAATTCAGCCAATCTTTTTTCATAAGTATCCGCCACCTGGAACCTAATGGTTTAATATAATAAATATTTCACATGCTAACAAGCAAATTAAATCCCAAACTAAACGCTTTTGCCCGAAGACGTTGCTTTTGCCGGTTCTTCATCTGCTTCCTTACCTTCATCCGGCATAATCGGTAGTACTGTCCGCGGATATATTGTTCCCGGTGGGCAAACCGGAACACATTTGCCGCAGTCGTCGCATTTATCAATATCAATAACCGCAAGCCTGTCATCCATCTCAATCGCTTCCTGGGGACATTCTTTGACACAAGCCCGGCAGCCAATACAGCCCACGGTACATGCTTTAGAAACTGTTTTGCCCCGATCATGGGAACTGCACAGGACCAGATGCCCCTGGCCTGAACGGCGGGGTAAAGTTTTCAACAAATCCCTGGGGCATGCCTCTACACACAGCCCACAACCGGTGCAAGCTTCCGGGTCGACAATCGGCAGACCATGCGAACCGATTTCTATTGCTTCAAACGGGCAGACCCTAACACAGTTACCCAAACCAAGACAGCCATAACCGCAAGCTTTAAAGCCCCCGTTGAATTTGCCGGCCACCTCACAGTCTTGAACCCCGTCATATATGAACAAATCAGCTGCTTTTTTATTATCCCCAATACAGAAAAGTGTAGCTATAAGCGGTTCCGAGTCGTCTACTTCAAGACCCAGCTCTTCAGCGATAGCCCGGGTGGTTTCTTCCCCGCCGGGTATACATGCATTAGCTGCTGCTTCCCCTTTAACAACCGCCGCCGCAAAATTAACACAACCGGCATAACCGCAAGCTCCACAATTAGCTCCGGGTAATATATCATTAACTGCATCCACTCTCGGATCAGTTTTTACCGCAAAAACCCGTGCTGCAATAGATAACAGCAGCCCAAAAAGAAGGCCGATTAACCCTAAAGCAACAATTGCATATGCTATCTGCACGTTCCAACTCACCTCACCCATATTTAACAATAAATTCTTCGCTTAGAGCGTTAGCATTCCCTTAAAGCCAAGGAAGGCCAACGACAATATACCGGCAGTAATTAAAGTGACCGCGGAACCCTGCAGAGCTTCCGGAATTTTTGCCATCTCCAATCTTTCCCGGATACCGGCCATTATTACAAGGGCCAGTGAAAAACCAATTGAAGCGGCAAGGCCAAAAACAACTGCTTCAACAAAAGTAAATTCTTCCCTGACAGCAAGCACCGCAACCCCCATAATCGCACAATTCGTGGTAATTAAAGGTAAAAAGATCCCCAGGCCCTGGTACAGGGTAGGACTTATTTTACGCATCGCTGTTTCAACCAGTTGAACCAGGGAGGCAATAACCAAAATGAAAGTTACAATCTGTAAGTATTCCAGTTGATATGGCATTAATACAAAAGTATAAAGAATCCAGGTTACAATTGTGGCCATAGTCATGACAAAAATTACAGCCATGCTCATGCCTATCGCTGTTTCCATTTTACGAGAAACCCCGATAAACGGGCATATCCCCAGGAAACGTTGCAAAACAAAATTATCAACCAAAATATAGATAAAAATTATTGCCAGCAGTCTTTCCATAATAACCTCCTGCTACCGGTTATTTTATTTAAGTATTAATTTAAACTTTCAAGCTCATCCCGGTTTAATTTATTTGATATTAAACTTCTTAAATATCACGTTAAAGATACCCAACAATAGTCCCAGGGCAATAAATGCACCCGGCGGTTGGGCAAAAAGGCCCATTGGTTCAAATTCTGGTCCAAAAAGGTGGACAGCACTTTCCGGGTCGGGCCCCATCAGGGTACCGTGTCCGGCAACTTCACGAACAAAAGATAATATCCCCAGGGCCAGGGTAAAACCAAGGCCAACCCCGATACCATCAATCAAAGAACGAAGTACCGGCTGTTTGCCTGCAAAAGCTTCGGCCCTGCCCAGTATAACACAGTTAACTACGATTAAGGGAACGAAAATGCCTAAAGCTTCATGAAGTGCGGGCTGATAAGCCTCTAAAACCATATCAATTATAGTTACAAATGTTGCGATCACTACAATAAAGCAGGGTATTCGCACCTGAGGCGGGATAAATTGTTTGAGACTGGAAATCACCACATTTGAAGCAACCAGCACTGCGGTTGCAGCAATTCCCATCCCCAGTCCGTTTATAAAAAAGGCAGTAACCCCCAACACCGGGCACAATCCCAAGAGTAATTTGAAAACCGGGTTTTCGCGAATAATACCCCGGGTTAAGTCTTGAATATAAACACTTTTATTATTCATCTAAACTGTCACCTCCACTGCCTTCTTCCAACGGTGCGCCGTTAAGAGCATTTTCCACGGCAAATATTATCCTTTCAGCGCTTAATGTAGCTCCGGTTTGCGTATCTACATTAAGGCTCTGTTCTTCTATAATTCTTTCTGGAATTAAAGGATAAGATTCAACAAAATAAGCATCGGTTTCATGCTGTTCAACAATCTCAATCCGATTAATTATGCCATTTAAAACTTCAACCTCGGCTGTCAATATACCCCTGGTTCCTTCCACACTGCCAAGGTATACACCGTCATCCACGGAAGGAAGGTTCAAACCAGCTCCTTCCTTATCCAGGAAGTTTTCACCAATAGTAATTACCGTGCGTCGCACAGAACTGATCACCGAACCGGTGCTTTCCGTCGCTCCACTGACAGTATCAACATCTTCACCGGCCTGGATAGGATCCTCATAACCTTTGCCAATAAATTGCTCCTGGAACTCGTCGGTAGTAATCACGTCACCAATCCCGGGAGTTTCAGAATGCCCCGTAACTATTATCCCTTTGATCTCACCTTCATCATCTACCGCAAGGTTATAGGATATCTCACCTTCATACCCATAGGTGGTAACCGTGGCCATGATCCCCATCAAATTAGCATCTTGATCGTAAACAAGATCATATGTATCTCCGTCTATTTCTTCGGATTCATAATCGGCAAGCTCGGGAAAAAACTGTTCAAGAGCCTCGATATATTCTCTTTGCTCTCTTTCTTTAATAACCGGTTCGGTAATGTTGTGAATCCCGGTAAGAAGCGCAGCGGACATTACCGCAATTAGTGCCAGAACCATTGAAAGACGAACAATATCACGCACTTTTTTTCACCCCCCCAAACTGCTGGGGTATTGTAAAGTTATCAATTATCGGGGTCACTGCATTCATCATTAATATAGCAAAGGAAACCCCTTCCGGGTAGGTTCCCCATAACCTGATCAACATTGTAAACAACCCGCAGCCAATCCCAAAAATTAATCGTCCGGCAGGGGTAACCGGGGTGGTGACCATATCAGTGGCCATAAAGATAGCCCCGATCATCACCCCTCCGGCAAGCACATGGAACAACCCGGTCAACAGATAATTCTCGTAAAACCCGCCTCCAAAAATTGTCCCTAAAACAAAAACAGTGCCGATAAATCCGCCGGGTATACGCAAATCAATATGGCCCCGGTAAGCAAGCCATATTCCTCCGATAAGCAAGGCCAGGGAGGAAGTTTCCCCTAACGAACCGGCAATATTGCCAATAAATATTTCCGGCAAGCTGAAAGCCAGGGCCTCCTGGGGGGCAGCTAAAACAGTTGCCCCGGTAACAGCAGAAATATCGGCGGTCAGCGCAAACGGTTGGGGCATAGGCCAGATGTCACCGGCCATGTGGCCGCCCCAGGAAACAACCAGGATCGCCCGACCAACCAGGGCCGGGTTGAAAATATTATAGCCTATCCCCCCAAAAACCTGCTTACCAATAATGATTGCCGAGGCTGAGCCCAGAACAACCACCCACCAGGGCACCACAGGGGGCAGGGTCATCGCTAAAAGCAACCCGGTAACAGCGGCGCTGCCGTCTCCCAGGATGTTGCGATTTTTAAGCCACAGTGCTTCAACCAGCATGGCAACTACCATCGAAAGGACCATAATCATAAGGGCACGGTATCCAAACAAAAGCACAGCCATCAGGGCAGCCGGGAACAGCGCGATTAAAACATCAAACATTATGCTTTGCACTGATTCGCTTGTGCGTATATGCGGTGAAGAAGATACGATTAATTTTTCGCTAATTACAATCACTTCCCTTCCCCGAGCAATAAACTATTTACCTTGCTGTTTTCTCCTTTTCATAATTTCGGCTTTGGCAATTCTGATCCACTGGGTTAAAGGTATTTTGGAAGGACAGACATATGAACAGCAGCCGCACTCAAAACAATCCAGCGCATACAATTTTTCCGCTTTCTTATAATCGCCAAATTCTGAAACCTGAGCAATCAAGGTTGGCATCAATTGAACCGGGCAGGCATCCACACACTTAGCACAACGAATACAGGGGCTGCTTTCAACCAGGTGCACATCCTCTTTTGTGAGAGCAAGGATACCGGAAGTTCCCTTGATTACCGGAATCTCAGAGGTAGGTTGGGCAAGCCCCATCATCGGGCCGCCAACCACCAGCTTAGCCGTCGATTCCTTAAGGCCTCCACAGTAATCGAGCAATTCCGCCGCGAGTGTTCCCAGCCGGACCTGCAGATTCTTCGGTTCTTTGATGCCGGAACCGGTAACTGTAATGACCCGCTCAACCAAAGGCTTGCCTTCGCGGATTGCCCTGGCAACAGCTACTGCCGTACCTACATTATGGTTAACAACCCCGACCTCAAGAGGCAGGGCCCCTTCAGCAGGGACCACCCTCCCGGTGGTCGCATAAATCAACATCTTCTCCGCCCCCTGCGGATATTTTGTATGCAGGGGACATACCTGGATGTTATCTTCTTCGGCAACCATTTTTTCCATTACTTCTAAGGCATCGGGCTTGTTGTCTTCAATGCCGATGATCCCTCTTTCGGCACCAAGTGCCTTGATCATCGCCTTTAGGCCGAATAAAATCTCTTCCGGCTTTTCAAGCATTACCCGGTGGTCTCCAGTCAGGTATGGCTCGCATTCAGACCCATTTATGATCACCACATCAATCGGCTTGTCTTCCGGGGGAGAAAGTTTGACATGGGCAGGGAAAGTCGCTCCACCTAACCCTACAATGCCGGCTTCCCTGACTATTTTACGAATATCTTCTGCTGAGAGTTCGTCAAGATTGCCTCCGGGCTGTAAACTTTCATCCCATTCATCCTTACCATCTGATTCAATTGTAACCGCATTAATTTTTACCCCAAGCGGATGATTGTACATGCCAATATCAGTCACCGTCCCGGAAATAGAAGAATGAACCGGAGCGGAAACAAACCCCTGGTTGTCACCTAATTTTTGACCGGCTTTCACCAGGGTCCCCTTTTCAATTTTCTCAACATCGGCCAGAAGCTCGCAGGGAGCACCGATATGCTGCTGCATCGGGATAACCACTTTCTGTGGAAGCGGCATCTTTTCAATGGGCGTCGAGGCGGTATAGTTCTTTTTATCCTCGGGATGGACTCCACCTTTGAATAGTTCTTTAACCATTCCCTGAATCACCCTTTCAACCGGTCATTGCTATTATTTGCTGTTTGAATTAAACATTGTCGCTTATCATTTTCCGAATAAAAAGAAATTAGCGATAAAATTGCTATAAAAGGACTTAACTATTTTCGTGAAATAATTACAAAGTCCTGCCAAAAAACATTCATTTTAGCTCGGTCCCTTAAAATAGAACTAATCAATCATTTAGTTACATTCAAATATTTTTTACTATTATCGTAGTAAAGTTTTTAGCGCATATTCTTTTCCCAGTATGCGCGGGCATCACTAACCGTGTAAAAAGAACCGCTTACGAGCACCATATCCCGGTTACCAGCCAGTTCCAGTCCTTTTTCCAAAGCCATCCCGATATCATCAAATACTTCTATATAACGAGGATCCCACCCCAGTTGATGCACCGCTTCTGAAGCAAGGGCTCTGGGATCTTCAGCTCGGGGTATCAGTGCCCTGGTAAAGATAACTTTGTCGGCCAGCGGCAGGATGTTTTCCAGCATCAAGCGGGAATCTTTATCAGCCATAATCCCGAAAACAAGAATTAAGCGCCGGTAGTTAAAATATTCAGGCAGGGCCCCGGCAAGGTTTGTGACCGCAGCCGGATTATGAGCCCCGTCCATAACCAGCATGGGTTCAGTTTGTAAAAGTTCCAACCTACCGGGCCACTCTACCGTAGCAAAACCGCGGCGTACTGATTCCTCCTCTACCCTGTAACCCTGTTTAACCAGCAATTCCGCCGCAGCCAGGGCTGTAGCGGCATTTGTCACCTGGTAAGAACCGCGTAAGGGGATAAAAAGCCCACCGAAATTCTTCGTAAAGCCCAGGTACGAAAATTCTTGACCTTTTTCATTTACAGAAACCTGCGAAAACCCGGCACTTGGAGTGTCCGGGTTAAGATAAGGGACAGATAGGTCCTTTCCTGTTACTTCCTCTGCCAGCGGCTTCACATAGTAGAGGCTGCTCCCCAACTGCGCCGCCCGATCTTCAATCACTGCCAGCGTTTCGCTGTCGTCGGCAGCAGTAATTACCGGGACTTCTTCCTTAATGATCCCGGCCTTTTCCCGGGCTACCTGCGCCACTGTATCGCCAAGTACCTCGGTATGTTCCAGGCTGACATTAGTGATTACGCTTAAAAGGGGAGTAACCACATTAGTAGCATCCAACCGCCCTCCCAGGCCTACTTCTAAAACTACCAGGTCTACTTTTTCCCGAGCAAAATAAGTAAGGGCCAGCACGGTGACCACTTCAAATTCCGTAGGGTGGCCATAACGGCTGTCTGTGCTGATCCGTTCAACCAGGGGGCGGACTTCTTCCACCAGCCCGACCAATTCCTCATGGCCGATGTCCCGACCGTTGATCGCCATACGGTTACTGAAAGAAAGCAGGTAAGGAGAGGTATAAAGCCCTGTTCGGTAACCTGCATCCCGCATGATCGAAGCGAGCATGGCTGCAGTAGATCCCTTCCCGTTTGTGCCGGCTATATGCACAAAGCGGAGCCTATCTTGCGGTCTGCCCAGCTCCTCGAGCATGGCAGTAACTCGTTCCAACCCGGGTTTATTGCCAAAACGGCTTAACCCGTGAATCCATTCGAGTGCTTCACGATAACTTTTATTATGATCCATTGCCTAGCTTAACTCCTGCAATCTTTGCTGTAGCTTCTGCATTTTAGTTTCCTGCTCCTCGCGGCGGGCTTTTTCCTTTTCAACTACATCCGCAGGCGCCTTTTCCCTAAAACTCTGGTTGTTCAGCTTTCCCTCTGTTTTCTTTATTTCTTCTTCCAGCTGAGAAACTTCTTTTTTCAATCTTTCTATTTCAATATCCAGGTCAATAACCCCTTCCAGGGGGAGATATACTTCAACATCCTCACCGATAATCGAAGTCAACGCTTGTTTGGGCTTATCTATGTTCGGGTCAATAGTTACCGGTTCAGCAAAGGCCAGCTCTTTAATATGATGTGACTCCTCTGTCAGGAAGGTTTGCCTGCGGCCACCGGCCCTAATAATGACAGGCGCTTTTTTACCCGGAGGCAATTGAACCTGGCTGCGGAGATTCCTGATAGCCTTGATTACATCCTGGACCAGGGCAAACTCTTCAGCTTCTTCGGGGAAGGAAAGAGCCGGTGATGTATCCGGCCAGGCAGCTACTACCAGGGCATCTTCTTTTCTGTGCGGAAGCTGCTGCCAAATTTCCTCGGTAATAAATGGCATCACCGGGTGAAGGAGACGCATCATCCCGTCAAGAAGATAAACCAAAAGACTGCGGGTGCGTTCCCGGTCGCGTTCCGCATCCGGTTCCCCTGAATCCCGGTAGAGATAGTATTTGCTAATTTCTAGATACCAGTCACAGTAGTCATTCCATAGATGTTCATATATCGTGCGAGCCGCTTCACCCAGCTCGTACTGTTCAAGTAAATCATTCGTTTTTTGCACGGTTTCATTAAAGCGGTGCAGAATCCAGCGATCGATTCGGTTCAAGCCTTCCGGCAGCTGTTGCGGGTCAAACTGGACAGGCGGTGCGCTCTCCTCGTCAAAGCCGAGGTTCATCAAAACAAACCGGGAGGCATTCCATATCTTGTTAGCAAAGTTACGACCCGCTTCCACACTTTCCTGCCTGAAACGCTGGTCGTTTCCGGGAGTCTGGTTGGTTACCAGGGTAAAGCGCAGGGTATCCGCCCCGTAATTTTCAATTACTTCAAGGGGATCAACCCCATTGCCAAGCGATTTGCTCATTTTACGCCCCAGGGCATCGCGGACAAGCCCGGTGATGTAAACAGTATAGAAAGGAACATCATTCATGAAAGCAAGACCCATGAACATCATCCTTGCTACCCAGAAGAAAATGATATCATAAGCGGTAACTAAGACTGTGGTAGGATAAAAATTTTGCAAATCATCAGTTTGATCCGGCCAGCCAAGAGTGGAAAAGGGCCACAGGGCTGAACTGAACCAGGTATCCAAAACATCGGGATCCTGTTTTAAATCGCTACCGCCACAGGAAGGACAGCGTTCAGGATCGGAATAATCAACAATAACTTCCCCGCATGAGCAGTACCAGGCGGGAATACGGTGCCCCCACCAGATCTGCCGTGATATGCACCAATCGCGGATATTTTCCAGCCATTCCTTGTAGATTCGGGCAAAACGGGGTGGTACAAAGTCGGTTTGCCCTTTCTCAACCGCCGCAATCGCGGGTTCGGCCAGGGGCTTCATCTTAACGAACCACTGGCGGGATATTAATGGTTCAACCACCGTATCGCACCGCTGACAATGGCCGATTGAATGCTCATAATCCTCGATTTTTTCAACCAGGCCTAAGTCTTTTAGATCTTCGACTACTTTTTTGCGGCACGCAAACCGTTCCATTCCTTCATAAGGACCGGCTGCAGGGGTCATTTTGGCATCTTCCCCGACCACCTTAAGGATTTCCAGGTCGTGACGCCAGCCGATGGCCAGGTCGTTTGGATCATGGCCAGGGGTAACCTTAACTGCCCCACTGCCGAATTCCGGGTCCACGTAATCATCAGCTACGATCGGAATTTCCCGGTCAAGGAGAGGTAAAATCACACTTTTGCCCACCAGGTCACGGTAACGTTCATCGCCCGGGTGGACTGCTACAGCGGTATCGCCGAGCATTGATTCGGGCCGGGTGGTAGCAACGATTATATGCCCGTTACCATCGGCCAACGGATATTTAATATGAGTAATCGTCGAAGCTTCAGCTTCATGCTCCACTTCAATATCAGAGAGAGCGGTAGAACACCTCGCGCACCAATTGATCATATAATCCCCGCGGTAAATCAAACCGCGGTGGTAAAGGTCGACAAATACCTTGCGTACAGCCTGGGAACAGCCTTCATCCATGGTAAAACGCTCCCGTGACCAGTCACAGGAAACACCCAGGCGGTGAAGTTGCCTGGTAATGCGTTCATGGTAAGTATCTTTCCAGTCCCAAACCCGCTCGAGAAAAGCTTCTCGTCCCAGCTCCCGGCTATCAACACCTTCCTCGGCCAAATGTTTTTCCACTACATTCTGAGTGGCAATCCCGGCATGGTCACAGCCGGGCAGCCAGAGGGTATCGTAACCCTGCATCCGGCGCCTGCGGATCAATACGTCCTGGACAGTATTGTTCAAAGCATGGCCCATATGCAACGAACCGGTCACATTAGGCGGAGGGATAACGATTGTAAAAGGTTCTTTGTCCGGATCCCCGGAAGCGCGAAAGTAATCTCCATCCAGCCAAAACTGATACCGCTTTATTTCAACTGCATGGGGATCATATACAGGCGGCAGCATCTTTTCGTTCATATGATCACCTCAACTATTTTCAGCAATAGCTTCAACCGAACAGGCGCTATTATTTAAGACAGCCTGTAACTAATCGGTTTTGTAAATAGTATTATTTTACGCAATGAAAGTCAATCCTGATGAGGGCTAAAACTTATCCCCCAGGCGGGAAGATTGCAGAGCCTGTTCCGAGAGATAATACTTTTCATCCTCTGTAGAACGAATAACCTCCAATTTGATCAGAACATCGAAAGCATAAACCCTATAATCACGAGGCTTAAAAGATCGCTCCCATAAACTCTGCTCAGCTAGAGAAAGCAACCCCAGTTCTTTTCGGGTCTTGGCATTTCCCGGGTCGAGCGCTTCTTTTTCCCTAAAAGTTTCAACCACCCTCTTTAGCGCTTTCTCCATTTTATAGCGAGACAACCATATCCCAAAAGCAAACAAACCTCCAATTATTACCACCAGTAAAATTGCTGTACCAACAGGCAAAAAATTACCCCCTTCGCTTTAAATCTGATTTTTTAATATCCCAGTAAAGAGCACTGATAAATTGTTTTATGTTAACTCTGGTTTTCGTCGGGGCAGGATTATCCTGCTCCAACTCTTTCATTTTAAGACGAAGCTCGTTAAAATCAAAATACTTGGGAGCATACCTTTCAAATATGGGATCGCTATAATCCTCTATCCCCAGGGCTGCAACATGGTCCATAGCCTGTTTCACCGCCCGGCGCACCCGCTGCTCAATAGTGCGCACATCACTGCGTCTGGCCCCCTCTTGAATATACTCTTCCTGGACTGCCCGGTAAAGATCTTTCAATCTTTTCGATTCTTCCAGGTACTTCTCCGCCCCGGGGACACTGTTTAAAAATACGACGATCTGCACCAAATCATTACTGCCCGGCTCACCGATCAACCCCAGATCGGCAAGCACTTCCCTGGTTCTTTCCTTGATCGTATCCTGATCCAGAATTTGGCCCTCGTTTCTGCTGGTGGAAGATTTCAAACCCTCAATATTATCCAGGGCTGCCAGGGAATCGCGCATTTGCTCAAAAGAGCGTTCCATCCGCAGGCGATCAATCAATCCCTTGATTACAGAAATTACTTCCACCTTGTTGATCGGTTTGTTGATATAAAACTCGATCCCTGCATCGTAAGCCTGGGCAACCATCTCTTTTTTTTCAACCTGGGATATCATTACAATCTTGCCGTTAAAATCACGATCTTTAAGTTGTTCCACGATCTCTATTCCGTCTTTACCGGGCATCAACAGGTCAACTAAGAGTATATCGGGTTGACAATCCAGGATTATACCGCTTACATTGCCGCGGCCGTCACCAAGTTCGCCAACAACTTCCCCTAAAAATTCATCCTCGATAATCTGGGCCAAAATTCGCCTGCAGGCCAGATCGTCTTCAATGATAAAGAAACTATAATTCATCAAACATCCTCCACGATATTCGAAACGGGAATTAGTATAATAAAACATTTTTCGTTTTCTTTTTCCCGGAAGCAAACCCGCCCCCGGAAATTTTCCACCAGTCCCTTGACGTAAGACAAACCAATCCCCGTAGAGGGCACTCCCTCTGCTGAAAATTTGGTAGTAAACCCTGGTTCAAAAATCAGCGCCCGATCCCGTTCACGGATCGGGTCACCGTTGTCACAAATATATATCCGCAGGATAGAGCGCTTCTTTTTTACCTTAAGGCGAATATATCCCTCTGAGCGAATTGCCTCGACAGCATTGGAAGCCAGGTTATTTAGAATCGCCAGCAGTGGATAAATCTGTTCGACCTCAAGATCCTCTTCACATTGAAGGTAAAAATGGACACTTTTATCGAGGCTTTGCGCATAACTGCGGTTTGTCTCGATCACCAGGTTCATTATTTCCGAGAGGTTCATTACCGGCTTTTCCTGCCTGATTTTTAAAGCTTCACCAAGTCCTGCCAGGATTCTCACCGTATCCTTTTTAACTTCATGAACCTCCTCGGCTATTTGCAAGGCACTCCTCTCCAGGGAACGGTCCATCAACTTCAATTCCTTTAGCTTCTTATGTAAATTATAACTCTTGGCCATGATATTTTCTATGTTTTCAATTGACTTTTGCATATAAAAAAGCTCATCGTAAAGCTCTGAGGCCACAATAAGCATTTTTTCATAATTAACCCGCTGCTGCTGATCGTGAATTACCGTTTTTTGAAAATGGCTGATATTAACCAGGCTGGTCACTAAAAAAAGCTGCACAGAAGACATCAGGAGCAGGATAGCCAGGTTTTCCAGGCTAATCACCTGCGGAAGCGGAATCCTAACCAGTGCTTCGGCAAGATTGGAAACGGCAATAGCGCCGCCCAGAAAAAACAACAGGGGCACTGTAAACCCCCGAGCACCTTCACGAATATCACCCAGGCGCAAGATTACGGCCAACAGCAAAAAATAAACTGCTCCTGAATACTGGTGCTCGGTCATAAAAGTAAAGTAATCGGAAGGCAACCAGATAAAATAATCCATGCTAACTCTGATTAGAAGGGTGGAAGCAGCAACCAGCGCTGCAGTGGGTAAAATAAGTAAGTGGTTTAAGCTAAGAATCGCATAAACAAAAACTACCGTGCCAATTGAAAAACGAAAAGGCCCGATATCAGTAACAATAAATAGTTCAGAAGCAATTACTGTAACTGTAACAACAAGAAGGACTCTTTTATTTCTTGGTCTGAGCAGAGATTCCGTAATCCTGTCCCGAACCTCGTTCATACAAGCGATAACCAAGGTCAAAGGCCTGTTGATTTAGCTCACCACTTCCCTTGGGTGCCAGCTTGTGGATGTTTTCCCGAAAAATATCTTTATCCACAAGTTCAGTCGCCGCATTGACCACACCCAGTGCCATCATGTTTGCTACTACTTCCCGGCCTAATTCCTCTTTTGCCACCTTTGTGATCGGATACGTCTGGATCTTGTACTCTTCCTGGAAAGGCCCGGTCACAAAAGTGGAATCGACAATTACCGTGCATCCGGGCTTTACTTTAGGAAGATACTTGTTAAATGCAGCCTGGCTCATGCACAGCAAGACCGTAGGATCTGCCACCTTGGGATACTCGATAGTATCAACATCAATAATCACCCCGGCCATGCTAGCCCCTCCCCGGGCTTCGGGACCGTATGACTGGGTTTGGACCACGTTTTTGTTGTCATTGACAGCAGCTTCAGCCAGCACTATTGATGCAAGGATCAATCCCTGGCCTCCCGTACCGGTCAACAAAACTTCCTGCCTGTTACCCAACTTTACCGCCTCCGCTTTCTTTCTTTAGCTTTTACCAATTGATTTATAGTATTCTTCTGAGTATTCAGGAGCATTAAGACTAAAAATAACCCCGGTAATGCTCTTATCTTCGAGTTCCTCTTCTTCCATCTTCGTAGCGCGTTCCACAGAGACGCTCTTTTGTTTGATATCTTTTAACATATCCACCGGTCCACCTAGCTTATTCCGCCTACCGTAAGCGATCGGGCATGGAGAGAGAGATTCAATTATGGAAAATCCCTTATGTTTTGAGCCCCTGGTTATTAATTGCTCAAGCTGACGTGGTTGCGCTGCAGTACCTCTCGCTCCGAACGTCGCACCGGCTCCCCGGGCCAGATCAATCAGGTTAAATTCCCTTTCCACTGTCCCTCCAGGTGCGGTAGTCGCTTTTTTGCCTTCCGGAGTAAGAGGAGAATGCTGCCCACCGGTCATGCCATAAATGTGGTTATTAACTACCACCGCAGTAAGATCTATATTCCTCCTGGCTGCATGAATAAAATGATTGCCCCCGATTGCACTGCAGTCACCATCTCCCATAATCACGAAAAGCTTGAGTTCGGGCCTGGCCATTTTTAACCCGGTGGCAAAAGCAAGGGCACGTCCGTGGGTGGTGTGAAGGGTGTTAAAATTCAGGTAACCGGCCGCTCTTGAGGAGCAACCAATCCCTGAAACAATAACCACATCTTTTTGATCATATTCAGCCCGTTCGATAGCCCTGACCAGGGCAGCGGTTACGATTCCATTGCCACATCCCGGACACCAGATGTGCGGCAACTTTTTTGTTCTTAAAAAATCTTGAGTGAGCTGTTCTATGATAGCCACCTCCCAAGTGCTTCGCTTATCTCATCGGGGGTAATCATTTCCCCATCATAACGGTTGATCGGGACAACTTCCGCTTCCCCGGCAACATGCTTTTCCACTTCCCCGACAATTTGACCCATGTTCATTTCCGGAACCAAAATTACATCGGCCTGTTTGGCCAAAGCCTTAATTTCCCGATCCGGGAACGGCCAAATAGTTTGCAAGCTGAGCAAACCTACCTGCTCCCGATTCTGCCAGTAAGCCTTCTTCACCACTGCCCGGGCCGAGCGAACGGTACAGCCGTAAGTGACAATTACCACCCTGGGTTCTTTGTGACCAATATAATTGGTCAGCACAATCTCGTCCCGGTATTTTTCCATTTTTTCATGCAGTCTATCCAGTGACCGTTCCACCTGGGGCGGATCAGTGGTGGGAAACCCGTACTGGTCGTGGAACAGGCCGGTTACATGGTAATAGTGGCCAAAGCCAAATGGAACCAGGGGGGTAACCCCTTTATCATCGTATGGCTTCCAGTCCGGGGGAATTTTATCACTTGATTTTTCCACCATTAATCTTCCTTCTTCAGGAATCAAAACTTTTTCCCGCATATGACCAATCACTTCATCTAACAGTATAACAATCGGCTGCCTTAGTTTCTGGCTTAAATTAACCGCGGCCACCGTCAAGTAATAAGTTTCGTACACCGAAGCCGGTGAAAAAGCAATAATCGGATGGTCACCGTGGGTGCCCCAGCGTGCCTGCATTACGTCTCCCTGGGCCGGCGCTGTCGGCGCCCCCGTACTGGGACCCATGCGCTGAACATTAACAACCACACAGGGAATTTCAGCCATTATCGCATAACCGAGGTTTTCCTGTTTTAAGGAAAATCCAGGGCCGCTTGTAGCGGTAAGAGTGCGCATTCCCCCGATAGATGCGCCGATAACAGCGGCCATGCTTGCTATTTCATCCTCCATTTGAATAAAGACTCCCCCATATTCGGGAAGCCTCGCAGCCATACGTTCAGCAACTTCAGTTGACGGGGTAATCGGGTAGCCGGCATAAAAGCGGACGCCAGCACTGATTGCCCCTTCGGCACATGCTACATTACCTTGCATCAAGACCGGTTTCGTTTCCGGCATTTACAGAAAGCCTCCTCTTAACCAGCGAAATCGCAAAATCAGGACAAAATGTTTCACAAATACCGCATGCAGTACATTTTTCCTTTTCCTTTTTAGCTTTGCCCTTTTCATCCATAAAAAGAGCCTCCTTGGGACAGAAAGCTACACAAATACCGCAACCTTTACACCACTGTTCATTGATCAAAAGATCCGCAGGATCATTATTTCGTTTCATTTGTGCCAAGTAATTACCGCCCCTTTCATAAAACCCGGCCTATTTTTTTCTTCAATTATAATTTTAAACTTCAGCTATAATTTTAAACTTCAGCCTACCAAAAGTAACAGAAAAAATCTTTAACCCACCACATATTTTTTTAAAAAATTTACATTAAGATCATAATTTCTTAAAATAATTAATTAACCTGGCAGAGCAGGCGTAAACTTCCCGGAGCCCACACCCGCTCAACCAATAATTGCAAAAAATAGCTTGTCGCGATTAAACAAGCGGTGATTCTTATTGGGGATTAACCGTACATGCCGTTGTGCAGCCAGCCCCTGTACTGCATCGCTTCCGCCAGCTTTTTAATCGCATACATGTATGCACCGGTTCTCATATCAGAGCCTTGACAATTTTCACAGTAAAAACCGTAAACATTATTGAAAGCTCCGATCATTTTTTCCTGCAAGTGCTTATCAACAGTAGGGAAGTCCCATCTGAAGCCATAGTTATTTTGCACCCATTCGAAATAGGAAACGGTTACCCCGCCACTGTTGGACAATACATCAGGGACAACCAGAACCCCATTATCTTTAAGGATCTGATCGCCTTCCGGTGTAGTTGGACCATTTGCCCCTTCCACCACAACTTTTGCTTTCACATCAGCAGCATTATTTCCATTGAGTTGATTTTCCATGGCTGCCGGGATTAAAATATCACAATCTAAAGCCAGCAATTCCTCGTTGGTAATTTCTTTTGGCCCGGAATAACCGGTCAAAGCACCGGTTTTCTTTTTATGGTCAATTACACTTTTAGCATCCAAACCCTTAGGATCATATAAACCGGTCTTAGAATCGCTGATCCCAACAATTTTACAACCTTCTTCGGCAAGCAGCAAAGCGGCAAAACCGCCTACGTTTCCGGCTCCCTGGATTGCCACCCGTGCTCCTTCAAAGGGAATACCTAGGGTTCTTGCCGCTTCTTTAGCTACATAAACACAACCCCTAGAAGTAGCTTCCTCACGGCCAACACAGCCGCCCACAGCAATGGGCTTACCGGTAACCACGCCAAAAGCCGGTTCACGCATGATTGTGGTATACTCATCGGCCATCCAGGCCATCACCTGGGCATTGGTATATACATCCGGGGCCGGGATATCGGTTTCCGGTCCTAAAACTGTTCCCATTGCCTTGACATATCCTCTTGCGGTTTTTTCAATTTCTTTGGTCGACATGTTTCGCGGATCGCAAACTACAGCTCCTTTACCGCCCCCAAAAGGCGTACCCACCAGGGCGCATTTCAGGGTCATCCACATTGAAAGCGCCTTTACTTCATCGGCATGTGAATCAGGGTGAAAACGGATACCACCCTTATAAGGTCCCAGGACATTGTTGTGTTGGGAACGGTAACCGGTAAAAACTTTTACCGACCCGTCATCCATTTCCACCGGGATAGATGTTTCTACAAAACGCATCGGCACCCTTAAATGTTCGTAAACATCATCGCACATACCAAGCATTTCAACCGACTGCTTGATCAAGCCAAGCGTCGCTTTCAGGGTGTCATCCTTAATCGTTTCTTCCTCTCTTTTCACCATTTCCTAAGCAACCTCCCATTATTGTTGTAATTTCACATTAATTTCGGGGGGCTTCTCCCTCCCCCCGGCGCAACCACTAACATGTACCTACTTCATTGATCTATTCGCCAAAAACAGGTTCTTACCTTCATTGATCAAATTTTCCATAAAGTATTGTAACATAGTTTGATTACCCGGGGAACTGGTTTATTTTGAAACACTTTTTTTGTTTTCATGGTCATTTTTCATTGCTCTAAAACATCCAGAATTTCAAGGATCCTGCTATTTTCATTTCTGGATATTAAGGTTTGCCATATAAATTGAAAAGAGAAAAAGCCCGCCAAATAGGAAAATGTAATAAAAAAACAACTTGTTTGTAATCTTTCTGTAATGTTCAGCCTTTATAATAATAAGTGAGTTGACCCCCTCTTTTTATATATATCCTCGGGCGCAGTTAAAAACTGCGCCCTTTTTCTTGGCAAGATTTCCCGGAGCCCATATTAGAAACCACACAGCTCCACATGCACAAAAAGTTAAGTGCCAAAATAGTCATTTCCTTTGTTTCTTCAGGTTTTCCTCATCACAAAACTAATAATGTAAACCAAATAAAATAAATATGGTTGACATTTTGATTTCGCTTAAATATGATAAGAAATACATCTGGAGGTAACTGGAGATGAAAAACAAACACATTAATGGTAAAGGGCTTAACCATAAAGAAAGCGGTAAAAGCATTAACACTAAAGCAATAATCTTAAAGTCTCTTTTAAAATACCAGGACAGGTACTTACCGGGCGCTTACTTCTGTAAAAAAATTGATATCAGCCGAGCAGCAGTATGGAAACAAATTTGTGCATTACGCAAAGAAGGTTACCGCATCGACGCCCGCCCCAACCGTGGCTACCGGCTTCTTGAAAGACCTGACAAACTTCAGCAACTTCTTATTACCGGCAAAAATATTTATTATTACGAAACCGTGGACTCAACCAACCTGACTGCTCGCCACCTGGCTGAAGAAGGCGCTCCCGGTGGCTGCACAGTCGTGGCAGAGCAACAACTGGCCGGCCGGGGCAGGCTGGGCCGCAGCTGGTTTTCACCACCACAAAGCGGGCTGTGGTTTTCGATGGTACTTAGGCCGGATAAAGCTCCCCCCACTGATGCTTCGGCAATTACCCTGGTTACCGCAGCAGTCTTGGCCCGCCTTTTTCATGAAAAATATGAACTCCAACTGGAAGTTAAATGGCCCAATGACCTTTTAATTGGAGGGAAAAAAACCGGTGGTATCCTAACAGAAATAAAGGCGGAACCGGACAGGATTGAATACCTGATCGTTGGTACCGGAATCAATATAAACCAAAAGCAGTCTGATTTCCCTAAAGAACTAAAGGGACAGGCCACCTCACTTTTTGCTGAAAAAAATACCCGCTTTGACCGCACAAACCTTTTCCTGGAAGCGCACCACAATCTCACCACCGCTTACCGGAAATTTTTCTATGAAGGCTTTGCTCCCTTTCGAGAACTGTGGAAAAAATACAACCAAACCCTTGGAAAGTTTGTTACCGTGAGCTGGAGCGGCCACTCACTGCAGGGGACTGCTTTAGATATAGATGAAACCGGAGCTCTGATCATCGAAACCCACCAGGGAGAAAAACAAATCATAAATTATGGGGAAATCAGTTGAGTAGTCTGATAAATAAGGAGTAACCCAATTGTCTTTGCAAAGGTTAACAATAAGTTCTTTATTTACAGCAATTATAGCTATTCTGGCCCAGTTGGCCGTACCGGTGCCTTTTAGCCCGGTACCTGTTACCGGGCAAGTCATCGGTGTCTTCCTCACCGGAGCGCTTTTGGGTCGCAAAGCAGGCACCCTGGCAGTTTTTGCTTACCTCCTGCTCGGCGCCGCCGGTGTACCAGTCTTCTCCATGGGCCGCGGGGGTCTGCACATGCTAACCGGTCCGGGAGGCGGCTATCTGTGGGGCTTTATTCCAGCAGTTTTTCTGATTGGCTTTCTCCTGGAAAATATTGAACAACCTTCATACTTCCGTTTATTTACTGTGATGCTTGCAAGCCTGGGGCTGATTTATCTCTGCGGAACCATGCAATTGGCTTTAGTCATGGGCTACACTACTGAACAAGCACTGTTGACCGGGGTGATTCCCTTTTTACCATTTGATCTTCTGAAAATCACCGCAGCCATTTTCTTAACTATCCGGATTAAAAAAAGCCTGGCCCGGAACAACCTGGGAAGCAGGGGGACGGGGGTATTGCTTCCTTGAATGGAGGCAAAACGAATGGAGGCAAAACGCCCGGGAGCTAAGTTATAGACGGCGAATGCTAAAGGGTAGCCAAAGCGAAAACCTGCAGCTTTAGTCACCGCTATTGCCCACGATAAATAGGCACCGGACAAAATGTAGCCCGGACTTCAACAGACGCTTTTTGTTTACATTAACCGCTCATATTTAAAATTTCTTCCGCTTCTGCTTTATCTAAATCCATAATATAGCTGATCCCGCTTGCTTCAGAGGCCTCCCTGGTCAGGGCGGCCAGGTCATCCCTGGAAATATAGTCCAGGGCAAATTTGCGATTTCCACACATCAACTGCTTTAATCCCTGGGCCAGGCGGGTATAGTAGCTGTAAAGGCCGAGAGCCCCCGGAGGCAGCTCTTTAAACCTGTCTTCTCCCAGTTCGCTCTTGATCTGCGAAGCAGTAACGAAAATTTCTTCAAGTTTATTGCCAAATCGTTCCACATAAACCGGGAGTTGCCTTTTCTCAACTCTCTTCCCGATGGTTTTGCCTACCATCGCCGCCGCAAGTGGACCCCTGGCCATACCGATCAGCTTGACATAGGGAGCAGCAATCGACAACCCTTTATAAATTTGATCTTCAAAAGCAAATCCTCCGCCCAGGGCTATATCCGGCAGTTCTGAACCCTGTTGGTTTAATTTTTGGCAGTACCTATAGACGAGGGAATGCAGTTCAACAGAAGGGACTCCCCATTCATTCATCATTCTCCAGGGGCTCATGCCGGTCCCCCCGCCGGCGCCGTCAACCGTTAAAAGATCAATGCCCGCGAGGGAAGAATACTTTAAAGCGCGGGCCAAATCAGCGGGCCTATATGCGCCGGTTTTTAAGAATACATTTTTAGCCCCGGCATTACGAAGTTGTTCAACCCGCTTTAAAAATGAATCAAGGCCTACCATGCCCAAATGCGAGTGGCGTTCAAATTCTTTAAACCCACCCTGGCGAAACGATTGAACAACACCGGGATCTTCCGGGTCGGGTAAGACTACATAACCTCTTTTTTTCAACAAAACAGCTTTTTCCAGGCTCTTAATTTTTACCTCGCCACCAATATCTTTGGCTCCCTGACCCCATTTAAGTTCCACCGCATCTACGTCAAGCTTATCCAGGGCATACTCTAAGACCCCCAGGTGGCTGTCTTCCACGTTGGCCTGGATCACTATCGCCCCGTAACCATCACTCTGCCACTTTTTAAAAAGCTTTACTCTGCGTTCCAGGTCAATGGTGCTGACAACCTGCCCATTATCGATGACAGTCTCTTCATCCATGCCAGCCACATTTTCCCCCACGGTAAGCATTGTACCGGAAAGAGCCGCCCCTGCGGCCAGTCCCTCCCAATTGTTGCGGGCAATATCGGTTGAACCAATTCCGGAAATAACGAATGGCATTTTGAGTTTAATTCCTTCTCCCCGGCCAATGGTCCTCTCCAGGTTAACCGCCGGGAATATAGCCTTTTCGCTTTCAGCATCTATGCCTTGTGCCCCTACTACAGTCCCCATAATCGAAAAATGTGAGTAATCAAGGGGATATTCTTTTTCAGAAGCGGTGGTCATAATCCCAAAAGGCTGCGGGTATAAAGTTTCATGACCGCGGTATGCCGATTTACCAATTTCACACATCCCCACGCATCCATCCACACAGGTTGCGCACATACCACTTAAGGGGCTCACCGAATTCTCGGTCCGGTTTTTTGTTAATGTAGCAGCTGAAGCATTTGGCCTGTACTTGCTCATAAACATTCTCCTTTCAGTTAAAAACAGCAATCCTAAAATGTTTAACTATCTACTTCCGGCTTCTTTAGAGAAGCCGGATCCAGTTCGCAGGCTGCACAGGGGTCTAGATAGCATAGTGCTTGATCATGTTTTTCCAGGCATGGCGGTGAAAGGTTCAGGCAGGCATTACACAAGACCTCTTCTTCCTGCGGCCCCTGGCACCTGGCCTGGCATACGGGACAGATATACATACAGGCCCCGCAGAGGCGGCACTCTTCAGATTGCCTGTCAAAGGGAGTACCAATATACCTGTTCGTTCCCCGCTCGATAAAACCAATTGCTTTGGCCTGCATCTGTTCTTCACATACTCTCACGCAAAGACCGCAGAGGATACATTCCTCATTTTTCACAGGAAACCTTACTTCCGTTACATCATACCAAGAAGCAAGATCCTGAATTGTCTTAGAAGACGGACACGTAGCCAGGTATAATTCGATTATCACTTTCCGGGCTTTAATCACTCGTCTTGTATTAGTCCTGACAATAATTCCTTCCCTGGCCGGGTAAGTGCAGGCGCTGAAAAGGCGAGCCCTTTCCGGCGGCCCGATTTCCACCAGGCAGAGCCGGCAGGCCCCATAGGGACTCAGTCCCTCATCGTAACATAAAGTGGGGATTTCCATTCCGTAGAACCTGGCTGCTTCCAACACGGTAGTTCCTTCCTCTACGGAAATTTCCTGCCCGTTCATAATTAGATTAACCAAGATAAATACACCTCAAACTTAGCCAGTTGGTAATTATAATTTAGTACTTTAATAGATCGCATATAAAAAATGCCTTTATCCCCAACTATGATGTTAGGACTTAGTGAGCGCCTGAACCCTGCATAAAGTAATACAAATACCGCACTTATCGCACTTATCCTGTAAAATATAATGCGGTTCGTTTTTCTTGCCCCTAATCGCTTCTGCAGGACAATTTTTTAAACACAATCCGCAACCGTTACATACCTGTTCATCAATATTGTAAACAACCAGTTCCCGGCAAACCCCTGCCGGACACCTTTTCTGTTCAATGTGCGCCCGGTATTCCTCCTCAAAATGAGTGAGGGTAGATAATACCGGGTTGGGGGCTGTTTGACCAAGGCCGCAGAGCGTGGAATCTTTTACCACTTCACCCAGTTCTTTTATTAACTCAAGCTGCTGCAGGGACCCATGGCCGCAGGAGATATCTTCCACTATTTCGAGTAACCGGCTGACCCCTTCCCGGCAGGTAAAACAGCAACCACATGATTCTTCGGTCAGGAATTGGAGATAATACCTGGCAATGTCTACCATACAGGTGTCTTCGTCCATGACAATCATCCCACCGGAACCCATCATCGAACCGGCAGCGCTTAAATCTTCAAAATCAGTGGGTAAATCGAGCAACGAAGCGGGGATGCACCCCCCGGAAGGTCCTCCTGTCTGTACAGCTTTAAACTGCTTGCCTTCCTTGATCCCACCACCGATGTCATAGATGATTTCGCGTAAAGTAATTCCCAGGGGCACTTCCACCAGGCCGGTATTGTTTACCTTGCCAACCAGGGAAAATATCTTGGTACCGCTGGACTTTTCCGTACCGATCTGGCAATACTTTTCCGCTCCTTCACGGATAATCACCGGAACATTGGCCAGTGATTCCACATTGTTTACCACTGTAGGCCTCCCCAGGTAACCGTGCTTTACCAGGTGAGGCGGTTTCTGGGCCGGTTCGCCTACCCGGCCGTCCACGGAAGCAACAAGAGCGGAGGTTTCGCCACAAACAAAGGCCCCGGCCCCGATATTTAAATAAACAAAGAAATTAAATCCACTTCCCAAAATATTTTCACCAATTAATCCAAGTTCCTCCGCCCTGTTGATAGCCAGTTTGATCTTTTCCACAGCAGTCGGGTACTCCGCCCGGATATAGATGATCCCTTCTTCTGCCCCGGTGGCATATCCTCCAATAATCAGGCCTTCAAGCACCGCATGTGGGTTCCCCTCCAGCAAACTCCTGTCCATGAAAGCCCCCGGATCCCCTTCGTCTGCATTGCAGATGATAAATTTCCTGCCCGATTTTTGTTGGCATTCATCCCACTTGATCCAGGTAT
>CAYXQO010000003.1:0-116795 GCA_964467475.1 uncultured Syntrophomonadaceae bacterium
TTGCTGAACCAACATCAAATTGCTTTATCAGCGCCTGCGGTGGTTTTACCCAGGTATTGGGTGCAGCCCTGGTGGAAACTGAGCTGGGCGACTTATTTGGTGTAGAAAAGAAAGAGCCTTTTACTGACGTCCTCCTGCATACAGAGGGAGGGACAGTAGCCTTGAAAATTGAAACCAGTGGTGGAAAGGTTACTCGGATTAAAACCGATATGAGCAGTTTTGTCCGGGAAAGCTATGAACGAGGAGTCCAGAAATTAGAATTTGAAGGCCTGGAAGTTATGCAGGCGGGTAAATTTCTGGTGATTAACGCAGATTGGTTTAAAAGTGCTTATCCCTGGGCCGATTTTGAAAAGTGGGATCAGCGGACCAGGGAAAAAATTATTGCGATTCAACGTCGTTTTATAGAGGTGACCGGAGAGGATGAGTATAACTTAGCCTTGTATGATTGGAACCCCGAGCATGGAAAGGATATGAGGATTGTTTTTCCTCACAGCCTGGAAGCTGAATATTTTGAGCCGTCCTGTGGTACAGGTACTGTAGCCCTGGGGATTGCCGTATTGGCTCAGGGGGAATTGGCTGCACAAGGAGTTAGCAATTCCGGAAATGTTGTTTTGAGAATTGAATGTGGTGGGGGGAAGGAACTGGGTGGCCCGGAAGTTACTGAACTGGAAATGAACCTGGAAGAAGGTGGGGTTAACGAAGCTTTCCTCTCACACAGTAACGTTGAAATTACTGCTGTAGGAGAAGCCTGGTTGTGATATTCGCCTGAAATAAGCTGTGCTTGATGGAGCCTGTACTGACTTTAGGGTTGGTGCCGGTTCAATGCGGGCAATGGCAGCGATTCAAGCTGCAGGTTTTTCACTTTGGTTATCCTCGGCATTTGCCATCTAAAGATAGAAATCTAACTAAATCTTGAATGGAAAAGAAGCACCCTTTCTCATTGCCTTAAGCATGTTCAAGGGTGCTTTCTTTATTATGGTTTGTTTACCGGTTATCTTCTTTGCTTTCTTCAATACTTTTGCCGAAATTTTTCATCCGGTGGGCATAAGCCTGGAGGGCTTGCTCCACCTTGTAATTGATAGTGCCTTCCTCAAAGGTCCCATCATCTTTTCTCTCTCCAGCCTTGAGGCCGGTTAATAGTTCAATGCCTTCTTCTATTGTGCTTACAGCATATATGTGGAACTCGCCCCGGCAAACCGCTTCAACAACTTCCTCTTTAAGCATCAGGTTAGGTTGATTGCTCTTAGGGATTATAACTCCTTGATCACCGGTCAACCCCCGCGCTTTGCACAGTTCAAAGAAGCCTTCCACTTTTTCATTGACCCCACCGATGGCCTGAACTTCTCCCATTTGATTGATCGAACCGGTAACAGCTAGATTTTGTTTTAGGGGCACATCCGCCAGTGAGGATAAAATCGTGTAGAGTTCAGTGCTAGAAGCGCTGTCGCCTTCTATTTCTGAATAACTTTGTTCGAAGACAAGCCGGGCGGAAAGGGTTAAGGGCATATTCTTGGCATACATCGAAGAAAGGTAGCCGCTTAAAATCATTACCCCCTTGGTATGCAGGCGTCCCCCGAGCTGGGCTTCTCTTTCGATGTCAATAATCCCTCCCCGGCCCATTCCCAGGCTGCAGGTGATCCGGGTTGGTTTGCCAAAAGAATACTCGCCGATTTGCATTACCGAAAGCCCGTTAATCTGGCCCACCTTATCTCCCTCTGTATCGATCAACAGAAAGTTTCGCTCTATTGATTCCTGAAGTTTTTCCTGGACCAGGTTGGAACGGTATACTTTTGATTCAATCGCTTGATTAATGTGTTCGTCCCGCACATGTTCTGCAGAATCGGTTTGTGCGTAATAACAAGCTTCTCTTACAATGTCAGCAATTTCCGAAAAACGGGTGGACAATTTGTCCTGGTCTTCGGCTAACCTGGATCCATGTTCAACTATTTTGGCGATCGCGCTGTTATCTAGTTGCTTTAAATTTTCTTTTTGGCAGAACGAATTGGCGAAGGAATAGTAGCTGGAGATGTTTTCTTTGTTCCGCTCCATGATTGTGTCAAAATCTGCTTTAACTTTAAATAGCTCTCTAAAGTCTAAGTCAAGGTTGTAGAGGAGGTGGTAAAAAATCGGGGGGCCGATGATAACAATCTTGACATCAAACTTCACCGGTTCCGGGCGCAGGGATTTTGTCGCTACAAAACCTAGTTTTTCTCCCGGTTCCTCAATTTCCAGTTCGTTGCTTTTGATAACCCGCTTCAGACTTTCCCAGGTAAAAGGATTTTTTAGCAGTTCATCAATTTTTACAACAAAGAATCCGCCGTTAGCTTTGTGCAAAGACCCCCCGCGGATCATTGTAAAATCGGTAACCAGGCCGCCAAATTGGGTTTCTTTTTCAATGCGTCCAAAGATATTGTTGTAGGTGGGGTTTAGTTCCAGCACTACCGGCGCACCTTTTAGTTCAGAATTATCCACAATTACGTTGACCTGGTATTTTTTAAAGCCTGATTCCTGGTCTCCGGGAACGGGGAAAGGAAACGGTTGTTGCTGCTGTTGTTCTTGCTGCCTGAAAAGGTTAATGTTTTCCATCATGTCTTCTTGCATTTCTTTGAGGAAGTCGATAACTTTTGGTATTTCGTTGAACTTCTCTAAGAGATCCTGGAAAAGGTGTTCTACTGCAAACAGGGCTACTTTACGGTCTAATTCTTTTATTTCATCGGCGAGTTTTTTATCGATATTTCTGATTTCCCGCATCGTGCTTTTCAACTCATCTTCAAGTTTTCTCTTTTTCTCGAAGATGGCATTCCTTTCATCCTCGGAAAGTTCGTTTAAATCTTTATCCTGAAGGGGTTTCCCGTCTTTCTGAGGGAGCAGTAAAAACCCGCTTGGGGTGCTCTGAATGATAAATCCGTTTTCCGAGGCTTTTTGATTTAGTTCATTGAACATTTTTTGTTTTTCTTCGTTATACTGGCTGGCCAGACTTTCTTTTTGGGCTATATAGTCGTCACTTTCAAAAGCACGTGGGATTTCTTGGCGCGCTGTTTCCACCAGGCGCCTAACATCTTTTTCCAGCTCCGGACCCTGGCCGGCCGGCAGGACCAGGTTGCGCGGTTGGTAAGGAGATTTGAAATTGTTTACGTAGCACAGGTCGGAAGGAACAGGAGCACCGGCTGCAATTTGATCCACGTAATTTTTTACCGCTGTTTCTTTGCCGGTTCCGGGCATACCCGCTGCATATATGTTAAATCCGTGGCTTTTAATATTTAATCCAAATTCCAGGGCGTGCAGGGCCCGGTCTTGCCCGACAATGCTGTCGCTACTTTTTTCCCTGTCCTCAATACCTGCAGGAGGGAAGTTTTCATGGCTATATTCCAGCCTCAGTTTTTCTGCCGGAACTTTTAACTTTTCCATTAAGAGAAAGCCTCCTTTTAGAATATAGTATTTAAGTGTTAGCAAAGCTTTTAAGAATCAGTCAAACCAGTGTGACCAAAACTGCCTGTTTTATCTTACACAGGTGATATTACCGGGTAAAACAGAATTGCCAGTGAGTAGAAATAATTTCTCAGGCTTTGCTTAAGCTAAATCTAAAAATTTTTCCAGGTGTCCCGGCATTTCTTCAGGTTTGAGCACCTGGCTGTGTTTTTCCGGTTTGTTTTCCAGTTTTGCCAGGCTTGCCGGTACCGATATGCCGGTTTCCTGGTTTAAAAGTCTAATCAATGCAAATTCACTTGATTCACTAAGCACATCCTTGTTGAACAAAGCTTGAATTGTGCTTCCGGCAAATTTGTAAGGGTTTGCTGTAGAAAGGATTACCGGGGTGTAACTGTCTTGTTCCTTTTCCAGGTACCGGTCAAGGACGAATTTACCCACGGCGGTGTGTGGGTCGATTAAATAGTTATATTCACGGTAAGCAGCGGCTATGGTGTTAAGGGTTTGATCATCATCAGCATAGTCAGCCCAAAAAATTTCCTGCAGGTTTTTAAGAGTCTCCCGGTCAATTTTGTAAACGCCTTCATCGGTAAGCTGCTTCATCCAAAATGAAATTTTTTCTGCGTCATGGCCGGTCAATTCGAACAGCAATCTTTCCAGGTTGCTCGACACCAGAATATCCATGGATGGAGAAAAGGTCCTGAAAAAGGGCCTGCGCCGATCATAAACTCCGGTGTTGATAAAATCCGTAAGTACATTGTTTCGATTAGCGGCACAAATAAAGCGATTTACCGGCAGACCAAGACGCTTAGCATAGTAACCGGCCATAATATTGCCGAAGTTGCCGGTGGGTACGACGAAATTAACTTTATCCCCGAAAGCGATAACATCTTGATCGATTAATTGCCGGTATGCTGAAAAATAGTAAGTTATCTGCGGCAACAGGCGCCCCCAGTTGATAGAGTTGGCTGAAGACAGCCGGTAGCCTGACTTTTGCAGCTTTCCGGAAAAATTTTGATCGCTAAAAATTTGCTTGACCCCTTTTTGGGTGTCATCAAAGTTCCCCTGCACAGCGAATACTCCTACATTATCGCCTTCCTGGGTGGTCATCTGCATTTTTTGGATCTCACTGACTCCTTTTTCAGGGAAATAGACAACTATTTTTACCCCGGGGACATCGCGGAACCCTTCAAGGGCTGACTTTCCGGTATCGCCCGAAGTTGCTGTCAAAATTACAATTTCTGAAGCTTGGGCGTTTGTTGCAGCAGCTGCGTTAAGCAGGTGTGGTAGGATTTGTAGGGCGATATCTTTAAAAGCACAGGTCGGCCCATGCCAGAGTTCAAGAAAACATAGCTGGTCCGATAATTTAACCAGGGGGGTTACTGCCGGATTCTCGAAAATACCCCGGTTATAAGCAGAGTTGATGGCATGTTCAAGTTCTTCCCGGCTGTAATCACTGAGGAAGGGGGAACAAATTGCAGTGGCTATTTCCCGGTAATTTCCTTTAGGCAGTTTGTTCGAGGCAAATGCATTAACCGGGTCGGCCGGCACAAACAACCCGCTGTCTGGCGCCAGGCCCTTTAAGATTGCATTTTTAGCGGTAACATATCCAGATTGTCCCCTGGTGCTGTAATATCTCAACAGCAGACCCCTTTCTCCTGTGAAACTTTACATCTGCTTACGCGCTTCTACTAAACCCGGCAATTTAATTGAGGGTTAAGTAGTTTCTGCCAGATAAATTTTAGAATGCATGGTAAATAAAAATTCGTCATATCAAGGGTTAAATCCTTTATTATTGTTTTGTTTTTGTGTGTTAGTAATTCTTTCTAACTTTTATTGCTCTCAGTGCCCTTGACAAAAAAGACTTAAAGGTATATTTTCATGGCACAGCTTACGGATTTTGTTAAATTTTGCCTGTACCGGCAGCTTAAAAAAGGAGCGTGATTTATACTTGAAGTACATAGTAATTGTTGGAGATGGCATGGCTGATTATTCCGTAGAACAGCTGGGCAATAAAACAATCCTTCAGTATGCCCATACCACTACTTTTGATCGGCTTGCTAGTGAGGGTGAACTGGGGCTGGTTAAAACAATTCCCGGTGATTTGCCTCCGGGTAGTGATACGGCCAACCTTTCGGTGATGGGTTATGATCCGCTTACGTACTATACCGGGCGTTCTCCTTTTGAAGCGGCCAGCCTGGGGGTTGAACTCGATCCTGCGGATGTTTCTTTTCGCTGCAACCTGGTTACTCTTTCTGACGATGCGCCTTACGAGAACAAGGTAATGAGCGATTACTGCGCCGGGGAAATTACAACCGAAGAGGCCAAAGAATTGATCGCAGCGGTAACTGAACAGCTGGGATCTGAAGAAATAGACTTTCATAACGGTTTTAATTATCGACATTTGATGGTATGGCATAATGGCCCTGAAAAATGGGAATTAACTCCGCCGCATGATATAAGCGGGCAAAAAATAGGTGATTATCTTCCCGGTAGCGAATCTGGCAAAAGGATTAAGCAGTTGATGGAACAAAGCTACAATATTCTTGCCGATCATCCGGTGAACCGTGAACGGGTGAAAAAGGGATTGAACCCGGCCAATTCCATTTGGATATGGGGAAATGGCAAGAAACCTCTTCTACCTTCATTCCCTGAAAAATACGGGCTTAAAGGTTCGGTGATTTCAGCTGTTGACTTGGTTAAAGGAATTGGCCTTTTTGCCGGTCTTGATTTAATCGAAGTTGAAGGAGCTACCGGTAACATCGATACGAATTACAGTGGGAAAGCACAGGCAGCAATCAATGCTTTAAAAGAGGGGCAAGATTTTATATATCTCCATATTGAGGCCCCTGATGAATGTTCCCACCGGTTTGAAATGGAAAACAAGGTTAAAGCTGTGGAACTGATCGATCAGGAAGTGGCAAATAAGATAGCCGGCGAACTGGATAAGAGCGGGTTTGCTTATAGCATCTTGATGATAACTGATCATTATACCCCGCTATCCCTGGGAACTCATACCAGGGAACCGGTTCCTTTTGCTATTTTCCGCAGCGGTGAACCCGGTAACAACCAGGGACGAAAGTTTGATGAGTCCAGTGCGGCTGATACAGGTTTATTTATCGAAGATGGCTATCGCTTGATGGATCGCTTTATTAAAAATGATGAAAATTAACCGGGGCAAGCAATCAGCAAAAATTGCCGGCAAAGAAAAAATAATTACTTTTAATTTCATGGCCCTGTTTGGAGCGGTTTTTTCTCTTTTCTTTGCCCTTGATTTCTTTATTCCCGTTCTGCCCTTTTATGTTATCGAGGTCGGAGGCAGAGAAGCGGCCGTAGGAATGTTAATGGGCCTGTTCACATTCTGTTCCGTTATCTTACGGCCTTTTCAGGGGCGCAACCTCAACCGGCGGGGGCGAAAAAGGCTCCTTGTTACAGGAATAGCCCTCTACGCCGCAGCAGGGGTGGGTCTTATGTTTTTGCCCCCCTTACCCCTGGTTTTTGTATTCCGCGCTGTCCAGGGATTTGGCTGGGGTTCCTTTCTCCTGGCTTATAATACGCTTACCCTTGACCTTGCGCCGGAAGGTAGAAAAGGAGAAGCTCTTGGCTTGATGGGGATGGCTCCGCCGTTTTCCCTGGCTGCTGCGCCGCTTGTCAGTGAACATTTGAGAATAGTAACAGCGGAGAATTACCTCCTATTATTTTTTATTGCTACCGGTGCCGCTGTGGTGGCCCTTTTAAGCGGATCCCTGGTCAGGGAGCCCTTGCTGGATAAAAGTGAAGAAAGCTGGGGAAAAGCAGGACCGCTTTTTTCGCGAAAAGTATTATTTCCTTCCCTGATAATATTTTTCATGACTTTTAACCTGGGCAGTATCCTTACTTTTTTACCGTTATTAGGGGAAGCCAGGGGAATCCAATCCGTAGGTTATTTTTTCACTGTATTTGCCTTAACTACGGTATTTTCGCGCCCGGCAGCCGGGCGACTTTCCGATCGCCTGGGGCGGCCCCTTGTTTTTCTCCCTGCCCTGGTCATTGCTTCAGGTGCCCTGGCGATGATTGCCATGGTTCATTCCCCGCAGCTTTTGCTGGTTAGCGCTTTTATTTTGGGGCTTGGGTTTGGAGCAGGCCACTCTTCGGTTTTGGCTATGGCTGCAGATAAATTATCAATCATAGAGCGGGGCACCGGGATGGCTACTTTTACGGCCACCTTTGACCTTGGTATTGTGGCTGGCGCCAGTACCCTGGGGATTCTTTTGAACTGGTTTGATTTTAGAGCAGTGTTTTTCCTATGCGCCCTGGTTATGTTTACTCCGGTTTTGATCTATCTGTTTAAGGAGCAGTTAAAAAGCAATTTTACCCGGTAGCCGGCATATGCGAGATCAGACCGTTTTAGACAGCGCTTTGCAGGCAATTTCAAACTTTTGCTTTATGCTTCCGAGAAATTTCATTTCAGGTTTACCTGGTTTGGTGTAAAATAGTTTAAGCAGTCATAGAATATTTTTTTAAACAGCTATGTTTAATTATCCTGGGAGGGACAAAAAATGGCAGAAACCTTGACTTATAAGATTTTAAAACAACACCTTGTGGAGGGACAGCTGGAAAAAGGCTCTGAGATTGGTATCCGCATCGATCAAACCTTAACCCAGGATGCCACCGGAACAATGGCCTATTTACAGCTGGAAGCGCTGGGGATTGAGCGGGTCGAAACAGAGCTTTCAGTCAGTTATATAGATCATAATACCTTGCAAAACAGCTTTGAAAACGCCGATGATCATCGCTTCCTCCAATCGGCGGCGGCCAGGTTTGGAGTGTGGTTTTCGCGCCCCGGCAATGGGATTTGTCACCAGGTGCACCTGGAACGCTTCGGGGCCCCGGGGAAAACTCTGCTTGGTTCAGACAGCCATACTCCCACAGCCGGCGGACTGGGAATGCTCGGCATTGGCGCCGGCGGGCTCGATGTGGCCGTAGCAATGGCGGGCGGCCCGTTTTACCTGACCGTTCCGGAAGTGCTTAAAGTAAACTTGAGCGGTAGCTTGCCTCCCTGGACAGGGGCAAAGGACATCATCCTGGAATTGCTGCACAGGCTTACGGTTAAAGGCGGGGTGGGAAAGGTAATTGAGTATGGCGGACCTGGTGTGGAGAATCTTTCGGTCCATCAAAGGGCTACTATTACTAATATGGGGGCAGAATTGGGGGCGACTTCATCATTGTTTCCCAGTGATGATTGTACCCGCGAGTTTTTAAAAGCGCAGGGCCGGGAGGATGTGTTTGTTCCGCTGGAAGCCGACCCAGGAGCTGTTTATGATAAGGAAGTGTATATAAATTTAGATGATCTTGAACCGATGGCTGCGGCGCCGCACAGCCCTGACGCTGTAAAACCGATCAGGGAAATCGAGCCCCTAAAAGTGGACCAGGTAGCGGTAGGCAGCTGCACCAACGGTTCATATTATGATTTGCAATTGTTGGCCGAGGTGCTACGGGGCAAAGTAGTCCATCCTGGAATTAGCCTTGTGGTTGCCCCCGGTTCAAGGCAGGTGCTCATGGCCCTGGCCCGGGAAAGTATTATGGAGAGCCTGGTGGAATCGGGGGCAAGGATCTTGGAATCAGCCTGCGGTCCATGTATCGGAGTGGGCCAGGCGCCTCCGTCAGGGGGAGTTTCAGTGCGCACTTTTAACCGGAATTTTGCCGGCCGCAGCGGAACGCCCGATGCCATGGTTTATTTAACCGGGCCCGCTGCTGCTGCTGCAGCCGCACTTAAGGGCGAATTGACCGATCCACGCGAGCTTGGCGAGTACCCAGAGGTCTCTCAAAGTTACCTGCCCCCTGTTGACGATCGCATGCTGATTGAGCCACCCTCTGATGGAAAAAACGTGCAAATCATCAAGGGTCCAAACATCAAGCCGCTTCCCCTTAACGAGGCCCTCCCGGACAAGCTGGAATTAAATGTCCTTTTAATTACCGGGGATAATATTACTACGGACCATATTTTGCCCGGCGGTTCAAAAGTACTGCCGCTCAGGTCGAACATTGAAGCAATTAGCAATTATGTTTTTGCTTCCCTGGAGCCGGATTTTTCTTCCAAAGCCCGGGAATCGGGCGGTGGCCTGGTAGTGGGAGGAGAAAATTACGGCCAGGGGTCAAGCCGGGAACATGCAGCCCTGGCGCCTATGTATCTGGGAGTAAAAGTGGTTTTGGCCAAATCCTTTGCCCGCATTCATCACGCCAACCTGGTTAACTTTGGGATTCTACCCCTTGTCTTTACCGATCCAGCCGATTACGAGAGAATATCTGAAAATGATGTGTTGATCCTGGAGAATTTACCGGAGCAGTTAAATAATAATGAAATCGTTATTCAATTAAGTTCCGGTAAAGAAAAGATCAAGGCAAAGCATTTGCTTTCGCCGCGCCAGGTAGCAGTGGTTAAAGCAGGCGGTTTGCTCAATTATGCCCGCCGCTAAGGGAGTAAGCCGCGGCGATGGCGCAGGCGAAGGGGTATTCATGGGAGAGGGACACTGTAACTCCTGCTATATTTTTTTCACCGGCCAACTTTGCTGCATGACCGGATAGTTCCACCTGGGTAGGTTTACCCGGTAAAGCAAGTATTTCCACTTCCCGCATGGCTGCCGGGCCGATACCACAACCGATCGCTTTTAAAACAGCTTCCTTGGCTGCAAAGCGCGCAGCCAGGGATGTTGTTTTTTTTCGGTTTTCAAGAAAAAGGCTTTTTTCCCGTTCTGTAAATAGTCTTTTCAGGAAGCGCTCAGGGTATTTTGCATATATTTTATTAATTCTTCCGATGGCTACCAGGTCAACCCCTACACCAATAATCATTTACTCCACCTCCTGGGAAACAATTATACCATGGAAATAATGCTTGCCGTTGAGCAAACTCTGCTGGTTGCTTTTTTGCAAATTTTGTGTTAATCTTTAGACGATATTACGCTCTGATTATCAGGGCAATTTTAGGAGGTAATTTTTTAATGCAGGGAAAGGTAAAATGGTTTAACCCTGAGAAGGGGTACGGCTTCATCGAAGTCGATGAAGGTAAGGATGTCTTCGTTCACTATTCAGAAATCCAGGAAGAAGGATTTAAGACCTTAGAGGAAGGCCAGGAGGTTGAATTTGAGATTGTCGAAGGCAGCCGTGGCCCGCAGGCAGCTAATGTGGTGAAGATGTAACAGGGGGTCGCTCCGGATTTATATAAAAAAGTTTGACCTTGATTCCGGCTATTTAGCCGGTTTTTTTATTGATATACTAAATTTTAAAATCTTCATTCTCTGCCTCTGCAGCTTAAATATCCGCTACAGGTTGTTGATTTTTTTTTAAGCTTGATGCTTTTTCCAGGGCTGCATTTCCCCTGGTTTCCTTAATTTTTTGATAATAATCCTTGGGGAAAAACTAGTTTTTTACCATTGACAGTCATGAATACAGGTGTTATGCTTTTTCTTGGTTGATATCCGAGTTATTTGGTCGGGATTAAAGGAGCTACAGCAATAATATGAAACTTTCAGCCAGGGTTGAATATGGGGTCAGGGCAATGGCCATGCTTGCAGTGTATTATCAAACCGGGCCTTTGCCTCTGCGGGAAATTGCAGAGGAGGAAAAAATATCTTTGAAGTTTTTAGAGCAGATCTTCCCAGCTCTTCGCCGTGCAGACTTAATTGAGAGTGTGCGCGGAGCCCGCGGAGGTTACGTGCTTTCCCATCCGCCTGAAAGAATCAAGGTGGGGGATATTGTGAGGGCAGTTGAAGGACCGATAACCCCCGTAGACTGCCTGGCAGAGGGGCATGATCATTCCTCCTGCCACCATAAGAATGGCTGTTTGACCAGGCAGGTGTGGGAACGGTTGCGCGATAAGATCAACGATGTTTTAGACGAAGTTTCCCTTAATGAGCTTATTACTATTGATGCCGACCCATATACTGTAACAGCAGGGAGGTATAAAGCATGACCAGTCAGCTGGTTTACATGGATCACGGGGCGACAAGTCCGCTGAGGGAGGAAGCCTTAGAGGCAATGCTTCCTTTTTTGAAAGAACAGTACGGCAATCCTTCCAGTCTTCATGCACAGGGAAGGGAAGTGCGTAACTCGGTAGAAGAGGCCAGGGAAAAAACAGCCCGGGCAATCGGGGCTGAACCTGAAGAAATATATTTTACTTCCGGAGCCACGGAAGCCAACAATATTTCTTTAAGAGGAAAGGCAAAAACAGTTACCGGTAAAGGTCATATTATTACTTCAAGCATTGAGCATCATGCAGTGCTTGATGTCTGCCGCGATCTAGAAAAAGAGGGCTTTGCAGTTACATATGTGCCGGTGGATGGTTATGGCCGGGTTGATCCGGAAGCAGTGGAAGAGGCGATCAATGATAACACATTCATTATTTCTATCATGGCCGCCAATAATGAAATTGGCACACTCCAACCGGTGGAGAAAATAGGCAAAATAGCCAGGGAACACGGAGTGTTATTTCATACAGATGCCGTTCAATCGGTAGGGCAGCTTCCTGTTGATGTAAATAATTTAAACGCTGATTTGTTATCGCTTTCGGCCCATAAATTTAACGGACCCAAAGGGATCGGGGCTTTATATATGCGCAAAGGGATCAAAATAGCGCCTCTTTATCATGGAGGAGGTCAGGAAAGAAAATTGCGTCCGGGAACTGAGAATGTGCCCGGCATTATCGGCCTGGGACGGGCCCTGGAATTGTCCGTGGAAGAAATGTGGGAAAAGAAAAAACATCTTGAGTCGCTGCGAGATCGTCTGATCAAGGGCTTGCTCGATATCGAAGAGGTTTATTTAAATGGCCATCCCGAAGAGCGCCTGCCGGGCAACGTAAATGTAAGCTTTAAATATATTGAAGGAGAATCCATCCTTCTCAGCCTGGATATGGAAGGAATTGCCGCTTCCAGTGGTTCGGCATGTTCCTCGGGTTCTTTAGAGCCTTCCCATGTTCTTTCCGCGATCGGGCTGGACCATTCTATTGCTCATGGGTCAGTGCGTTTTAGCCTGGGCAGGGGTAACAGTGAAGAAGACATTGATCTGGTTCTGAAAAAAATTCCTTCTATAGTGGAACGATTAAGAAGTATGTCTCCGACATATAAATCCCGGTAATAAATAATCAATGTAACCTAATAGAGAGGAGCCCGGTATATGTACAGTGATAAAGTTGTTGAACATTTTACAAAACCCCGCAATGTCGGAGAACTGCCTGATGCAGACAGTGTGGGGGAAGCCGGCAGTTTTAAATGCGGTGATACAATGAAATTATATCTCAAAGTCAAAGATGATCGCATTGAAGACGTAAGGTTCCAAACATTTGGTTGTGCAGCGGCTATTGCCAGCAGCAGCATGCTGACCGAAATAGTTAAGGGTAAAACCCTGGACGAAGCTATGCAGGTAACTAATGAGGATGTAGCGGAAGAACTTGGCGGGCTACCCCCATTGAAGATGCACTGTTCCAACCTGGCTGCAGATGCCCTGCATAACGCGATTGCCCAGTACCGAGAAAAGCGGGAAGTCGGTTAAAGCTAAAGGATGGACTGGTGGATTGCCCCTGGCGGTTAACTTGACAAACCCCTGATTAGAATGTTATTTTCTTATTAGCTTTAGCACTCTTAACCGTGAGAGTGCTAAAGAGCAGAACAGGGGGATTCATCATGACAGTTTCACTTAATGAAAGAAAAAGAGAGATTCTTCGCGCTGTAGTGGTCAACTATGTCAAAACTGCAGAGCCGGTCGGCTCAAGAACGGTAGCCCGCTCTTACCCGGTAGGGCTGAGTTCGGCTACAATCCGTAACGAGATGGCCGATCTTGAGGAAATGGGGTACCTGATCCAACCCCATACCTCTGCCGGGAGAATCCCTACTCAGCTTGGCTACCGCTATTATGTCGACAACTTGATGGAAGATGAACAGGCAGGTGACGACAGTGCACTTGATATCAGCAATTCATTAAGCGCAGAGAAAATGCGGGAAATCGAACAGATTATCACCCATTCAACCAGGGTATTATCACAGGCTACCAACCAGACCTCTTTGATTATGGGGCCGCAGTTTAAAAAAAGTGCATTCCACCAGATGCGGATCTTACCGCTTGACGAGGAACGTGGTTTGGTGGTACTGATTACCGATACGGGCTTTATCAAGAACAAGGTGATCAACCTTCAACAGCAACTGAGCCAGTCGGAATTGCACCAGGTTGTTTCCTACCTTAACCAGAAACTATACGGCCTGACCATAGACCAGGTTACCACTTCCCTGATTAACGAGTTAAAGCGGGATTTGTTCAGGCGCCTGGAAATATTGGAGCAGGCGTTTATTTTGCTTGAAGAAAGCCTGAAAGAGGAAAAACAGATCCGGGTCTTTTTAGGCGGCACCACCAACATTCTTAATCAACCAGAATTCAGGGATGTTGATAAGATCCGCAGGATGTTGAATTTATTTGAGCAGGAACCGCTATTGTTTAAAATATTGGAAGACACCTCCAGCGAGGATGATATCGTGGTGAGAATTGGCACAGAAAATCAGTTTGAAGATATTCAAGAGTGCGCCCTGGTAACCGGAACTTACCGGATTCATGATAAAACACTCGGGACCGTTGGTGTTCTTGGACCCACTCGAATGGATTACGGCCGGGTAATTAGCGTAATGCGACGATTGGTCGATCATTTGAATAAAAGCCTCAGCAGTTCATAAGTTTTTTTAGGTAAGTGATTTTAATGAAAATTAGATTATGGAAATGAGCAGGTGAAATACTTTATGGCCGGTAAAAAAGAGGGAAAAAAGCAGGAAAAAACGACAGAAGAGCAGGATCAACAATCATTGGAAAAAACAGAAATGGGAGAAACAAAAACGGAAAAAACAGAGCCAGCCGGTAGTGCGGAAGCCAGAGATGAGCCGGATGAAGCAAAACAAAGCGACGATGCTTCAGAAGAAAGCCCGGAAGTCCGGCCGACAGAAATAGTGGAGGAAGAACCGGGTGAACAGCCGGAGGAAGAGACATCGGCTGATTCGGAAATACAGGCTTTAAGAGAAGAAAAAGAAGAACTTTTGGAGCGAATCAAGCGCAAGCAAGCTGAAATGGACAACTTGCGGCGCATCAGTAAAAAAGAACAGAATGAAGCAAGAGAGTATGCTTTATATGATTTCTTAGGCAAACTGCTCCCGGTTTTGGATAATCTTGAGCGAGGGTTGGAAACAGCTCGCAACGACAAACAAGTTCCCGGGTCATATACCGATGGCCTCGAAATGATTTACAGGCAGCTATACGAAGTTTTGGAGCAGGCAGGTGTCTGTGTCATGGAAGCTGAGGACATGCCGTTTGATCCTCATTGCCATCATGCTGTGATGGAGGTAGACAGTGAGGAAACTGAACCGGGCAACGTAGCTGAAGTTTTGCAAAAAGGTTACTGGCATCACAATCGGGTCCTTCGTCCTGCAATGGTGAAGGTCTGCCGTGAATAGGTGATATAAGCAAATTTTAGAATTTGGGAGGAAGTAAAAAATGGGAAAAGTATTAGGAATTGATTTAGGCACAACCAACTCAGCAGTCGCAGCGCTGATCGGCAGTGAACCGGAAATTATCGCCAACGCCGAGGGTAGCAGGGTCACTCCCTCAGTGGTTGCGTTTTCAAAGGATGGTCAAAGATTAGTCGGGCAGGTTGCCAAACGCCAGTCTATAACCAACCCGGAAAGGACCATTCTTTCAATCAAACGGGAAATGGGGACCGATTATAAAGAAACAATTGATGACAAAGAATATACGCCCCAGGAAATATCGGCAATGATCTTACAAAAACTGAAGGCTGATGCGGAAAGCTACCTCGGCGAGCAGGTTACCCAGGCAGTTATTACCGTTCCTGCATATTTTACCGACAGTCAGCGCCAGGCTACCAAAGATGCCGGCACGATCGCCGGGATGGAGGTCCTGCGCATTATCAATGAGCCCACTGCGGCGGCGCTTGCATACGGCCTGGATAAGCAGGGCGAAGATCAAAAAATCCTGGTATTTGACCTTGGTGGTGGCACTTTTGATGTTTCGCTGTTAGAGCTCGGCGATGATGTTGTTGAGGTCAAGGCCAGCAGTGGCAACAACCGCCTGGGTGGTGATGATTTTGACCAGCGCATTGTCGATTATATAGCCGAAGAGTTCAAAAAAGATCAGGGGATTGATCTCCGCCAGGATAGGATGGCCTTACAGCGGCTGATTGAGGCTGCTGAAAAAGCTAAAGTGGAACTATCTTCGGTTCCTTCTACCGATATTAACTTGCCTTTTGTTACGGCGACCCAGGAAGGACCGAAGCATTTGAACATGAGCTTGACCAGGGCTAAATTTGATGAATTGACCAGTGACCTGGTAGAAAAAACGATGGGGCCAACCAGACAGGCCCTATCAGATGCCGAGCTTACCGCCGATGATATAGACAAGATTATCCTGGTGGGCGGATCGACCAGGATACCGGCGGTTCAAGAAGGTATCCGGAAACTTTTAGGTAAGGAACCGCATAAGGGAGTTAATCCTGACGAAGTGGTAGCTATGGGTGCTGCTTACCAGGCTGGAGTGCTCGGCGGAGAAGCAAAAGACGTGCTTTTGCTTGACGTTACCCCTCTGTCGCTTGGCATTGAGACTCTCGGCGGTGTGTTTACCAAGATTATTGAGCGCAACACCACTATTCCGACCGAGAAAAAACAAATATTTTCTACCGCCGCCGATAATCAAACCAGTGTAGACATCCATGTGCTCCAGGGCGAGCGAGCCATGGCTGCCGACAATAAAACCCTGGGACGGTTTATGCTCGATGGTATTCCGCCGGCACCGCGTGGTGTGCCACAGATTGAGGTTAGTTTTAATATTGATGCCAACGGGATTGTTAATGTTTCCGCCAAGGATCTGGCCACCAACCGGGAGCAGAAAATAACAATAACCGCTTCCAGTGGCCTGGAGCAGGATCAAATTGACGAGATGGTTAATGAGGCGGAGAAGTTTGCCGAGGAAGACCGTAAGCGTAAGGAGTTGGCCGAAGCTCGGAACCAGGCCGACTCTCTGGCCCATAGTGCAGAAAAAGCCTTGAATGACCTTGGGGATAAAGTCGAGCCGGATAAAGCAGAAGAAGTTAAGAAAGCGGCTGAAGAACTGCGTGAAGCTGCCCAGGGCGATGATTTAGACCGGATCAAGGAAGCTACCGAAAAAATGAACGGGTATATGCATGAGTTATCCTCAAAGCTATATGAACAACAACAGGCGGAAACCGAACAGGCCGCAGGAACAGCCGGTGAAGCAGGAGATGCAGGAGAAAATCCCGGCGAAGAGGAAAATGTAGTAGATGCCGAATATGATGTCAAGGATGAGGAAGAGAAGAAAGAATAGCAATTAATTGGTGCGATTAAGCAGCCTTAATAAATATGTGAAGCGGGACCGGGCTTTATAAGCCGGATCAGATGCTTTCTGTGCTTTCCGGTGGGCCCGGTCCGGAATTACTCCTTGACAAGGTTGTTTCTTTTGATAAATTGATAACGAATAATTATTGCTAGAAGGGTGATATCCGCATATGAGCAAAAGGGATTATTATGAAGTGCTGGGTTTGGACCGCAGCGCTTCCAAGGAGGAAATAAAAAAAGCATACCGCCGCCTGGCTAAACAGTATCATCCCGATTTTAACAAGGATGATCCTGATACAGAAGAAAAGTTTAAGGAAATAAAGGAAGCATATGATGTCCTGGGCGACCCGGATAAACGGGCACAATATGACCGCTTTGGCCATCAAGCCGGAACTGGCAGCGGTGGTTTTGGTGACTTTGGCGGCGCTGGTTTTGGCACCGCCGGATTTGGCGGTATTGATGAAATATTTGAGCAGTTTTTTGGCGGAATGGGCGGCATGGGGACCCGCCGCCGCTCACCGGGTCCCGAGCAGGGAACCCATTTGCGTTATGATATGGAAATTACCCTTGAAGAAGCCTTTTATGGTGGCGAGAAAGTAATCACCATTCCGCGTACGGAAGACTGTCCCGATTGCAATGGTAAAAAGACCAAATCTGGCCTGGAAGGTGATAGTTGCCAGTCCTGTGGAGGTAGTGGACAGCAGCAATATGCAAGGAGCACTCCTTTTGGCAGATTTATTAGCATGGAAGTTTGCAGGAATTGCGGGGGTGAAGGGAAAATTATAAACGATCCCTGCCCTACCTGTAACGCCCAGGGGAGAATCGTCCAGGAAAGAAAAATAGAAATTAAAATACCACCTGGTGTGGAAGATGGATCCAGGCTGCGGGTAAGTGGAGGCGGTGAAGCCGGCCTGCGTGGAGGCCCTTCCGGGGACCTCTATGTGGTTTTCCGTATTCGACCGCACAAGACTTTCCAGCGCAAGGGCAGCGAGTTATGGTTGGAAGAAACAATCAGCATCAGCCAGGCCACCCTTGGAGTGGAAAAAGAAGTCCCCACTTTAGAGGGCACTACCACCTTGAGAATTCCTGAAGGGACTCAGCATGGCGATACTTTTCGCCTCAAGGGTCATGGCATGCCACATCTACGTGGCTCAGGGAGAGGCGATTTACGGGTAAAAGTAAAAGTAAGTGTACCCAAGCGCCTCACGGCAAAACAAAAAGAGCTGTTGGAAGAGTTTGCCCGGTTAAGTGGCGAAAATGTTGGTCTGGAAAACAAAGGGTTTTTTGACCGAATGAAGGATGCCTTCGGTAGCGGGTAAATTTTACCGGGTTGGAGGTAAATATGCCCTATTTTTACGTGGATAAAAACCTGCCGGCCGCCGGTGAAGAAGTAGGATTGGAAGGATATGACAGCAGGCATGCTTACCGGGTTCTGCGCCTTAAACCGGGCGACGAAACAGCTATTTCCAATGGCCGGGGAGAGGTAAAGAAAGGCTTGGTTACTGTTTCCGAACCCGGCAATGTCAGGGTGCGTCTGCAACAAGACCTTCCGCCTGCAGAGTCTTCCCTGGAAATTACCCTGGTTCAGTCCCTGGCAAAAGGTGAAAAAATGGAGCAGGTGCTCAGGCAAGTGGTGGAGCTCGGGGTTAAAAAGATTGTGCCGCTTGCTACTGCTCGCAGTGTTCCTCGCTGGGATAAACGCAAAGAGAAGAAAAAAATTGAACGTTGGCAAAGTATTATCCGCTCTGCAGCCGGGCAATGCCGCCGTGCTTTTATTCCTAACCTTGAACCTCTGCACGACCTGGAATCGGTTTTAAGTCTGGCTACTGAGGCAAAAATATTGGTGCCTTTTGAAGACGAAGCCAATACATCGTTGGTAGAAGTTTTAAAACAGCCACCTCCTGCGGTTAAGGCTGTTTTGCTTTTTATCGGCCCCGAAGGAGGGTTTAATAACAAAGAAATTGAAACAATCGTTCGAGCGGGCGGAGTGCCTGTGCATCTCGGCCCGCGAATTTTAAGGGTTGAAACCGCGGCTGTTACGGCAGTTTCCATGGTCCAGGCTGCATGGGGTGATTTTTCTACGAAAGGAGCGTGCTGTTGAAGAAAAAAGCTGCTTTTTATACTCTCGGTTGTAAAGTCAATTATTGTGAATCCGAAGCGCTTCAAGTTCTTTTTGAAAAGGCCGGTTACCACATCACTGATTTTGACGACCAGGCTGATGTCTACGTTATTAATACCTGCACTGTGACAGGTAACAGTGACCACAAATCAAGAAAAGCAATTCGCCGTGCAAGGCGCCGTTCCCCTGGTTCAGTGGTGGTAGTTACCGGTTGTTATGCTCAAGCGGTGCCTGGAAAAGTAGAGCAGATGGAGCAGGCGGATTTGATTATTGGCACCCACAACCGGGAAAATCTTCCTGGAATCGTGGAATCGCTGGAGCAAGGATCGGTACTCAACCTGGTTTGTGAGCATCCTGAGGGTAGTAGTTTTGAAATGCTTCCCCCGGTTAAAAGAAGACGGGGGCGAACCCGCGGTTTTCTCAAGGTCCAGGAAGGCTGCAACCAAAATTGCAGTTATTGTATCGTCCCCCGCGTAAGAGGTCCTTTACGCAGTTTGTCGCCTGAAGAAGCTGTTTCACGGGCTAAAGCCTTAGTTGAATCGGGTTGTCGGGAAATTGTCTTAACCGGTATACATCTCGGGCTTTACGGAGTTGATTTAAACGGGTTTTCATTAGCCGAGCTTTTAAAGGAGTTAGAAGAAGTGCCCGGCCTTTTACGGCTGCGGTTGAGTTCCCTGGAGCCCTCTGATATCACCCCGGAACTTGTCCAGCAGGTCGGCAATTCTTATATAATCTGCCCCCATATTCATATGCCCTTGCAAAGTGGAGACAGTGAAATTTTAAAGTTGATGAACCGACCTTATGAAGCGATCGAGTATCTTTACCTGGCCAAGTGGTTAAAACAAGAAATACCCGGCCTTTCATTAAGTACTGATGTTGTTGTCGGTTTTCCCGGTGAAACTGAAGAACATCACCGCCGCAGCTTAAAATTAGTCGAAGATATCGGTTTCAGCAGGCTCCATGTTTTTAAATTTTCACCACGTCCCGGAACCCCGGCAGCGAATTTTAAAGACCAGCTTCCGGGAGATGTAAAAGACAGGCGCAGCAAAGAGATGATCGCACTGGGAGAGAAAATGGCCTCGGAATACAAAAGAAATTTTTTAGGTTCGGTCCAACCGGTGCTGGTGGAAAAAGTGGTTCCCTATTCTTATGGGGAGGGCTTTACTCCCCATTATCTGCGGGTCAGAATTTCTTCGAATATAAAAGGACTGCACTGGCGGGGAAAAATAATCAATGCCAGGTTGGAGGAAGAAGACGGCCCTTATGTTAAGGCCGTCCATGTGAAAAAAAAGAAACACTGAGTATTTCTTATCACCATTATGTTCTACCTGGTTCAAGTTTATCAATAAATGTGGCCAGTTCTTTTAAGCTGCCCCGGTATGTGGGGTTAGCACTGTTACTACCACGATCTAAAAGACAGTCTTCCACCAGGAATGTATCCATCCCTGTTTCTGAGGCGCTTAAATCTTCAAGTGTATCATTCCCGACCATCAGGCAGTTTTCCGGTGAGCAGTTGATCTGCTGGGATATTTCCTGGTAATATTCCGGGTTTGGTTTGCAAAAATGCATGTTTTCCATGGTTGTCACCAGGGAAAAATCTCTTTTGGATAACCCGCTCCATGACAAACGCTGCAGGATGGCAGCAGCAGGAAAGATGGGATTGGTAGCCAGCACCAGGGTCAGATGTTTATGTTTGGCTTTTTCAACTACCGCGCGGGCATAAGGCAATTCTTCGCCCCAATAGCTCAGTTTAGGGAAAACATCCCGGTAAAAGCTGTCTACAACCGGCTTGATCCGGTCAAATGGTTGTTCGGTTAAGCGGCAGAACTCTTCGTAAAACACGGTTTCGTTGTTTTTTAAAGGATCCCGGTTGCGTACCATTATATTTGTCGCTTCAAACAAGAACCGGGCGAAATCATTCTTCTCGATGTAACCGGTAAATTTTTCGGAAAGAGCTTCAATGTATGCCGGGACGAACTTTTCGATATCCAGGCCTAAAAGGGTTCCATCCAGGTCAAACAAAAGAGCCCGGTAATTATTTGTGGTGTGCTCGCTCATGTCTGCTGATCACCTTCGTCTTCTGGTTGGCCCATTAATTCAGAATCATATATTTCACTTGTTGCATCCCCGATAATTTTTTGAATATCTTGCAAGAGCACGGCCATTTTATATTCTGCCTGTAAATAACGTTTGGCTGTTAAATTCATGTTTACTACTTCAAGCAGCTTTTCCAATTTTTCTTCCTGTTCCTTGGATACTTCTACTCCGGACATCTTTTGTTTCTGTAGTTCCAACTGTTTGTTTCGAAAATCCATTAGCATTTGCTTGGCAGATTGGTCTGTTTTAAGCGCTTCGGTGGCATCTTTCATTTCTTTAAATTCAGCTGATTCCCTCAAAGCCTTGGCCAGATTATGAGCGGCATTGTAAGGGTTCATGAAAACTAACACTCCTTCCTTAAAACAATTTTTTTCAATTCAATTATAGCTGATAGCACCATAAGTGTAAAAACTTTTCCAGATTAAAAGGTGATAAGCTCTTTTTTAGCGAAGTATAAAAAAACCAAAGCACAGTTCTCAGCCGGAGTTTGCTTCTCAATATAAAAGAGCTGTGTTATAATACCGGTCAGGAGGAATCATAATGCCTGATGACTGCATATTTTGTAAAATCATCAACCGGGAGCTGGATGCGGATATAGTTTATGAAGATGAACACGCCGTAGCTTTCAAAGATATTAACCCTGCGGCTCCCGTGCACATCCTGGTGGTTCCGCGCAAACATATCCCAACATTGCAGGATCTTGAAAAAGATGACGAAGCGTTGCTTGGGCACCTGCATTCAGTGGCCAATGAAGTAGCCAGGGCTTTTAACATTGACAAAAAAGGGTTCCGGGTTGTGATCAACTGCGGCGCGGACGCAGGGCAGATAGTTTTTCATCTTCACCTCCATCTTCTGGGAGGAAGACCTTTGCTGCAAACCATGGCCAAAGGGAGAGGGGTCTAAATGCAAACCTGTAAATTCCTTAGTCAGTGGTTTAAGGAGAGGGGGGAAGAATTATGGCAGAAGTAAAAATCGGTAAGAACGAAAATTTGGATAAGGCCTTAAAAAGGTTTAAAAAGCAGTGTGCCCGTTCGGGTGTCATCTCTGAAGCACGACGGCGTGAGCATTACGAAAAACCCAGTGAGCGCCGCAAAAAGAAAGCTGATGCTGCCCGTAAAAGGCGCCGCTAAGCTTATACAACTAGGAAGGGGTTCCCTGCTATGGCTGAACAATCCTTAACGGATAAACTCTATGAAGAACAGAAAAAAGCATCGAAAGCCAAAGATCGTTTTCGCCTTTCGGTAATTCGCATGCTGCGTTCGGAATTGCAGAACGCAGCGATAGCCAAAAAATCGACCCTCGATTCGGACGAGGAAATGACCGTGTTAAACCGGGAGGTTAAGAAAAGACAGGAATCCCTGGAGGAGTATAAAAAGGCGGATCGGCAGGATTTGGTGGACGACCTGGAAAAGGAAATAGAAATCCTGCAGAAATACCTCCCCGAACAGCTGTCTGAGGAAGAGCTGAAAAAAATGGTGGAGGAGGCAATTGCCGAAACAGGCGCTGAGTCAAAGCGAGAAATGGGCAAGGTAATGGGTTTACTTATGCCCAAAGTTAAAGGCAAAGCAGATGGGAACGTGGTTCGCCGGATTGTAGAAGATAAACTGCAGTAGTGGTAGCCCGGCTATTCATTGGCCGGGCTTTCATTTTTAGGAGGAAAGATTGTTGTCAAGATTATTTAGGGTTTTGCTGTGGACAGCCTGCCTGATTGTCGGGCTGGCTATTTTTATCCCGGGAGCTTTTGGTACGGAGAACAATTCGCCGGTAGCAGTGATTGAAATATCTGGCACAATCGACCCGGGAACAAAAAGTTATGTCAGCTATGCCCTCCAGGAGGCGGAGGCGATAAATGCTGCCGCTGTGATCATGAAATTCGACACTCCCGGGGGTTTTATTGACTCGGCTGAGTCGATCAGGCGTTTGATGGATGATTATGATAGTGATATTTATGCTTTTGTCAGTCCCAATGCCATTTCGGCAGGGGCTTACCTGGCCCTTGCTGCCCAGGAGATCTACATGGTTCCCGGAAGTACACTTGGTGCTGCGGAATTGAGCATCCTGGGAGTGGGGGAAGTGGATGAAAAAGTTGTCGATGTATGGGATAAAGAAATGTCCGCCATGGCTGAACGCAGAGATAGAGACCCGGAAATAGCTTCCGCTATGGTTCGGCGCGATATGGCAATAGATGAGCTGGTAGAAGAAGGGGTTTTACTTACCCTGACAGCCGGTGAAGCCCTTAATGTGGGTTACAGCGAAGGCACAGTGGAGGACGAGAGTGCCCTTTTAAATGAAGTCGGCCTTGAAGGTGCAGAGTTGCGCCCGGTTGAACCGCGCATAACCGATGGCCTCGTCAGCTGGACGACTAATCCCGTGGTAGGGACTATTCTTCTGATGATCGGCCTTGGTGGGCTGGCGCTGGAGGTAATTACCGCCGGCTTCGGCGCTGCCGGGGTCCTGGGGCTGGCTGCGTTTGCCTTTTATTTCGGTGGCAATATTGCAGGTGGGATGGCTGAATACTGGGTTTTGATGCTTTTTGCGCTTGGGGTTGGTTTGATGCTTGTCGAAGCGGTGATGCCCGGTTTCGGTGTGTTTGGTCTTGCCGGTCTGGTTTCTACTGTCGCTTCAATAGTTTTGGCGGCTGCATCGGTGGAAACCGGCTTGGTAATGGTTTTAGTTTCATTTGTCCTGGCCGGTATTTTTTCCGTGTTGGCTTTTCGTTTTTTTGCCCGCAGGGGAGCTTTGCGCCATATTATTCTTGCCGAAGAAGAGAAAGCAGATCTTGGTTATGTTGCCCCGCGCGATCAGAAGGATTTGACCGGCAAAAAGGGAGTTGCGGTTACCTCGCTGCGTCCTTCCGGAGCGGTTAATATAGAAGGCAACCGGATTGATGTGGTCAGCGACGGTGCTTTTATTGCCGAGGGAGAACCGGTAATTGTCGACAGGGTTGAAGGAGTCCGCGTGATCGTGCGCCGCCCTGAAGATAATGCATGAATTATTTTCCGGTAAAGAGTTTCTCCGGAAAAAGAAATACAGATCATTAAAATTTGAATGGAGGTTCTTGGATGACTATTGAAGGTATCATTCCGATTCTGGCGCTTGTTGTTGTTGCAGTAATCTTTTTAGCCGTACTTTTCAGCTTTATTCCGGTGGGCTTGTGGATTTCTGCCCTGGCAGCCCGGGTGCCCGTGGGAATTTTTTCGCTGATTGGGATGCGGCTGCGGCGGGTAATTCCGGCGAGGATAGTAGCGCCCCTGATCAAGGCCACCAAGGCGGGGCTTGACCTGGCGGTTAATAAGTTGGAGGGCCATTTCCTGGCCGGGGGTAACGTAGACCGGGTGGTAAATGCCCTTATTGCCGCCCAGCGCGCTGAAATTCCCCTCCAGTTTGAAAGAGCGGCAGCAATTGACCTGGCCGGCAGAGATGTTTTGGAAGCTGTCCAGATGAGTGTTAATCCGAAGGTAATTGAAACCCCGGTCGTAGCTGCCGTAGCCAAAGACGGTATCGAAGTAAAGGCCCGTGCCAAAGTAACGGTGAGGGCAAATATTGACCGCCTGGTAGGTGGTGCCGGTGAAGAAACCATTATTGCCCGGGTTGGTGAAGGCATTGTTACTACCATCGGGTCTTCGGACAATCACAAGGTAGTCCTGGAAAACCCCGACAAAATTTCCAATACAGTTTTGAACAAAGGACTTGATTCGGGAACTGCATATGAAATCCTCTCCATTGATGTGGCCGATGTTGATGTTGGCAAGAATATTGGTGCCCAGCTGCAAACCGATCAGGCTGAAGCGGATAAGCGGATTGCCCAGGCGAAAGCGGAAGAACGCCGGGCTATGGCTGTAGCCAAGGAACAGGAAATGATTGCTTCGGTCCAGGAAATGAAAGCCAAGGTTACCGAAGCGGAAGCAGAAGTGCCGCGTGCACTGTCCCAGGCTTTGCGAGAAGGAAACCTCGGGGTGATGGACTATTACCAGCTTAAGAATGTGATGGCCGATACTGATATGCGTCAGAGTATCAGTAAGCTCGGAGAGGATGAGCAATCTGAAGAGGAAGAGGATGAACACAGCTAAGCGGGAGGCTTTCTTTTATGGAAGGCATTATATTCTTCATAATCATCATTGTGGTTCTTAACCTGCTGGGACGTATAATGGGCGCCGGAAAGCAACGGCAGGCTCCCTCCCGGCGCAGGGGTCAGATGCCGGGTGAGAACAGGGTCGAAAAGTCTACTGAAAAAATGACTTATCACCGTTCAAGCAGATCCTTTGATCGTGATTTTGGGTTTGCCGATGAAACCAGGGAAGAGGAAGATGGACCGGATGAGGTGTGGGCAGAGGATTTCCCGGAAAAACCGGTTAGGAGGAAAAAAATAAGAACTACCGGAGGATCCGGCAGCCGGGAAAAAACGAAAACCGGAACTACCGGTTCTTCTGTAAATCTGCGAAGCATATTTAGCAATAAAAATTCGCTGGCAGCTGCATTTATTTTTCATGAACTGCTTGAACCGCCCCGTGCATTGAAGAAAAAACGAAGTAAAGTCCGGTAAAGTAAAGCAGGCTTTTTAGAAGAAGGTGAATGCGAATGGTTGAAAAAAGATCCTGGCGGGGATTAAAAACGGGGGAACCCGCAGAGGGTGACATCTTGATCCTGGGCGTTCCTTTTGACGGGGCAGTCAGTAATGCTCGCGGGGCTGCAGAAGCCCCCGCAAATTTGCGCAAGCTTACGGCGATGACCCCGCCTGTTTCAGAAGAAGGCCTTGATTTAAGAAAGCTTATCATCGCTGACCGGGGAGATGTGAACCTTGATCCGGAAGATGGCAGTTATTTTGGAAGAGTGGAAAAAGAAGCGGCTGCATTGATCGCAACCGGGAAACCCGCACTGTTTCTCGGTGGCGACCATTCGGTGACGATCCCTTTAGGCAGAGCATTCGCCGGACATTATTCTCCCAAACCGGTGGGGATGATCCATCTAGATTCACACTGTGACTTGATGGATTCTTACGACGGCCAGCGTTGGTCTCATGCCTGCCCGCAGCGGCGCTTTCTTGAACATGAAAATGTATTGTCAAAAAATTTGGTTATGGCAGGGATCCGGAATTATGAAGTTGAGGAAATGGAATTCCTCAGGGAAAATTCCGCCATCACTGTAATCAACTCCCGGGAGTTTTATACTCGGGGCCATAAAGAGATTCAACGTCAGGTCATTGAAGTGCTGAAAGATGTGGAGGCGGTTTATCTTTCATTGGATATCGATGTCCTTGATCCTGCTTATGCTCCCGGGACCGGGGTGCCTGAAGCAGGGGGACTTTCTACAAGAGATGTAATCGAACTGGTCCGTGAAATTATGTGCAATTTGCCGGTAAAAGCGGTTGACCTGGTGGAGGTAGCCCCGGTTTTGGACCATTCAGATATAACTTCCTGGGCTGCCGTTAGAATAATTTATGAAATTTTTGCTACCCTTGTTGCCACAAAACAGTAATAAATTGTAATAGCTTCCACTTGTCCTGGACTTTTTTACCGGGGCCTCTGGAAGTTTTTTTACAGCTATCATAGTATAGCTTCAAATGATAAAATATAGTAGAGTCATTTGCAAGTTTTCTATTTGCCTGTTATCATCGGGTGAGGTTTCCCGTGGTCACAGGTAAGCATAATTATTAAGATTCAGGTGTAAAAGAAGGGGGATTTCTGCTTATTGGCAGATAATGTAGCAAATCGCACTGTCATGCTCGAAAGCGGTGAAGAAGCAGTTCAGTTGTTGGGAAAACAGGATCGGCATTTTAGTATGGTGGAGAATAAGTTTGACGTTCACCTGGTCCCGAAAGGAAATGAACTGGTTATCGAAGGGCCGCCTGAAGATGTAGAAGTGCTCTACAAGATGTTTCAAGAACTGCTTACTCATATCCGCAAAGGGCATTTTTTGACCAGCCGGGAATTTGAATATGCTCTCAAACTGGCCGCCCAGGGAGATGTAGGTTCAATTCGTTCTCTGTTTAGCGACCTGGTGCTGGTTACACCCCGTGGTAAACAGATAAGGCCTAAAACAATAGGCCAGAAAAAATACCTGGAAGCCATTCGCAACTGCGATATTGTCCTGTCCATCGGGCCGGCTGGTACAGGGAAAACTTACCTTGCCCTGGCGATGGCCGTTGATGCTTTAAAAAGTAAACAGGTTCAAAGATTAATCCTGACCCGACCGGCGGTGGAAGCGGGAGAGCACCTTGGTTTTCTTCCCGGTGATTTCCAGGAAAAAGTGGATCCATACTTGCGCCCGATTTATGATGGGCTCTATGACTTGCTGGGAGTAGATGTTTTCCAGAAATACAAGGAAAAGGGGATTATTGAAATAGCACCCCTGGCATACATGCGGGGGCGGACCTTAGATGATGCCTTCGTGATCCTTGATGAAGGGCAAAATGCTACATCGGAACAAATGAAAATGCTCTTGACCCGTCTTGGGTTTGGTTCAAAAGCGGTGGTTACCGGGGACGTAACCCAGGTTGATTTGCCCAAGGGTCGTTATTCAGGTCTGGAAGAAGCAGCAAAAATCTTATCAGGTATAGAAGGAATTGCCAGGGTTTACCTTAGCGAAAAGGACGTTATCAGGCATCCGCTTGTCCAGAATATAATCAAAGCCTATGAAGAGCACGAGGCTTTGCAGGAGAGGGATGGCAATGAAGAAAAAAACCACAATCGGTGAAATATTTAACCGTTCGATTTCTTTTAAAGAAAACACCCGCCTGCAAAAAATCGTCCTTGTAGCCGGCCTTTTTGTGGCTACATATGTACTGCTGGTTTTTGTCAGTATGCCGGCGCGCCTTGATATTTCGGTTGGCCGTCCCAGTCCTGATACTATTTTTGCCCACCGCGACGAAGTTGATACTTATGTTACCGAACAGCTGCGAGAAGAAGCAGCGGAAGAAGTGGATCCCGTATATGATTACAACCCGCAGGTTTTAGAAGATGCTCTTGAGGAAATCGGTGATTTTTTTGATCGGATAGTTGCCATCAACGAAGAAGGGGTAGATGTAGAACTGGGCGAGGATGAAGACTTCAGTGAAGAGGAATTGGAAGAGTTAAGTGATGAAGAAAAAGAGCAATTAAAGGAAGAACTGGCAAGGGAGAAAAAACTGGAAAAAATCCAGGATCTTTTACCCGAAGAAATGCCGGAAGAAATTGCTGGTTCATTGCTTACTGATAACGATGACTTAAGAGATTTGCAGGAAAGGTTAAACAATTCTGTTAGGGAAGTTTTTGAAGATGGCATCAAAGAAGATGAAATAGATTCCGCCATTAACCGCTTAAAGGATAAGATTGCCCTTTATCCTTTCAGTTCCGAACATAAACAGATCGCAGAAACTTTAGTAGAACCGCTGGTGGCGCAAAACAAGTTTTACAATGAACAGGCGACAGAAGAAAAAAGAATGCAAGCCCGGGAAGACGTGGAACCGGAAATTATTCTACGCAACACCCTCATTGTTAGCGAAGGAGAACCGGTCAGTGAACATCAATATTCTCAACTGGAGGACCTGGGATTAATTCGGGGACAGCAAGCCGACTATCCCGCATACCTGGGATTGTTCCTGTTACTGGTGATAATATTTATTCTGGTAGGCATATACCTGTCAATATTTGTGAGAGATGTTTATGCCAGCCCCAGGCTTTTGCTTTTAACCGGCTTAATATTTTTGATAACCCTGGTATTTTGTGTGGCGGCCAACTATTTTTCCGGTTACTTGATCCCGGTGGCGATCGGGGTAATCCTGATCACTGTAATGTTTGGCTACAAACTGGCCCTGATTATAAACTTCGTCCTGGCTGTGATGGTAGGATTGATTACCGGTGGCGATTACTCGTTTATCCTTGTGGCTTTAGCAGGCGGCCTGGTTTCCATTTATGCTATCACCAGGCTGAGCCAGCGTAGCGACCTGGCCCGGGCAGGTTTCTACGTTGCCGTAACCAATGTAGTGGTTATAGTAGCTACCTACCTCTTTTTTGGCAATGTCAGCCTCGAATACGATTCGCTAATTAATTTCAGTTACAGTATGATTGCCGGTGTGGGTAATGGTATTTTTTCTGCCATAGTGGCCATCGGTTTATTGCCGTTTCTGGAGAACTTCTTCGGGGTCACTACTGCAATTACCTTGCTGGAGTTATCCAATCCCAATCATCCTTTGCTGCGCGAAATGTTAATGAAAGCACCCGGCACTTACTATCACAGCATGATGGTTTCTAATTTATCCGAGGCTGCGGCGGATGCTGTCAACGCGGACTCTTTATTGACCAGGGTAGGTGCTTACTATCATGATATTGGCAAGTTGAAACGGCCTTACTTCTTCTCTGAAAATCAACTTGCCCAGGAGAACCCGCATGCAAAACTTTCTCCTAACTTGAGCGCTCTAATTATCGGGGCTCATCCAAAGGACGGCCGTGAAATTGGTCAAAAACATCGCCTGCCGGAAGATATCATTGATATTGCGCATCAGCATCACGGTACAAGCATGATTTCATTCTTTTACCAAAAAGCGCTGGAAAGTAACTGCCGCGAAAATATATCGGCCGATAATTTCCGCTATGAAGGCCCCAAACCACAATCCAAGGAAGCGGCAATCGTGATGCTTGCCGATGCGGTCGAGGCCGGAGTGCGCTCTCTCTCCAAGCCGACCAGCAACCGGGTTGAGGCAATGGTGCGTCGCATGATTAAAGAAAAACTTGACGATGGCCAGTTGGACCAGTCCGATCTGACCTTGAAAGAACTAGACCAAATCGCCGAGGCATTTATCTATATAATGGCTGGTATATACCACCAGCGGATTGAGTATCCTGAAAAAGCCCTCAAAGCTGAACTTGAAAGGAGTTCTGGTAGCAAGTGAGTGTTTCTGTTACTTCATTATCTCATGAATTTCCCTTACCCGATCATTTTTGCACTAAGCTGGCTGAAGTCATAGATGAAGTTTTGACAGAATATGATTTGACCGGTGGTGAAGTGGCAGTGGTATTTACCGACGATCAGTATATCCTTTCTTTAAATAAAAAGTACAGGGGTAAGAATGTCCCCACGGATGTACTCGCATTCAGCTACCTGGATGCCGGAAATGATGGTAGCAATGAAACCGGAGAATTCCCGGTGGGAGACATTTATATTTCTTTGGACCGGGCCCGGGAGCAGGCCTGGCAGGCTGCTCACTCTCTGGAAAAGGAAGTCCTCTTACTGGCTGTTCACGGAACATTACACCTGGTGGGATATGACCATTTTACAGAGGAAGAAGCAGGGGTAATGAGAAAGCGGGAAGAGGAGATAATCAAGATATTTGAGCATAAATTTCCAGGTGAAGATTAAATGCACAAGGTAATTGCCAGTCTTAAATATGCATTTCTCGGACTGCGATACTGTTTTGTCACTCAACGCAACATGATGATCCATTCAGTTATTGGGGTTTTGGTTTTAATCGCTGCCCGGGTTCTACAGGTTTCCTGGGTTGGTTTTTTGTTTTTGTTGACCGCTATTTTTTTAGTGCTTGTGACGGAAACTTTTAATACAGCTCTGGAAAAATCGATCGATCTTTTTACCGGTGAAAGGAATAGGCTTGCCCAGAGTGCTAAAGATATTGCTGCTGGAGCGGTTTTGCTAACCTCGGCGTATGCAGTAATTGTGGGATTGATGGTGCTCGGGCCCCCGTTATGGACACTGCTTTTATCCATACTGGTTTCGATTCCGGCAGCTCCTGGATAGATTTTAAACTTCTTAAGATTACGGAAAACCCTTTTAAAGTGTATAATAGTAATGTGGAGGCTGGAACAAATGGCTGAGCGGATGGAACGGCGGTCTTTTTTTAGGGACAGGTTCCAGGTTGTTGTGATCGCTATTTTGATTTTCAATACAATCCTGGTTGCCCTTGGTTTTTTATTGCTGATGCAGCAAGACACTGCCGATGATTCAACTCTGGCTTACCAGCAGGAGCTCGCCGCTGATTTGGCTGATTTCAACAGGAGATTGGCATCTGAGTATGAAGTCCTGGATGCACCGGGAGTAAAAGCAGCACTCGCTGATTATAATCACGAAGTTAGTCTTTCTTCCACCAGCGATGAATTGATCCGGGTAATATTTGACCAGGGTCGCAGGGTCCAGGAAACAATTTTTAATGAGGCCGACTTGAGACTGCAGGAAGAAGTTTTGAATATGATCAATAAAGACAGAAATATCAAGGAAATTACCGAAAAAACTCATTTATTTATTCGCATTGCGAACGGAGAGGTAAATATTTATCCAGATCAACTGCTGGAACCGGTTACGTTGCAGCAGGTTAAAAAACTGTTGTCTCCGGATCAATATCACGGCCCCCAAAGAGTAGATGTAGTGATAGAGCAAGGAAGGGGTAAGCTGGTAATGCCCCAGACTGTTGATGAACAGTTGCATGCTCTCAATGAAGATCTTAATTCTATGCGTCTTCGCCTTCATGAGATCAGGGTTCAGGCGGGCCTGGCTGAAATGGTTGGTCCGGGGATTACCCTGAATATATATGATGCTGACGGTTCGACCCAAAGTTCTGCAATAGTTCATGATGTGGATATCAGGGATATAGTAAACGAGCTTTTTAGTGCCGGTGCCAAAGGAGTAAGTGTAGGTGGACAGCGTTTGACTTTAACCAGTTCGATTCGCTGCAGTGGCCCCCTGATAATGGTCAATTACCAACAAATTCCTACTAACCCGGTAACTATAGAAGCAGTTGGTGATCCTGACCTTTTAGTCAGCGGCTTAAGTATTATTAAAAATGAAATGTCTTTGCACCGGAGCCTTAGGTTTGAAATCGATCAATCCGGGTTCATCAAGTTGCCGGCTTACGCAGTTGAAGAATAAACTATTATATTAAAGTAAGCAGTTAGGAAAGGATCGGTAATTAAGTAATGCATAAATCCGGGTTTATAGCCCTTATTGGAAGGCCAAACGTTGGTAAGTCAACGCTTCTTAACTCCCTGGTCGGAGAAAAGGTTGCCATTATTTCCGAGAGGCCTCAGACCACCAGGAACCAGATCCGGGCCATTTTAACCAGGGAAGAGGCCCAGTTGATCTTTATAGATACTCCTGGACTACACAAACCGAAACACAAACTGGGGTCTGCGATGGTTCAAATGGCTCGCAATACAATGCGGGAAGTTGATCTTATCTTTTACATGGTGGAAGCGCATCATCCGCCCGGTTATGGAGATAAACAAATAGCCGCGCTTTTGCAGAAATCTGAAAGTCCTGTTTTTCTAATTGTTAATAAGGCAGATCTGGCAGCACCGGAGAAACTCGCAGCGCATAAAGATTTTTATGAGAAGCTTGGCTCGTTTAAAAACCACTTTGTTCTTTCCGCTCTAAAGGCCGATAACCTGGATTATTTAATAGATGCTGCTGTGGCAGAGCTGCCGGAGGGACCGCAGTTTTATCCGCCGAACATGGTTACCGACCAACCAGAAATTTTTGTGGCAGCAGAAATCATCAGGGAAAAGATAATTCCACTTACCAGCCAGGAAATTCCATTTTCTGTAGCAGTGGTGGTGCAAGATTTGAGTTTTCGGGAAGAAAGTGAGCTTATTGATATCAGGGCTGAAATATTTGTTGAACGTAAGTCCCAGGTGGGTATCATCGTTGGCAAGGGTGGAATGATGCTGAAAAAAATAGGCACTCTGGCCAGGAAAGAGCTTGAAGCGCTTTTTGGAGCCCAGGTGTTTCTTGATCTACGGGTTAAAGTAAAAAAGGATTGGCGCAGCCGGGAAAAAGATCTGCGTCGCCTGGGCTACGCAGACTAGACTTCCGGGGAGAATTAGTTTTTTTATGCAGAAAACCTTTAAAGCCGAGGGGCTGGTTTTGCAGACTCGTTCCCTTGGAGAATCAGATAAGCTGATCACCTTGCTCACCAGGGAAGAAGGTAAATTTACAGCGGTTGCCAGAGGCGCTCGCAAAATGAAAAGCAGACTTGCCGGGGGAGTGGATCTTTTTACACGGGGACAATACAGTTTTCACCGGGGCCGTACCTGGCCAATAATCACCGGGCAAGAAGTTTGCGAGCATTTCTCTCGTTTCCGGGAGGATCCGGATCTATACCCTTACGGGCTGTATTTATCCGAATTAACCGACACTCTGATTGCAGGTGAGGAGTATTGCCCTGAAATATATTTTTTATTGCTTGAAGGATGGCGCTTACTTTCCCAATGCAGGGAACGATTATTGCTTTGCCGGGCTTTTGAGTTGAAATTGGCTCATTTAACCGGTTATAGTCCTAGCTTGCAGCGCTGCGCGGTTTGCGGTTCTGAAAAATTTGGCGAAACTAGAACTTTTATTTTTAGCCCCCGTGAGGGTGGCTTGTTATGCAGTAATTGTCTGGGCGGGGAATCGATAAAACTTGATTATGGGACGGTTGTTTTGGCTCGAAGGTTGCTTGAAGCTCCGCTCGAACAATTAAATATCATCTGTCCATCAGTTCTCCAGAAGAAAGAATTGGACAAAACCATCAGTTCATTCTTGGCCTATCATCTTGATCTTAATGATTTGAAGTCAAAGCGCCTTTTAAAAGAATAATTTTTGGATAATCTTGCCGGCTTTAAGCGTAAACGGGGAAGAGAGGTGTTTATGAACGATTTTGCATTAATTGCAGACCTGCACACTCATACAACTGCCAGTGGGCATGCTTACAGTACTATAACAGAATTAGCGCAAGAAGCTGCTAATAAAAATTTGAAAGCTCTTGCTGTTACTGATCATGGTCCGGCTATGCCGGGCGGACCTCACCGTTATTATTTCGGCAATCTCAGGGTTTTACCTGTAGATATCAATGGAGTCAGGCTAATTCGAGGTGTGGAGCTAAACATTTTGAATGAAGCGGGAGAAGTGGATTTGCCTAACCGTTACCTGTCTATGCTCGATGTGGCCTGGGCCGGGCTCCATGCTCTGTGTTTCGACGGTTCGGGAGAGGAGAGTTATACCAAAGCGGTACTTAAGGCGATAAAAAATCCTTATATCGATGGTATCGTTCACCCCGGGAACCCTGATTTTCCACTTGATGCGGAAGAGGTAGTGCTCCAGGCCAGGGAATATGGTAAGATTTTAGAAATCAATAACAGTTCATTTCAGGTCCGCTACGGCAGTTATGACCCCTGCCTGCGGTTTGCCTCCCTGGCTGCACAACACGGAGTAATGATCGCTGTTAACAGCGATGCCCATTTTGCTTTTGATGTTGGCAGAAAAGAAAAAGCTGTTGAAGTATTAGTGGAAGCAGCGCTGCCGGAGGAATTGATCGTAAACAATTCTCTGGAAAAAGTCGAAGCAATATTGAAGGCCAGGCAAAACAGGTTAGAAAATATGTAAGGTTCTATTAGTTATTATAGTGCGTTATAGTGGAAAGTTGTTGCGGATCAAGCCATAAAAGGGTCCTTTATTAAATTGTCTGAAATGAAAGCTGTGCTCACCTGAGGCGACGCCATTGCTTGCGATGAGGTGCTGCTCTGGAGTGCGGCATAGCTGAGCAAAAACGAAATTGGAGGGGTTGCTGTGAAGATCGGCATTATCGTTTATTCCCAGACTGGCAACTCAAATTATGTTGCAGGTATTATCCAGGAGGAACTGGCAAAGAAAGGTCACCAGGTTGATGTGGAAAGGGTAGAAATTGAAGGTAAAATACCTGTTGAGCCCGAAAAATTCTCAATTACTGTAGCACCGGATGTTACTCCTTATGATTTTATTGTTTTTGGCTCCTCGGTTCAAGCATTTTCTTTGAACCCGGCCATGGCGACTTACCTGGAAAAACTGCCTTCGTTAAGCGGAAAAAAGGCTGCTTGTTTTGTGACGAAACGGCTGCCGGGAAAGTGGACCGGAGGAACGCAGGCGTTGAGCAAAATAAAAGAAATTTGTGAATCAAAAGGTGCTGTAGTGAAAGCTGAAGAAATATTTTTATGGAATAATAAAAAACGTGACCAGATGATTCAGCAATTAGCAGAAAACATTGGCAAACATATTAACGGTTAGCCTCTTGTTTGAAGCAATTTTGTTTAAAGGTTTGCCTCTGACGATGAGGAGTAACCCACAGCAGATTGTTTCTCTAAATTTCGTTTTTTGCCGAAATACTTGCTGCTTCTATCTTGACAATTAAAGGCGTGCTTGTTACTATCTTGTCAATTGAATAGCCCGAAAAGCAATGAAGGAAAGAAGTAGCCGGATTATTCTCCTTTAATTTAGGCAGCGAGTCGGGGGCGGTGCAAGCCCGGCGGGAGCTCCGGTGAATGGCGTTCCTGAGCTTTTGTATAATTAAGCGGGTCCCGGTTTTTTATATTTGGGACCAAGTAGGGTGGAACCGCGGGAATACCTCCCGTCCCTATGGTTATGGCAACCAGAGGGAGGGAGGTTTTTTGATCGAAACTAAACCGTAATAAATAAGGTGGTAATAATTCATTTAACCCGAACACAAGGAGGAGTTGTTTTTGGACTTACAAACAGTGATGTTTAAATTTCAGGAATACTGGGCATCTCGGGGATGCTTGATCTGGCAACCTTATGATGTAGAGAAAGGTGCAGGAACCATGAACCCGGCTACTTTCTTAAAATCACTGGGACCGGAACCATGGAAGGTGGGTTATGTTGAACCTTCGAGAAGACCTGCAGATGGCCGTTACGGCGAAAACCCGAACCGGCTTTATCAACACCTGCAGTACCAGGTAATTATTAAACCTACCCCGCCCGACATCCAGGATCAATACCTGGACAGCCTTGCTTATCTCGGGCTTGATCCGCTGGAGCATGACATTCGTTTTGTCGAAGATAACTGGGAAGCGCCCACCCTTGGAGCCTGGGGGCTGGGTTGGGAAGTTTGGCTCGATGGAATGGAAATAACCCAGTTCACCTATTTCCAGCAGGTAGGAGGATTCGATGTAGAAGAAGTGCCGGTTGAGCTGACTTACGGCCTGGAAAGAATTGCTATGTACTTGCAGGACCGGGATAATGTTTTCGATTTAATTTGGACCGGTGATATCACTTATGGTGAAGTATACAAGCGAGTGGAATGGGAACAGACAAGCTACAGTTTTGATTACGCTGATCTGGACCTGCTGTTTAACCTTTTTAACCTGTATGAAAGGGAAGCGAAACGATTGCTTGAACTTAACCTGATTTACCCGGCTTATGATTACATTTTGAAATGCTCCCATACATTCAATAATCTTGATGCCAGGGGAGCGATCAGTGTTACCGAGCGAGCTGCTTATATCGGGCGTGTTCGCACCCTGGCCCGGCTTTGTGCGGAACGTTACCTTCAACAGCGAGAAGAAGCCGGTTACCCCTTAATGTCTGGAGGTGGAGTGAAATGAAAAAGCAAAATGATCTCTTAATGGAAATAGGTTGCGAAGAAATACCTTCGAGATTTTTACCGGGGGCGCTTGAACAATTAAGAAACGGAGCGGCATCGCTTTTAGATGAACACCGGTTGGGCTATGGAGCAATAACTACATATGCTACTCCCAGAAGGTTGGTTGTTTTGGTCAAAGGGTTGGAACCTGTGCAGTCCGACCTGGTGGAAAGAGTCAAGGGCCCTCCGGTTGATCGGGCTTACGATGAAGAAGGACAGCCTACCAGGGCTCTCAGTGGGTTTATCCAGTCTCAGGGAATCAACATGGATCAGGTAGAAGAAGAAACCATAAAAAATGCTAGCTATATTATTGCCCGCAAGGAAGTTCCCGGTCAAGCGGCGAAAAAAATACTGCCGGAACTGCTTCCACAGTTGATTCGCAAACTGAACTTCCCCCGCCCCATGTACTGGCAAAGCAAAGAGGTTCGTTTTGCCCGGCCGATTCGCTGGTTGTTGGCACTTTATAACAGTGCAGTTCTGCCTTTTGAATTTGCCGGGATTGTTGCAGGCAATAAAACTTTTGGCCACCGTTTCCTGGCTCCCGGGCCTTTTGAAATAAAGGATATCGATCATTATTTCCACTGCCTGGAAAATAGTTTTGTCATCTTAGACCAGGATCGAAGACAGCAAATGATCCGTGAGCAGCTTGAGGAAAAAGCAGCGGAAAAAGGTGGAGAGGCTTTGATTGACGAGGATCTCTTGGAAGAGGTTACCTATCTTGTTGAGTATCCAGTGGCTGTTGACGGTTCCTTCGACCGGGCTTATCTTGATTTGCCCCAGGAAGTGCCGATTACTTCGATGCAGAATCACCAGCGTTATTTTCCCATTGTGGATAGGGATAGTGGCCGCTTAATGCCTCATTTCATAGGGATTAGCAATAACAAGTTTCATCAGAACATACAGAAAGGATATGCCAAGGTATTGCAGGCCCGCCTTGCCGACGGAAGGTTTTTCTTTGATGAAGATCGTAAAGTCCCGCTGGAAGAGTACGTCAGTCAGTTGAAAAACGTTGTTTTCTTGGAATCCCTGGGCACACTGGATCAAAAGCGCATCCGCCTGGTTGAACTTTCCGGGAGGCTTGGTGAAACTCTTGGTTTGCCGGCGGAAAGAGTTGAAAAAACTAAGCGTATTGCTCACCTTTGCAAGGCTGACCTGGTAACCGGTATGGTCGGTGAATTTCCTGAGCTTCAGGGTGTCATGGGTCGTGAATATGCCCGGCTCAGTGGAGAAGCTCCGGAAGTTGCTACCGGGATCTACGAACATTATCTGCCCCGATATTACGGGGATGACTTGCCTTCGCAAATAGATGCGGCTCTGGTGTCTCTAGCTGATCGCATTGATACTTTGGCCGGCTGTTTTGCTGTCGGCATCCAACCCACGGGCTCTCAGGATCCGTACGGACTGAGACGGCAAGCCCTGGGAGCGATTAATATCTTCCTCGGCCTGGAGTTGAATATATCCCTGCAGGTTTACCTTGATCATGCTCTTGATCTAATATCTGCCGAATTGGAACTTGAATCCAAAAGCAGAGAAAAAGTTAAGGAGAGCTTGCAGGAATTTATGATCCAGCGAATTCGCTATATTTTCCAAGAAAGAGGGACCAGCCAGGATCTTACTGAGGCTGTACTGGCTGTGCCTTTCGAGACCGTGGGAGAACTTTTTAACCGGGCCGATACCTTGAACGATTACCTCCAGGGGCCACTGCTTGATGAAGTAATTGCTGCTTATAACCGGGTGGCCAACCTGGCTGGAAAAGCGCCGGGAAGAGATATTGATTCCTCCCTGCTGGTTGAATCTGCTGAAAAGGAACTTTACAACAAATATCTCTCGGTCAGGGAGGAAATTACAGGAGAAAGTGATCCGGCAATTATCTTGGAAAAACTGCAGTATTTAAAGGAGCCGGTTGATAATTTCTTCGATCATGTAATGGTGATGGTTGATGAAGAGCAAATCCGGGAAAACAGGTTGAATATGCTTCAGGCGATTAAAAACTTGTTTAACCGATTGGCGGATTTTTCTAAACTGCAGATTCCATAAATTTCTGTTTGCCGGCAGGAACAAGCACTAACTATATCGTATATTAGTTTATATCTGGAGATTTGGATAATGCCGGGTAAGCTGCTGTCTGGCAGCTGCCCGGCATTCGTAGGAGAGGAGTTTGTTGATGGAAGATTTCACCGGTAAGCCGGTTGTCTATATAGTTTCTGATTCAATCGGCGATACTGCAGAATTTGTGGTAAAAGCGGTAGCCAGCCAGTTTGATTCTGGACAGATTGAAATGCGCCGGGTCCCTTTTGTTGAAAACAAATCTCAGATCAGGAAAGTTTTTGAAGAGGCTTCTGACGATAATGCCATTATTGCCTATACCCTGGTAGTTCCCGAACTGCGCAGGGTTATGGCTGAAGAAGCAGAAAAACACTCTGTTCAAACAGCTGATATTCTTGGGTCGCTAATGGGCGCTTTCAGCAGGGTTACTAAAAAAGAACCCCACCTTGAACCGGGAAGAGTGCGACAGCTCGATGAAGCTTACTTTCGCCGAGTTGCCGCGATTGAGTTTGCAGTAAAACATGATGACGGCAAGGATCCCCGCGGTTTGATGAAGGCTGATGTGGTCTTGGTCGGTATTTCAAGAACATCTAAAACTCCATTAAGCATGTACCTGGCTCACCAGGGTGTCATGGCTGCTAACCTTCCGCTGGTTCCCGAAGTAGAACCTCCGGAAGAGCTGTTTTGGGTTCCACCTCATAAAATTATTGGGCTGGTGATAAATCCTGATCAGTTGCAGCAGATCAGGCTTGAACGTTTAAAAAGTCTTGGGCTTGATGAAAATGCCGATTATGTGTCTGTGGAAAGAATCGAGGAAGAACTGACTTATGCGCGCCGGATCATGAAGAAACTGGGCTGCACTGTTTTTGAGGTTTCTGACAAGGCAGTCGAAGAAGTGGCCAACAGAATTATTCAGGTAATCAAAGGAGGAGAACAAATCTGATGACCGGGCAACATGTCTATCCATTTGAGCAGGCTGACAGGTCGATGAAGAGTTTGCTTGGCGGAAAAGGAGCTAACCTGGCGGAGATGGCAAGCATCGGCCTGCCGGTACCTCCGGGATTTACTGTAACTACTGAAGCTTGCAATCGCTACTTGAGCAAAGGTGAAGAATTATGGCCTGAACTTAAATCAGAAATACTTGATCACCTGAAAAGCTTGGAAGAAAAAACAGGTCGCAGTTTTGGGGGCGAACAACCGCTGCTGCTTTCGGTCCGTTCGGGTGCTGTTGTCTCGATGCCCGGAATGATGGATACAATCCTTAACCTTGGACTGAATAATGAAACTGCCGAAAAGCTGGCCACAGAAGCCGGTGATCGCCACTTTGCCCTTGATTGCTATCGCCGGTTTATCCAAATGTTTGGCGATGTGGTCTTAAAGATTGGCCATTACAATTTTGAAAATATCCTGACCGAAGCAAGGCAGAATAAACAGGTGGCTACCGATGCTGAACTGGATGAAAAAGCCCTGGAACAGGTGGTGGCAGATTTTTTGGAAGTAGTCCGGAAAGAAACCGGGCGTGATTTTCCCCTCGACCCTGAAGAGCAATTGTTTATGGCAGTTGAGGCAGTCTTTAAATCATGGAACACGGACCGGGCAGTAGTTTACCGTCAGGCCAATAAAATTCCAGATGATCTGGGAACGGCGGTTAATGTCCAGGCCATGGTTTTTGGAAATCTTGGTGAAGATAGCGGCACCGGGGTTGCTTTTACCCGCAATCCTTCCAACGGAGAGCCTAAAATATATGGCGAGTACCTGCTCAATGCCCAGGGTGAAGATGTAGTGGCGGGCATCCGGACTCCCCGGTCTATCGAAGGCTTGAAAAATGATATGCCCGAGGTTTACGACCAGCTCATTAAAACCTGTCGTTCTTTGGAACAACATTACCGGGATATGCAGGATGTCGAATTTACAATTGAGAGAAAGAAGCTATACATGTTGCAGACCCGCAGCGGTAAAAGAACTGCTAATGCCGCTTTGCGCATAGCTGTTGACATGGTAAACGAGGGACTAATCAACAAAACAGATGCTTTAGAGCAGGTGGAACCGGCCCAGTTGGAACAATTGCTGCACTGGCGGATAGATCCAGAAGCTAAAATGAATTACATTGCCCGCGGGCTGCCGGCTTCCCCGGGAGCTGCTTCGGGAAAAGTTATATTTGACCCGGACAAAGCCCAGGAGATGGCCCAGGAAGGAGAACAAGTTCTTCTGGTGCGCCCTGAAACCACTCCTGATGATATTCACGGGATTATTGCCGCCCGGGGAGTATTAACCAGCCGGGGTGGGATGACCAGTCATGCTGCTGTTGTCGCCCGGGGAATGGGCAAGCCTTGCGTGTGCGGTTGTGATGCGCTTAGAATTGACTTGAATAAAGGCTTCTTTTACGTAGATGAACATAAGTACAAGGAAGGGGAAGTGCTTTCCATCGATGGAACTACCGGGCAGGTAATCCTGGGAGAGGCTCCCCTGATCGAACCTCAATTTACCGACCAATTTTACAAACTTTTAAACTGGGCTGATCAAGTGCGGCGATTAAGAATCCGCGCCAATGCAGACAACCCGGAAGATGCTCGCAAGGCTATAGAGCTTGGGGCCCAGGGCATTGGGCTTTGCCGGACAGAGCACATGTTCATGGCTGCTGATCGAGTGCCGGTGGTCCAGAAAATGATCCTTTCGTCGGATCTGGATAAAAGAAAAGCAGCCCTCGAAGAACTGCTTCCCATGCAGCAAGAAGACTTTAAAGGGATCTTAAAAGCAATGTCCGGTTACCCGGTAACTATTCGCCTTCTGGATCCCCCTTTGCATGAGTTTTTGCCGGATCGTGAAGAATTGCTGTTGGAAGTGGACCGCCTGCAAAGAGAAGGAAATGATCCAGGCAAGCTTAAGGAAAAAGATTATCTGCTGCAAAAGATGCAAATGCTTTCAGAGTACAACCCGATGCTGGGGCACCGGGGTTGTCGTCTTGGCCTGGTTTACCCGGAAATATACCGCATGCAGGTAAGGGCGATTTTCCTGGCTGCTTTTGAGCTTTTAGATGAGGGGCTTCCCCCGGATAATTTGCTTCCCGAAATAATGATTCCGCTTGTCGGCCACCGGGAAGAAATGGATCGAATGAAACAACTGGTAGAAGATACTATAAAAGAATTATTTGAAGAAAAAACAAGGGAGCTTCCCTATCTTGTCGGTACCATGATCGAGCTGCCCCGAGCCTGCCTGGTTGCTGATAAATTAGCCCATTCCGCCTCATTTTTCTCTTTTGGAACAAACGATTTGACCCAGACTACGCTTGGTTACAGCCGTGATGATGCGGAAGCAAAGTTTTTGCCATTCTACATCCAGCAGAAAATATTAAAGACCAACCCCTTTGTTGAAATTGATGTAGAAGGAGTGGGCTCACTGGTGGAAATGGCAATTGAAAAAGGCCGAAATACCAGGCGCGACTTAAAAATTGGCATATGCGGAGAACACGGAGGGGATCCCGAATCAATCGGCTTTTTCAATAAAGCAGGACTGGATTACGTGAGCTGTTCTCCCTACCGCATTCCGATTGCCCGCCTTTCGGCGGCACGGGCAGTGCTGGCGGAAAGTGATAGGGTAAAGTGAAAAAGCAATTTTTACGATTACAGTTGGAGATAAAACAGGAGAAAATAAATTTATGACGAATACTAGTAAAGTTAAAATAGTAACAAGGAGTGATCTAATTGACTCAGCATGAAAACCAGGATTTGACTTTGGAAAATATCCATCCGCCCTGTCAATCGGCCTGTCCGTTGCACCAGGGTGTTCGCGATTATTTGCTGGCAATTGCCACCGGTGATTTTGACCGGTCTCTAGCGATAATCAAAGAAACAAACCCTCTTCCCTTTGTCTGCGGGACTATCTGTGCTCATCACTGTGAAGACGAGTGCCGCCGTAACGATGTGGACAAACCCCCTTCAATTCGTGGTTTGAAGCGTTTTGCCATAGAATACGGCAATGCCAAGGCCGCTCCTCCGGAAGATGATTCACAAATCAGCGGTAAAGTTGCCGTAGTCGGAGCAGGTCCCGCCGGACTCACTGCTGCTTACGACCTGGCCCGCATGGGAGCCGATGTAACTGTTTTTGACAATGAGCAAAAAGCCGGTGGTGCGGTGCGTCATTATATACCTCTTTACCGTCTGCCCGATGAAGCTGTCGATCAAGATATCACGGAAATTGCCGAGCAGGGGGTTAAGTTTGAATATGGCGTCGAACTGGGTAAAGATATAACCATTGAACAGCTGGAAAAAGACGGTTACCAGTCGATTCTACTGGCCATGGGTCTCCCGGTAAGCCGCGGTCTTAATCTGCCCGGGACCGAAGGAGAAGGTATCCTTTATGCCCTGCCGTTTTTGAAGCAGGTTAAACGGGAAGGGTTTAAATTTGAGGGCAACCCGACCGTAATCGTTATCGGCGGTGGCAATGTGGCCATGGATGTTGCACGTTCAGCCCTGCGGGCAGGGGCCGGCAAGGTTAAGTTGGCCTGCCTTGAATGTGATGAAGAAATGCCCGCTTTTAGCTGGGAAATTGAAGAAGCCCATGAAGAAGGCGTTGAAATGAATCCCTCCTGGGGCCCTGATTCTATTATCAGGGAAAATGGAAAAATAAAAGGACTTCAACTGGTTGAGTGTACCTGTGTGTTTGATGAGCAGGGTCGTTTCAACCCTGAATTCAACAAGGAAAACAAGGACATGCTCGAAGGCGATATTGTTATATATGCCATTGGCCAGGGCGGAGATCCGGAACCGGTTCGTGGCGAAGTGGATCTTGACGAACGCGGCAGGGTGATTTTTAATCACCGGACCATGCAGACAAGCCGCCCCGGAGTTTTTGGCTGTGGTGAAATGGTTACAGGGCCTGGAACAGCCGTGCAGTCAATGGGAAACGGCAGGGTAGCGGCTAAAGCAATTGCCAGCTATCTCCAGGGAATTCCTTTTGACAGCGAAGCGCTTGAGGAAACACCCGAACTCGAGAAACTGGATGAAAAAGTGGCCGAGGAAATTGACCGGGTGGAACGTAATTCCATTCCGATGATGTCACCCGAAGAAAGGGTTCGCCATTTCAAACAGGCCGAGTACGGCTATGATCCGGTAACCGCAATTTGTGAGGCACGCCGCTGCCTTACCTGTGCTGCCGGAGCTCAACGCATCGATGAATTATGTGTCAATTGCCTGACCTGTGTGCGTACCTGCCCGTACGATGTCCCGGTGGTAAACGAAGAAGGCACGGTAACCATTCGCAACGAACAGTGCCAGGCTTGTGGCCTGTGTATGGGGGTTTGCCCGGTATATGCTATTAAGTTCCGTTCTTCTTATGTTGATGAAGCTGCAAAATCAATTGAACCTGCCGTGCAGAAGCTGGTTGCCGGGCGTAATGGAGAGCCGGCCATGCTGGCAATTACATGTGCTTACGGAGCTTTTGCTCTGCCGGAATTCCTCCAGAAGGAACCCAAGAATACCGCTGTAGTGCGCTATCCATGCGTAGGAAAGGTCGATTCTTTGCACATTCTGCAGGCAATTGAGAACGGTGCAGACGGCGTAGTGGTGGTAGGATGCAGCGAAAGTGATAAATTCAAATGCCAGTATAAAGAAGTCGGCCAGTGGTCGGAAAAACGGGTGAGTCGTGCCGCTGAACTACTTGAATCTATTGGGCTTGAACGCGAACGAGTTAGTTATACCAAGCTCGATGGAGAAGAAATTGACAAGTTTGATCAGTGTATCGAGGAAGCGGTCAAAAATCTTAAAGAAGCGGGATCTTCCTCGGAGGATGAGAGCAGCGATTAACCTGGTGGGACCCTGAAAGCTTAAGATGCTTAAGCCCCGGTCGATGGAAAGCTGCCGGGGCTTTTTTATGAGGCTGTCCATCAATTAATTCACTCATCTTTTTTTTAAACTCAGCCATACCCCCGTTTTCCTGCTTCCTATATGCTGAATAATTTCCCACCTTTGGACAGGAGGGATTGCTTTCGATTTCGTCGAATCAATACAAACCATAATATTATAGTAATGAAAAGGTGAAATTATTTATTGCTGTAATGAAAAGTGCCAATCAAACGAGGAAAACGATTTAGTGAAAACGAAAATAATAAAATAGTGGAACTATGAAGGGCAGTAAATTGTCTCGTACGAATGAAAAAAATCATAAAATGCAGGAACCAACAGGGTTGCCTCGTCTCATTCTGCCGGGATGGGGTTTTGTTATACTAAATCGATTAGCGGCGGAGGTTGAACCATGAGCAGAGGCATTCCGGAAAATGTAATCGAAGAAATCAGGCAGCGCACCGACCTGGTAGATCTTGTGGGGGACTACCTAAAACTTGACCGAAGAGGCAAGAATATGGTTGGTCTTTGCCCGTTTCATAGTGAAAAAACCCCCTCTTTTACTGTTTCACCTGAGAAGCAGCTTTTTCATTGCTTTGGATGCGGAGCTTCCGGTAATGTTTTTAGCTTTGTTATGCAGATGGAAAATATGAATTTTCCGGAAGCGGCAAAGGTGCTCGCCAGGCGGTGCGGGGTGAAAATACCCGAGACCGAAAGGCAGGATCGCGGACAAGAGGATTTTAAAGAAAAAATTTACCGGATCAATGACTTTGCCGCCAGGTTCTATGCCTATTGCTTAAATAATACTGAAGCCGGCAAAAAAGCGCTTGAATATTTATATAAAAGAGGGATTGAGAAAGATACCATTGAACAATTTATGTTGGGTTATGCTCCTTCAGATTGGAGAGGTTTCTTTAATGTTGCCAAAAAGAAGGGGATTGATCCGGAATCATTGGTCAAAGCTGGGCTTATATCGCCCGGCCGGGAAAAGGGTTATTATGACCGGTTTCGGAACAGGATAATGTTCCCTATTTTTGATATTAGTGGAAAGGTTTCAGGATTTGGGGGTAGACTTCTTAGCGAGGGAGGAAAAGAAGGCCCGAAGTATCTTAATTCACCGGAAACTCCGGTATTTGATAAAGGATCGATTCTGTATGGATTAAATCTTGCCAGGGAAGAAATTAGACGGGGGAAAAAGGCAATTGTCATGGAAGGATATACAGATGTTGTTACAGCCTATCAGGCGGGGATAAAAAATGCGGTAGCTTCCCTGGGAACGGCTTTAACCAAATACCAGGCTCGTCAGTTGCGATTCCAGGCTGATACGATAGTAACAGCTTACGATTCGGATATTGCCGGTGAAGCAGCGACCTGGCGAGGATTATCAATATTGCAGTCTACCGGTTGCATGGTGCAGGTTGCCGGCCTGCCTGAGGGAAGCGACCCGGATGACTATATCAGGGAGAATGGCGCAGATGCTTTTATTCACCTGGTGGAAAATGCTACTCCCTTGATGGAATACCGCCTTAATCAATTGAAAAAAAAGTATGATCTTTCCTCTGACAAAGACAGGGTTGAATATACTGATGAACTGATGTCGATCTTATTTTCTGCGATTAACCATGTTGAAAGGAACTACTACTTGAAAAAAGCTGCTGAAGAATTGGGAATAGATGAAGAAGCGCTACGCAGTGAATTAAGAAAACGGCAGAGATGGGACAATAAATATAAGTATAAGGAAAAGGACAGGGCAGTACAGCCTGGAGAACAAGATGAGCAGAACCAAAAAATCAGGATTAAACCTGCAGAAAAAATTTTGATATCTTTAATGCTTCAGAGCAAGGAAATAGCGGAACAAGGTCGAAGTGTTTTAAAACTAGATTATTTATCTGATATGCGAGTAAAAAATATTGTAGAAGCAATTTGGGAACATACCGGTAGCAAAGATGCTGCAGCAGTAGACAAATTGCTAAATAAATTTGAGGATCCACAATTAATTAATTTAATTACAGAAGCGGTAACTGATCCTGCTTTGCAGGATTTACCACCCCATACCGCGAAGCGTATGGCTGAGGATTGTCTAAACCAGCTTTACAAGAGTTGGGCCAAAAAACAGCAGAGAGAGCTGCAAAAGAAACTGAGAGAGTTGGAATTACAGGGAGCTGAAGATCAAATCGAAGAGTTATTGCGAAAACACCAGGACCTGTTAAACATAAAAGATGACAACCCTTGCCGTTTAGGAGAAGGAGGGGATATTAATGGCTAAAGACCTGGAAAAAACAATTTCCCTGGAAGATGCTCAGCAGGAGTTGATTGAACGCGGAAAAAATAAGGGTTCAATCAGTTATAAAGAAATCATTGAAACCCTTCAGCCATATGAGCTTTCAGTGGACGCACTGGATAACTTCTATGACAGGCTGGCCCAGCAGGGGGTAGATATAACTGATGAAACCACTGCTGATGTGCAGGGTTCCTCAAAGGACGAAGAAGCTGAAGATGAAGTAAAAGAAGACGATAGTGAGCTTCTTTCCGTCCCGGAGGGGGTTACGGTTAATGACCCGGTTAGAATGTACTTAAAAGAAATCGGTAAGATCCCCCTGCTTACTTCTGAGGAAGAAATAGACTTAGCTAAGAGGATTGAACAGGGAGATGAGGAAGCCAAGCGACGCTTGGCTGAAGCGAACCTGCGCTTGGTGGTGAGCATTGCCAAAAAGTATGTTGGACGAGGAATGCTTTTCTTGGATTTAATCCAGGAAGGCAACCTTGGCCTAATCAAGGCAGTAGAAAAGTTCGATTACCGAAAAGGCTATAAATTCAGCACTTATGCTACCTGGTGGATCCGTCAGGCCATCACCCGGGCTATTGCCGACCAGGCCAGGACTATCCGGATTCCTGTCCATATGGTTGAAACAATTAACAAGCTAATCCGGGTTTCCCGTCAGCTGGTCCAGGACCTGGGAAGGGAACCTTTACCTGAAGAAATTGCCCGGGAAATGAACATCAGTGAAGAACGGGTCAGGGAAATCCTGAAAATTGCCCAGGAACCTGTGTCCTTAGAAACACCGATTGGCGAGGAAGATGACAGTCACCTTGGTGATTTCATCGAAGACCATGAAGCCCAGGCTCCTGCTGATGCAGCTGCTTTCGAACTGCTGAAGGAACAGCTGGAAGATGTGCTTGATACTCTTTCAGCCAGGGAAGAAAAAGTGTTGCGGCTTCGTTTTGGGCTTGATGATGGTCGGTCGAGAACACTTGAGGAAGTTGGCCAGTACTTTGGTGTTACTCGCGAAAGAATTCGTCAGATTGAAGCTAAGGCCTTGCGCAAGTTGCGCCATCCCATGCGCAGCAAGCGCCTGCGTGATTATCTTGAGTAAGCAGATCAACGAGAAAAAATATTTCAACTGACTCTTGACTGGAGAGCGGCAATTCAGTATAATACATAATGCCGATAAGGTTCCTCAGTAGCTCAACGGCAGAGCGACCGGCTGTTAACCGGTAGGTTGCAGGTTCGAATCCTGCCTGGGGAGCCAATTTTATGTACTGATTTATCCGGCCTGCTTTTCTTTTCGCCACTGACAGCGGTCTTTTTTGGAACAAAAATCGCAGGGGACCATGCTATTGCTTAAATTTTTACCCCATGGAATTATAAAGGATACTGATTTTCTGGGGATAATCAGGCAGCTTTCTGTCAAGCGGACGTTAATTTTTTCAACCGGCAGAAGAGAGAACACCTGACGTTGCTGTTCTATCGGCCATCCTTCCTGGCCTGGTTGAGCCCGCATGCCCAGGCTCAATTCCAGTTTACAAGCTTCTTCGCTGATTAGGTCTTCGATAGTTTGCGAAACTTTACGGACAGCGGCAATTCCGGCACCGTCGAGGGCCACTGCTTTTACCGGGTTTTCGCCCATTAGCTGGTTAACCCTGTTTTCCAGCTCTGGGCCGATTGTACAGATTGCGATATTTAAAGCTTCAGCGCCGGCCATTGCTCTGGCAACCAGGGGGCCTTCAAAGGCTCCTCCGTTGAAAGTGATTTTCTGATGTTCAAAGCCGGTTACTTCAACCAGGGTATATAAAGCAGCCGGGTTAATCAAGGAGTGTGCTTCGTTAATGATCCCGACTGCGTCATCAAAAAGGCGTTTAGAAGCCCGTTTGGGATCTATACCTTGACCTTTGAGAACATCTTCTGCAGTAAGGGTAACATTAATATTGTCGATTAGTTTATACATCTAAATTACCTCCAGTGTTTTGGAACAATCTTTTTCTATTCTAACCTTTCACCTGGTTCTTGACAACGATCTGAGGGGTGTGGTAAACTCTATAAGCGGTGAGAGGGAAAGCCGCTTTAAAGAAGCGGGCCCATAGCTCAGCTGGAAGAGCTACCGGCTCATAACCGGTTGGTCCCAGGTTCGAGCCCTGGTGGGCCCACCATATTATGGCCCCTTCGTCTAATCGGTTAGGACACCAGCCTTTCAAGCTGGCAACAGGGGTTCGAATCCCCTAGGGGTCACCACCAACTTTTAGGCAGATAGCTCTTAAAAGGGCATCTGCCTAAAAATATTTTTAAGTGGATGCCGGGTTATCGCCTGGGTTAGCCTTGTGGATCTTTTCAGAGGTTAAGGGGGCCATTGAGTGAATGAAAAATACCGGCTGTTACTTACTTTCTGAATGCCCTTTATGATTATATTCACAGGGTTTTGCAATGGTTGCAAGGAATTTACAGGTAAAAAAGTAGCCTTTTTAACTTGACTTCATGCCAAAAAACTATTAAAATTAATTACCGTAAAGGGATATGGGCGAATAGCTCAGCGGGAGAGCACCTGCCTTACAAGCAGGGGGTCGTAGGTTCGAAACCTACTTCGCCCACCACCATTTTGGGCTTTTGGAACTTAGGCATAAAGCGAACTAAGTCCAAAAGCCTTTTTAGTAGCCGGGATGTTGCACTTACTACCCGGCGGCGATATTAATGAAAAGCGAGGGATAACATGGAGACGAAAAAACCTTCTCGTGAAGAAGCGATGGCGTTGTTAAAGAAACACAACAAAAATGATGCTTTGATCAACCATGCTCTGGCAGTGGAAGCAGTAATGAAACATTTTGCAGAAAAGTTTGGTGAGGATGTGGAAAAATGGCGGGTTATCGGCCTGGTCCATGACCTGGATTATGAAAAATATCCCGATGAGCATTGCCATAAAACAAGGGAAATGTTAGAAGAGGAAGGTTACCCTGAGGAATATATCAGGGCGATCCAGAGCCACGGGTGGAAAATTTGCACCGATGTGGAGCCAGTTGAAAAAATGGAGAAGGTGCTTTATGCGATAGATGAGCTAACTGGTCTGATTGTTGCTACTGTTTTAATGCGGCCGAGTAAAAGCATAATGGACTTGACTGCTAAATCAGTAAAGAAGAAATGGAAGCAAAAAGGTTTCGCCGCCGGGGTGGATCGCGGCATAATCGAAGAAGGGGCCAACCTTTTAGGTATGGAAACAGGGGAATTGATCGAAGAAACTATCAAAGGTATGCAAACTGCTGCTGATGAACTGGGTCTCAGGGGAAACTTATAATTACCGGGCTGCCGGAAAATTATTCAGTTGCTATCAGTCCCGCTCAGCAGTATTTTTTCCAGGTTGCTGAAGATTTTAGGCACTCGCGGTACATTTGCAGTCGGTAGATTACCCCTCGGGTAAACCCGTACTTGGCTTCTTTCATGTGATGAGTAAGGCCTTTTAACTGTGGATAAGAAACAGGGTGTCCCTTGTAAGCCGCATATTTACTTAAAAATATTTCTACACCGAATCTGCTCCATGAAAGATCGGGCAGTTCTTCTACAAAGCTTTGTTTTAGGCCTCTTTGCCCGTTCAGGATATCAAAAAAGCGGTGGGCCAGGTCGGTAATTGTTCTGCCTCCGTGAAAAACACCCACTGTCATGTCATAATTACTGTTTTCATGAAGGGGGGCCAGCAGGGCATTTAAGTGTTGATGGTGCAGGTTGATTAAATCGGCATCGACAAAGAGCCAGTAATCCGTTTTGCCGATATACTCGATCCCTGCTTGCAGGGCGGCTCCCTTACCCAGATTGCGCGCAAACTGCACGATTTCTACAGGATAGTATTTTGCTGCTTGAGCTGTATTATCAGTTGACCCGTCATCTATTACCACTACCCTTTTAGAAACCTCATAACTACAAATAACATCAAGAACGGGGCTTATACGCGGTCCTTCGTTATAAGCTGGAACTAGAATAGCTATTTCCTTGTTCAATTTAAGCCTCCTCAAACTTTTATTTAATACTAATTCTTGGTTTTGTCCTGTAATTCCTTTTTTATTGAAACGGTTGACTTTTTTGATTGCTGCACAGCTGAACAAACTATAATGAATGTTATAATTAAATAGGCAATACCAGGATAGTGTTATAAAAGGGAAGTGTGTGAATTGGTAGATAGCCACAATAAAAAAGTAATGGTTGCTATGAGCGGCGGAGTGGATAGCTCAGTCGCGGCCCTGCTTCTTAAAGACGCTGGTTATAAAGTTATTGGCGCAACCATGCGCATTTGGGTCGATCCAATGTCTGAAGAGCGCGCCGATGAAGAGGCCGGGAGCTGCTGTTCTTATAAAGATGTACTGGATGCGAAAAAAGTTGCTGCTTTGCTTGACATACCCCACTATGTGTTGAACATGAAAGACGAATTTTACAGGGACATAGTCTGCCATTTTACTTCAGAATACATGCAAGGAAGAACCCCGAATCCCTGTGTCGAATGCAACCGGACAGTTAAATTTCACCATCTTCTGCAGAAGGCTAAAGGACTGGGAATTGATTATTTAGCCACCGGCCATTATGTCCGGAACCCATACGATCAGGAAAGCGGTTGTTTTAAGTTGATGCGTGGCCGGGACCATCACAAAGATCAGAGCTATATGTTGTATATGCTCGGGCAGAGGGAACTGAGCTCCGCATTTTTCCCTGTCGGTGATAAAACAAAGCAGGAGATCAGGGAAATTGCCGAAGCAGGAGGGCTTAAAGTAGCCGGTAAAGAAGAAAGCCAGGAAATATGCTTTATTCCCGATAATGATTACCGTTCTTTTATGGAACGAATGCGTCCTGAAGTTGTCCAACCTGGGGATATAGTTAATACAACGGGAGAAAAATTGGGGCGTCATCACGGCATAGCCTTTTATACTATAGGCCAGCGCAGGGGATTGGGTATAACTGCTTCTGAACCTCTATACGTTATCAAGATTGATCCCAGAAACAACCGTATAGTGGTGGGGGAAGAAAAAGATACATACAGCAGAGGTCTGGTTGCTGAAAACTTGAATTATGTGGTCGGTGAAGCTCCGGTAGGACCGATCCAGGTTGAAGTGAAAATCCGTTACCGGGCCCCAGCTGTTCCGGCAATACTTTATCCACCGGTCAAAGACCTGGCCCGGATAGAATTTCTGGAAGCTCAAAAAGCGGTTACTCCCGGTCAATCCGCGGTTTTTTATAAAGGTGAAGAAGTGTTGGGCGGGGGAATTATCAAAGAACCGCTTTCCCGCTAAAATAAATTGCTATTTAACCGTGCTGCATTTTAGATGGTTAACTTTGGAGCAATTTTTGCGATGCAATGCTAAGTATCCTTGCTGGTTTATGAGTTTGTTCGAGAAAAAAGATGTCTTAGTTTACCCAGGAAGCCTTTCTTTTCTTCTTCAGCAGTGCTTTCTTCTCTTTCTGCAGTTAAAGGCAGCAGTTTTTCGGCTATTGATACTACGCACCGGGATGCAGGTGTGAGGGGGTTGTAGAGCACAAAAGGCCTAAATTGCTTGACCGATTTTACGACATTATCATCTTTGACAATGTGTCCGATTGTCTGGGGGGTTAAATCGAGGAAGCGGTCGGTTACATCAGTAAGTCTTGTAGATACTTTTTTAGCCTCAGTAAGATTCTCAACCAGGTTAAAGACAAGCTTTATAGGAGGCTGAAACTCATTTTTAGTAAGCACTTTAATTATAGCGTAGGCATCAGAAATCGAGTGCGGTTCAGGAGTAATAACTACTACAATTTCATCTGCTGCCATGGCAAATTCAACTACATTCCTGGATATCCCCGACCCGGTGTCAATCATGATGATATCGGCGTCTTCTTCAAGGGGTTTTAGCATGCTTACTATCCTGCCGAGTTCATCCTCGGGAAGCTCAGTCAGAGATTGTAGGCCCGATCCACCAGGAATAACTTGAACCCCTTCCGGTCCTTCAACTATAATATCCCTCAAATTCATTTCCCTGTCCTCAACCAGGGTGTTTATAGTATATTTAGACTGTAGGCCCAACAAAACATCGACATTGGCGGTGCCCAGGTCAGCATCTAACAAGTATACTTTTTGACCTCGCTGAGAAAGAGCAATGGCGGTATTGATCACAAAATTAGTTTTTCCGGTGCCTCCTTTGCCACTGGTTACTGCAATTACCTTGGGGCGTTTTTTCTTGTTGTCGCTTTGTTTTGGTTTATAGCCAGGGATTTTATCCTGGTTTTCTTTCTGGTTATTTAGTACTGCAACGTTTTCTTTTCCTGTTTCATTAATATTGTCTTTCATTTTTTTACCGGGTTTAAATGCAGGGACCCTGGCAGAAGGCACGGTGATCATCTCCTTGGTGTGCAGGTGCCGAATTCGTTTAAGAGAGCGTTCTTTTATCTTAAATGTTCCAAATCCTTTTATACTCACACTTTCTCCCCGGGCTAAGCTCTCGCCTATGGAGTTAATTGTGGCCTCTACAATTTTTTTTGCTTCACGATTTGTAATGTTTGCTTTTTCAGCTGTTTTTTTTACCAGGTCATTTTTATTCATGTTCATTTATTCCCCCGATGATAAAGAAGGTAAATACATATTCAACAAAAATGTACTTCTATCCTGCAAATCCGTCTATCTCCCCTGTATTATATTTCGGCAGGAATTAATTTTAATTTAGAGAAGCATTAAAGCTAAAAAGATTATTATATTAGTAGCACCTGGAACCCTTTAATTTTAAACTTCGTGCTTAAGAAAAAAAGAAAGCTGCCGAATATTTAGGTAGAGGTGAAAAATATGGCCAGTTTTGGCGATAAATTGCGTTATAAGAGAATGGGAATGGGGCTATCTCTGAAAGAAGCTTCGAAGAAAGCAAAGATCAAACAAAAACATTTAAAAGCCCTGGAAGAGGAAAACCTTCTTATTTTCTCGGATAAAGAAAGTATAATCGAGTTGATTAAGAAATATGCTCCAGTGGTGGGTATTGACCAGGTAGAGTTAATTGATGATTTTAATGTTCTTTGGACCGATTCAAGGATGGCCAAAGCCTACTTGCAGCAGAGCTTCAATAAGCAAAAAACTTATAATCTCGGACTTGAGAGAATACCGGTCTACGGTACAATTATTCTTGCAGCCGCACTGTTTTTGTCGGTTGGTGGTTTTTTGGTATGGGAATATGTGATTGATTTTTCACCTCTAGGAGAAGAAAGGGCTCATCAAACGGAAGCCGGTCCGGAGACACTCCCTGAAAAAGAATTTATGCTGGGCGAAGACCACACATTGAAGGAAGAAGCTAAACGTGATCTTTCCGCAAAAAGCGATCCCGGGGAAAAAGAGTATATCGAGGGTTCGAAGCAGTTTGCAGAAAGGACAAGCGAGGAACTTGCCGAAGAAAATAAAGAAAAAGCGGAAAAAAAAGAGGTAGAAGATGACACCTATTTATTGGAAGAAGAAGGAGCACCGGTTCCCCGTACGGGCGGAAATTACAACCTCTTTTACACGGGGCTTTCTTTCTTAATCGGTGGATTATTACTGTTGTTCTGCACCAAGAATCCCTTTTATCAATTTCTGACGAAAGCTCCCCTTTTATCTAAAAACCTACCCAAATAAAGCCGCAAAAATATGGGAGCAGTTTCCACTGTTCGTTTATTTTTTCTCAAGATTTTAGTTTGTACTACTAAAACATCACCGGTTGTAATATGGTTTTCCCCCCCGATTTGCTTTTGAACGCAAATTTTAATATTATATTAGCAGGAAATAGAAGCCATATTGCGAAATAATACACAAACGTAAAGAAATAACGGGCCGGGAAAGGATGGCGCCGCAAGTATGCTTGTACTTACAAGAAAAGCCCAACAAAGTATCATGATTGGTGAAGATATCGAGGTAATGGTTGCCTCTATTGATGGCAATTCAGTGCGTATCGGGATCAGGGCACCGAAAGATATAAAAATCCTTCGTAAAGAAACATTTGAAGAAGTTCGCATGGAAAACCTTAGGGCTATTGAGGCCGCGGCAAAATATACCGGGGAGATAGACGGAATCCTTACTCAAGGACAGTCTCAGGAAGAACCAAAAAAACAGCAGGATGATTGATTAAAAGCTCCTTTTCTACTCGGTTATGTTTTAACGAGGACTTAAAGGGGAGATGCAGGGCTATGAAAATAGATGGTATAGATCCCTTGTTGTTAAATAAAATCAAGGAACAACAGGCCTTAAAAGAGGTTCAACCAGCGGAAAAATCTGCTGCGGAAACCCGGGTTACCAGGGAGGGCCGTTCCGGTCAAGAACGCGATAAAACGCTTTCTGGTAATGCTTACGAACAAAAAGTTCGCGAAACCATTGACAGGCTTAACAGGGATGCTAAAAATGAAGGGCAACCACTACGATTCAGTGTGCATAAAGAATCAAAACTGTGGCACATTGAAGTTTATGATATCGAAAACAATAAAAAAATCCGGGAAATTCCTACCGAAAAAGCCCTCGAAGTTGCCAACCGAATGCAAAGTCTTTTCGGTATTTTAATGGACGAGAAAAGGTAATCAATTTTAATCTCAGAAACAATTGACCATACCGTTGAATTAAAGAGTACATTTTTTTTGGAAGAGGGTTGCAATTATTAGCTATATATGTTAGGCTCAATTAACAATTGAAGAGTGAAACGATATAACTAACAATGATAGTCTAAAAAGTGTTAGTTATATTTATAACCCAAATGTTAGGTAGTACTAAGTAGTGGATTTCACTTTGCTTTGATGATTGTTAAGAGGTTATGCCCGGATTGTGAGTGTGATGCTGTTATGTTTAAAAATGTTTTGCCATGGTTAATTTGGATAGGTATCATAACCCTGGCAGTTTTCTATTTTGGTTTAGATGAAATAACTCTAGTTTTGGGAGAAGCAGAATGGAGCACAATGTTGCTGCTTACCGGGCTACAGGTCGGCACCTTAAGTATAACTGCATACCAGTGGCAATTTTTGATTAACAAGAGCAGTGGAAACATTACTTTGGGCAGATCATTAGCGATTAACCTGGCCGGGAATTACGTGGAAAGTGTTACTCCTTCAGTGAAGGTCGGCGGGGAATCAGCTAAAATTTTTTTACTTCATAAACACACTGCTCTACCATACCAACAGTTAGCCGGTATTATGCTCGCTCTCAAGTATTTTTCACTGCTTCCGTTCCTGGGTTTAATTTCTGTGGCCCTGGGTACTGCTTTTTTTATATATGAATTGCCCCGGATAATATTGCCGGTTTTTCTGGTTTTCCTGTTATTCTTTTTATTGATTGCCTGGTTCCATTTGAAAAGTGGAAAGGATAAGTCAGGCGTGCAGCGAGAGGAAAATAAAGGCACCGGTCAACCCGGGGAAACTGCGGAAGCCGGCTATGAATATCGTGACCTTGCATCTGGTAAAAGGCTTAAAGCTTTCTTTAAAAAGAAAGCTCTATCACTGAGTAACTTCGTTCAACGTGCATCTTTTTATTCACGGGGATTGGTGAGCACTGAAGAAAGCGTTCTTCTGGTTGTTTTTTCTGGGTTAATCTGGGTACTGTATCCACTGAAGGTTTACCTGGTAGCCCGGATGATCGGTTTAGAGGCCGGACTGGTTACCGTTACTATAGCTACCTTTACCGCTTACCTGGTAAGCATGGTTCCGCTTTTGCCGGGCGGGTTGGGTTCTTTTGAAGGAACTATGGCATTGATGTTTACTGTAAGTGGACTGCCCCCTGCAGAAGGCTTAACGGTAGCGCTTCTAACCCGTTTAATCACCTTCTGGTTTCCTCTCTTGTTATCATCTATAAGTGCAGGATACCTTGCTTTAAATCATAACCACTATACGCAATTAAAAAGAACAAATGTAACTGATTTTTATCATGGTACTACCCTTGGTCAAAATTCTGGAAGGAACGCCAAAAAAGATTCTCCTTTTTTTAGTTTGTCACAGAAAATGGAAAGCATTGCCGCCCGTTCAGCATTTGTTGCTTTCTTATATCATAAAATATTTTATAAAAAAATGTTGGAAAAGGAATTTTACCTGGCCGAGTTAAAACCGGGAAGCACTGTTTTGCACATCGGAAGCGGTGCTTATCCTTATACAGCTTTCTACCTGGCAGATAAAGGTTTTAAAGTCGAAGCCCTGGATTGCAACGAGAAAGCGGTTGTGGAAGCGGAAAACCTAATCAAAAAAATGAGTTATGATGATAAAATTAATACGCTTTATGGCAATGGGGTTAATTTAAAGGGAAAAAGCTATGACGCGATATGGGTTTCGTTAAACATTTCTCCCAAAGAAAAGGTTTTACAGAACGCTTATTTCTTGCTTAAAGATAGCGGGGTGCTGGTTTATCGCAATCTTCCACCGTGGGTGGGCAAGAACCGCTGTTCAACAAACGGTTTAAACTGGCCGGGTGAATATGTGGCAAACAAATGCACTTCTTTACTGGGCACGGAAAGCCTGGTAGTTCAAAAGATATCAAAACCGGTGCAGCAGGGTATTCCCCGTGCATGTTGTAGTGTGCGTAATTGATGAACCTTCAGATAGAAAGGAGAAAAAAAATGAGTATCATCCCGTCAATTGTTGCAGCGATGGAGAAAAAAGCAGCGACCAGTTCTCTGCTGGTTGCCCTTTATTCACGTATATATAATGAAGTAATCCGTAACGAAATTTCCCTGGCCGGAATTACTGCAGGCGACCTGGTTGTAAATGTCGGCTGTGGAGGTATTCCTTTTTCTGCTATCCAGGTAGCCAGGCTTACTGGAGCCCGGGTTTTGGCTATAGATTGCGACGAGGATGCTGTCCATAGCGCACGCAGGTGTATTTCCTCACTTGGAATGGAAGGGCAGGTTGAAGTTGCCTGCGCAGATGGCAGCAAACCACTACCGGTTGAATTTGATGTTGCCCTGGTTGCCCTGCAGGCTGAACCTAAAAAACTTTTGCTCGATAACCTTATGGCAGGATGCACTTCCCATGGTCGCCTGGTATTCAGGCAGCCAAGAAGAGAACTGTCGCATCAGTATGATTTACTGCCTGATGAACCAGCTTATTGCGACGAGATCAAGCAAAAGCAGGTTACTTTCGACTCCTCTGTGCTTTATATTAGTGGTTGTATCGTAGATAAGGAAACGAAGTAATTATGTTCGGGTAAGCCCATGCTTTGTTTGAGAGGCCGCAACATCTAATATAAAGCAACGGAACAGGCAAAATAATATTTGACTAAATCAAATATTGAAACCACCAAATAAAAATCTATTTACATAATGCTTGAAAATGAGGCCTTTATTCTGTGACAAAGGGGATGGTCTCATTTTATTACACATGCAGGTAAGCGGTTGTAACGGTCATTGAGGCATAGTTTGTAGATAGGTTGACTTGAGCGCCAAAGAGGGGTGTGGTTCGAGCGTGCATAAGCGCAGACGAAGGCCGAAGAGAAAGATGTTGGAAGTATCGTCTCTGGCTTGTATTTTGATTGAATAGTTCTTCCACAAAATATTCTCTTAATCTCATTGCTGTGGTAGAATGTTCACAGGCTTGAATACACAGGGAATTCATAAGGGCTTAATTCTGTTACCCTAAAGCTAAAAAAGCCGGTTCGAGGTGGTTATATGGCTAATGTTTCCGGTAATAAAAAAAAATTTCCGGTATTAACCGTTTTAGCGTTCATGCTGATTATTGTTTTAGCCTGGTTCTCAAGTTATGCTCCTCCCACCCTGAATGCTGCCGAGGATGATGAAATTGACTTTACTATATTACATACAAATGATGCACACGGGGCAATGATTCCGCACTCGTCTGCCATTGATTACCATCCCGAACGGGAGAATCCTACCATTGGTGGATACGCCCGCCTGGCCGATGCGGTTGCAGAAATTAGGGAAGAAAAAAAGAAAACCGGGGAACCGGTTTTGTTATTTTCAGGTGGAGATTTTATCGGCGGCACTGCTTTCAGCTGGTTGGTACCGGAAAGCTATGCCCCGGAATTGAGCGTTAAACAAGAAATCGGCTACGATGCGGTGGTTATCGGGAATCATGAGTTTGATTACGGTGCAGCTAATCTGGCCGATTATTTGCTTAAAGCCGGTTACCCGCAAGCCCATGAACATACTGCAGTGCTTGGATCTAATTTCAGGGTTCCTAACGATCACTTGTTGCAAGCCCAAAACCTTTACCTGGATAATCATCTAATTACCCTTAAAAACGGCCTTAAAGTTGGGATATTTGGCTTAATGGGTAAAGATGCTGCCGATGTTACTTATGATCATGCTCCGGTGGAATTCACTGACCAGCATGAAGCAGCCGAGCGAATGGTGGCAGAACTGGAAGGGCAGGGTGCACAAGTGATTGTCGCCCTTACTCATTCAGGTGTCGATGAAGACCTGGCATTGGCGAGGGATGTTTCCGGTATCGATGTTATTGTTGGTGGACACTGCCATACCGCCCTTCAGGAACCGCTGGTAGAAAATGATACAATAATAGTCCAGGCCGGTGCACATTTGGAATATCTCGGTCAACTCGAGCTGGCCTATAATTCTGCGCGCGGGGAAGTGCGTATTCGCAACCTGGAAAGTGAAGCTTCCTTCTTACACAGGCTGGATAGCTCTTATAAAAAGGATCCGGAAATAGATGCAGCTGTGGCAGTATATAAGGAAAGGCTGAACGAGCTGGTTTATGAAAGAACGGATGGTGAGTTTAGACACATCCTTGACCCGGTAATGTTCTCAGATTTTAAAATTCCTGATTATCCACCCTTGCAGGAGTCGCCTTTTGGTAACTTTGTAACCGATGCGATGCGCCTGGTTGCCGGGGATAAAACCGAACATAATCCCGATTTTGCCATCCAGGCTAACGGGGCAATAAGAGGAAGTGTTGTTCCGGGGTCTATGCCCCACTCAATGGGGCAGGTATCGTTTTATGATTTAACCGAGCTTGTCGGTCTGGGCATTGGGGCTGATAATGAAGCCGGCTATCCCCTAACCGCTGTTTACCTGACCGGTGATGAAATACTACAGCTTTTGGAAGTAGCCGCCTTGATCGAAGAAGTGATGGGTAATACTTATTTTCTCCAGTTTTCTGGCTTGCGGTATGAGTATAATCCTCAGAATGCAATCTTATTTAATATCCCCTTTATAGATCTTCCCATTCCAACGACCGGTGCGGTGGTCAGCGCAGAACGCTACACGGGCGAGGGACGTCAGGGTTTTGATGATCGGGAATATACTGCGATTAAAGAAGGGGATCAAGAGCTGTACTGCCTGATTACAGATTCATATGTGGTTTCTTTTTTACCCATGGTAAACGAGCTTGTACCCCAGCTTGATGTTACGTTAAAAGATCGCGAGGGTAACCCTATTGGCGAAGAAGAAATCAAAGAGCAAATTCTTTATGTGAACGGCAGAGAGTTAAAGGTGTGGCAGGCAGTCGTAGAGTATGCGGCAGGTCAACCGGAGGGCACAGCCGGTTTGCCCGAGGCTGAATCGTACTATGCTTCCACTGCAGGCAGGATAAACCGGGTGTGGACCTTCCCTTACATAGCCTGGCTGGTCTTAGCCCTGGCTATCCTTTTTATAGTAATAGTAGCGGTTATCCTGGTAATTCGCCGAAGGGGACACCGTAAAAAGGCGTTAAACAGAATCCGGTAAGTGGTTTTAAGTCGCCACCATTATCCGCGACGAGTCGGCACTAGTCTAAAATGTAGCACGGGTTCTAGCAAAAATAATTAAATTAAAAAAGATCGGAGTTGATGGAATTGAAAAATCTTGCCTGGATTGATGGGAATGTTTGCAATCTGGAAGAAGCAAAGATCCCGTTGGAGGACAGGGGTTTTCTTTTTGGTGACGGAGTTTATGAGGTAATAAAAGTTTATAACGGCAAACCTTTTTACCTGGGAGCCCACCTGGAAAGGCTGCAGCGCAGCGCCAGTGCGATAAGTATTAATATCCCCTATCCGTACCCGGACCTGGTCAGGTACAGCTGTGACCTGGTAGAACAAAGTGAATGCGACCATGGATATCTTTACCTGCAAGTTACCAGGGGATGCGCACCGCGTGGTCATCTTTTTCCCGGTAATGTTTCACCTACAGTGGTGATGTACGTGCGAGGTTTTGAGTCTGGGCCTCCAGATGAGCTGGCTGAACCGGTGGATTGTATCACCCTCCCCGATGAGAGGTGGTTAAATTGCTATATTAAAACGGTCAACCTGTTACCAAATGTGCTGGCATTGCAAAAAGCTCATGAAATGGATGCCGGTGAGGCTATCTTGTATCGCCCGGACGGAACTGTTACTGAGGGAACCAGGACTAATATTTTTGCGGTTATCGAAGGAACTGTTAAAACTCACCCGGAAACCAGGTATGTTTTACCCGGCATCACCAGGCGGATAGCACTCGATATTCTTGAAGATCTGCAAATATCTGTTTTGGAGGAACCTTTTAAGGTTAACGATTTAGCTGAAGCAAGCGAGGTTTGGACAGCTTCCACCGGAATGGAAATATTACCGGTAGGAACTATTGATGGCAGAGCTTTGAAAGAACCTGCTCCCGGTCCGGTTTGCCGGCAGGTGGCCGAAAAGTTTTGGGAAATTGTCCGATCCGAGTGTTATTGATCAAAAGAGTTATGTCTCAACCGAAAATAAAGATTCGATTTGCCAGGTGTCTCGTGGAAATAAATGAGACTATAAAAAGCTGACAGTTTTTAAAGCCGGGAATTTGTTATAGAATAGAATCAGCAATTTTGGTGGAGGTGAGCAATAATGCAGGCAAGAGTAGAAAATATTATCGACTACATGGAAGCACTGGCTCCTTCTTCGATAGCTTTGTCCGGTGATCCGGTAGGTTTACAGTTGGGACATCCCGAAGCAGAAATAAAAAAAATTATGGTTGCTTTAGATCCCGACTGGGAAACAATTGATGAAGCTTCTAATACTGGCACTGATATGCTGGTAACCCATCACCCTCTATTCTATAACAAACTTTCCGGAATTGATGAAAGTTCCCCGGCAGGCTCCCTGGTGGCTGCTGCTGTAAGGAAGGGGCTCCATATTTTCAGTGCACACACCAACTATGATATATCACCATATGGGGTGAGCTATCGCCTTGCACAATGCCTGGGATTTCCCTTAAAGCATACCTCCGTTTTAGAGGTGACCGGGAGTGAGCAAATGCTGAAGCTGGTAGTTTTTGTTCCAGACGGTTACGAAGACAGGGTTCGCGATGCCCTGGCCGAAGCCGGCGCTGCCCAAATGGGCGAGTATAGCCATTGCACTTTCCAGGCACCTGGAACAGGCACATTTATGCCCGGTGAAGGAACCAGTCCGTTTATTGGCGATCAGGGAAAACTGGAGAAGGTTAACGAATTGCGTATGGAAACAATATTACCGGCTACTTTCCGTTCAAAAGTAATTAAATCTTTAATCGAAGCGCATCCTTATGAAGAAGTGGCTTACGACTTGTACCCGCTTGCCCTGGAAGGTAAAAGCATCGGATTAGGCTTGAACATTGAACTTGAAGAACCGTTACCCCTGGAAAAACTGGTTGAAAACTGCCGCAAAAATTTAAAACCGGCAACCTTGCGCTACTGGACACCCCAAACCAGGGAAGTTACCAGGATAGCTCTCTGCGGGGGTAGTGGTGGATCTATTATTGCGAATGCTGCCGGTCATGGAGCGGAGGTTTTAATCTCGGGAGATTTCCGTCACCATGACCTGAAACATGCCCAGGCCCTGGGATTAGCCCTTGTGGATGCCGGGCATGATGCTACCGAGTGGCCAGGGGTTTCTTACCTCCAGCAATACCTGGAGAAACGCTTGAAAGAAGACGGTTATAATACCGAAGTATTTCTGCCGGCTTCGGCCGCAGAAAATTGGAGCAGCTAGTTCGTTAGGGTAGGTTAAAACCTACCCTATTTTATTGCCTTCCGGTATTAATCGCTTAATCTTTAGGCCCCCTATACTGGATGATTATTAAAAGGGTATATTTATTACCTGTTTAAATTGAACTTGTATTTTTAACTACGGTAATAATCAAATTAGGAGAGGGGTGTTTAAATGTGCAGTTGAAATTATTATGGGAACTGCAGGAACTGGATTTGTCGATTAGAGATCTTGAACAAAAAATTGAAGAGGCTCCTCAAATGAGCGGGGTTGAAGAAGCAAAAGAGCATATGGAAAGCATGGAGCAGAAATATGCTGCAATTGAAGAGAGATTGCAAGAAGATCGAAAAAAATTAAGACAGCTGGAGCTGGAGGAACAAAAATTAACCGATGACAGCAAAGAATTGAATGACAGTATGTATGGTGGCAAAGTAAAAAATGTTAAAGAACTGGAGCAAATGCAGCGTAAGTTGGACCTGTTGGCTGAAGATAAGAAAAAAGTGGAAGAGGACATCTTGGCTCTAATGGAGTCGATTGAGGAACAGGAACAGAAGTTACAGGAAGCAGAAGAAGAATTAAATAATAGCAGGCAGGTTTTAAAAGATAAAGAAAACCAGCTTGCAGCGGACTTGCAATCATTAAAGCGGGAACTTTCAAGATTGCAAGATGAACGTGAACAGCAGGAAGCGAAAATAGATCGAAAGTATCTTGATAAGTATGCTGTGCTGGCGGAAAAATATCAGGGGAAGGCCATGGCCAGGGTTGATCATGATATTTGTGGCGGTTGTCGGGTTTTCATTTCATCAGCCCAGCGCGGTCACCTTTACAATCCGAGCGCAATGGTGTATTGTGAAAACTGCGGGCGCTTACTGGTGAAACTGGAAAATCAGTAAGGGTATCATATTAATACCGCGGCAATGAAAATATGCCGTAGCTCTCAATATTGGTACGGAGGGGTATGCTTTGGCAAAAAAAGAAGCTCCGAAAACATTAAAACAAAAAAGGTGGGCGGCCATCGTTGCCGGTATTCTTGCTTTTGGGATGCTTGTTTCCGCCGTGGGGGCATATCTAGGCCAGGGTTTGGGCCAAGAAGGTGCCGTTTTGCCGGATCAGCAGGCGGATCCTGAACCGGAAGATTATCTTGCACATTATGAAAGCGAAGTTGAAAGGTTGGAGAATTACCTGGAGGAACATGAACCTACCGCGGTGGTGCTGCGCGAGTTGGCCGAGAATTACCAGTTTTTAGTCTTTATAAAACAGGTTTACTTTGAAGATCAGGAATCGGTTCAGGAGTACAAGGAAAGAATGGTCTCGATTTACGAAACGCTGACTGAAAAAGAGCCGGATGAGCCTGAACACCGCTATGAATTGATTAACCTCTACCTGGAAACGCAAAAAGAAGAAGAGTTAGTTGATCGGGAAATTGCTGTTTTGCTGGATATTCTGCGTGAAAATCCGGATCCCATGATCCATCTTTCCCTGGTGGAGACCCTTTCTGCCGCAGGGGAAGAAGAAAAAGTCCAGGAAGAAGTCAACTGGCTTAAGGATTATCTTGAAAAAAGAGTGTCCGAAGGGGCGGCGGATAATGAACAGCGTTATATTTATGCTGTCCTCTTAGGAGAATTCCTGGAAGATCCCGGGACAGCCGAAGTTATATTAAAAGATATTTTAGATGAAGAAAGCGAAGGTAGCAGGTTGTACCAGGCCGCCAGTCAGTACCTTAGTTTTCTTGAGGCAGATGTCGATTATGAGGAAGACGAGGTCTTCATAGATTAAATAGTGAAGGGAAAGAGCCAAAAAAGGGATTATGGATAGAGAAAAGTTACTGCGTTTATTCCAAGAGCTGCGCAAACGGTTAATCATCATTGCGGTTACAGTTTTTGTTTTTGCAATAGTCGGTTTTACTTTTAGCGATGAAATCCGCAGGATTTTATTAATGCCTGCTGATATGGCCTATGCCGGCCTTGATCCTGAAGAGATTGATCTGCAGTTGATCTTCCTTACCCCTTCAGAAGCCCTGATGGCCAATATCCGTTTGGCTTTTATAACCAGCGCTACTGTAACTATGCCGATCATTCTTTATCAACTGGTTGCCCTGGCTATAGCTACAGCCGGGAAACCAAGGAAATCGGCTGTGTTGTTAACCTTGATAATGTACATCCTTTTTGGATTGGGTTTGTCTTTTGCTTATTTTGTGGTTTTACCCTTTGCTTTAAACTTCTTTATTGGTTTTTCAGGGGCAGACTTAATGCCCAGTTTTAGTATTGCCCGGTATGTTTCTTTTACTACAGCCTTTATTTTCTCATTTGGCCTGGTTTTTCAAATGCCGGTATTGTTTTGGTTTCTAGGGAGCATAGGATTGCTCACCACTGACTTCTTAAAACGCAACCGTAAATTTGCCCTATTGATAATTATTTTATTTGCTTCTGTTTTAACCCCTCCGGATATATTTTCCCAGGTATTAATGGCTATTCCCCTAATGATTTTATATGAACTGGGAATTTTGATGGTTCATCTATCCTGGCGCAAAAAAGACAAACAAGATCTGAATGATGCCTCTACCGGTTAAAAAGCGCAGGGTGCTTATTCCAAAAATGCTAACATGAAGCGAACACATTGTGTTAGCAATTGCTAATTGTTTGTATGATCTGTATGTTAGTTTTTGGTGTGGTTCGGCAAAAAAGATAGATTAACCAGGGTAAAGAAGTGGTTCTAAGAAGGGAATAACCAGAATATGTAGAAATTAACATTGCAACTCAAAAATATTGCAGGAACCTCGGAAAGGCAGACGATTAGTGATGAAAATAGCCGGTGATGGAGTATACCGGGGAGAAACGTTAAATAACAAACCGCACGGCCGAGGAACTGTGACCTGGCCAGACGGCAGCCGGTACACCGGTGAATTTAAAAACGGGTATTTTCATGGTGAAGGTACTTTTATATGGTCGCATGGCGACAAGTATGAAGGACAGTGGAAAGAAGACCGCATGCATGGGCGGGGCACCTACCTTTTTGCTGATTGGCGCAAATATGAAGGGCAATGGTGTGAAGACCAAATGCACGGGCTGGGCACTTATTATTGGCCCAGCGGGGAAAAATACGAGGGTGAATTTGTAAACGGCCATTATGAGGGCCACGGCACCTATTCCTGGCCAGATGGCAAATTGTATTCGGGAAAGTGGAAGAGATCTTGCCGCCACGGGGAAGGCAAAATGACCTGGCCTGATGGCAAAAGTTATTCCGGATGTTGGTTTGAAGACCTCAGGCATGGCTATGGAGAACAAGTCTGGCCCGACGGGCGTTCTTATGCTGGTGAGTGGAAAAGGAACCGGATGCATGGGCATGGTATCTACACATTTGCTGATGGTTCGCGCTATGAAGGTTTGTTCAAAGAAGGCAGTTTTGTCGACAAGGGAAAATTTTATTATCCCGACGGTTCCAGGTTCAAGGGTAAAATTTTCAACGGGCTTCCCCATGGCAAAGGAATCGTTTTGTTTTCCGATGGCAGCCAGTTCTACGGAAAGTTTGAGTACGGTTACGACATCGGGTGGGGAGAATGCTATTATTCTGACGGATCGAAATATATCGGTGAAAGCAAACAGAATTTACCCCATGGTGAGGGCAGGTTAAATTATCCGGATGGTTCTCGCTATGTAGGGATGTTTAAAAATGGAGTTCCCGATGATTCGGGAAGTTTCTTTTTTAACGATGGATCTCGTTTTGCCGGAGATATGAAGCATGGTCGTCCACACGGTCAGGGGAGAGTAACTTTTAGGGATGGATCGAATTACACGGGCGAATTTAGGAAAGGTTCTAGAGAGGGTAAAGGCCGACAAGCCTGGCCTGATGGTTCCGAATACGAGGGGGAATGGTTTGACGACCGAATCAGCGGCCAGGGAGTCTACTGTTCTGCTTCGGGAAATCGCTACGAAGGGTATTTTTATAACAACCTACGTCATGGATGGGGCTGCCTGGAGCAGGCTGACGGAGCAGAATTTGAAGGGAACTGGAAAAATGGTAAAATGCACGGCTATGGCCGCTGCCGGTTTGCCCGGGGTGGCTTATATGAAGGAGAATTTGCCGGTGGCAAGTTTCATGGTTGGGGCGTGAGAACCTGGGCTGCCGGCAGTATCTACAAGGGCCGCTGGTGGAAAGGATTAAGGCACAAGTACGGAACTTATTCGCCTGTTGTTGGTGATCAATACAATGGAGGATGGTTTTTGGACCGCTGTCACGGACACGGCCGCATAATAACCGGAGAAGTGTTTAAAAAGGGTTTTTGGTTTTTAGGTTTTGGACCGTTCAGGGTTACCGAAGAGCACTTAGATTTCTCTTCTGAAGGCAACTTTTCTGAAAGCTAAAAGCGATAATAATGTCGGTGAACAATTGACAATATATTTATTTTTAATTATACTTTGAGCACTGGATAATTTATGGTGTCCGATCGACAAAGGCAAACCTGTCGAGAGGCAGGGGCGCAAAACCAAGGGCCTTAGGAATTACAATGGGCTAAGGCAGCCTGGTTGCCAGATTGGCATTTTGAACATTTCTTTGTCGGTCCCTTATTTTAAAGGGTTTTTTTTATGTATTATATCGAAAGACTGAACCCGGCTATAATATTTAACTATATTTGTTTTATTTACAATTTCAATTACTAAGGTTAACTTAAACCGGGGTAAAGGATATCGCTTTATACTTAATCCGTTTAAGCTTGATGCCGATAATAATAACAGCAACACTAGCAGAATTTAGGTGCGATCAAATATGCGACTAGTACCCGTTTGGGCTTTGCGGCCCGGGATGACGGTAGCTAAAAAAGTTTCCAGTGGTGAGGGAGCAGCTCTTCTCAATGCCGGGGTAAAACTGGAAATGGAATATATTCAACAGCTTAAGAAGCTTAATATTCGTGGAGTTTACGTTCATGACAACTTGATACCGGATATTGAGGTTGAAGATGTGATCCTTGATGAGACCAGGGAAAAGGCGGTAAGCCTGGTTAAGGATACTTTGACCGGAATAAAAGGCCAGAGCGATAAAAAATACACCCAGTTTATTTCTGTAAAAAAAGAATTGTCCAACCTTCTCGATGATATAGTTGGCCAGCTTCTCAGTAATAAAAATCTCACAGTTAACTTATCCGATATCAGGTATACTGACAATTACACATTTTCACATTCAGTTAATGTTGCAGTTTTGGCTATTATGACCGGGATATCGCTGGGGATGGGCAAATCTGCCTTGAAGAATATGGGGCTTGGTGCTTTTCTCCATGACCTGGGGAAAGTGGTCGTCCCCTTAAAGATATTAAACAAACCTGATCGTTTGGGTGAAGATGAGCGTCTGGAAATTGAAAGGCATCCGGCTTACGGCTTTGACCTGATCAAAAGCCGCCAGTTGTTTAACGGCCCTACACTGTCAATTGTTTACAAACATCACGAGAGAATTGATGGCAGTGGTTATCCGCAGGGTTTGTATGGAGACAAAATTGAATTATACCCCAAAGTGTGTGCTGTTGCGGATGTTTATGATGCCCTGGTATCGGATCGTCCTTATCGGCCCGGCTTTATGCCTCACAAAGCGATGGAAATAATGGATCAAGAATGTTCAGGATATGATCTTGATATCATGCAAACTTTTTACCACCACATTCCCGCTTACCCGGTGGGAACTATAGTGGGCTTAACTAACGGCTTTGTCGGTGTGGTGGTACACAATACCCATGGGTATCCATACCGGCCCAAAGTCAGGGTGATTTCTGACAGGGAAGATTATATGCCCCTGGATAGCTTTGAAGTAGATCTCCTGGAAAAACTTGATGTGGCTGTGGACCGGGTTTACCTGGATGATGAACTGCCGCAGCAATTATTAAACCGGGGTATATCTTGATCATCCAAAGTCATAGAACGGGGAGAAGCTGTTATGGAACTGAAAAATCTTATGGAACAAGTTGTTTCGCAGACGATTGATGATGTGAGGAAATATCATGAATTTTGCACTTGTCCGCAGTGTCGCCTGGATGTTAGTGCAATCGCTTTAAACAAAGTTCCACCTCGCTACGTGGTTTCCAGCAAGGGTGAAAGTTACGGGAGAGCTGAACTATTGGCCATGCAGGAGGATCTGGATGTTCTGGGTGTCGTCCTTGAGGCAGTTAAATTAGTGCAAAAAAACCCACGGCATTGATCATCGATAATTTTATGTATTTCACGGAAAAGTGCTACTCTAGGACCCCAAAAAATACCGAAGTGAGGGTTTGTTCACATGGGACAACATGAAGAAAACAACAATAATGCTGAGAAAATCCTGCTTGCCGTGGAAAACGGCCGGGTTAAAATTAGCGATACTTCCGGTGAAGGTGTCAAGGGAGCGCTCATTCGACCGGGACAAGGGATTTCTGTAAAAGTAAATAACCAGGAGATAACTGGGAGTCAGGAAGTTTATCCCGGAGACAAGGTTGAAATCACGCCTCTTGAAGAAACCGAACCGGACCGGGTTGAAGTTAAAGTCAGCGCCGATGGAATGAAGGCGCATGCCCGGTATCTGCCCGGCATTCGGCGTTACTATGTTATACCTGATCACCCATACACGGACGACCTCACAGTTGAAGGTGAACCTAAAGAAGAACCTCTAAAAAACCTCACTCCTGAGCAAATCCTTGAAACGATAAAAGAAAATGGGGTTAATTTCGGTATCGATGAATCATTATTACCGGTTTTGCTTGAGGAAAGTGAAACCTGGCAAACTGTGGCCTCCGGAAAACCGGTTGTACAGGGAAAAAACGGCTGGGTTGAGCCGCTGTTTGAAGGAGCGGTAAAGGCTGTTTCCTATGATGATGAAGCAAACCGGGTTGATCTCCGCAGAAGGTTTGAAATTGAGGAGGTTAACAAGGATGATGTTATTGCCAATATACACCCTCCTGTTCCAGGCGAAGCCGGAAAAAGGGTAACCGGGGAGGATATTCAACCCGATCCGGTTTTCCCGGTGGAGATAAAATGTGATCACGGGACTGCCCTTAGCCAGGATCAAACAAAGGTGATAGCTACCTGTACCGGAGCCCCTAGCTATAAAAAAGGGCGCACCCCTAAATTCAGGGTCGATGATTTGTACACCCACAAAGGCGACGTTGATATTAAAAGTGGAAATATTGATTTCCGCGGTCATTTAAAAGTCCAGGGGGGCATAAACGAGGGAATGAAGGTTTCCGCCGACGGTAATTTGGAAGTAGAAAAAAATGCTTCCGGAGCGGAAGTGTTGGCCGGCGGCAGCATCATTCTTAAAGGAAACTGTATTAAATGCAAAGTTCGGGCCGGCTGGGTAGAAATGGTAGTTTCCGAAATATATGAAACCCTGGATAAAATGAATGATAGTGTAACCAGCGCCCTGGCTGCTTCAGAAGAAGTTGCCAAGGCCCTGGAAAAGAAAGGCAAACATACTGAAAAAATGGAGGCGGCGGTAGTCCGCTCACTTTTGCAAAGTAAATTTGCAGAACTCCCTGAGTATGCCAATTCCCTTATGAAGACGGTAAAAGCTGCCGGAAGGTCAATCCCAGGGAGCCTGGCTCAGTTAATCAATGATATTGCGCCGTATTTTACCGATTACCAGTACAGTCAAACTTTAGGGCGTCCTGTGTTGCAGGAAATACATGATAAACTCCAGCAATTAAAAAATGATAGTTCAGATGAGAAGTCAGTACGAGCTGATATTACCGTCCCTTATGTCCAGAACAGCGAGCTTACCGCTACCGGCAATATAATTATTAACGGTCCCGGTGTATATAATTCTCAAATAAAGTGCAAAGATGAAGTGAGGGTTTCCCGGCTGTTTAGAGGAGGAACCATTGAGGCAGGTGGCGATGTCTACATAGGCGAAGCCGGATCGCCGCGGGTTAGCTCTGAACAGGGGCGGATCCAGGTTCCTTATAAGAGCAAAGTACATCTGGGCAATATCTATGAAAATGTGAAAATAAAATTTGGCAATATCGAATTCCGCACTGAAAAACCCTTAAGTAGCGTCCGCCTTGTCCTCGACCAGGAAGAATTTGAAGTAAAAATCCTTCCCTGGGAAAAATAATTACACCTTTACTTAATTACCCCTTAAATATTTTTCCAACCTGACGATTATTGAATATGAAAGACTTAGTATCTGGTTAGAGGTAGAAAATTTACGCTGGATCCAAGTTCTTATGGAAAGAAGGGATCGAAGATGAGAATAAGTTCAAACTATCTTCAATTGATTAACCGTATACTTACAGATCAACCGGGTAAATCATCGGGTGATTCTCAAAAGGCCAAGCCGAAAGGGGAAGACAGCAAAGAACTATCAAAGCTGCTTACCGGCTTGCAGGAGGAGATGGACCGACTCGAAGAGGAATCCCGCCCTGAGAAAGCGGCCCAGCTGAAAAGTCTTGCCGAAAAAATTGAAAGCGGCGAGTATCATGTGGACAGCGAAAAATTGGCCGAAGCGATGCTTAAATTCATGGGGAAAATTTAGAACTTGAAGGGAATGCTTAACATGGCAGTACCTGTATACCGGGAAAAAGCGGTACAGCTGGATAATGTTTTAACCGAAGGAACCAAATTATACAAAAGTTTACTTAATATGGAAGAAAAGCTGCGCAAACAGTTGATGAAAGGTGATTATAATGCGCTTTTGGAAGATGAGGAGAAGCGGAAACTGCTCCAGCAAGAGATTGCCTGCCTCGAGGACAAGCGCAAAAGCCTGGTTCCCGGGGAAAGAAGCATCAGGGAATATATCAAAACCAGGATTGCAAAAACCAGCCAACCTGCTTTACTGGAAAAGTTAGATGAAATCAAAGACATCTTGCAGAAAACAAAAGCTGTGCATGAAGTAAATCGCGCTCTGTTAGAAGAGCGGATCCGATTTTCGAAAGAACTCCAGGATTTGGTCCTGAATACTAAAATCGCACATTACGACCAGAAGGGCCGGCTTCAAAGGTCGGGGCCGGGGGCTGCCGGTAGTCTTAACCGCAGCTGTTGATAAGGTTTAAAAGCAAAGGAGAATAAGGCAATGACTATATTTGGTTCATTTGAGATTGGCCGCAAAGCTTTAAGGGCACAGCACAAAGGAATGGAAGTCAGTGGCCAAAACGTGGCCAATGCCAACACTCCCGGATATAGCCGGCAGAGGGCTAACCTGGAATCGGTTGCCTCACCCATAGTGGCTGATACAGACATGGCACCCGGTAACGGGGTAAGGGTCTCAAAGGTTGAAAGAATGCACAGTGAATTTTACCACTCGCAGATGATTAATACCGGCTCCCACGAGGCTTACTGGGAAACACGCCGCGAAACTTACCTGACTACAGAATCGATTATGATGGAACCGGATGAATACGGGATCAACAAGTATTTAAATGATTTTTTTGATGCCTGGCAGGAATTAAGTTCTTCCCCCGAAGAAGCTGCCGTGCGTTCCGGTTTGCGTGAAAAGTCAATCAGCCTTACTCATACGGTTGAAGATGTTTATATGCGCCTTGAAGATACACGCCTTGACAAGCAGGAAGAGTTGGAAATGCGGGTTAACGAAGCAAACCGGTTAGCCGATGAGATCGGTGAATTGAATGACAAATTGCGTTTTGTCGATGCCCTCCAGCAAGATTCCAACGAACTGCTTGACAAACTGGATCTGGCTATCGAAGATTTATCCGAACTGCTCGATATCCAGGTGCACCGCAAAGGCAGCGGCACGGTTGATATATTTGCAGGTGGTCAGTTAATAGTCCAGGAAGACCAGGCGCTCCATCTGGATTTAAAAACTGTTGATGAGAGCGAAGGCTTGCAGGTAGTAAGCCACCGGGGCCGGCCTCTTAATTTGACCTCCGGTCGCATTGTCGCGCTAAGCGATGCAGTGAATAAAGATATTCCCCATGTCCAGGACGAGCTTGATAAAGTTGTGGGGACCCTTATAGAAGAGGTTAATGAACTGCATAGTGAAGGCTACGGTTTGGACCAGGAGGAGAGCGGAAACAACTTTTTCGAAGATGTTGAGGAAGGATCTTCGGCGGCCATGAATTTTCAGGTCGCGGAACCGATCATCGAAGATTCTTCAAATATCGCTGCTTCCAGTGAACCTAATGAACCCGGCAACGGGGAAAACTCTCTTGAAATAGCTCGCCTGAGGGATAAAAGGGGCGATGAACGTTTAGATGGAGTTACCCTGGTGGAATATTACCGGGGCCTGGTAACCTCAATTGGTGTTGAGGCCCAGGAGTGTGAGCGGATGGTCGAAGCATTTAATAGTACCAAGAAGGAATTCCAGGAGATGCATAACTCGGTGGCCGGTGTCAATATGGACGAAGAAGTGTTGAATATGACCCAGTACCAGCATGCCTGGCAGGCCGCTGCGCGTTATTTGAATCACGTAGATGAAATGCTTACCGTGCTCTTTACCGAGCTGGGACGTTAGGAGGTCCGGTTATGCGAATAACTCATAGCATGGTTGCTCACAACATAAATCGTAATCTTCAAAACAACCTCAGCAGGCTTGAAGATTACGGGCACCAGTTGTCGACGGGCAAAAAATTTACCCGGCCTTCCCAGGAACCGGTCGGCGTGGGCAGAGTAATGAGTTACAGCGCTTCAATCGATCGAAACGAGCAATTTAGGCTCAACATGAACCAGTCCAGGAGCTGGCTGGAGAATACCGAGGGAGGCCTGCAAAATGGGTTGGACGTACTGCAGCGGATCCGGGAGTTGTGTATTCACGGGGCCAATGACAGCCTGACCGCGGAAGATCGCCGGGCCATGGCCCCGGAAGTAATTGAGTTTATCGAGCATCTGATCGGGGTAGCCAATAAAGAATCGAACGGTTTATACACCTTTGGCGGCCACCAGACTTTTGATCCCCCCTATCTCAGGGAAAACACTTATCACGTTAGTGTAAGTGAAGACAGCGGGATCCTTTTTGGGGAGGTAAACGAAGACGAAGTTTATGATGTGGTTGCCGAAGGGTTGCAGAACGGTGATTACCGCCTCGAGCAAAGCAGAGAAGAGATGGAGGAAAATCAAGCTGCCGCTGTCAGCATAAACCAGCAATTCCTGCAGGGCAGCGCCGTCAATATTATCGGTGATGAAGATTTTGACAGTACTGCAGGGGTAATTGAAAGCGGGATCATGGTTGACACAGAGCTGCAGGAAGGATCGGAGCTGGCAATAGATGATGAAGATGGTTTTGTTACGACTGATGATGATTTTGAGGGAGACTTTGCTTTGCAGCTTACTTATGACGAGGAAGATGGACAATGGAATTATGTTGAAAGCGTCAGCGGTGAGACCGGTACAGTAAATATAGATAATGACAATGGAACCCTCGAACCTGATGATAACGAAGATCCTTCCTTTTTGGGCGGTGACTTTACTTTAGATACGTCTCAGCTCGAAAATGCCGAAGACGGCGATACTGTCACCGTCGCTTCCGGCTTCAGCGCTTCGGTGGAGTTAGAGGTAAACTCTATCGACGAAGCAACCGGTGAGGTCAAGTATACCTATACCTCTCACCAGTATGCCCTGGATGGAACCTATGCCAAAAAAGAGGGCACATTCGAGGTTACTTATGGTGAAGACGGGGAAGCAACCCAACCTGTTGAAATTGGAGAGATCCAACTGGATCTGGCAGGATTAGATGAACTCGAGGCTGCCGATGCCGGGGATTTGCAGGTGGGTGACAAAGCAATCCTAAACTTCACCCCTGCCCGCGAGGAAAACTTAACCTATGATCAAATCAAGCTCAGCGGAGATTACCGGGGCGATAATACTGAAACGAATTACTTCTTTGCCGAAGGTGCCCTGGATGAAAAAAGCATTGATCTGCACCAGCAAAGCCTCGATACTTTCAGCCGTTCACCGGAGCTGGGCGAAAGCTACGATGGCAAGCTAAGCCTTACCTACGGTGATGAATTCGAAGATACCGGTGACGAGGCCGCTTTAACTTTTTCATACGACGCTGAAGGCTTTCCGGTTTATTACGGTGACGACAAAGAACGCAGCCAGGATATCAGCCCGCATCAGCAGGTGATTATGAACTTAAGCGGCAAAAAAGTTTTTGGTGAAAACGAGGAAGTGTTTGAGGCTGTGTTTGAAGTTTACAATGCCTTGATGGATAACGACCGGGAAGCTTTGGGGGGCGAAGCTCTGGATAAGATGGACCGATCCGTGGATCATTTCTTGGAACAGTTAGCCCAGGTGGGAGCCCGTTCTAACCGGGTGGAAGCAATGTATGACACGCTTTTCAGCGAAAATATTTCTCTGCGTGAGGTTCGTTCTGAAATAGAAGATATTGATCTGGCCTATGCGATTACCGAATTTACCATGCAGGAGAATGCTTACCACGCTGCGCTTTCAACAAGCCAGAAAATGCTTCAGCCCACCCTGGTAGATTACATGCGCTAATTGTGTGTTAGAACAGGAGGTTTAATTATGACAATTGAACAGACCGCCGTAGATGCAAGCCAACGCAAGCTGGTAGAGTTTATTTTCCCCCGAGGCATCCCCGGGTTGGAACTGTACCGCCGCTTTTTAATAGAACCGATTCCCGGTAACAGGCTTTTTGCCATGCTGGTTGCGGCAGATGATCCTTCAATCGGGATGATCCTGGTTGATCCCCTGCCCTTTTTCCCCCGTTACAGTGTGGACCTGCAGAGAAACGACCGCCGCGATTTAATGCTCAAAAGAGATCGCGACCTGGTGATATTTACTACCGTTACCGTGGATGAAGCTATGCTCTATACCAACCTTGCCGCCCCGATCCTGGTCAATGTGGCCCAGAAACGCGGCAAGCAGCTTATCGTGCCCCATCGCTGCGACGATATGCGGGTACCGCTTGATACAGTGGTAGGGCCGGAGAATTAAAAGCGGGGTGAAAAAAATTAACCGGGCACAACATGGCAAGACGGCAAAAACAAGTAATCAGGATAAGGCTGGCGAAAGAGGTTTGACTCGCTCAGTGGATGTCCTTGAACGCTTAAGCGTTGCTCTAAAAGAAGAAACGGCAGCAATTAACAATTTTGATGATGAAAAGCTAAAAGAACATGGAGATATAATCCAGGCATTATTTGATGAGCTAACAGACTCTATGCCTTCTGCAAAAGATCTTTCTATTGATGAATCAAAAAACCTTTACGGCTTATTAAAGGATGTCAAACAGCACCGGGAAAAAAACCGGCAGCTCTTAGAGAAGTTGGTGAAAAATGCCGGGGAAAAAATCAATAAGCTTTCTGTGGGCAGACAAACTTTGCAAGCCTATAAAGGATTAAAACCAGATAAAGAAGAATTGTTTGTTAAGAAAAAATGCTGAGTGATTTCAGTTTATAAAAAACCTTTTTTACAGCTACAGATACTGCTGCTGCATGTTTCATTGTCACTACCCAAAGCCCCACTATAATGCTACTAAAACCTCTTACCAGGCTTCGGTGGATTTGCTAACAGTTAAATTCATAAAAGAAATATTACAAAAAAGAAGGAATTATTAGTCCGGCAGCGAATGTAGAAAAGTGGAGGGGGCTAATTATTAACTTTTTATAATTAATTTAAACTTTTTTTGTTTTTTTATTGACCGGACAGTTATCACTTTGCTATAATGTAAGTCCAATATTGAGAAAGAACTGGTATTAGTAAACTAAAAGACTGTTAAAGGCTAACCCATAGTGATATGGGGGCGCAAAACCGTGGATCCGTCCAGTGCCGGATTGCCAGGTTGCCAGTCTCTGATAGAAATTAAACAAGGAATTCCCATAATAAGGGAAACCTTGATTATCAAAGAGAGGCAGCCATTTAACCGGCTTCCTCTCTTTTTTATTTTCTTAACGGGGGTGTAAATGTGAAAATTTTTCGCGATGAAACTGCATCAGGGATTTTGAAAGGCATGGATGCGGCGAACCTGCGCCAGCAGGTAACCGCCAACAACCTGGCCAATCTCAATACGCCTGGTTTTCAACGCAGCGATGTTTCTTTCGAAAAACAGCTCCGGGAAGCCAGGGAAAACATTGATTCCCCGTTGGCCCGGACCGACGAAAGGCATTTTCCCCGGGTGTCTCAGCAGGAGATAGAGCCTGAGGTAAAAAAAGATACCTCCACTGTTCGCCGTATAGATGGAAGTAATGTCGATTTAGAAAGGGAAATGCTTAACCTGGTTACCAACCAGCTTCGTTACAATACATATACCCAGCAGTTAAATACCCGTTTTGATAACTGGCGCTTTGTAATTAACGAAGGGAGGCGTTAAGTTTGGCTATGTTTCCTAATTTCCGCATTTCCGGTTCAGCCCTCACCGCTGAAAAAACTCGATTAGACACTATTGCCGGCAATATAGCGAATATGAATACTACCCGCACCGAAGAAGGAGGTCCCTACAGAAGACGAACTGTAGCTTTTTCCGAGGACCTGGCCCGTGCAGAACAGCAGGGGAGAAGGAGAATTGTCCAACCCTTTATCCCCAGCGAACGTGTACCGGGTGAAGTTGAGGGACGAGGTGTCAGGCTTGATCAGGTGATCGCCGATGATGAAGAACCAATGCTGGTTTATGATCCCGAACACCCTGATGTCCGGGAAGACGGTTATGTAGAATATCCCAATATCGAACTGGCTAAAGAAATGACCGATATGATCACTGCTCAACGCTCATATGAAGCAAATTCAACAGCGGTAAATACCGCAAAAAGTATTTATGCCAAGGCTCTTGAAATCGGTCGATAGGAGGAAATAATAGATGATCGAGAATACAGGTGGAATCAACAGGGTTGATTTTATCGATCGTAATATTGCCACCCCGTCTACAGAAGAGAAAGATGATAAAAAAGCTCTCAGCTTTGCTGATACCCTTTTTGGAGCGCTGGGAGAAGTTAACCAGCTACAGGTCCAAGCCGACCAGGCTACTGAAGACTTGCTTACCGGTGATCTGGATAATATTCACCAGGTTATGATTAAAACGGAGGAGGCCCGGTTGAGCCTCCAGTTAACTGGCCAGGTAGTTAACAAAGTCCTGGATGCGTACCAGGAGATCTCACGGATGCAGATCTGATCAACAGTATTCGCATTATATGAGGTGCTAACATGGCTGAAGAAAATGATATGCAATCAGCTGAGAACAACTACCGGGCAGAGGACGGCTACATGCCGGACCCGGCAGAGCAGGAAGAAAAAAGTTACCTGAAACGGTTTTGGAGTAACCTGCAGCCCCCTGCGCGTATAGGTGTAATTGTTGTAGGCGCGCTGGCTTTTGCCGCTATTTTGATTTTATCGATAACCAGCTCTTTATCTGATCAAAAAGAAGTTTTATATCACCGGCTTAATCCCGCCGATGCCAGGGAAATAGCTGCAGCCCTCGATGAAGATAATATTCCGTATGAACTCGAAGATGATGGGACCACTATCCTGGTTCCCCCGGAACAACGCGATCGCCTGCGCATTAACATGTCTCCCGACTTGCATGCCCAGGGCATCGGGTTTGAACTGTTTGAAGAAGGGGCCATGGTGGCCAGTGACTTTGAACGGCAGGCCCAGTGGCAAATTGCTTTGGAAGAAGAATTGCGCCGCACCATTGCCAGCCTTGATGCAATTGATCAGGCCCGGGTTCACCTGGCTATCACAGATGACGGATTATTTATCAGGGAAAGAGAAGATCCCTCCGCTTCAGTGTTCTTACGCCTCAGTCCCCTGACTACGTTAAGCGATGATCAGGTCCGCGGTATTGTCAGTCTGGTCTCGGGAAGTGTTGAAGGACTGAACCCGGAAAATGTGAGCGTAGTAGATGAGGGTGGAGCAGTTTTACATGATGCTTTTGCGCCAATAGATGATGATGCGGTTACCACGACAGTGGAAGAACAGCACCAGCTTAAACGCCAGTTTGAAACTGAGCTGGAAAGCAGGCTGCGTTCAATCCTTGAACAGGTTTATGGCCCCGGTAGGGCAGTGGCCATGGTATCGGCGGAGCTCGATTTTGATAGCAGGGAACAGACCATGGTTGCTTATGACAACGATGCCGTGCCCCGGTCCACTCATCGCATTGAAGAACAAAGTGAGAGTATGGGGGCTCCGGTTGAAGAAGTTGGCGAAGCGAATATTCCGGGGCAGGCGGCTGCGGTTGCCGGCGAGGGTGAGTCAAGTTATGAACTTCTTGAAGAGATAGCTAATTATGAAGTTGGCGAAACCAGGGAGTATGTGGAAACTGCACCGGGGCAGGTGGTTAATCTTAATACTGCTGTGATTGTTGACAATGACGGCGGAGATCCTTTTATGGAAGAGCAGGTTGCCGAACTGGTAAATTCTGCTGTGGGATTGGATGAAGCCCGGGGCGATACCTTGAGTGTGCAGATGATCCCCTTTGAGGCCCCCGATGTTCCGGAGCCGATCCCGGAAGAACCGCCGGTGGCTCTTCCTTTACCCTTGCCCTGGCTGATCGCGATTGCAGCTGCTCTATTGATTGCGATAATCGCCTTAATTCTATTCTTGCGGGCCCGGGCAAAACGGCGTCGTGAAGAGCAGCAAGCTGAGATGGATGCGCTTTCTTTGGAAGATCAGATGGAAGCCAGGGTGCGCGAAGAAACAGAAGAAGAGCCGGGTGAGGCAGAGAAGAAGGCAAAAATGATCCGTGATATGGCCAAGGAAGAACCAGAAAGTGTAGCTAACCTGCTAAAAACTTGGTTGACGGAGGAGTAAATTTTTATGACTACAGCCACCAGGAAAATATCAGGGCTAAAAAAAATTGCGATTTTCTTGTTAGCGCTCGGCCCTAATCTTTCCGCGGGAATTTTGAAGCACTTTAGTGAAGCGGAAATTGAAAAAATCAGCATGGAAATCGCCAATACCACCAGGGTGGAAAGAGATAACCTGGATGAAATACTTGATGAATTTACTGCTATCCATGAAGCCCAGCAGTACATGGTCAATGGTGGTTATGATTATGCCAAAGAGGTCCTTGAAAGAACCCTGGGGCCGCAGAAAGCCGGCGATTTAATGAAGAAACTCAGGGAACAGAGTAAAGTAAAACCCTTTACCTTTGTTCGCGAGGCCGACACAAAGCAGCTAGTCAATATGATCAGCCAGGAGCATCCGCAAACTATCGCATTTATTCTTTCTTACCTTGATGCTGATCAATCGGCAATGGTGATATCTGAATTGCCACAGGATATTCAAAGTGATATTGCCAGGCGAATTGCTGTAATGGAAAGAACTTCGCCCCAGATTATTAAGGGGGTTGAAAGTGTGATGAAGGAACGGCTCTCGACAATTTTTCAACAGGATTTTACTTCTGCCGGAGGTATCGGAGCGGTGGTCGAAATTTTGAATAATGTAGATCGAGGTACGGAAAAATTAATTCTTGAAGAGTTGGAAAAAGAAGATGCTGAACTGGCAGAAGAAATCAGGCAGCAGATGTTCATCTTCGAAGATATAATCAGCCTTGACGATGCTTCTATCCAGAGAGTAATCCGTGATCTCGATCACAACGATATCGCGATGGCCCTGAAAGGAGCCAGCGAAGAAGTTAAAAACAGGGTTTTCAAAAATATTTCCAAACGGGCTGGAGAAATGCTCGAAGAAAATATGGAGTTTATGGGGCCGCTCAGGCTGCGTGAAGTCGAAGATGCTCAGCAGCGTATCGTGGCTGTAATCAGACGCCTGGATGAGAGCGGAGAAATAATCATATCACGGGGTGGCGACGATGCCATTATCGCCTAAAAAAATTTATAAGCAACCGCAAATAGAAGGTGCTTCTTTGTATGATCCCGGGGATCCGGAAAAGGAAGCGCTCCCGGAAAACAATTATGATGCACCGATTCCGGGGAATAGCACCTACAATAATGGGCATGATCAAGAAAAAGTGGTGCTATGGCCGCAACCTGTCGAGGAAAATTATACCGAAAATAATACATTTGAACAGGGTACCACAGAAGAAAAAAATGGGGAAGAAGTAGAAGATTATCACAGCACCGGACAGGCTGACCAAAAACAAGAAAAGAAGAAGACCCCCGAAGAGATCGCAGAAGAGATATTGGAAGAAAAAATGGAACAGTGTATCCAGGAAGGCTACGAAAAGGGCAAAACTAAGGCAGAAAAGGAATGTCGCGAGATGCGACAGGAAGCTGAAGCTAAGTTCAAGGAAGCAGAGGAATGTCTTCAGGAATCTCGCAGGCGTGCACAAGAAATTGTGGCGGCCTCGGAAAACAAAATCGTCGAACTTTCTGTGGCAGTAGCAGAAAGATTGCTTCACAAACAACTTGATATCAACCAGGAAACTATAACCGGGATTGTCCGCGAAACCCTGAACATTCTAAATGGCGGCGAGCAGGTTGAAGTTTTTGTCAATCCTGCAGAAATCGATATTTGCCTTGAATACAGAGAGAAGTTGAAAGAGGAATTTACCGAGATAATCAAGCTTGATTTAATTGCAGATGAAAATGTGTCGCGGGGTAGTTGCCGGGTTGAATCAGAAAGTGGCGTGGCCGAGTATCTACTGGGGGAAGAGAAAAAACAACTCGAACAAATGCTTTTAAAGGTGGCCCGTGAAGGGGTAACCGAACAAACGGGAGAGGCGGAATCTGTTTATGGCAGGTACTGAAGCAAGCAATGGTAAATATTTTTCCACTCTGACCGCCATGCCCGGAGGACGGGTTAAGGGTAAGGTCCGCCAGGTAATCGGACTGGTGATCGAGGTAAGCGGTATCCGTCCTTTTATCGGGGAGATATGCAACATACATTCCTACACGGGAGAAACTTTTGTTGCCGAAGTGGTTGGATTTCGGGAAAAATGTGCCCTGCTGATGCCGCTTGGTAACCTGCACGGTATTTCACCAGGTTGTGTGGTTGAACCGACAGGTAAGAGTTTTGCCGTTCAGGTAAACGAAAAATTAAAAGGTAAGGTATTAGACGGACTCGGTTATCTCTTGGATAGTGGCCACCCCCCGTTAAAGCCTGATGAAGGAGCTGAATATCCGGTTCACAACAATCCACCCAACCCGATGGAAAGGCGGCCCATTGAAGCTATCTTGCCGACGGGGGTAAAGGCTATTGACGGTCTTTTAACCTGCGGCGAAGGTCAGAGAGTAGGCATATTTTCCGGAAGCGGGGTTGGGAAAAGTACATTACTGGGAATGATCGCCCGCCACAGCGAGTCGGACGTTAATGTGATTGCCCTGATCGGGGAAAGAGGCCGCGAGGTGGGTGATTTTATCCGCCAGGACCTGGGTGAAGAAGGCTTGAGACGTTCTATAGTCGTGGTTTCAACTTCTGACCGTCCTGCTTTGGAACGGGTTATGGGGGGATTAGTGGCGGCAACTATTGCCGAGTATTTCCGGGACCGTGGCAAAAAAGTAATTTTTATGATGGATTCCGTAACCAGGTTTTGTATGGCTCAAAGAGAAATCGGTCTTGCCGTAGGCGAACCGCCTTCTACCAAGGGTTATACTCCCTCGGTTTTTGCCCTGATTCCACGTTTTCTTGAAAGATCGGGGACTTCGAGTAAAGGTAGTATCACCGGTTTTTATACAGTGCTGGTTGACGGTGATGATTTTACAGAACCGATTACCGATGCTGTCCGCAGTGTTCTTGACGGGCACATCGTATTAAGCCGCAAACTGGCTTCGCAAAATCATTTCCCGGCCACCGATGTGTTAAACAGTAACAGTCGTTTAATGCTGAATTTAATTGAAGAAAAGCACAATGAAGTAGCCGCTGAGTCTCGCAAGCTTCTATCAAAATATGAATCGATGGAAGACTTGATTAATATCGGCGCGTATGTCCCGGGTTCACAGCCGGAAGTAGACCGGGCCATCCAAAAACGTCCCGAAATCATGAAATTTCTGCGCCAGGAACCCGGCGAACGTTTTGAACTAAAAGAAACAATCAATCAACTGGAAAAGGTAGTTCGTTAAACTGTTCCTAGTCGTAGACGGCAGTTGAAAGGAGCCAGGCTATGAGATCCTTTAACTTCAGGTTGCAGCGCTTACTTGGATTTCGCAATATCCAGGAAGAAGAGGCTAAGAAGGAACTCAACCTGCGCTGGAAAGCTCTTGAGGAAGAAAATGCCAGGCTCAGCGGGCTAAAGTACGAAGAAGAATCTTTGCTCGAAAAATGGCAAAATCAGGTGGAACAAAATATCGAGTTACCTCGTTTACAAGTAACCCAGGAATACAGCCGCCGTTTGGATAACTTGCTAATGAACCAGGCTGAACAATACAACAAGACAAAGTCATGGGTAGAAGAGCAACGGGAAGTGGCTATGCAGTGTTGGCGGAAGAAAAAAGTTCTCGAAATATTGAAAGACAAGGCTAAAGATGAGCATATTTACCAGGAAAAAATTAACGAGCAAAAGCTTATCGATGAAATAGTTCTGAACAACTATAACCGGAAAGGAGGTGATTAAATTGAAGGTAGACATGGCATTCCTGGAGCAGCTTGACCTTGATTTCAATGGAAAAGTTGCTGCGGGAAAAGGTTCACCTTCCGGAGAATTTGCCGCAATATTACAAGGGCTTACTTCCGGTGAAGTTTCTGTTGACCAGGGTTCTTCGGAAATTGAAGCAGCTCTGGAAAAACTGGAAAACTTCCTGGACATGGATCAGCTTATTACGGACGCAGGCCAGCCGGCCGGAGGTTTCCTGGAAGGTGAAGAAGCGGAGCAGCTCCTGCAAAAAATAGCAGAAAAGATTTTATCTGTTCTAATGCAGGGCTCTCCATTAGCCGGTTCAGAAACTGCTACAATCACTGATTCCAGCTTTGAAGGTTCTATTGCAAAACTGGCCGATGAACTCCTGACGGAAAGGGGAGAACAGTTAACCGCTGATTTAAGAGAGACTCTCAAGCAAGTCTCTGCCGAAGAACAGGCTGGTTTAGAGTTTGAGGAAAGTAGCAGTAAAGCAAGCATGTTCTTGCAGCAGTTGGCGGAAAAAGTTCTCGCTGCGCTTTCCGGTGGTAGTACCGGAAAAGAGGGTGAAGCTGCCCCTAAAAGTGGAAGCAAGGTTGATTGGTCTTTATTGGCCGGTGATCCCGGCGGCGAAGCATTACTTTATAAAGTAGCCGGAAAGCTTAAGTCCGGGGGCGAAGGGGAATTGCCCCCAGATTTAAAGGCTGCTTTAAAAGAGGCAGAGTTTCTCGGAGAAAAAGCAAAAGCTGTTTTAACGGATACCGAGCTTTCTGGGGGAGATGGTAAAAAAGCGTTCATTGAAGAAGCCCTTGAAAAAGCGGGGTTGAAAATGGAGAGCGATGAAAAACCGCTACAAAGTAAAGAAGGCGGTGAAAAACTGAAAGCTGATGCGGATCTTCAAAAGGCCCTGGAAGCAGCCCGCAACCAGTCAAAAGCTGAGTATGCCGGCAAAGCAGGCGAGCAAAAAGCGAAAGCTGCCTATGCCCAGAAGACCTCACCAGCAGTTGGGCAGGATAGCATTTTGCAGCAGTCTGCACTAATGGCTAACAGCAATATCCAGGCTGGAAAAGAGTTGCCCCCTCAACTCGAAACTTTGCGGGAAAATATCATGCAGCAGCTTGAAGGACGGTTAACCTACTTCCGGGAAACCGGTTCAACACCGGCGGAAATGCGGATGACCCTGCACCCCCCTGAACTGGGTGAAGTTACCATCAGGGTGTTTTCGAGACAAGGGCAGCTTTCTGCATCAATTATTACGGAATCTGCTGTTGTCAAGGAGATCCTGGAAAGCAGTATTACTGAGCTGCGGCAGCGCTTAAACTTCAGCAATATCCAGTTTGAGCAGATCGATGTATCTACCCAAAGCCAGCAGTTCAATGGATCAAGTCGGTTTGGCGCAGGGGAACACAACCACGAAAACTTACCCGGTGGCGATCATGAAGGGAAAAGTCCGCTTGCGGGTGAGCAGGAAGTGGCAGAGTCCATGGTTACAGCCGATGCTGCGAAAAGCGGCATCGATTACTGGGCTTAAAGGAGGCATGGCAAGATGAATGAAATAACAGGTGTTAACCAGGCAGTACCGGCACAAAACCAGGCTGCCGAAAAGGCGCCGGAAACAGCTCCTGCACCGGCTCCCCGGGAGGAACCTCCGGCGGGGCAAATGCCCGGGCAGGAGTTTGACAGCGACTTATTTCTGCAACTCCTGGTTACCCAGTTGCGGTACCAGGATCCCATGTCTGAACAGCAGGATACCGGTGATATGATCACCCAGCTGACTATGTTTACCCTGGTTGAACAGGTGACCAACCTGCAGGAAGCCGTGGAAGAACAGGCTGAATCACAGGGTAATCACCAGGCCCTTAACTTGTTGAACCAGCAGGTTGAAATTTCGGGCAAAGGTGAAGGGGAGAATATCCATGGAATGGTTAGCGCAGTTGAATTCCGCAGTTCCGGTCCCTACGTTACTGTAGGCGATCATCAGTATCCGCTCAGCGATGTCGTAAAAGTTGAAGGGGGCGGAAGCGAAGATGGTTGATAAAACCGGACCGCATATCAGGCCCACCGATCCGGCTGCCAAACCGCAGCCTGGAAAAACGGGCAAGGAAACTACTAAAAAAGATGGTGAAAACCTTTCTTTCCATCAAATCCTGGATCATCTCCAGGAAAAACAGGAAGTTGTTTTTTCTGCCCATGCCAAAGAGCGGATTGAAAGCCGCCAGATTGATCTGGGGGCAGAGGATATGCAGCGAATAGAAGAGGCCATGGATAAAGTGCAGGAAAAAGGCGGACGCTCCTCCCTGCTCATGTTCGGCGATGTAGCCCTGTTGGCCAGTGTTACCAACCGGACCATCATCACCGCCGTTGACGGAAAAGAGGAGCAGGAGCAAGTGTTTACCGGAATTGATAGCGCGGTTATTGTAAAGTAAAGGCCGGACCTCCTGAATTAGAGGAAGCCTTGTCCTGCTGACCGACCGAGGCAGGACGCCGCGCCGCTTAAAATAAGGCTTAAAAGGCCAAAAGGAGGTTATTTTTAATGATTCGTTCAATGAGTGCAGCTGTTACCGGCTTAAGAGGCCACCAGCAAAAACTCGATGTAGTTGGCAACAACATCGCCAACGTTAATACAACCGGTTTTAAAAAATCACAGGCCCGTTTTGAGGACCTGATCAGCCAGACCATCCAGGGAGCGACCGGCCCGATGGAAGAACGGGGCGGCATTAACCCTTCCCAGATAGGTTTAGGGATGGCCGTTTCCTCCATTACCGATATTCACACCCAGGGATCAATTACCGATACGGACCGCGAGACCGACCTGGCCATTGAAGGCGAAGGCTATTTTGTCGTTACCGACGGGGAAATGGAGTATTTCACCCGGGACGGTTCATTCGGCGTTGACCAGAACGGCCATATTGTTAACGATAACGGTCTCAGGCTGCTCGATGTCGACGGCAATGAAATCAACATTCCAGTAGATGACGACATGGTCGCCCAGGCTACGGAAAACAAGCGCTTTGCCGGCAACCTTGATGCCCGGGCCTTTACCGAAGCCACCCCGGGACAGGCAATCGGTGCGGCAGAGCTGGCCGAGGTTGGCAATGGCTATCTCCTGGGAGCTGAGGATGATGTCATAAGTTCCTTGGAAGGCCATGATGATGATTTAGAAGTTGAGTTTACTATTGATGGTGATGAACAAACAATGACTATAGAGGAGGACGATTTGGGGGAGATTCAGACCCAGGATCAGCTCCTTGCCGCGCTTAATTATGGTCAGTTTACCGATGACGAAGGTGAGCTTATAGAAATTGATGGCTGGGATGGTCTGGAGGAATTAGGTGCTCGTGCCTCCTTCGACGACGAAGATCACCTGTTGATTACTTCTTTATCTGAAGGAGAAGGCTCCGTGGTTGAAGTTGATGGCGACGAAGATGATGTCGAAGCTTTGTTTGGCACCGGAGATGATCGTGTTGTTCGCTCAGGAGATGATGTCGAAAAACTGGTGGACCTTGAAGATGACCTCGAATTCGATGTTGTTGTCGATGGCGGCGATGCCCAGACGATTACTGTAGATATGGATGGTATCACCACCCGCGAGGCACTCCTGGAAGCGCTTAATGAAGAGCTTGACGGTGCCACCGCTGAATTTGACGACGGCGACAACCTGGTGATCAGCTCCGACACGCGGGGGCCGGAATCGTCGGTGGAGTTAGATGCTGACGATGATAATGTGGCATTCCAGACCCTTTTTGGAGAAGAAGGAGAGTGGAACGAAACCACCGGTGAAGTCGATGAGCACACTTTCCCCTACTATGTGCACGACTCCCTCGGCCGCCGCTACGACATCGATTATAACTTCAGGCCGGTTGACGACAATGTATGGGAATACCAGATGGAGGTAACCGATGAAGCCGGCAACCTGATTGAAGTTGATGAAGGCGCTGAAGGGACCCTGGTATTTGATGAAAACGGAGGGTTAAACGAAGACGCTTCCGATATGCCGAACCTGGTCTTCGACCCACCGGGCGAAGCAGCGGTGGTGAATGTTGAACCTGACTTTAGCTCAGTTACCCAGCTGGCAGGGTCGAACAACCTCCTGGTTCGCGACCAGGACGGCTATGAAGCCGGCGAACTGGCCGCCTTTGACATTGACCGGGCCGGGGTGGTAGCGGGCACTTACACCAACGGGATGCGGCAGGAGTTCGGTCAAATTGGGATGGCCACTTTTTCCAACCCGGAAGGTTTACGCAAGGAAGGTGGCAACCTTTTCCTGGATACGGATAACTCCGGTGACCCGCAGATTGGCGCACCCGGGGAAGGTGGCCGCGGGTTGGTCCAGTCATCAGCGCTCGAGCTGTCCAATACAGACCTTTCTTACGAATTTACTGAGCTAATCACGACCAGCCGGGCTTTTCAAGCCAACACCAGGGTGGTAACCACCTCGGATGAAGTACTTACTGAAGTAGTGAACATGAAGCGTTAAGATCTATCCGGAACCGGCCGGGAGGTTTCCCTTCCTTCCGGCCGGTCGGTCTAAAAAATGCGGAGAGATATGCATGAATAAATACGATTTTCTTACAGCGGTAGGGATAATAGTGGGAGTTGGCCTGGTCCTTATGGGGATCATTGTTCAAGATGGTGAGCTGGGCGCTTTTATGGACCCGGCGGGAATGATGATTACCTTAGGAGGGACATTTGGGGCTACCCTGGTTAGTTTTAGGCAGGGTGAAATAAAAACGGTTGTTCAGGTTACTAAAAATGTATTTTTCCAAAAGGAACAATCGATTATCGATTTACATGACCGGTTTACCGATTTAGCCCAAAAAGCAAGGCGTGAAGGTTTGCTTGTCCTGGAAGATGAACTGGACGAAATTGAAGATCCCTTCTTTCGCAATGGTTTGCAGATGGTAATCGACGGTTTTGAACCGGACAACATCCGCAGTATTTTAAATGCTGAGTTAACTTCCATGGAAGCGCGCCATGAACAGGGACAAAAGTTGTTTAGCACTATGGGAACTTTTTCTCCGGCATTTGGAATGATCGGCACCTTGATTGGTTTGATCATGATGCTGGCGGAACTTGATGACCCCGATGCTATCGGGCCGGGAATGTCCGTAGCTTTGCTTACTACTTTTTACGGGGTGTTTCTGGCTAACCTGGTGTTTATTCCCATATCTAACAAGCTTGCCCTGCACAGTGAAGAAGAATCTCGCATGAAAGAGATTATAATCGAGGCATTGTTGGCCCTGCAGAGCGGCATAAACCCGCGTTTGTTGAAGGAACAGATTAAGTCTTATTTTTCACCGCAGGAAAAGAAACTGTTGGAAGAAGCGCAAAAACGTGCCGAGGAAGAAGAGGAGGACGATTTAGTCGATGTCTAGTCCAGGCCAAAGGCGCCCGAACAATCTGCGAAAAGGAAAAAACAAGGAATCAGGACAAAAGGGTAGTCCGCACTGGATGCAGACTTATTCCGACATGGTCACGTTGCTGTTAGCTTTTTTTATTTTGTTATTTTCCATGTCGGTAATTGATATTGAGCGATTTCAGACGGTGATAATATCAATTCAAACCTCTTTTCTTGGAGATACCGGGATCATGGATCAAACTGAAGAACCCCATGAACCAACCGGCGAAGCCCTTAGCCATGAAGACGGGGTTTTTTCTGAGGCTGATTTACGGGAGCACCTGGAACGGATGGAAGAAGCCGAGGAAGTGAAGGAAGAGGTAAGGGCTTTTTTGGCAGAAATGGGCCTGGAAGGTGAAGTGGAACTGAGCCTTGATGAACGCGGTGTGGTTATGGAAATGCCCGACTATATCTTCTTTGAAAGGGCTCAGGCTGATTTGATTCCGGAAGCAAGAGACTTACTCGAAGAATTTGCGGATTTTTTCCGCCAAATGGAGTACGGGATTATTGTTGAGGGGCATACCTGCCACTTGCCGATGAATACCCCGGAGTTTCCTACTAACTGGGAACTATCAGTGATCAGGGCGGTAAGGGTGATCCGCTACCTCTCTGAAGAGCAAGGTGTCGATCCCGATCGTTTGACCGCTACCGGTTATGGCGAACACCGGCCGCTTGAATCAAACGAAACGGCAGAGGGACGTGCCAGGAACCGCCGGGTTACTATTGTTCTTTCTGTATATGAGCCTGAAGAGCAGCGTGAAGCTTACTAGGACTTGGAGGTAGATTGACGGTGACTGCTAAAGAAAAAGAAGAAAAGAATGAAGAAAAGACTGCTGAAAAAAGTGAAAAAAAGGGGAAAAAACGAAGCCCGTTGTTAAAGATAATCTTAGTTTTGGTCCCGGTTATGATTCTTGGCGGTGGGGCCGCATTCTACTTCATTAGTGGGGAGCTTCCGTTTTTCGGCGATGGGGTTATTGGTGGAGAAGAAAGCGACAGCCCGCCCCGTTACAGCTATTCAATGCAGGAGTTCCAGGTCAACTTGGCTGATCCGGGGACCAGTCGTTTTTTAAGAACTACTTTTGATTTGGCTTATGATGCTCGCGGGTTAACCAGGGAAATCGAAGACCGGGAACCGGAGCTGCGTTCGGAAATCATTGCTATCCTGCGTAGTAAATATATTGAAGACCTCGAGGAACCGGGTGGCATGAAAAACTTGGAAAAAGAAATCCTGGATAAACTTAATGAAATGCTTGATTCAGGAGAAGTAAAAGCTATTTATTTTAAGGAATTTATTTTCCAATAAAGCAAAGGGGTATTATAATGGCCGGCAGATCATGGGAAGAATACAGGCCTGTTTCCGGAGAAAGCACTGAAGAAACTAATCACTGGGAAGAGGCAACGGAGCAGGGGAAACCTGAAATAAAGAAAGTAGTCTTCCAACCGCTTTCTGAAAGTGAACCTGTTTCTCCCAGACGCGGTATTGCTTCGGAATTTCATGGTGTCAATTTGACTATAAGTGCTGAACTGGGAAAAGTCACCTTAAAGGTCCGTGATTTAATAAATCTGGAAGAAGAATCAATCCTGCAGTTAAACCGGGTGGCCGATGAAAAAGTTTTAATTCTAGTCAATGAAACTCCCTTTGCACACGGCGAAATAGTGGTGATTAACGACCGTTTCGGTGTAAGGATAACTTCTTTGGTAGATGAAGAAGAGAAAAGCACAGACGATTTTGATCCGGGGAAAGAGAGCTAAATAATGGGTAGCTATGGAATGATTTTACAATCAATGGGCTTTTTGGTTCTGATCGTGGTTTTGGCTTACCTGGCGATTCGGTACGGGCTTCGTTCGGTTTACCGCGGCATCAGTGGGGGGTATATGAAAGTCCTGGAAAGGGTCCCCCTTGATCATAAGAGTGGCAGCTCCCTGGCTTTGATCCAGGTGGGCAAAGAAATTTACCTTGTGGGGACTGCGCAAAACAATGTAACCTTGCTGAAAACATATGACTGGAAAGATTTGCAGTATCTTGAGGACAACCTTTCAGAGAATCCGGTTGACCTAAAAAACTCTTTTTCCCGGATTATGCATAGTTTTAAAAAAGATAGTGGTAACGAATAGATTAATTATGAAAGCAGTGGCGAAAAACAAATGAAGTCTGGTTTGAAAAGCGGAATCATCCTTGCTCTTTTTATAACTTTATTGATCATATTTTTCTTGCCGGCAGAAGGGTCTGCTCAGCCGGTGCAGGTGCCTCAAATCGATCTGCAGATTGGTGGAGAAGAAGGGGAAGAAGACCCGGAAAGCCTGGTCGGGTTTTTACAGCTTTTACTGATTATAGCCCTTTTAACTCTGGCTCCGGCCTTTGTTATCTTGATGACCTCTTTTACCCGGATTGTGGTGGTGCTCTCTTTTACCCGGAACGCTATGGCTACCCAGCAAATTCCGCCGAACCAGGTGCTCATTGGGCTGGCTTTGTTTCTTACATTTTTTGTAATGCAACCGGTGCTCGCAGAGGTTAATGAAAATGCGGTAGAGCCTTACCTGGATGGGGATATCGACCAGGAAACTGCCCTTGAAATCGGTGCAGAACCGTTTAAAGAGTTCATGTTTTACCATACCAGGGAAAGAGACCTGGCGCTCTTTGTCAATATAGCCGAGATTGAAGGCCCTGAAACCCAGGAAGATGTGCCCCTGCATGTGTTGGTGCCCGCTTTTATCATCAGTGAATTGAAAACAGCTTTCCAGATGGGCTTTATGCTCTTTGTGCCTTTTCTGATTATAGATATGGTCGTGGCAAGCACCTTAATGTCGATGGGGATGTTTATGCTTCCCCCGGTGATTGTTTCTATGCCTTTTAAACTTCTTTTGTTCATTATGGTTGACGGTTGGCACCTGGTGGTAAGTTCATTGCTGGAAAGCTTTAATTAAAGGGGTTTTTATCTATGACGCCCGATGGCTTATTAAATGTGGTGCAGCAGGCAGTAATCGTAATTTTGCTTATGGTAGCACCAATCATTGGTTCAGGATTGGCTGTAGGGTTGACAGTGAGTATTCTGCAGGCTACTACCCAGATCCAGGAACCAACGCTGGCCTTTGTGCCAAAAATTGTTGCGGTATTAGTGGCAGTAATGGTTTTTGGTGGTTGGGTTTTCAGCAATGTAGTTCAGTTTACTATCGAGCTTTGGAGTGAAGGGTTAACGAGGCTTTAATGTTAGTTAAGGTCAGCAGGTGGTTTTCAGTGCTCTTTAATAATGAAAATTCTAGCTGTCTACGGTTTGTAGGGGCATGGTTGAACAGGGATAATGCCGGGGGACTGAAAAGAGAAGCCCCGGACCCGGGATGGGGGAGATGACTTGGAAGCATTCTTTCCCCTTGATTTGCAAGACTGGGTGGTTTATCTCTTTGTTTGGGCCCGTATGATGGGGATTGTCTTTTTGTTTCCTTTTTTCAGTTACCAGGGCATCCCTTTTACCCTGCGCCTCTGGCTTTCACTGGTGATTGCCCTGCTAATTTTCCTTTCCCTGGAAAGCCTCCCTGAGTTTGATTTTCGGGGGCCTTTGGAGATGGTTTTGCTGCTGGGTAAGGAAGTACTGGTCGGTTTGGCCCTGGGTTACCTGGTGAATATGATGTTTCAGGTATTCCTTAACGCAGGCCAGATGGTTGATTTAAAGTCGGGGTTGATGCTTTCAGGGGTATTTGAACCGCAGTTTGGCAGCAGGGTTACCTTTATGGGACAGTTTTATTACTTGTTGGCGCTGGTCTTTTTTCTGACCGTTAACGGGCATCATTACTTTATTCGGGCTCTGGCTGACAGTTATACACTTATACCGTTGGATGCCCCGCTCATGGAGCAAACCCAGGCTACCGGGTTAATCCGGCTTTTTGCCGATATGTTTGCCCTGTCTTTTCAACTGGTGGCGCCGATTATTATTATCCTGATGGTTGTTGATATTGCTCTCGGGTTGATAGCAAAAACTGTGCCGCAGGTGCATGTATTTATCCTGGGGTTGCCTTTGAAAATAGCTTTATCTTTGCTTTTATTTGCCATGCTGGTTCCAGTTTTTGGAGCTGTATGGGATGGTCTGGTTGACCGTTTTATACTAAATCTAAATCAGTTTATGCAGGGATGGTGAAAATTTGCTTTTCTTCTTCCAGGATAGTGGCGAAAAAACAGAAGAACCTACGCCGCATCGATTGCGTGAAGCCCGCCGCAAGGGGCAGGTTTTCAAAAGCATGGAGCTTAATTCCGCGATCAACATTTTAGGGGTTATGCTTTTATTCACTATTTTTGGCACCCTGGCCCTTGGAGGGATTGAAGAAGCATTTAACTTGTTTGCACATGATATGCTTGCTTTCTCTCTTAATATGGAAAATGCTCATACCGTGCTTTGGGATGCGATCACCCGCTATTTTTCGATTATGGCCCCGGTGTTTGCAGTGGCCTTTATCCTGGGGATAACAGCAAACCTGGTTCAGGTTGGTTTTTTAACTTCCACTCAGCAGATGGCGCCGCAGTTAAAACGGTTGAATCCCCTGGAAGGGGTCAAAAAAATTGCCTCCAAGAAAGCGCTATTTGAGATGGTCAAATCCATCTTGAAGATAGGGGTAATTAGCACGGTCGCTGTTTTGTTTATTTATAGCCGTTTGGACGAACTGCTGAAATTAATAAACCAGAGCGCTGCAGTTAGCCTGGGTGTTTTTTGGAATACAATTATTATGATGGGGCTTATAGTCGGGTTGGTATTTTTATTTATCGCTTTGCTCGACTATATATACCAGCGTTATGAGCACAAACAAAGCCTGAAAATGAGCCAAAAGGAAATAAAGGACGAACATAAGAACTTGGAAGGGGATCCCCTGATTCGTTCCAAGCTCAAGGAAAAACAACGCAAGCTGGCCCAGGAACGGATGATGCAGGATGTTCCCGATGCCGATGTTGTCATTACAAACCCTACGGAAATAGCTGTTGCCCTGGTTTACCGGGAAGGTCAGGACCAGGCACCACGGGTGGTAGCCAAGGGAGTGGAAGTATTGGCTCAAAAAATCAGGGAAATAGCCGGAGAACATGAAGTGCCGGTGGTGGAAAATCCTCCGGTAGCCCAAATCTTATGGAAGAAAACCGAGATTGGCGAGGAAATACCGATTGAATTGTACCAGGCGGTAGCCGAAATAATGGCCATGGTTTACCGTATGCGCGAGAAAAGAAGCTATATTTAGTTGAAGGGCATGGTAAGAAATGTCGATCATTGATCAAAACCGGTTCAACATTAATTCAGTAAGCAAGCTGATAAAGAGCAATACTGATATTATGGCGGCAGTAGCCTTTATCGGCATGGTTGTTATTATTATTATTCCGGTTACCCCGTGGCTACTTGATTTGCTGTTAACCCTAAATATTGCCTTTGGCCTGATTGTTTTGCTGGTCACCCTGTTTGCCAGCGATACCAGGGAATTGAACATATTTCCTTCTGTATTATTAACTGCAACGTTGTTTCGCTTAGCGTTAAATATTTCTTCCACCCGGTTGATCCTTTCTGAAGCTCATGCCGGGGCGGTAATACAGGCTTTTGGCGACTTCGTGGTTCGGGAAAACTATGTTGTGGGGATGGTTGTATTTGTCATTATCACCGTGGTGCAGTTTGTAGTGATAACAAACGGTGCCGGAAGGGTAGCAGAGGTTGCAGCCAGGTTTACTCTTGATGCCCTGCCCGGTAAACAGATGAGCATTGATGCCGATTTCAATGCCGGACTGATTGATGAAGAAACCGCCCGTAACAAGCGTAAGGAAATGCAAAAGGAAGCTGATTTTTATGGCTCCATGGATGGTGCCAGCAAGTTTGTGCGTGGCGATGCTATAGCCGGGATTGTGATTGTGTTGATCAATATATTAGGTGGTTTAGGGATTGGTGCCCTTCAGCTGGGAATGTCTATAGAAGAAGCAGCCTCGGTATTTACTATTCTTACAGTGGGAGACGGCCTGGTAGCTCAGGTGCCCGCTTTGCTTATCTCCACTTCGGCTGGAATGCTGGTAACCCGTTCTACCGCGGAAGCCTCATTCGGTGAAGAGATGAGCGCTCAACTGGTAGCTTTTCCGAAGGTGATCTTTTTGGCGGCGGTTCTGTTGTTTTTCCTGGGGATAGTCCCGGGCATGCCCGCTCTGCCATTTTTCCTGCTGGCTGCTGCCGGCGGCACTTTGTCATTTTTCCTTTTCAGGGAAAGCAAGCAGGCCGAAGACAAAGCTCAGGCTGTTGCTGAACAAGAGACGAAAGAAACAGCTCCTGAACCGGATGATTTTACTTCCCTGCTCAGAGTTGAATTGTTGGAAATAGAAATTGGATATAACCTGGTGGAGCTTACTGATGAAGCGAGAGGTGGTAACCTGCTCGACCGAATTACGGCAGCCCGCAAGCGAGCGATCAATGAACTGGGTATTATTATTCAACCGATCCGGATGCGGGACAATCTCCAGTTGAGTCCATTTGAATACCGTTTTAAGCTAAAGGGCAATGAAATTGCCCGCGGAGAGGTGCGGCCCGGACTTTACCTTGCCCTTAACCCGGAAGGGGAACTGCCTGAGGGAATTGAGGGGATCGAGACTACCGAGCCTACTTTCAACCTGCCTGCAGTTTGGATTTCAGAAGAACAAAGAACCATAGCTGAAACGCTTGGTTGTACTGTGGTTGATGCCTCAACCGTTTTGATTACGCACTTAAGTGAAGTAATCAAAAATAATGCCCATGAAATACTGGATCGTCAGGCTGTAAAAGAAATGATGCAGGCGCTGAAAGAGACCAATCAGGCCGTGGTAGAAGAGTTGACTCCCGAGATCATGTCGCTTGGTGAAGTGCAGAAAGTCCTGCAGAACCTGCTCAAGGAAAGGGTTCCTTTACATGATATGGTGACAATTTTGGAAGAGCTGGCCGACCAGGGCAGGACTACCAAAGATATCGACATATTAACCGAGTCGGTCAGGCAAGCCCTCCGCAGGACGATAACTTCGCAGTATGTCAATGAAAGCGGGCAAATGCAGGTGGTTACTATAGATCCGAAACTGGAAAAGAAAATATCTGAGTCCATTCAACATACTAAGCAGGGCAGCTTCCCGGTAATGGATCCGGAAGTGACCCAGAATCTGGTGGACGGCATTAGTAAGGTTGTCGATAATTTACATAAAAAGGGGATTTCCCCGGTTCTTCTTACTTCGCCGACTATTCGGCTACCGTTAAAACGGCTGCTTGAAAGATTTCACTTGACTGTTCCGGTACTATCGATCAATGAAGTTCTGCCGGAAGTTAAAGTGGAAGCAGCGGGGGTGATCAAAGAAAATGAAAATTAGAAAATACCTAGCCGATGATATGAAAGAGGGCATGATGCAGGTAAAAAAAGACCTTGGCATGGAGGCAGTTATCCTTTACAGTCGACCGGTGAGACGTAAGGGGTTGCTTGGCTTTTTTACCCCAAAACAGATGGAGATTGTTGCGGCTGTGGATCCAAAAAGAAAAGAGCCCCCTGCAAACAATTCCACGCTCAAAAAAGTTGCTGAGAAGGACAGGGAGATCAGCTACATGAATGAAGAGATCAAGGAGTTAAAGGAAAAAATTTCAGAGATTTCTGCTGTGGCGGCGATCAATGACCAGGAAGAATCGGTAGAATCAAAAGTTGTAACCAGGAAAAAAAGCTCTGCTTACTGGAGAAACTATCTTGAGCACCATGATCTTGACCCGACTTTATTGGAGGAAGTTTTTAGTGAAGCTGAGGCTGAGGCTGCAAAACCGGGGCGTATGAGTCATGCTCAGATGGCTGAAATACTTAAAGGTAAAGTGGAAGGTAAAATAAGCTGTGCAAACGGATGCAGCAACCGCACCCAGATATTTATTGGCCCTACAGGGGTGGGCAAGACCACAACTTTGGCTAAACTGGCAGCTCGGCACTCACTTAATCAAGATGAAAAAGTGGGACTGGTTACAATTGATCATTACCGCATTGGTGCTGTGGATCAACTGTGTGCTTATGCAGAAATTATGGATTTACCGCTTGAAGTAGTAATGAGTCCACAGGATCTATTTAAGGTAATGATGCGCCTTGAAAATTGCGACCGAATTTTAATTGATACGGCTGGCAGATCCACGGGGAACAATGAACAACTTAGTGATTTGGCCTCATACATAGAAATGCTGAAACCTGCTGATATTTACCTGGTGTTAAGTGCTACTACCAGGAGCCAGGATTTACAGTTTATTACTGAGCGTTTTAAAAAACTCAGCTATAACCGTCTGGTTATAACCAAGCTTGATGAAACCAGTTCTTATGGTGCGATTATGAATAGTTCATATTATACAAAAATGCCGCTGGTTTATCTGACCGACGGCCAGCAGGTGCCTGAAGACTTGAAGCTGGCTGCAGAAGCCGATCCGGCCGGCATGTTGTGGAGGAAAGGGTAAATATGGGAGACCAGGCTGAACAACTAAGAACTGCTGCCAGGGAAAAAAGAACGGAAAGTTCTTATGAAAAGAAGAGCTCGTTTGCAGGCAAATCAAAGGTTTTTACCATCACCAGCGGTAAGGGTGGGGTTGGTAAAACCAGCCTGGTGGTTAATCTTGGATTGGCCCTTACCCGTATTGGCTATAAAGTAGTGGTTATTGATGCTGATCTGGGATTGCCCAACATTGATGTCATGACCAATTCATTTCCTTCTCACAATATCGATGATGTGATCAGCGGGACGAAAAACATCAGGGAAATAATTATGGAAGGGCCAATGGGTTTAAAGATGGTGCCGGGGGGATCCGGTTTCTATGATTTAACCAACCTGTCGCAGACGAAGCGGGATATTTTATTAAAACAATTGGTTGATTTGGAAAACGAAGGCGATTTTATTTTAATTGATACGGCTGCTGGCATATCGCGTAACGTAATCAGCATGGTTGAGGCGGGCGATGAGTTCATCTTGATAACTACACCGGAACCTACTGCTATGACTGATGCGTATAGCTTGTTGAAAGTTGTTTTTGAAAGAGGTCTTAGAAAAGAAGGGCGGGTGGTAGTCAATCTTACCCGCAACCCGGATCACGGTCAAAAAGTTTATTCCGGTTTTAACCGGGTTATCCAACAATACCTACCGGAAATGAATTTAAATTACCTGGGTGATGTCAGGTATGACCCGGCAGTGAGCAATGCAGTCCATAATTTTACTCCTTTTGTGGTCAGTCGCCCGCAAAGCATTGCTTCGACGGCGGTCAACAGGATTGCCTGGCGGATTGCGGCAAATAGTGAAGTAGAAGAACAGCCCAGGCAGGGCTTGGCCGGTTTTATAGACAGGTTGAAAGGTAAAGGTGCATGATGAGGCTGTTTTGGCTTAGGAAAGGATAAAGGAGGTTCAACAGGCAACCATGCTTGAGCAGAATGCGAAAAAAGCATATCAAAATCACGAACAGGCAAAGCCACATGAAGGCAGCAGTGAAGAGGTTATTACCAATTACCTTCCGTTGATTAGAAAGCTGGCCGGTAAGCTCAGCATAGCCTTGCCTCCTTCTCTGGATGAGGAAGACCTGGTCGGAAGCGGAATTATTGGTTTGATCGAAGCCTGGGAGCGCTATGAAAGTTCGCGAGGCGTGCAGTTTTCTACCTATGCTACCTGGCGAATTAAAGGTGCCATGATTGATGAAATCCGTAAAAGCAGTCCGGCGTCGCGTTCATTTTTCAGCCAGTTCCGCAAGCTCCATGAAACTGAAGAAAAATTAAGGCAGACGTTGAACAGGGAACCGGAGAAGGAAGAAATCGCTTCTTACCTTGGCTGGAATCCTTCCACGGTAGACCAGGTTTGGGCAAATTACAATCTTATGTCGGTAGTGTCCCTGGAAAAAGTGATTCACTCGCCCGATGGCGATGAGACCCTTCGTTTGGAAGGGGTGATTGCATCGCCTGAGCAAACACCCGAAGAAATACTTGCCGACAAAGATCAGGTCAGGCAGTTGGCCGAGGCAATTGATCAACTGCCTGAACGGGAGCGGTTGATGTTGTCTTTATTCTACTATGAAGAGCTTACCAAGAAAGAAATTGCCGAACTAATGAAGGTCTCGGCAGCGCGTATTTCACAACTTCATGCCCGGGCTATAGAAAGACTGCGGTTGATGTTGGCAAACCCGTCTGAATAATGGATTGCCGGTTTTGTTGCCGGAAAGATCAAAAAAGGTTTATTAAAGTGGGGAAGTAAGGAGGTGCTGCATGGGTTATTTAATCCTTGGCTTTTTACTGGGCGTAGCGGTTAGCTGGTTCTGGCAAACCCAATTCAGCGGTGTTCCTGCCTTTAAGCAATTAATGCAAAAAGAGCTGGCTGTAAATGGGCAGCTGGGTAGTGTTAACACCCTGAAAAAAAGATTGGAGACATTGGAGGCCCGGTTTTCTGAAATGGAAGCACCTACGGAATTTAAAAATAGGAGTCAGCAGCCAGAAACCGAACATATAGAAAAAACAGCAGGTATTACCGGTGCTGTAGACCGAGATCAAGTGCCGGCAGAAACAGCAAAAGGCGTGCAAAAAAGTAACGTTGTAGCGCCGCTGCGCCCTCCGGCCACAAAAATTGATCGAAACAAGGTGATGTCTCTGTGGCATGAAGGAAAAGATATAGCCGAAATAGCTTCAAAGTTGAACCTGGGGAAAGGTGAGGTGAAACTGATCATATCCATGCAGGATCGTTTCCGGCAGAAACAAGTTTGACCCGGTTGTCCTGAACTGGCAACCTTTCAATGCCCGGTAAATACAAGACAAACTTAAGTTTTTAAACCAGGGTGATAAAAAAAGTGGTGATGTTTTAATTTAATGCTTGATGGTAGTGATAGTTTCTTTTAGTTTGTTAAGTTATTCAAGAAACCTAAAAGGAGGTGGAAATTATGCGCGGTTTATATTTATCAGAAGGAGCGATGCTGGTCCAGCAATCCCAGTTGGATAATATCAGTAACAACCTGGCTAACTTGCGGACTAACGGATACAAGCGCGATCACAATGTGGAAACCAGTTTTGCTGAGTGGATGCTTTATGAACTATATCCCGAGGAAGAACAAGGCAGAAACAGGCAGCTCAGGCCGCTCGGATCCAAGGCTCACAATGTGGCTACCCATGAAACGGTAACTTCTTTTGCCCAGGGGCCGCTTAATGTTACCGGCCGGAACCTGGATTTTGCCCTGGTGGGTGATGGTTTTTTCCAGGTTGAAGGCGAAGAAGAAGTTCTTTATACGAGGAACGGGCGTTTTGAGCTTGATGAAGAAGGCAATCTGGTTACAACTGAAGGTTACCCGGTTCTCGGTGAAGGTGGCCCCATACAGTTAGAATCTGAAGAGGTCTATGCCCATTCTGATGGAACGCTGTATCAAGTAGATGAAGATGGCAATACCGATGAAATTGACACATTAGACATAGCGGTGTTTGACCTGGCAGAAGCCGGGTTAGAAAAATACGGTGAAAATTATTTTACCACCGAAGATGCACCGGACGGAGAAGAAGAATTTGAAGTGGTCCAGGGGTTCCTGGAAGGCTCAAATGCGAACCTTGCCCGGGAAATGACAGATATGATGAAGGTCCGACGTTCTTACGAAGCGGCTCAAAAGATCATGATTACCTATGACCAAATTTTAGATCGGGCTGCCAATGAACTTGGCGCTTCAGTATAATGTTTTGATGCCGATAATAAGAGAGGTGAGATCTAATGAGTAGATCGTTTTACAACGCTTTTAGCGGAATTGCCGCTTATCAGCGATCTTTGCAGCAAATAGGCGACAACCTGGCCAATTTAAATACCAATGCCTATAAAAGGTCGGAAGTATCTTTCACCGAATTGCTTTACCGTGATATCCAGGAAAGGGGATATTCAGTGGATCCTGCCCCTGATGGACCGGTTCCGTTCAGTGGTAAGGGGACTCACATGTATCCCGTAACCAAAATTTTTGACCAGGGATATCTGCAGGAAACCGAGAGGCCCCTTGATCTTGCCATTGAGGGCGACGGGTTTTTCAGGATTAACCGGGAAGATGGCACCGAAGCTTATACCCGCCGGGGCAGTTTTTATGTTGATGCTGATGGAAATATAGTGACCGACCGGGGTGATTACCTGGATGTGGATTTTGATCTAGATGGCATCTATGTAAATACCGTAGCAATCGGCCCGAATGGTCAAGTTAGCGGAGTTAATGAAGCTGGAGAAAGGGTGGATTTGGGCGAAATTCCGCTTTATATATTTCAGAATAACGGAGGTCTTTCCAAGGAAGAAGGCGGCCTTTTTGAGGAAACAGATACTTCTGGGGCACCGGAGGAATTTGTTCCCGGCACCGGTGAGGCAGGAACGCTTCGCCAGTTTTACCTGGAAGGTTCGAATGTGGACCTGGCTGCCGAGATGGTCGAACTTATCGCTAACCAGCGTGCACTTGAGGGAAATACCAGGAGTATGATTACCGCAGATGAATTGAAAGCGCTTACCCTGCTGGTCAGGGGCTAGATAGTTTTTACCAGGTTGATCGGGAGGTGGCCATGTGAGCAAAGACGCATTAACCCAATCGGAAATTGACTCGTTAATCAATGCAATCTCAAGTGGGGATCTGGGAGAAGAAGAAACAACAGAAACAACTACTGAATACCAGACTTATGATTTTCGAAAGCCGACCAAGTTTACCAAAGAACAGCTTCGGACCCTGCAGATCATCCATGAAAACTATGCCCGGGTTATGGGCAACTTTCTTACTTCATTTTTGCGAGTTCCGGTGAAATTAAATGTTGTGTCTGTTGCCCAGGTTTCATACGAAGAATTCGTGTTTTCACTTCCTGTGCCAACTTTGATGACAATATTTAACATGTCCAAAGACATGGGTGTGGCTATGCTGGAAACCAACCCCACCTTTGTATTTACGATTATCGATCTTCTTTTTGGCGGGGAAGGAAGGCAACCGGGGAAAATACGGGAACTGACTGAAATTGAAATCTCGGTGATGAAACAGATTAACGAAAAATTTCTCGATAACCTTGGCTATGCCTGGAAAGGAATTGCCCAACTGGAACCGCAGATCGAAAGCATGGATACAAACCCTCAGTTCAACCAGGTAGTTGCCTCCAATGAGACCGTTGCTTTGATCACTTTCTCTGTTACGGTGCAAAATGTGCAGGGCTTTGTTAATCTTTGTTTTCCATTTATGGGACTGGAGCGCATTCTTTCCAGCCTTACCGCACAACAGTGGTTCAATCAGTTTCAACAAGCTGCTTCGCAGAACAAACCCGGGGATATTGAAAAACGTTTGCGCGGTCCGGAAGCGGAAGTAAAGGTTGTGCTTGGCAAGTCCAGGATTACCCTTGATGATTTCTTGCAGCTGCAAGAAGGTGATGTTCTTCCCCTGCGCCGGCGTAGTGGAGAACCGCTGGAGCTATTGGTGGAAAATAAACCGATTTTTAAAGTTCAACCAGGAACCCGGGGCAAGAGAGTGGGGGTTAAGATTGTTGATTGGGTTTCCGATGATAAAGATATAGAAAAAACGGGGGATGACTATGGATAGCCGGCATATATTGTCAGAAGAAGAAATGAACGCCTTGCTTAACGAGGATTCGAATCGTGAAGATGAGCTGAAGATGGATCTAAAGCTCAAACTGGTTCTCGATTTTCCCCTGGAGGTTTCTGTCCGTCTTGGCAAAGCGGAGAGAACAATTGGGCAGTTGCTCAATTTGACTGTGGGGACAGTTATTGAGCTCGACAAAATGATTGAAGAACCGGTTGAATTAATGGTTAACGGCAAAACTTTTGCTGAAGGTGAAGTGATCACAATTGATGAGACCTTCGGGATACGTCTGAAAAATATTATTAAACCGGAGGAACGAATTGAAACCTTGCGTTAAACTGGGATGGAAAGGAAGGATTAAGTGGAAGATTTAAGTGCGCTTGAAAAAGACACCCTGGCCGAGGTGGGAAATATATCTCTTGGTGCTTCTGCTACTGCCCTGTCGACCATCCTTGATAAATTTGTGGATATAACCACACCACAGCTTTCAATTTTTGATGGTAGCGAGGTCAGTCAAAAGTATCCTATACCTTGTCTTTTGGTAGAGGTGGAATATACCTCGGGACTACAGGGCAGCAATATCTTGCTGATCAAAGAACAGGATGCCGTGGTCATTGCCGCCCTGATGATGGGTGAAGATCCTAAAGATAAAAAAGGACCGCTAAGCGAAATTGAGATGAGTGCCGTCCAAGAGGCAATGAATCAGATGATGGGTTCGATGGCTACCTCCATGTCAGAGCTGTTCCAGCGAACCATTGAGCTATCCACCCCCAATATTGATCTGATTAACCTGGCTGAGGAGAAGCCCGAGCATGAGTCGTTATCTTCTGAAGGAAAAGTCGTCCATGTCCAATTTTCGATGCAGGTTGATGATATTATTGACAGCATTATGGTCCAGGTAATCCCGCTTGATTTTGCCCGGGAAATGTGCTCTCACCTTTTATCAGGCGGTGCAGAAACGGCTTCTGCTCCGGAGGAACAAACTACTTCCGGGCCGGAGGCAGTAGCTGACATCCCTGGTGTTGATCAAGATGGTGAGGAGGAAGATTACGGAATTGAAACGGTGTCAATTGATACCGGTAAAAAAGAAGCGGTGCCCGAGACAGAATCGGAAGAATTAAGCGATCTGGAAAAAGATACGGTGGCGGAAGTGGGCAATATTTCCCTGGGGGCTTCAGCGACAGCTCTTTCGACGATCCTTGACAAATCAGTTGATATAACTACTCCACAATTGGACATCCGGAAAGTAAACGAAATTCAAGAAAAATACCCGGTTCCGTGTTTGCTGGTAAAAGTAGAATATATTTCGGGATTAGAAGGCAGTAACGTTTTAATGATCAAGGAAAATGATGCTTTAATTATTGCTGCCTTAATGATGGGTGAAGATCCGGAGACCAAGGAAGGGCCGTTAAGTGAAATAGAATTGAGCGCAGTCCAGGAAGCAATGAACCAGATGATGGGTTCTATGGCTACTTCAATGTCTGAGCTTTTCCAAAGGACTATCGAGATTTCTACTCCTGTCCTTGAGTCAATTGATCTTTCTACCGGCCTGCCGCAGCTGTACGATTTTGATCATGATGATAATGTGGTGCACGTAGAATTCAACATGAAAATAGCGGATGTCATCGATAGTGTCATGATCCAGGTGATTCCAGTCAAGTTTGCCAAGAAAATGGCTGGGTACCTTCTTTATGGAGAAAGCGATCCGGAATCAGCACCGGTGGAAACCACTGAAGATACGGAAATGTCTCCCGAACCGGAGCCTGGGCCTCCGGAAATGGCATCTCAACCGGAAACGGAAGAAAGCGAGTCACCTGCAGGAATGCCTGAAACTACCGAGGTTGCGGGAAAAATGGCGGTTGATATGCAAAAGTTGAATTTGGTTAAAGACATTCCAATGGATATTGTAGTGGTGCTTGGTTCAGCGAGGGTTCCACTGGGTCAGCTTTTTTCCATGGATAAGGGAGGTATTGTCGAACTTGATTGTAATGTTAATGACCCGGTCGAAATTTTGGCAAATGATAAGCTTTTAGCGAGGGGAGAAGTAGTGATGATCAACGATCAACTGGGTGTCAGGATAACTGAAATTCAGTTCGAAGAAGTTATTGAAAGCTACGGTATATAAACAACCAGGTTTATATGCAGGGAGGTAATAAAATGGATATCAGTCAATATGCTGAGCTTTTCCAGGCTGAAGCCGGGGAGTATATGCAGGTGTTAAACCAGTGTTTGCTTAATTTAGAAAAAAATCCTAAAAATCAGGAAGAGCTTCACGAAGCATTTCGAGTGGCGCACAGTTTAAAAGGCATGGCCGGGACAATGGGCTATCAGCATGTAACCAATATCGCTCACGGACTTGAAAATTTTATGGAAGATTTTAAAAGTCTTGAACGAGAACCAGGCCCGGAAATAATCGATCTTATATTTGAAGCGGTTGACTTGTTGCAAGAAGCACTTGAAACTCCCGACCAATCTACAGAAGAAGATCAACGGAAGTGGGATCAGCTTTTAGCCAGGATGAAACAGGCAAAAGATGATGGGCCCTCGGGTAATGCTTCGGAAGAAGCTGCAGCAGAGAACATGGAAGATCTTTTTGACCTTGGTCCTATGGATCAGGAAGTACTCAGGCAGGCGGAAGAACAGGGCAGCAATCCCTGTGTAGTTGAAATAGAATTAAAAGAGGACACCTTGATGAAATCTGTCCGGGTGCATATGATTATTAAAGGAATCGAGGAATTTGCCGAAATAGTTAAAACTGTTCCTCCACAACAAAATTTAGAAGAAGAAGAGTTTGAACAATCTTTCCGGGTGCTTTTAATCCTGGAAGCAGGGGAACCCGAAGAATTAAAAGAAAAGATTTTACAGATAACCGATGTTGAAAATGTAAATATCAATTTATGGAATAGCGAAGGAAAAGCAGATGGTTCAGAGAGCTTTTTGGAAGATAAAGATGTAGAAACTGAGGAAGAACCCGGCGAACAAATCGAGAGACCTAATGAAACGAAAAGTCTTGTAGAGGATAAAAAACAGCCTGCAACAGAAGAGCTGGATAAAGAAAAGGCCTCCAGTGATAATAAAAAATCTGCTGCTTCAAGCGGAGAGCAGGGGCAGGTATCCAAGGCTGTTGATAAAATGGTCAGGGTTGAAACTCAAAAGCTGGATGACCTGGTAAACCTGGTTGGTGAAATGGTGGTAGCAAGGACCAGGATTACTGAAATAGGACATGGTTTCAATGAAGACCTTGACAGTACTATTGATCAGCTAAAACGCTCTATTACAAACTTACAGGATACAGCCATGGAATTGCGCATGGTTCCAATTGACCAGGTTTTTGGACGCTTCCCCCGGATGGTCCGGGATTTGTGCCGGGAAAAGGGCAAACAAGTACAACTTCATATCAGCGGAGAGGAAACCGAGCTTGACCGCTCCATAATTAACCGGCTTTCCGATCCCCTGGTGCACCTGCTGCGCAATGCTTTTGACCACGGTATTGAAACTCCGGAGAAGCGAAAAGAAAAGGGCAAAAATCCCGAAGGATCTATTTACTTAAATGCCCGTCATGAGGGAAACCAGGTAGTTATAACTGTTGAAGATGACGGTGGAGGGATAGATCCTCAAAAAATAGGTGAACTGGCGATTCAAAGAGGGGTGATTACGGAAGAGGAAAAGAAACAGCTGAGCAAGGACGATTTGGTCAGCCTAATATTTTTCAGTGGATTCAGCACTTCTGAGGAGATTACTGATGTTTCGGGCAGGGGGGTAGGAATGGATGCAGTTAGGAACAGTATCGAAGCTTTGCACGGAACGGTTGAAGTTAACAGTGAAGTTGGTGTGATGACCCGTTTCGAAATCCGTCTTCCTTTAACCCTGGCGATCATAACTACGCTGCTGGTGAAATCTAATAATCAGCTTTATGCTATTCCTGTAGAAGTGATCCGGGAAAACGTTTATCTTGATGCAAAGGAAATAAAATCGATACGCGGAAATCCTGTGGTTAATCTCAGAGGGGAAGTGATTCCACTTCATACTCTTAGCAGTTTACTTGGTTTTGAACTAAACGAAATGCCGGATGAGGAGTGCTCGGTGGTTATTGTAGAGGCGTCTAACCGCAAGGCCGGTTTTATCGTCGATGAACTGGTTGGCCAGGAAGAAATAATGATCAAATCGTTGGGCAGTTTGCTTAAGGGATTAAAAGGAATTGCCGGTGCTACGGTTCTTGGGGACGGCAGTGTAACTTTAATTATAGATGTGGCAGGTCTTTTAAGCGAAGGGAGGGATTATGTTGAGCAAAACAGTATTGGTGGTTGATGACACTGCTTTTATGAGGATGACTCTAAAGAGTATGCTGGAAAAAAATGGTTATGAGGTAGTAGGTGAAGGTGAAGATGGTGTGAGGGGAGTGGAACTATTTAAGGAATTGAAGCCATCCCTGGTGACAATGGATATTACCATGCCTAACAAAGATGGGATTACAGCTATAAAAGAAATTATGGAATATGATCCTAATGCAATGGTTATAGTTGTCAGCGCTATGGGACAAAAAAGCTTAGTAATAGAAGCCTTAAATGCCGGAGCCAAAGATTTTGTGGTCAAACCCTTCCAGCCGGATCGGATAGCGGAAGCTTTGGCTAAGTTAGAGGGATAAAAACTATAACAATAGTTTGTCTTATCCGACGCGGAGGTTTTAAATGGAAACAGTACACGTTAAAATAGCTGATCTGGCAGTGAAAAAAGACAGTGGGGTTTTGGTTACATTCGGTCTTGGATCTTGTATCGGGATAGCCCTTTATGACCATAATGTAAAAGTAGGTGGGCTTGCCCATATTTTGTTAAATGACAGCAGTAAATTTAAGCGGCCCAGTTCCGGAGATGTGAACCCGGCAAAATTTGCCGATACCGCTATTCCTCATATGATCGACCAAATGGTTACCATTGGAGCCAGGAAAAACAATATTGTAGCCCAAATAGCCGGTGGGGCCAGCCTGTTTAATTTTCAAAATGAATCAGGCAATGTAGGATTTAAAAATATTGAGGCAGTACGCAATGTTTTGAAGGAGCAGGGGATTAAAATTATCAGTGCAGAAGTGGGTGGCAAATGTGGCAGAACCATGCGTCTGTTTGTTGATTCAGGGGAGGTAAAAATAACAACAGTTGGTGAAGGAGCCGTGAAGAAGTGAACAGGATACGCGTTTTGGTGGTTGAAGATTCAGCATTCATGCGTCGCATAATCAGTGATATTGTTAATGAACATTCGGAAATGGAAGTGATCGCTACTGCCAGGGATGGTGTTGATGCCCTGGGAAAAATAAAAAAAGATTGCCCGGATGTAGTGACCATGGATCTGGAAATGCCACGTTTGGATGGAATTAAGACATTGCAACGTTTGATGGCGGAAGATCCACTACCGGTAATAATGTTAAGCACTCATACAAGGGTAGGTAGCGAAGTGACTCTGAAAGCCTTGGATGCAGGAGCAGTAGATATTATTGCTAAGCCGAGCTTAAATATTTCAGGTTCGGGTGAAGGATCTGTCGAGGAGCTAAAAAATGTGTTGCCTCAAAAAATAAAAGCTGCAGCTTCAGCTCAGGTTAGTTTGATTACTACAGAAAAACCGGGGCCGGCTATGGCTGCAAAAAATCTACAGCCAAAGCGCAGAGAAGAAGAGGCCAGGGTTATCATCGCTATTGGTGCCTCGACAGGGGGTCCCAAAGCATTGGAGGGTGTATTTAACAGATTGCCGGCTAACTTACCGGCAACTATCCTGCTTTCTCAACATATGCCGCCGGGTTTTACCCTGTCTTTTGCACAAAGGCTTGATATGATCTCTCCCTTGAGGGTTAAAGAAGCGGAAAATGGTGACCCCCTGCTTAAAGGACTTGCCCTGGTAGCTCCCGGGGGTTTTCACATGATAGTGAAAAATGGCAAGGTGCAATTGGATACGGGTCCAAGAGTCAACTTTGTTCGTCCGGCAATCGATGTTATGTATGAATCATTGCTGGAATGTGAACAAAAAGTATTGGTGGTGATTATGACCGGCATGGGTAAGGATGGTACAGCCGGAACAGTCGCTCTAAAAAAGAAAAAAAAGGATACGATTGTAATAGTGCAGGAACCGGAATCAGCGCTAATTCCCAGTATGCCTGCGGCAATTATCAAAGCCGGTTTATGTGATGCCCGGGTACCTTTGGAAAAACTGGCAAGTGAAATAGATCGTTATACCGGGGTTCTTATTTGAAACTGTGATTACAGGATGTGAAAGGAGATGAAACTGAGTGAAGGGTGACTGGGATTTTGTCCGGTTTAAAAAAGAATTTTACGATTTAACCAGCCTGGATTTGGACAGGTATAAAGACAGGCAGATGGAAAGAAGGATAGGCCAGTTGGTGGCTCGTGAGGGTTATGACGGTCTTCATTCTTTTTTCAAAGCCCTTAAGTCAAGCAACGAACTGCTCCATAAGTTTTATAATTATTTAACTATTAATACCTCAGTCTTTTTCCGGGATACGAAAGTTTATGACTATCTTCAGAATAATGCACTGGTTGATTTGCTAAATAATTTCCAGCGCATAAAGATTTGGAGTATGGGGTGTTCACATGGTGAAGAACCCTATACTATAGCCCTGATTTTAGATCAATTGTCTGCTCTTCAACGGGCAGAAATTTTGGCCAGCGATATAGACGATAAGGCTTTAGAAATGGCCCGTGAAGCTAAATATAATCCGAACCAGTTGGAAAAAGTGCCGCCGCAGCTTTTAAGGGAAGCTTTTGTCCAAAAAAATGGATTTTATTACCTTGCTCAGTCATACAAGAGTGCGGTTACATTTAAAAAGCATAATCTTTTGGCTCCAATATACAAAGATATGCCTGCGATGCAGCTAATTCTCTGTCGCAATGTCTTTATTTATTTTAAGATCGATGTTCAGGAATGGATCGTAGAACAGGTTTCAAAGAAAATAACACCGGGTGGTTACCTGATCATCGGTTGTGCTGAATTTATAAATAAGCCTGAACGATTTAACCTGGAAAGGTTAATTCCTTCGATTTATAAAAAAGTAAAATAACCCTGTAACTTCCGTTCCAGTTGCCGATAAATATAGTGGAGGTAATAATGGTGGGGAAGTACAGGTTTAAAGTAGTTATATATACGTTAGCTGCAGCCCTCTTTTTACTCGCTCTCGCCGGAGATGGTACAGATTTACTTAATTATTTTTGGGAAGAGCGACCTGAGAGGACTGTGGAAACGGCTTTTGAGGTTACTTCTGTGCGCACCGAAAGAGTGCTCATGGAAGGGACTGAATGGGAAACTGTTCTTTATAAAATAAGTTCGCCAACTGAAGGTCCTACGGTGATGATCATTGGCGGTATTCATGGTAATGAACCGGCCGGTTTCAAGGCAGCGGACACTATGAAAAACTGGGCGATCGACCGGGGCACCCTGCTGGTATTACCCAGGGCAAATGTTCCGGCCATCGAAGCAAGATCCAGGAGAGCCCCGAGTGATGGGCTTGATTTAAACCGCACTTTCCCGGGGGATGCCGATGGAACGGGAACTGAAATTATGGCCTCTGTCATTGTTTCGCTGATGGAAGAATTTGAGCCTGACTGGGTTATTGATCTTCACGAGGCCTCTAATTTTGAAAGAAATGTACCGGGTTCCCTGGGACAGACATTAATCTATCCGAGAAATGCTGATGCATTAGATGTAGTAGAGAAATTAAAAAAAGCAGTAAACCGGACTATATTAAATAAAGACCATCACTTTTTGATTATTCGCGGTGGTACCACGGGCACCTTGATTAATGAAGCTCATACTAGCGGTTATGAGGCGATCATTACTGAGACGGTTACAAAAATGCCCATGGAAGATCGCATTCATTTTCAACAACAAATAGTGACTTCGCTATTATATATCCTTGGGATTACTATCTATTAATAGATAGTAGTTAAATAGCCGGGATTTTTTAAAGGGACAGGGAGAGTGAGCCGTTTGGATAGCAGTTTTTTAACCGCTTTATTCCGTGATCCGGTATTAAACCGGCTTACCGCAAGTAAGCCTTCCGGGTCGGTCGGTAGCGGTGCCAGGATGCCGGAATCCCTGGTGGCAAAAGTCACTGCCCTCAAAGGCGAAGCTGCGGTTTTACGCTGGGAAGGGGGAACTTTTGCTGCTCTGCTAAACGCCGAAACAACCCCGGGTGAAAAACTTTTCTTAAAATATAACGGGATGAAAGAAGGCAAGCCCCATTACCGGATTATGGCTCGCATACCCGGGAGCAACACTGCTGAAAATAATATTTTGCCCAACCGTATGGAAGCGGGAGAATCATTTTTATTTGCGTTAATGCCCGGGGTGGCCGGGAGGCAAGGAGCCCGCCCGGCCCTGGTTCGATTTACTCCAAGGGATGAAAAACGCAAGCCGGCAAATAATCAGCCGGAACCACTAATTGAATTATTTTTGGATACAGAACGATTTGGTCTTATTTTGGTCCGTTTTTTTTATCAACAAGGCAAAAATATTGAGTGCCGTTTTGTGGTAGAATCCAGGGAAGCCGGCCGAGATCTCCAGGGTGAGGCGGAGCGCTTTATTGATGAGACGGGGGGTTCCGGACAAGCCGGAGACACGCCGTTGAAGTGGTCGGTTGGTAATTTACGCAAGAAGGCAGCAGAGGTTTTGCATCATGGGGGTTATGGAATAAACAAGAAAGCTTAGAGGGGATTCAAGTGGAAGAGAATAATTCCAAAAACAGGCGTATTGATGAACTTCGCCGGGCAATCGCTTTGCAGTACGATCCAAATAAAAATGAAGCACCCAGTGTTACAGCCAGCGGCCGGGGGTGGTTAGCTGAACGCATAATTCAGCTGGCCAATGATAACAGCGTTCCTATAATCGAGGACAACGCCCTGGCTAAAGCGCTTGGTGATTTACCCCTGGGGGAGGAGGTGCCGCAGGAGCTTTATGAGGCTGTAGCGGCAATTTATGCGTTTATTATAGAAGCAGATCAACGGACGGGTTACTAGTAATTATCCGCCGGAGGTTTTGCTATTGGTATAGAGGAATTACCTGGTTAACTGGCGAATTATTATGCCACCGTGTTTAAGGAATCAGGCTTTAATACCCTGGCCTGGCAAAAGCCTGGAGCATTAACTTAATTAAGCCTGTTTTTTATCGCCGGGAGAGAAAGCCGGGGTTTTGGACAAGGGGGATTATCGTTGGAAATTTTCGTGGCCAGACAACCTATATTTGACAGGCGCCAAAAAGTTTATGCTTATGAATTACTGTACCGAGCCGGGAAAGAAAATTATAACCCTGTTACAAACGGTGATCTGGCTACTTCTGAGGTTATCGTCAATAGTTTTCTGGACCTCGGTCTAGACAAATTAACCAGGAGGAAGAGAGCTTTTATTAACTTCAGTAACCAGCTGCTTAACAATAAAACAGCATTGCTGCTGCCGAAAGAACTAATCGCGGTAGAAGTGACCAGGGAGATCGAGTCAGACCAGGAAACTATTGAGGCTTGTAAAGAACTCAAGAAAAAAGGTTACATGATGGTCCTTGATGATTATAACCACGATGCTGAAAATAAAAGGATTGTCGATATTGCTGATTTTATCAAAGTGGACTACCAGGAAACCGGGACAGCAGAGCGTGAAAAAATTGTCAATTACTTCAAAGGCAGCAAGAAAAAACTAATTGCGGAAAAGGTAGAAAATGTAAAAGACTATGGCGATGCAATGGCAAATGGGTATGATTTTTTCCAGGGATACTTTTTTTGTGAGCCAACAGTGGTGGCAGGCAGGGAAATACCCGGTGCCAAGCTGCAAAACCTCCGCTTACTCCAGGAGATTTATAAACCGGAGATGGATTTTGACCAGATTGAAGCTTTGATTAAGCAAGATCCCTCCCTTTCCTATAAATTGTTGCGTTTTATCAATTCTGTAGCATTTCCGCTTCGCTTCCCAATTCGTTCAATCCGCCAAGCTATAGCCCTGTTAGGACAAAAAGAAATGATCAAATGGTCTTCCCTGGTGGCCTTACGCGGTGTTGGGTATGATAAACCGGATGAATTGATTGTTACTGCTGTAGCCAGGGCAAAATTTTGCGAATCGATGGCAAAAGCCACCGATTTACAAGACCGTAGTGCTGATTTATTTTTAACCGGGATGTTCTCGCTTCTCGATACATTTCTTGATCAACCTATGGAGAATGTCCTCGCGGAATTGCCGCTGGCAGACGAGATAAAAAGTGCCCTCAGTGGAGAACCGGGACCGTTTCGTGATATTTTAGACCTGGTGCTGCTTTATGAAAAGGGAAACTGGGAGAAAGCCTTTACCATAGCATCAGAAAAGTATGGCCTTGATGAAGTGGAAATGATGTCTTATTATCTCGAATCACTTGAGCTGGCAGATATGGTATGGAAATAAAATATAATTTGGGAGGAATAATGGAATGACTATGAAAGCAGAACAAAAAGTGTATGAAACCCTTGAACAACTGGGGGTTAATTATACCCGCTACGAGCACCCTCCGGTATATACCGTGGAAGAAGCTAAAAAATACTGGAAAGACATTCAAGGGGCTCATGCAAAAAATTTATTTTTAAGAAACAATAAGGGGAACCGTCATTTCCTGGTGGTCCTGGAACAATCCAAGTCTGCAGACTTAAAAGATTTGTCTGCTAAGCTGGCTGCCGGCAAATTGAGTTTTGCTTCGGAAAGGCGGCTTAAAGAACATCTTGACCTTGATACCGGGGCTGTTTCGCCGTTTGGCCTGATCAATGATGAAAAGAATGCGGTTACGGTAGTTCTCGACAAGGATTTAAAAAAAGCTGAAATGGTTAATTTTCATCCCAATGTCAATACTGCAACTATAAGCATCACATACCGGGATTTTGAAAAGTTTCTTGAACATTGTGGCAATGAAATAATATATATTTAGTTCGTCTTAAAAAGGCTGTTGTAGATCATAAAGGGTTAACCGCCCCATAATTGTCTCCACCGGATCCGGCATATACATTGGTTTTGCTGGAGGCTTAAAGCCTTGAATTCTAACATCAAGATTAACCCTCAAGATAAGGGAGGCCGTTATCTTTGAAAGAATTGAAAAGCATTCAGGAGTTTCTGCAAAAAGTGACCGGCGCTTTTGCCGGGGTAGTAGATATTGAAATCGGCATTATCAGCAGTAATCTGGAAGTAATTGCCGGGAGCGGTTACTTTGAAAAAGAAGTTGGCGCTATTTACGACGAAGGCTGTATGACCCATAAAATCCTTACCTCCACTAATAATGAACCAATTCTTGTGGAAAATACCTCCCGTGCAGTTTGCTGCAGTGAATGTGAGCATTCCGCCAGCTGTGATGTTTTGGCTTTCCTGATGTGCCCGGTTTCTTACGATGGTGAAAAAATCGGGACGATCTCCCTGCTTGCCCTTACTGAACAGCATCGCCGCAAGCTGCTGAATCACTATGAAAAGATGCAGGAATTCCTGAATAAGCTTTGTGATATTATCCTGATTTCTTTAAACGAAAAAAGGATGGAATCTAAAGTAACCAGCTTGATGAACCAGTTCAAGGACGTGATTAATTCAATCTATGAAGGGGTTATCGCCATAAACGGCGAAGGGATAATTACAAATATTAACCGGGCAGCGGAAGAAATGCTGCAGCTTGATTCTAACAATAAAACAGGCATTCATATAAACGATCTTTTTCCCGACTTCAATGTGGAAGAAGTTTTCAATAAGCGGTTTAATGATGACAGCGATCTTTACTATGTCAATGAAGTTAGTTACACCGGCCCGGGCAATAAAACCATGTCCTTGTTTTACAACGTCACTTTGATGCATGAAGAAGAAAAGGTTTCCGGGGCAGTTTTATCTTTTCGCCGAAAAGAAGAAGTTGAAGAACTGGCCACCCGGATCATGAAAGAAAATAAAAAGTGCACATTTTCAGGGATCATCGGGACCAGTAAGGAAATTAACGATGTTAAGGAAAAAATGAAACTAATTGCTCCTACAGATTCTACGGTCCTGATCAGGGGAGAGACCGGGACCGGGAAAAGCATTTTTGCCAGGGCTATTCATGAAGAAAGTCCGCGGCGTAAAAACCCGTTTGTTTCGATCAGCTGTGCCGCCATCCCGGCGCCGCTGCTTGAATCAGAACTGTTCGGGTATGAAGAAGGCGCTTTCACCGGGGCGCGTAAGGGCGGCAAGCCCGGTAAATTTGAACTGGCTCACGGAGGGACGATATTCCTTGACGAAATCGGTGATATGCCGCTTGATTTCCAGGTAAAACTGCTTCATGTGATTGAAAATAAAAGCATTGCCCGGATCGGTGGAGTTTCATTCCGCGATGTCGATGTGCGCATAATTGCTGCTACCAACCGGGACCTGGAGGAATTGATCAAGGAAGGTAAGTTTAGAGAAGATCTTTTTTACAGGATTAATGTAATCCCCTTTACCATACCGGTGCTGCGTGAACGCAAAGACGATGTCTTATTATTGATCCACCATTTCCTTGATTACTACGCCAAGCGTTTAAATAAAAGGATTAATGGCTTTGACGAGGATGCCAGGGAAGCATTGCTGGCCTACCCCTGGCCCGGCAATGTCCGGGAACTGGAAAATGCAATTGAATATGCTGTTAATATTGAATCGGGCTCTCAGATCAACCGGAACAGCCTGCCCGATAAAATTACCAGGCATTACAGCAGTAGTGAGGCAGCGGGAATTGAAGATCTTTTCTCCCTGGAGCAAAAGGCGATCAAAGCAGCCCTCCAGAAATATGGCCATTCCACCTGGGGCAAAGAGAAAGCGGCAACTGCCCTGGGAATCAGCAGGGCTACCCTCTATCGAAAATTGAAATCAATTGAACAGGATGTTTCTTGATATGAGAAATTTTCTCAATATGATAATATGCAGTCTATTTCCTTAATGGCGGGTTACGCAGGTTAATCGGCAAACAAATTTTATAATTATGAGAAAGCAGGTGCCTTCGGAGCAAAACCGACACCTGCTTTTTTTGTCCGATGATAAAAGGCTTGACCGGTTTTCTTTATCTGCTTCAAACACGTGGCACGAATATTGCTTTATAATATGAATAAGAGTTGAAAACATAAGCAAATGAAAGCTATCCTGGTGACAACCGGGGCAGAAATGTTTTTAGTATGTTTAAAAGGGCAAAAAAGTCTGCTGCATATAAAAGAAAAAAAGCCTTGGCAAAAAGGGGGTTGGTAGATGGAGCTTTAGGCGCTTAATTCTCCGGAGAATAAATTTTAAAGGAGGTATTTTTGTATGTCGAACAACGGAAGCATTTATACCAAGCCAACATTCCTTATTGCATTGATTATTATGGTAATTTTTGTCCTTATAGGCGTTGCCGCTCCTGAAGCATTCGGTGAAGCAACCGAAACGGTTTTTGACTGGATGGTTGATACCTGGGGCTGGTCTTTCATTTTAGGCGGCAGTATTTTCTTGCTTATGACTGTTTATCTGCTGCTCAGCCCGGTTGGTGAGATCAAGCTGGGTAAGGATGATGAAAAGCCTGAATACGGAACCCTGACCTGGTTTGCCATGCTGTTTAGCTGTGGTATGGGAATCGGGCTGCTTTTCTGGGGTGTTTCAGAGCCCATCTGGCACTATATGTGGCCGGCTTACGGCGAAGCAAACACCCCGCAGGCCTTGCATATGGCCATGCGTTACTCCTTTTTCCACTGGGGTTTGCATCCGTGGGCAATTTATGCTATCGTAGCCGGTTCGCTGGCTTACTTTACCTACCGCAAGGGTCTGCCGATGATGCTCAGTTCCTGTCTCGAGCCGATCTTGGGACGTAAAGGCATTGAAGGCCCCTGGGGCATATTGATCAACGTCCTTGGTGTTTTTGCTACCCTCTTTGGCCTTGGTACTTCCCTCGGCCTCGGGGCAATGCAGATTGGTGCTGGAATTGAGAGTCTTTTCGGTATTGAAAGCACTCCCACTGTTTGGGTAGTTATCGTTATTGTTGTTACTATCGGGGCGGTTATTTCCACCTATACCGGTATTGACCGCGGTATTAAGTGGCTCAGCCGGATTAATATCGTCGTAGCCCTCTTCTTGATGGTCATGGTCTTTATTGTCGGTCCGACGCTCTTTATACTTGACATCTTTACTCATGCTACCGGCAATTATCTGCAAAACATTCTTTACATGTCATTTCAAATTGACCCTGCCGGTGAAGGCACGGAAGGCTGGACCGCCGCCTGGACCATTTTCTACTGGGCCTGGTGGATTGCCTGGGCTCCCTTTGTCGGCACCTTTATTGCCCGGGTTTCCCGCGGCCGCACGATCCGCAGCTTTGTGATCGGCGTATTGCTCGTGCCGGTGCTGGTCAGCATGATCTGGTTCGCCGTATTTGGCGGGGCAGCACTGGAATTTGAGCATTTCGGTCCGGGAGGTTTGAGCGATCCGGTTGCCGAAGACGAGGCGCTCGGGTTCTTCTTGCTCTTAGCAGAATTTCCGCTGTCGTCACTATTGATATTCCTTGGTATTTTCTCAGTGGCGGTATTCTTTATCACCTCCTCTGACTCGGGCACCTACGTAAACGGCATGCTTACCTCGGGTGGTATGGTCAACCCACCCTACCAGCTGCGGATTACCTGGGGATTCCTTGAAGGCGCGGTTGCTGCTATCTTGATCTTTACCGGAGGACTGGGGGCTCTACAGACAGCCTCTGTTGTCGGCGGCTTCCCCTTCATGATCATCATGTTCCTGATGACCTATTGCCTGGTGAAGTCGCTCTACGAGGAAAGAGCCGCCGGAAGCCTGCCGCTTGAAAAAGCGCGAATCAATGATGCTATTGAAGAGTTGAAGCGAGAAAAAGGACAATTATAGAAGTAACTGGTTGAAGTATAGAAAATGAAGATGTTACTGCACTGGACAAAATAGACAAAGTGGCAATTTTAAAACTACTGTTGGCTTCAAATGGAGCAAAGGTATACTGCCGCCGGATGGATTACATCCGGCGGCGGTGTGCCGCCCAATAAAAATATAGAAAGTTTAAAAGAAAGGAGTGTTTGGGAATGGCAGATTTTGAATCATTAGCGAATGCCATAATTGAGTGTGATGCGGGGAAAG
>CAYXQO010000004.1:0-87279 GCA_964467475.1 uncultured Syntrophomonadaceae bacterium
TATAGATAAGCGATGCTGAATAGAAACAGGGTTGTGAAGGAGGTGTTAATAATGGATCAGAAAAAGAAAGATGCTTTGCAGGAGCGAATTGAAAGTGAAGCCACAGATAACAAACTGCCCTGCGGCAAGGCTTTTAAAATTGCTGATGAACTTGAAGTATCCAAGCGTGAAGTGGGCGATACCTGCAATGAAATGGGAATAAAGATTGTCAACTGCCAGTTGGGCTGTTTTTAAGAAAAAGGGTTCTATCCGGGTGGTAACAAAAAAATATGTTTGCCGGTATGGTTTAAAGTATGAGTAAGACTTAATAACGAGCTATCTGTCGGAATACCAAGAAATATTGAGATATTAAGTGATGATTGGCGATAAACGAAATGACAGGCCCGATAAAGCCTGTCATTTCGTTTGCTCCCGATAAGACAATCCAGTATTATTATTTACGGTATGATTAGCACTCACTACTTGAGAGTGCTGCTAAAAAGAAAATAAGCATAAAGGAGGCAGGTTGCATGAACCTCAAACCACTAGGAGACAGGGTTGTTGTAAAGGTTTTGGAAGTTGAAGAGAAGACAGCCAGCGGCATTGTTTTACCGGATCAGGCCAAGGAAAAGCCCCAGCAAGGCGAAGTCATGGCCGTAGGGCCCGGGAAGGTGCTTGACAACGGGACCAGACTGGAACCGGAAGTGAAAGTCGGTGACAAGATCATTTTTTCCCGCTTTGCCGGGACTGATGTCAAAGCTGAAGGCGAAGATTATCTCATCTTGAGGCAGGATGATATCCTGGCCGTAGAAAGTTAGTCCTTGCGGTATCTGAGTCACAACTTTTTTTGGCGGTTTAACAAAGAAGTGAATCATAGAGAAGGAGGTTTTTAATATGGCAAAACAGATTATTTATAGAGATGAAGCGCGCCGTGCTCTGGAGAGAGGTGTGGATCATTTAGCTGATACTGTAACCGCTACTCTCGGGCCCAAGGGGCGCAATGTTGTTTTAGACAAGAAGTTTGGTTCGCCGCAAATTACCAATGACGGGGTGACCATCGCTCGCGAAATAGAACTGGAAGACCCCTATGAAAACATGGGTGCTCAGTTGGTTAAGGAAGTAGCAACCAAGACCAACGATATTGCCGGTGACGGCACTACCACCGCAACTTTGTTGGCCCAGGCTATCATTCACGAGGGCCTGCGGAATATCGCTGCCGGCGCCAACCCGATGATTATGAGGCGTGGCATTGAAAAGGCAGTTGAAGTGGCTGTCAAGGAATTAGAGAAAATGAGCCACCCGATTGAAACCAGGGAAGATATTTCCCAGGTTGCTTCGATTTCTGCTAATGATGAATCAATCGGTGATTTGATTGCCGAGGCAATGGAAAAGGTTGGCAAAGACGGTGTGATCACCGTGGAAGAATCGAAAGGTTTTACCACCGATCTGAAAGTAGTCGAAGGGATGCAGTTCGACCGCGGTTACATTTCCCCGTACATGGTAACCGACACTGAAAAGATGGAAGCGGTCCTCGAAGACCCCTACATTTTATTAACTGACCGCAAGGTAAGCAATATCCACGACCTGCTGCCGCTGCTTGAAAAGGTAGTCCAGCAGGGCAGATCACTGCTTCTGATTGCTGAAGAAGTTGAAGGCGAAGCCCTGGCAACCTTAGTGGTCAACAAGCTGCGCGGCACCTTTACTTGCGTGGCCGTTAAAGCGCCCGGTTTCGGCGATCGCCGCAAGCAAATGCTTGAAGATATCGCTGTGTTAACCGGCGGACAGGTGGCTTCTGAAGACTTAGGGGTTGAGCTGAAAAACGTAGAAATGGATATGCTCGGCAGGGCACGCCAGGTCCAGATTACCAAAGATGAAACCGTAATCGTTGACGGCTATGGCGATTCGGAATCAATCAAGAAGCGTGTTTCCCAGATCCGCAACCAGATCGAGGAAAGCACTTCTGATTTTGACAAGGAAAAACTGCAGGAGCGCCTGGCCAAGTTAGCCGGCGGCGTAGCAGTGATTGAAGTCGGTGCTGCTACCGAAACAGAGATGAAGGAAAAGAAACTGCGCATTGAGGATGCTCTTTCCGCTACTCGGGCAGCCGTGGAAGAAGGCATTGTGCCCGGCGGTGGGGTTGCATACTTAAGCGTGATCAATGGTATTGAAGCTGCAGAAAAAGAAATGTCCGGCGACGAATCAACCGGTATGAGAATTGTCAGGCATTCACTAACCGAGCCGGTCCGCGTTATTGCCGACAATGCCGGTTCCGAGGGAACCGTGGTTGCCGAAAAGTTGAAGTCGATGGAAGAAGGAATTGGCTTTAACGTTATGACAGGGGAATATGAACAAATGATCCCTGCAGGAATTGTAGATCCGACTAAAGTGGCACGCTCGGCTATCCAGAATGCGGCCAGCATCTCCGCACTCTTCTTGACCACTGAATCAGTGGTTACCGATATCCCAGAAGAAGGCGGAGAAGGCGGTGGCATGCCCGGCGGCGGTGGCATGCCCGGCGGCGGAATGCCGATGATGTAAGAAAAAACCTGCCTAAACGTGAAATTAAAGGGCCTCCGGTTTATATCGGAGGCCCTATTGTATGACGCAGGAGAAACCCTGCGTATTTAAGGGGGTTAGATTAATTCCTGTTTTAGATTTTTTCTAAGGAAGCGATTGATTGTTCAATCAGTTCCTGTGGGTAATCTACGTCTTTGATCTTGCCGGCCAGGTAATCGTCGTAAGCGGTTAAGTCGAAATGGCCGTGGCCGCTTAAGTTGAATAGGATCGTTTTTTCTTCCCCGGCTTCCCTGCATTCTAAGGCTACATCGATGGCACACTTGATCGCATGGGCGGTTTCCGGCGCAGGCAGAATTCCCTCGGTGCGGGCAAAGGTAAGGGCCGCTTCGAAGACACCTTCCTGGCCGTATGCGCGCGCTTCGATTAGTCCATCCTGGTAGAGCTGGCTCACCAGCGGCGATTCGCCGTGGTAGCGCAGACCCCCGGCATGGATGCCGGGCGGCATGAAGTTATGTCCCAGGGTGTACATCATCATAAGCGGGGTGTACATGGCCACGTCGCCGTAGTCGTAGGTGAAGGCACCCTTGCTCAGGGTAGGACAGGCTTCCGGTTCGACGGCGATTGCGCGCACCTGTTTGTCGTCACGGATTTTGTCGTGGAGGAAGGGGAAGCTGATCCCGGCAAAGTTGCTGCCGCCACCGCAGCAGCCGATTACATAGTCGGGGTAGTCGCCGACCATTTCCAGCTGTTTGTGGCATTCCTGGCCGATGATGGTCTGGTGGAGCATAACATGGTTGAGCACACTGCCCAGGGAGTAATTGGTGTCGTTTTTACCGGCGGCATCTTCGACCGCTTCGCTGATGGCAATCCCTAAGCTACCGTTGGAATCGGCGTCTTTGGCCAGCACATCCTGGCCGGACTTGGTCATGTCAGTGGGGCTGGCGTAAACATCTGCGCCCCATACTTCCATTAGCGAGCGCCGGTAGGGTTTTTGATGGTAACTAATTTTAACCATGAACACGGTGCATTCTAAGTCAAAATAGTTGCAGGCCAGGGCCAGCGAACTGCCCCACTGTCCGGCGCCGGTTTCGGTGGAAAGCCTCTTGATGCCGGCTTCCTTGTTGTAGTAGGCCTGGGCCACGGCGGTATTGGGCTTGTGGCTGCCCGCCGGACTGACCCCTTCATGTTTATAGTAGATCTTGGCCGGGGTCCCGAGGGCTTGCTCGAGTTTATGGGCCCGGTAAAGCGGGCTCGGCCTCCACATGCTGTAAATATTAAGCACTTCATCGGGTATATCGATAAAGCGCTCGGTGGAAACCTCCTGTTCGATCAAGCTCATCGGGAAAATGGCGCTTAAGTCGTCCGGACCGGCCGGCTTTTTAGTTGCCGGGTTTAAGGGCGGCTGCATCGGGTTGGGCATGTCGGCCTGGATATTGTACCATTTCCGGGGCATGTCCTTTTCCGGTAAAATAATTTTACTTTCGCTCATTTTAATAACCTCCTGTTAATTTGATTTATAAAGAAATATATAAATAAAAAACTCCCGTCCTGGGACGAGAGTTGATCGCGGTACCACCCTGGTTACCGGAGATGACAGATAATCATACCGGTCGCTTTGTCAGGTGCGGAAAATAGGGCTAACCTTTTTCCAGACCTGCCTTCTTTTAACGGTGAAAGTTCCGTCCGGGTCTACTAATGCTTGCTTTAACACGTTCGGCCGGTGCCTCCAGGAGCCATTCACCAGGTGCGCCAACACCGGAATCTCAGCTTTGGAAGGGTGTTTCCCCTTCCTCCATCCGGCTCTCTTGGTTGGCCCGTTCCAGGCTACTAGTTCCTGTCATCGGCTTATTTATTAGCTTTGGTTTAATAGATTAGCACAGGGAGAGGAAACTGTCAAGCAAAAAATTTTGCCTATAAATTCAAAGCTAACCATAAACACATTTTCCTTTTTAGCAATTTGAATAATACCCCCACTCTTGAAGAATTTGCAATTAAGACCTGGCTTATACCGACATGATACTTGCTGAGATATTTTTGTCCCCCCAAATGTGATAAGCTCAAGAAGATTGATCAACTTCAATGGAGGGAATAAGATGTTCACTAAAAAAGGCACTGTTTCCGGAGTTGAGATGCTTCCAGGCATAACCCGCTATAACCTTGCTTTTTCACCGGGGATGATGATGGTAAAGGTTGAACTGGCACAGGGTAAAGAGGTTCCCGCTCACAAACACGAGCACGAGCAAATCGGTTACGTGATTTCCGGCAGGCTCAAGTTTACTGTAGGCGATAAAACAGAATAATTAATCGCCGGGGATGCTTATTCTGTTCCAACGAACGTTACCCATTACGTAGTGGCGGTGGAAGATGCTACCGTCCTCGATGTTTTTTGTCCGCACCGAGAAGATTGGTACGAAACTGGATAAATTGACCAAGGAAATTATTGCCCTGGCCGTATCGATTACCAACAACTGCGAGTACTGAATACATTCTCACAGCGCCGCCGTGAAGCGGCTCGGTCTCGATAATGAGGGAATATCTGAAATAATCGCGGTTGTGGACGTGTTCAACGGGACTACAAAGGTTGCCGATGCCTACCCGATTGAACCGGATGTCTCACCGGATCCTGAATAGTTTTATACCGGCTTGGATGGACAGTGGCCAAGTTTACGCTTAAACTGCTTTGCTCCCCAAAGTAGCCGGCAGGCTTCTTTGGGGAGCGGTGCTTCAATATTTATTAATTTACCTGGCACTGATTATCTTACCTGTCAAAATAAATACTTTTACCGGTTGCAGATAAGGGTACGCCGACAGCTACTTCACCGTCGATCATTTTTTCGTGCAGTGCGACGACGCCGATGCGGTACATAATCCGGTTATCGGCATTGAAAAGCGAGGCTGTCTTAACTGCTGATCCAAGGGCTATTCCCAGATCGATCAGGCGCCATGAGCAGAGCGGTCCTTGAAATTCCGGTCCTTGCCTGAGGCTATCTTTCATCTCGGCGCAGGTGTCAAACCCGCAAGCACCGCAGTTTAACCCTAAATGCACTGAATCTTTCAGGGATAACAGAACAACCGCATCGGAGTGGCGCACGTTTTCTCCGTCCCGGTCGAAATTGGCCTTGCCGGCTTCTTCACCGTATTTAATCATGGCATCGGCCAGATGGTTAAGCTCCTTTTTCTCTAAGATTTTTATTTCAATAAAATCTTCTCCTTTACCCTTGGGCGCGGTCCTGGCAGCTACAGCCATCATTCCTGCAATTTGTTTTATTTGCTCTTCCAATGTGAAACACCTCCGGATGTTTTTTAAGCTTTTACTCCTTACAATATAATTCTCTAAGCAAAGGAAAGTCCCTTTTAAGGATAAACTTAAAAATTTTTTCTTTTTGAAGGATTATTATTACCGGTGGCGAACAGTATTAAGTGTTCATCTTTGAACCGTTGACGAACGGGGTTAGCCTGTTTGCCGGTTCTGGCTTCGGCCGGCCGGTTTTAAGGAAGCAACCGCTGCTCCAGGAAAATGCGGGTAGTGGGAGCACGTCAACGAGGGAAAGTGTGCCTAGGGTTCCGCCCGAAGATTTACTTATTTAGACTGGATTACTATAAGGTTTTCTTCGGGGCTGGTCCGAGTGGCGCAGGCATCCGCTGACAATTTAAGAAAGCTGGTTTTAGGATGTCACACCGGAGGGATAAAAGCCCAGGCGGGTAGGTTTCACTCGATGCCTATCTGTCCGGGCTACTTATTTTCCGGGAGGTGATTAACTGGCTTAATTCACTAAAACCGGGTAACAGCATTGAGTACACCGGTAATATTGCTTGTAATGTATAATCCGTAATGTCAAGAATACTTCTTCCCAAATGTACTTTAAACTTAATACTCGTACTTTAAACTTAATACTCAAGGAGGAGAAAGATGGAAAAGTTCTTTAAGTTCAAGGAGAACAAGACCAACTTTAAAACTGAGATTACCGCGGGCGCCACTACTTTTATGACCATGGCCTACATCATTTTTGTCAACCCGGATATTTTGAGCGCTGCCGGCATGGAATTTGGCGCGGTGATGACCGCGACAATTATTGCCGCCGGGGTGACCACTATATTGATGGGGCTTTTGACGAACTATCCATTTGCCCTGGCCAGCGGTATGGGCTTAAATGCCTTCTTTGCTTTCGTCGTCGCGGCCCAGTACGGCTGGCAGGCTGCTTTAGGAGCCGTTTTTATTTCCGGGATTGCCTTTTTGATCTTAGCGGTTACCGGGGCGGTAAGCTACATCGACGCAGCTGTACCCAGCAGCTTAAAGAATGCAGTAGCCGCCGGGATTGGACTATTTATTGCTTTTATCGGCCTGCAGAACGCAGGGATCATTGTCGCCTACGAAGGAACCCAGGTAACCCTGGGCGATTTGACCGAAAGCGGACCGCTGCTTTCTTTGATCGGCCTTTTGATTATTGCTGTCCTGATGGCTCGCCGGGTTAAAGGAGCAATTTTGCTGGGGATTTTACTTACCACCGTGGTTAGTTTTATTATCGGTTTTCAGCCTGTCCCGACCAGCCTGGGAGATGTCTTCGGGCCGCCGGCCAGCCTTTCGCCGATCTTGCTTGAATTTGACTTAAGAGCTACTTTGGCGATACCTTTCTTTGTAATCTTTTCTTTCGTGTTTGTCGATGTTTTCGATACCATGGGCACGCTTTTAGGCACCGGGGCGCGGGCCGGCTATCTTGATGAGAAGGGCCGCCTGCCCAAGGTGAACAAGGCCATGCTGGCCGATGCTATCGGGACCATGGGCGGAGCTATGCTCGGAACCAGCACCGTGACCACTTATATCGAGTCAACGGCCGGTATTTCTGAAGGCGGCCGCACCGGCTTTACTTCGATCATTGTTGGAATTTTATTTTTCCTGACCCTGTTTTTAGCCCCACTTGCTGGGTTAGTCCCCGGGGAAGCAACCGCGCCGGCCCTGGTGGTCGTCGGGGTTTTAATGATGGCCTCAGTAATGCGGATCGATTTTAACGACTTTACCGAAGCATTTCCCGCTTTTCTGACCATTATTTTTATGCCGCTGGCTTACAGCATTGCCGATGGGATCGCTTTCGGTTTTATTGCTTTCCCCATCGTCAAATTGGTGGCCGGAAAAGGCAAGGAAGTGCACTGGCTCTTATACATCCTCGCTTTGATCTCGCTGGTTCACTTTTTCTGGGCCCCTTAATTAGAAACGGGTTTTGAAAAAAGTGCGGCGGTTATCATAAAAAAAGATCTTGTTATAAGATCGGTTAATGGAGTTGATCCACATGGCTGATGTCAAGGTAGGAATTGTTATGGGCAGTGATTCGGACCTGCCGATCATGCGCAAATGCGCCGAAGCCCTGGAGCATTTTGAGGTGGGTTATGAATTTGTCGTTTCGAGCGCTCATCGTCACCCGGAGAAGACCGCCCGCTATGCCAGGGGTGCTGCCGATGCCGGGCTGAAGGTGATTATTGCCGGTGCCGGCGGAGCGGCCCACCTGCCCGGGGTGCTTGCTTCCATGACCCTGTTACCAGTAATCGGGGTGCCGATTGCGATTGAACCGATGCACGGGGTCGATTCACTTTACTCCATCGTGCAGATGCCCCAGGGTATCCCGGTGGCTACAGTGGCCGTAAACGGAGCTTATAATGCCGGACTGTTGGCAGTGCAAATCATGGCCTTAGAGGACGACGATTTGCACAGCAAGCTGAACAATTACCGGCAGTCGCTGGCGGCAAAGGTGGAAGAAAAAGACTGCGCCTTGAGGGAGCAGGAAGCACAATGCAGGCGTGCGGATGAAGGTGATCAATAGTGATTGAGCGCTATACCGGTCCTGCAATGGGCCGGATCTGGAGCCTGGAAAACCGGTACCAGAAATTTCTCGAGGTTGAGATCCTGGCTTCCGAGGCCTGGGCCGAACTCGGGGTGATCCCCAATGAGGCGGCCCAAAAAATTCGGGAAAACGCCGCTTTCAGCCTGGAAAGGATTGAAGCTCTGGAGAAAGAAACCAGGCACGACGTGGTGGCCTTCACCCGCTGTGTGGCAGAATTCTTAGGCCCTGAAAGCCGTTATTTTCACTACGGCCTTACTTCATACGATGTTGTTGATACAGCCCTGTCCGTCTTGTTAATCGAGGCGGCAGGGCTGCTTGATCAGGGACTGGCCAACCTGGAAGAAGGCTTAAAAAAACAGGCCCTGGCTCACAAGGAAACTGCCGTGGTGGGGCGTACGCACGGGATCCATGCCGAGCCGACCAGTTTGGGGTTAAAGTTTGCGCTTTTTTTGGCGGAAACCAGGCGCAACCGTGAACGCTTGAGTAAGGCGAAAGAAGCGGTGCGGGTAGGTAAAATATCCGGTGCTGTGGGTAATTTTGCCCACATCGACCCCTTTATTGAGGAATATGTTTGCGAGAAGCTGGGATTGCAACCGGACCCGGTATCTACGCAGGTGCTGCAAAGAGACCGCCACGGGGAAATGGTCAACACCCTTGCTTTAATTGGAACTACTTTAGAAAAAATGGCCCTGGAAGTGCGTAACCTGCAGCGCACCGAAACCGGTGAGCTACAGGAGCCTTTTTACAGCGGTCAAAAAGGATCTTCGGCCATGCCGCACAAGAAAAACCCGGTTACCTGTGAAAAAGTATGCGGCCTGGCCAGGTTGCTGCGAGGTTATGCCGGGACCGCCCTGGAAAATGTGGCCCTCTGGCATGAGCGCGATATTTCTCACTCTTCGGTGGAGCGGGTAATCCTGCCCGACAGCACGATCATTACCGATCATCTTCTGCAGGAGATGACCCGGGTCATAGAAGGATTACAGGTAAACCATGAGAAACTGGCAGGCAACCTGGAACTGACCGGTGGGTTGATTTATTCTCAGCGGGTGCTTTTGGAGCTGGTTCAAAGCGGGCTTTCCCGCGAAGAGGCGTATGATCTGGTGCAAAGTATTGCCATGAAGGCCTGGGAGTCGGGATACTCTTTCAAGAAATTGGTTTCGCAGGAAGAAGCGGTGGTAGCGCGGCTGGGGAAAGAAAAACTGACCGAGTGTTTCGATCCGGGGCACTATTTGAAAAGGGTGGACTACATCTACCGGCGTTTGGGGCTGGTTTAATTTTAAGAAATTAATTATCGCTTAAGCGAAAAAATACAGGAGTGAAATAAAAATGACTGAAATGCATGGTAGTATTGAAAGACGCGATTTATTATACGAGGGCAAGGCTAAGAAGATTTACCGCACCAGCGACCCGGGGCTTTTCATGGTGGAGTTTAAGGATGACGCCACCGCTTTCGACGGTGAGAAAAAGGGCCGCCTCGATGATAAGGGTATTTTGAACAACCGGCTTTCAGCAATATTTTTCGAGCTACTTGAAAATAAGGGTATTGAGACCCATTATGAAAAGATGCTCGGTGAGCGGGAAATGCTGGTAAAAGCGCTTGAGATTATCCCGGTGGAAGTGATTGTCAGGAACATTGCCGCCGGCAGTATTTCCGAGCGCCTGGGGATTCCAGAAAAAGTTAGGCTCAAAAAAACAGTGCTCGAATTTTCTTTGAAAGACGACGCGCTGCATGACCCGATGATCAACCACTACCATATTTATGCATTGGAACTGGCCACTCCCGCTGAAATGGCCCAAATGGAAGAAGCGGCTTTAAAGATTAACGAACTTTTAGTGCCCTACCTGGAAGAGAAAAAGCTGGCCCTGGTTGATTTCAAGCTGGAGTTTGGACGGCACAATGACAAAGTTATCCTCGGCGATGAAATATCGCCCGATACCTGCCGTTTTTGGGATATGGGCAGTGGTGAAAAGCTGGATAAAGACCGTTTCCGCCGCGACTTAGGCGGTGTGATGGAAGCGTACCGGGAGGTCCTATCACGCCTGGAAGGGGGCGAAAGTCCTGCTGTGGATAGCGAAAGTTGAGGTTACCTTAAAAAAAGAAGTCCACGACCCGCAGGGCACAGCAGTGGAAAATTCCCTGCATGCCCTGGGATATGAAGGAATCAACCGGGTGTGGGTGGGTAAGTACATGGAAGTGGAACTTGCGGCCGGGAGCCGTGAGGAAGCGGAAAAGCTGGTAGAAGATATGTCCGAGCGTCTGCTTTCAAACCCGGTAATCGAGGATTACGGCTATACTTTGGAGGAGGCATGAGGCGATTGAAGTGGGGTGTAATTGTTTTCCCGGGGTCTAACTGTGATCTTGATTCCTACTATTTGATTAAGGATGTTTTAAAAGAAAATGTAGCCTACATCCGCCATGATGCTTCTAAAGTGGAAGGCTTTGATGTTTTGATCCTGCCCGGTGGGTTTACCTACGGCGATTACCTGCGCCCGGGGGCAATTGCTGCCCGCACCCCGGTGATGGAGCCGGTGCGCCGGTTTGCGGATGCAGGCGGGCTGGTGCTCGGCATCTGCAACGGGTTTCAGGTGCTCACCGAAACCGGGTTGCTGCCGGGGGCCCTCTACCGCAACCGCCACCTGCAGTTTCGTTGTGTCGAAACCTTAGTGCAGGTGGAAAACTCACGCCTTCCCTTTACGGCCGAGGCTGCAGAAAAAGATTTATTGAGGATGCCTGTAGCCCATGGTGACGGTAATTATTACCTTCCCGCAGACCAGTTGCGGGAGTTAGAAGAAAATAACCAGGTGGTTTTCCGTTATGTTGATTCTCAAGGGGTGCCCGACCCGGCAGCTAACCCCAATGGGTCGGTGGAAAATATCTGCGGAGTTTGCAACCGCGAAGGCAACGTGCTCGGGCTGATGCCCCACCCGGAAAGGGCCGGAGAAGAAGCACTCGGCTCGGAAGACGGCCTGGTTATTTTTCGCTCGCTCCTAAAATATTTTACCTCTCAGGAGGTGCGCGGCGGTGCCTGATCAGGAAAAGTTGTGGCGGAAGCTGGGATTGACCGATGAAGAATATGTGATGATTACCGGCCAGCTGGACCGGGAGCCGAACCCGGTGGAACTGGCCATGTACAGCGTGATGTGGTCGGAGCACTGCAGTTACAAGCACTCCCGAAACTCGCTGAAGATGTTTCCCTCCACGGGTCCGCAGGTAGTGCAGGGGCCCGGCGAAAACGCCGGTGTGGTTGATATTGGTGATGGTTATGCCGCTGTTTTCAAAATTGAAAGCCACAACCACCCCTCGGCAATCGAGCCTTACCAGGGAGCGGCTACAGGGGTTGGCGGGATCCTGCGCGATATTTATACCATGGGCGCAAGGCCTGTAGCTTTCTTAAATTCCCTGCGGTTTGGTGATCTTAAAAGCGCCCGCTGCCGTTACCTTTTTGACGGGGTGGTTTCTGGTATCGGCGGTTACGGCAATTGTGTAGGGGTTCCCACAGTGGCCGGTGAGATTTATTTTGATCCCTGTTATGAGCACAACCCGCTGGTTAATGCTATGTGTGTCGGGATTATGCCGAAGGAAAGGCTGGTTCTGGGGCAGGCCTGCGGGGAAGGCAACCTGGTGGTGCTGGCCGGGGCAAAAACCGGGCGGGATGGGATTGGGGGCGTAACTTTCGCCTCTGAAGAATTATCCGGTGCCTCTGATGTCGACCGCCCGGCGGTGCAGGTGGGCGATCCTTTCTTGGGAAAACTTTTGATCGAGGCAACTCTCGAGGCCGTCGAAAAAGGACTGGTGACCGGCGTGCAGGATTTAGGCGGGGCGGGTCTTACCTGCGCCCTGACAGAAACTGCTTCCCGGGCCGGCTCCGGGCTGGAGATCGAGCTTGAACGCATCCCCTTGCGGGAACCGGGAATGTCGGCAGCGGAAATCCTTATCTCGGAATCGCAGGAGCGGATGCTTTTTATTGTCGAACCGGATAAATTCACTGCCCTTGAGCAGGTATTCAAGCGCTGGGAGCTTGATCTGGCAGTGCTTGGTCAGGTTGCCACAGGTGAAGATGTTACTGTCCGCCACCATGGCGAAGTGGTGGCTGCGGTGCCGGCAGAAAGCGTAGCCGGTGGAGCGCCTGCTTACATGCCGCAAAGCCGGGAACCGGCTTATTTCAAAGAGCTTGCCGGTTTCACCTCGCCCGTGCTGCCGCTTGCAGAATGCGCTCCGGCCTTGCTTAAGCTGCTTGGTTCGCTCGATCTATGCTCGAAGAAGTGGGTCTGGCAGCGCTACGATCATATGGTCCGCACCTGCACGGTGCAGGGTCCCGGTGATGATTCAGCAGTGCTCAGAATCCGGGAGACAGGGCGGGCGCTTGCTGTGACGGTTGACGGTAATAGCCGCTATACCTATCTCGATCCCTACCGGGGCGGGATGCTTGCCGTGTGTGAGGCCATGCGCAATCTTTCCTGCAGCGGGGCGGTTCCGCTCGGCATTACCGATTGCCTCAACTTCGGCAACCCGGAAAAACCGGAGATGTTCTGGCAATTTGAGCAGGCTGTTGCCGGTATGGCCGAAGCCTGTCGGGTTTTGGATGCGCCGGTGGTCGGTGGCAACGTCAGCTTTTATAATGAGGTTGAGGGGGAAGCGATTTATCCAACCCCGGTAGTCGGCGCTGTCGGTTTGCTTGATCACCCCGAGCAGCGCTGCGGGATCGCTTTTAATGAGCCGGGTGAAACAATTTTACTGCTTGGTCCCCCGGAAACTTCGCTTGGTGGCAGCCAGCTTTTAAAAGAATATTACCAGATGGTCAAGGGCCGGCCGCAGGAAGTAAACCTGCAGATGGAGAAGAAGTTGCAAGAACTGGTGAGGCTTTTAATCCGGAAAAATTTGGCCCGTGCTGCTCATGATCTTTCAGAAGGCGGCCTGGCAGTAGCCCTGGCAGAATGCTGCCTGGCCGGCGGTTGCGGCGCCGAGCTCGATTTGGTTTCATCCGGGCGACCGGATTTGACTCTATTCGGTGAAGGTCCCTCCAGGGTGCTGGTAACGGTGAAAGAAAAGGATCGGCATAGGGCTGTACAATTAGCGGAAGCAGCCGGGGTATCCTGTGTCGAACTGGGCTTGAGTGGAGGGAAGACCTTGAAAATTCGCTCAGATGGTAAAAATATTTTAGACCTGGAGCTTATGGCGATGAAGGAGGCTTTTGAGGAGGTATTACCATGGGTTATGAAGTAGAATCAGACAGGGAATTGCAGGAGGCATGTGGGGTTTGCGGAGGGTTTGCCGCGGATCAACCCCTGGCTTTTTTAACCTGTTTTTCCCTCTATGCCTTGCAGCACCGTGGACAGGAAAGCGCCGGCATAGCTGCCGGGCCGGGAGATGGACGCAAGCTCTGGGTGAAACGGGGTATGGGCCTTGTTTCAGATGTTTTCCCCGATACTGCCGATTTAAAGGGCATCCAGTGCCGGCTGGCTACCGGGCACGTGCGCTATTCCTACGGCGAGGGCGGCAAAAACCCGGAAAACAGCCAGCCTTTACGCTTGCGTTATCGCCACGGGGAACTGGCCATCGCCCACAACGGCAACATCTTAAATGCCTCAGAACTGCGTGAGGAGTTGGAAGCCCAGGGTGCTATTTTCCAAACCGATACCGATAGCGAACTTTTAGCCCATATGGTGGCCCGGCAGGGCAGCAGTTCCTTAGAAGATGCATTAATGGAAGTGGTCCCCAGGCTTAAGGGCGCTTATGCTTTTGTTTTAACCGATGGGAAAAAGGTGATCGGCCTGCGCGACGATTACGGGATCCGGCCCCTTTCGATTGCTTCTCTCAATGGTGAAGGTTACTTCCTCGCTTCTGAAACCTGCGCCTTTGATACCATCGGGGCCAAGTTTATCAGGGATCTTGAGCCGGGTGAAATGGTGGTCCTCGATGAAGACGGTATGCACAGTCGCAAGGTGGTGGCTGAAACTTGCTCCAAGCTGTGCCTGTTTGAATATATCTATTTTGCCCGCCCGGACAGCAACCTGCAGGGGAAAAATGTGCATCTGGTCCGGCGGGAATTGGGCCGGCAGCTGGCTCGCGAACACCCGGCTGATGCCGATATTGTCTCCGGTGTTCCCGATTCGAGTATTGCCGCCGCCTCAGGGTTTGCCGAAGAAGCCGGGTTGCCTTACGAGATGGGCCTGGTTAAAAACCGCTACATCGGGCGCACTTTTATCAAGCCAACCCAGAAAATGCGTGACGAAGGGGTCGATATTAAACTCAACGCGGTTAAAAAGATCGTTGAAGGCAAGCGGGTGGTTTTGATTGATGACTCAATTGTTCGCGGTACGACCAGCGTTAAGCTGATCAAGATCATGCGCCGCGCGGGAGCAAAGGAAGTGCACCTGCGAATCGGGGCCCCGCCGGTAAAAGGATCCTGCTACTACGGGATCGATATTCCAGATCCCGGGGAACTGATTGCCTACAACCAGAGGCCGGAAGAAATCCCCGACCTGATCGGGGCTGATTCGGTCGGATACTTAAGCATAGAGAAAACTACCGAAGCAGTAGGCCTTCCTGCAGACTGTCTGTGCCGGGCCTGCTTTACCGGGGATTATCCGGTTTTTTAAACTCGCAACTTAAGTTTTGTTGGTGTTTACTCCTATGCCCAGCAAAACCTGGGACGTTCAGCGGGAGATAAACCGATCGGGGTAACAGTCAGAGCCTGTAACTTGAGCACCGGCGGTAAGGGTGATCGAACTACAGGTATTTGCTTTGGTTACCCTTTAAGATTAGGAGGCACTACCCCCACCCCCCTGCTTTCCCATGTAAGGGGGGGTGCGCCTGCAGGAATTGTTTTTCAACGCATCGCTTTTTGCGGTAAAACTTTCGCTAAGGGGTAGTCTGCACGTGCCTGTTTATGGTATAAAATATAAGGTGTGGCTTTTGATTTTTATGGATTTATTTAACTTTTGTAATGAACGCAACCAAGGACAAGAGAACAAGGAGGTAGTAGGAGTATGGAAACTTTATTGTATGTTGCACCGATTTGCGCCCTGGCTGCTTTGATTTTTGCCGTGATCCTGTGGGTCAGGCTGAGCAAGCTCGATGCCGGAAGCGAAACGATGCGCGATATTGCCGCCGCCATCCAGGAAGGGGCCATGGCTTTCCTGAGGCGCGAATACACCTACCTGGTAATATTCGTGATCGTGCTGACGGTTGTTTTGGCTGTGGTAATTAATCCTCTGACCGCGGTTAGCTTTGTAGTCGGCGCTATTTTATCCGGAACGGCCGGTTTTGTAGGGATGCGAGTTGCCACTATATCGAACGTGCGCACCGCTCATGCTGCAAGAACCGGAGTTAACCCGGCTTTGCGCGCCGCTTTTTCCAGCGGTACGGTTATGGGCATGATGGTTGCCGGGTTAGGCCTTTTAGGACTGGGACTTTTATATATCTTTATCCGTGACCCGGACATTGTCAATGGCTATGCCTTAGGGGCAAGTTCGATTGCACTTTTCGCCCGTGTAGGCGGCGGAATCTATACAAAAGCTGCTGATGTGGGTGCCGACCTGGTAGGCAAGGTCGAAGCGGGTATTCCTGAAGACGATCCCCGTAACGCCGGGGTGATCGCCGATAACGTCGGGGACAATGTCGGTGACGTGGCCGGCATGGGTGCCGACTTATTTGAGTCGTATGTAGGTTCGATGATTGCCTCAATGACTTTAGGGATTGCCCTGTTTGGTTTTGGCGGGACCCTGTTGCCGCTTCTGGTAGCTTCTGTAGGCATCCTGGCCTCAATCATCGCCTTTTTCTTCGTGCGGGCAAAAGAAGGTGCCCGCCTGGGCGCTGTTTTAGAGCGTGGCATCTGGGGTAGCGCTGTTATTGTCCTGATAGCGGCCTTTTTCTTGGTGCAGTCTTTTGTTGACCAGGGTGTGTTTCCCGATTACGGCCCGTTTTTTGCCGTGGTAGCCGGTTTGTTTGCCGGGGTAATTATCGGGCGCCTCACCGAGTACTATACCTCGGATCATTTTAAGCCGGTCCAGAATATTGCCCGAGCCTCACTGACCGGAACGGCTACCAATATTATCAGCGGCCTTTCGGTGGGGATGAAGAGCACGCTTTTACCGATTCTCACCATCGTTGCCGCTATCTTAGTTTCTTACTACGTCGCCGGGGTTTACGGTATTGCTATTTCCGCCGTGGGGATGCTCTCCACAGTGGGGATGACCGTGGCGGTTGACGCTTACGGACCGGTTGCTGACAATGCCGGCGGGATTGCCGAAATGGCGGAACTCGAACCGGAAGTACGTGAGATTACCGACGAGTTGGACTCAATCGGCAACACTACTGCTGCTATCGGTAAAGGGTTTGCCATCGGTTCGGCGGCCCTGACCGCCCTGGCCCTGTTTACCGCTTACTCAGAGGTGGCCGGGCTGGAAGTGATCGATATAACCAGCCCGCAGGTGATCGCCGGGTTATTGATCGGCGGGGTGCTTACCTACTTCTTCACATCGCGGACAATGGAGGCCGTTGGAAACGCCGCTTTCTCTTTGATTGAAGAAATCCGCCGCCAGTTCAAGGAAATTACCGGTTTGATGGAAGGAGAAGCCAAACCGGAATACGCCAAATGCGTAGATATCAGTACCAAGGCTGCCTTAAGGGAAATGATTATTCCCGGCCTGATGGCTGTGGTGGTTCCCCTGGTGGTCGGGCTGGTTCCTTTCCTGGGCAAAGCTGCCCTGGGTGGACTTTTAGCCGGGGCCCTCGTTACCGGTGTGTTGCAGGCCATCAATATGGCTAATGCCGGAGGTGCCTGGGATAACGCCAAGAAATATATCGAAGCGGGTAACCACGGAGGTAAGGGCAGTGAAGCCCACAAGGCTGCCGTGGTTGGTGACACGGTCGGCGATCCTTTTAAGGATACGGCCGGGCCGAGCTTGAACATTTTAATCAAGCTGATGAGCATTGTCGCTTTAGTGTTTGCTCCGCTGTTTTTCTAAACGGCAGTTAAAAAGCCCGGCTTAGGCCGGGCTTTTTTAAAGAAGATGCCTGCAAGAGGCGGTGCTGCATTTTAGAGCAGTGAAGGTTCATTGCGGGCAATGGGGGCGAGTTAAACTGCAGGTTTTCGCTTTGGTTGCCTTTTAATATTAGGAAGCAGTACCCCCGTCCCCCTGCTTCCTCTATTTTATTCTAAGGAGGCGATAGATAGTGGGTGAAGAGATGGATTACCGGAAATCCGGGGTGGATATCGATGCCGGTGAAGAAGCGGTAGAACGGATTAAGAATTTGGCCCGCTCTACGGCGCGACCGGAAGTTCTGCGTGGCCTGGGTGGTTTCGGTGGGCTCTTTGCGCCCGACTTTAAAAAAATGAGGGCGCCGGTTTTGGTTTCCGGTTGTGACGGAGTCGGGACCAAGCTTAAAATCGCCTTTGCCGCAGAAAAACATGACACTGTGGGGATTGACTGCGTGGCTATGTGCGTTAATGATATTTTAGTCCAGGGAGCAGAACCGCTGTTCTTTTTAGACTACCTCTCTTTAGGTAAAATGATCCCGGAATTGGTGGAAGAGATTGTCGGCGGGATTGCCGAAGGATGTCGCCTGGCCGGGTGCGCTCTTTTAGGAGGCGAGTCAGCGGAAATGCCCGGGTTTTACGGGCCTCAGGAATACGACCTGGCCGGCTTTGCAGTAGGGGTGGTTGATCAGGGGAAAATTATTGATGGTTCCGCTGTCGAAGAAGGGGATGCCTTAGTCGGATTGGCTGCAGAAGGCCTGCACAGCAACGGTTTTTCACTGGTCCGCCGGATCCTGCTTGAAGAAGCGCAGCTGAAAATTACTGATTTTCAGCCCGGCCTGGGTAAGACCTTAGCTGAAGAATTACTGAAACCGACAAAAATATATGTTAAGCCGGTCTTGAAGGCGCTTGATAAATTTACGGTGAAGGGGATGGCCCATGTTACCGGCGGCGGCCTGCCCGGTAACGTTCCGCGGATTTTACCGACCGGCTTAAAAGCAGAAATCGAAGCCGGTTCATGGCCAGAGCCGAAGATCTTTGAAATGATCGGCGAGATGGGCCCGGTAAGACGCGAAGAGATGTTTCGCACCTTTAATATGGGTATCGGTTACGTGATGGTGGTTCCTGAAAATGAAGCTGATAACTTGATTACCCACTTTATCAAGGAAAAACTTGATGCCTACCGGATCGGCCGGGTAGTCTCCGGAGAAGGATTGTGCGAGCTGTGCAATCTCTAAAAGAACCTTTTCGAATCGACATTTGAGTGAATTGTTGATATAATTATTTTAGCAGATGGGCTAAATGCATTTTAACTTCAATAAAGGATTTCCCAGGTTGTTAATCGAAGTACCACTTAAGCATTATTCACCCGGTTAAACTATATTTTACAACTCTAAAACCAGGAGGAACTGTCTAATGAAGCGGATTTCTGTACTCGCTTCCGGCAGAGGCACCAACCTGGAAGCAATTCTGGAAGCCGCAGATAAAGGTAAAATTTCAGGTGAAGTGGCGCTGGTACTAAGCGATCAACCGGAGGCGCAGGCCTTGGATAGGGCCCGCCGGCGGAATATTGAAGCTCTTTACCTGAACCCCGGAGAATACAGGGGGCGCGAGGATTACGACCGGGCTGTGGTCGAGCGTTTAAAGACTGCGCAGATTGACCTGGTGGCGCTTGCCGGGTTTATGCGTCTACTTTCCCCTTACTTTATCAATGTTTTTCCGATGCAGATTATAAATATTCATCCGGCACTGCTGCCTGCTTTCCCCGGTCTGGACGGGGTGGAGCAGGCTTTAAATTATGGGGTGAAAGTTAGTGGCTGTACGGTGCATTTTGTCGATGAGGGGCTTGATACGGGCCCGATCATTTTACAGGAAGCGGTGCCTGTAATCCAGGAAGATACGGTGGAAACTTTGCATGAACGCATTCATGCGGCGGAATACCGGCTTTACCCGACGGCGATAGAGCTGTTCTGCCGGGACAAACTAAAAGTGGAAGGAAGAAGGTGTATGATTATTGACTGAAAAAAGACGGGCCTTGATCAGTGTTACCGACAAAACAGGAATAGCGGAATTTGCCGGGGAGTTACATAGTCTTGGCTTCGAGATTATTTCGACAGGTGGCACGGCTCGAGCCCTGCAAAAAGCGGGCCTGCCGGTAACCGGGGTATCAGAAATAACCGGTTTCCCCGAAATCCTTAACGGGCGAGTGAAAACCCTGCACCCTTTCATCCACGGCGCTATATTAGGCCAGCCGGAAATAGAGGAACAAAAACTCGAGATGAAAGAACACCAAATTACTCCCATCGAGCTGGTAGTGGTCAACCTCTATCCCTTCGAGCAAACTATTGCCAAAGAGGGAGTATCCCTTGAAGAGGCCGTGGAAAATATCGATATCGGGGGACCGGCTATGCTCAGAGCGGCGGCTAAAAACCACGGTTCTGTCGCCGTGGTGGTTAACCCCGAGCGATACGGCCCGCTGGTGGAAGAGCTGAAGAAAAACGGGGCTGTGAGCGCAAATACCCGTATCAGCCTTGCTGCAGAAGCCTTTTCTCATACAGCTGGTTATGATGCAGCTGTCGCCGGCTATTTTAATGCCCTGCCCGAAACAGACGCTAAATTTTACCCGGAGCGGTTGAACCTGTCGTTTAAGAAAAAACAGGACTTGCGCTACGGGGAAAACCCGCAACAAGAGGCTGCTTTCTATGTTTCCCCGGTTCGCCCGGAAGGACTGGCGGCATGTGAGCAACTGCAGGGTAAAGAATTATCCTTCAATAATTTAAACGATCTTAACGCGGCCTGGGAACTGGTAAGTGAATTCAGCGAATCGACGGTGGTAGCGGTAAAGCATGCTAACCCCTGCGGAGTGGGCAGTGCCGCTAGTTTAAGTGAAGCATACAATCTTGCCTATGAGGCCGACCCGGTTTCCATATTCGGAGGAGTGCTGGCGATTAACCGGCAGGTTGATCAGGAAACTGCCCGGGAGATGAGTAAAATATTTTTGGAAGTGATTGCTGCGCCCGGGTTTAGCGAAGAAGCGGCACGAATATTGCAAGAGAAAAAAGATATCCGCCTGCTTAAGATGCCCGAAATTGGCAGCGAGGAGGATTTGCTCGATTTAAAGAAAGTCAGCGGCGGTCTGCTTGCACAAACCATTGACCGGGAACCGGTTGATGTAACCGGCGGCGAAGTGGTTACCAGGCGCAAGCCGGACGAAAATGAATGGGCCGCTTTGAATTTTGCCCAGAAGGTGGTCAAGCACGTGCGCTCCAACGCGATCGTTATTGCCGGGAAAAACCGGACCTACGGGATTGGCGCCGGTCAGATGAGTCGCATCGGCGCAGCGGGGATTGCCCTTAAGCAAGCCGGGGAAAAAGCAAGAGGCGCTGTGCTCGGTTCAGATGCTTTTTTCCCCTTCCCCGATACAGTGGAAGAAGCGGCTAACGCCGGGGTTACGGCTATTGTCCAGCCCGGGGGATCACAGAAAGACAAGGAATCAATTGAACTATGTGATCGAAAAGGTCTGGCCATGGTGTTTACCGGGAGGCGTTATTTCAAGCATTAGCCCTGAGATAGGATGCCGGCATTTATAAACCGGCTGCCAGTGCCACCGGTTGAAACCTGCTAGTTATGCTGCAATGTTAGGGAGGTGTAATAAAGGATGCGCGTATTAATTGTCGGCGGTGGCGGGCGGGAGCACACCCTGGCCTGGAAACTGGCTCGTAGTCCCCGTCTGGAAAAGCTTTTTTGTGCGCCCGGCAATCCGGGTATCGCAGAAATAGCCGAATGTGTCGACTTGGCATCAGATGATCTGGAGGGATTAAAAAAATGGGCCCTGCAGGAAAAGATCGATTTAACCATAGTGGGCCCTGAAGACCCGCTGGTATCCGGCCTGGCCGATCAGTTCCGGGATGCAGGTCTCAAGGTGTTCGGCCCGGGTTGGGATGGTGCCAGGCTTGAGGGCAGCAAAGTTTGGTCCAAGCAGAAAATGAAAGAGTGGGGGATCCCCTCTGCAGGGTTCGCCATTTTTGACGATTTTGAAGAGGCCCGCAGCCATCTGGCTCGTTTTTACGGTGGACCGGTGGTAATTAAAGCCGAGGGGTTGGCTGCAGGTAAAGGAGTGACAGTTGCTTCCGGCCCGGCCGAAGCGGAACAGGCCTTATATGATATCATGATTGAGCGCAAGTTCGGTGAGGCCGGCAAGCGAGTAGTAATCGAGCAGTGCTTGAACGGGGAGGAAGTTTCGGTGCTGGCTATCACTGACGGTGAAAAAATGGTTTTCCTCCCTTCCTCGCAGGATCACAAGGCTATCTATGAAGGTGACAAGGGTCCGAATACCGGGGGAATGGGCGCCTACTCCCCGGCACCGGTCTACACCGAAGAGTTGGACCGGAAAACAAGGGAAGAAGTTTTTTGGCCCCTTCTTAACGGTTTTAAGAAAGAAGGAATTGACTTCAGGGGTGTGATCTATGCCGGATTGATGATTTCCGGAAACGAGGTAAATGTGCTTGAGTTCAATGTCCGCTTCGGGGACCCGGAGGCACAGGCTTTGATTCCTCGCATGGAATCGGACTTACTGCCCCTTTTGGCGGCGGCAGCAGAAGGTGACCTCCAAGATTTAGGAGCCACCTGGAAAGACGACCCGGCGGTCTGTGTGGTGATGGCATCGAAGGGTTACCCGGGCAAGTACGAAAAAGGTTTTCCTATTTTAGGATTGGAAGAATTAAAGCAGGTTGAAACTGACAATGTCGCTGTTTTCCATGCCGGTACAACGCTAAAAGACGGTCGGTTGGTTACAGACGGAGGCAGAGTGCTCGGGGTAACTGCCTGGGATAGGGATTTGCGAAAGGCTCTTGACCGGGTCTATCAGGTTTGTGACAAAATAGAATTTGAGGGCTGTTATTTTAGGCGAGATATTGCTCATCGCGCTTTGAAACGGTAGGGAAGCAGAGGGACGGGGGGAATGCTTCCTGGCAAATACAAGAATTTTTAAGGACGGTGTTTTATGGAATCGACAGTAGTGGTAGGTTTTGCCCGCACTCCTTTTGGTAGATTTCTCGGCTCGCTCGAACCGGTCCCGGCAGTGGATTTGGGTGCACTTACGATTAAAGAAGCGCTTTCCCGGGCCGGGGTAAAAGGTGAGGATATCGATAATGTTTTCCTGGGAATGGTAGTCCAGGCCGGGACCGGGCAGATCCCTTCCCGGCAGGCGGCGGTTAAGGCAGGCCTACCTTACGAGGTGCCTTCAGACACGATCAACAAGGTGTGCGCCTCCGGCCTGCGGGCGGTAAATTTAAGCGATTCCCTGGTCAAGGCCGGCGAGGCTTCGCTTTTGGTTGCAGGCGGCATGGAAAATATGAGTGCAGTTCCATACTACCTCCCGAAAGCTCGGACCGGTTGCCGGATGGGCAATTCTCCCCTGGTAGACGGGATGATTTTTGATGGGCTGTGGTGTCCCTTCCACGATGTGCATATGGGTGTACACGGCAGTGCAGTGCCGGCGGAACACGGCATTACCCGTGAAGAAATGGACCAATGGGCTTTGCGCAGCCACCAACGAGCCGTGGAAGCGAGAAGTAGCGGGCTTTTTAGTGAAGAGATTGTTCCGGTAAGTGTGCCCCGGAAAAAAGGGGATCCCCTGGTGGTGGAGCACGACGAGCTGCCACGGGAGGATACCAGCCTGGAAAAACTGGCCAAACTGCCGTCTGCCTTTGAAAAAGAAGGGCTGGTTACTGCTGGTAATGCGCCCGGGATAAGCGATGGTGCAGCAAGCTTGATTCTTGCTTCCAGGAGCAGGGCAGAGGAAATGGGGCTTGAGCCTTTGGCGGAAATAATTTCCCAGGGTAAAGCTTCCTTAGAGCCCCGCTATATTGCTACGGTTCCCTATGAAGCGGCCAGGATTGCCCTGGACAGGGCCGGGCTTACTGCGGACCAGATTGATTTGATCGAAGTTAATGAAGCTTTTGCCGCCGTTGCCCTGACCAGTATCAAGCTCGGCGGTTGGGACTCTAAAATTGTAAATGTTAACGGTGGCGCTGTGGCCTTAGGGCACCCGATCGGGGCCAGCGGGGCCAGAATACTATTGAGCTTGATTGCCGAGCTGCGCAGGCGCGGCGGCGGATACGGTTTGGCTACTATTTGCAGCGGTGCCGCGCAGGGTGAGGCAACCATAGTGAAAGTATAAAAGAGGGGATAAAGATGCACTTTTTGCTCTCAGATTATCACCTTTCCAGGCGGGATGAATTCCGCCTTTTTGCAGAACAAGAAATCGATACCGGTGATCGCTTCCCCCGGGAGAATTTAAAGAAAGCGGCGGAGCGCGGTTACCTGGGTCTACCCCTGCCGGAGGAATGGGGCGGACAGGGCGAAGATTTTCTCACCTATATTCTTTTGATCGAGGAAGTTTCAAAGGTGTGCGCAGCTACCGGGGCCATTATTGCAGTCCATACCTCGGTAGGTTCCTTTCCATTGCTGTATTTTGGCACAGAGGAACAAAAAAAGCGGTACCTGCCGGCTTTAGCCCGCGGAGATATGCTTGGTGCCTTTGCTCTCACCGAACAGGGCTCGGGTTCCGATGCCGCCGCCCTGGCTTCCACTGCCACTGCCTGTGATGGCGGCTATCAGATCAACGGCAGCAAGATGTTTATTACCAGCGGCGGCGAGGCTGATCTTTACACTATGTTTGTGACCATTGACAAAAAACTGGGTTACAAAGGGATCACTGCCTTCCTGGTAGAGGGCGGTTCGCCGGGGTTAGGTGCCGGCAAGCCGGAAAAGAAAATGGGCCTGAACCGGGCCAATACTTCGGAGCTGACCATGGAGGATCTGTTTGTTCCTACATCGAACCGCCTTGGTGAAGAAGGTAAGGGGTTTAAAATTGCCCTTTCCTTACTTGACGGTGGCAGAATTGGCATCGGTGCTCAAGGTCTCGGGTTGGCCCGGGCAAGCATTGAATACACCACCGGTATGCTCCGGGAAGAAGAGCGGGCCGGCAGGAAGATAGAACAAGGAGTAAGCTTTGCCTTAGCGGACCTGGCTGCCAAGCTGGAAGCAGCAAGGCTGCTGGTTTACCGGGCGGCGCTGATCAAAGACTCGGGGCAGAAATGCTCCAAAGAAGCTTCCATGGCCAAGTATTTTGCTACCGATCTTGCTATGGAGGCGGCTTCGCGCTGTATTGATTTAACCGGTTATTCCGGAGCCGGCAGCGATAATCCGTTGAGCCGATATTTCTGCGATGCCAAGGCGCCCCAGATTTATGAAGGGGCCAACCAGATTCAGCGCATAGTGGTAGCCAGGGAATTATTACAAGATTAAGCAGTTAAAACTTAAGTCTTATAGATAAAGACACCGGATGGGTTTAAACTAAACTAAAGAGAGGTTATCCGGGAGCTGCTTTTAAAGGCAGAGGAAAAGTTATTAAGGAAAAGCCAACGGGTTGGATATTGATTGAAATTAAATGGTGAATGGAACTAGATTGACAATTATAATCACGATTTAGCCAAATTATTAGATGGGGTGGATATAATTAGCCCCGGCAATTAATATTATTAAAAGTAACAAGGAGGACGAAAGATGAATTTTCAGTTGACCGAAGAACAAGAAATGACCCGGAAGATGGTCCGTGATTTTGCAGAAAAAGAGGTGAAACCCGGGGCGGACGAGAGAGATGACAATGAAGAGTTTTCCCGGGAACTATTCGATAAGATGGGCGAACTGGGTTTGACCGGCATCCCCTGGCCTGAAGAGTACGGTGGGGGCGAGTGCGATTTTGTCAGCTACGTGATTGCCGTGGAAGAACTTTCCCGGGTGGATGCTTCGATGGGGACCACTCTTTCAGCGCATATTTCGCTGGCGGGCTGGCCGCTTTACAAGTACGGTACCGAGGAGCAAAAGAAAAAGTACTTAGAGCCGATGGCCTTGGGCGAGAAATTAGGAGCCTACGGTTTAACCGAGGATACTGCCGGCAGCGATGCGGCTAACCTGCGCACTACTGCTGTATTGGACGGAGACAGTTACGTCTTAAACGGCAACAAGACCTTTATTACCAATGCCGGTGATGCGGAAATTTATATTGTATTTGCAGTGACCGACAAGGAGAAGAAGGCCAAAGGGATCAGCGCCTTTATCGTTGAGAAGGATACTCCCGGGTTTTCTTTCGGCAAAAAAGAGCGGAAAATGGGCCTGCGTTCCTCCCCCACGTTGGAGTTGGTTTTCGAGGACTGCCGGGTACCGAAAGAAAACCTGCTCGGCAAAGAAGGCGAGGGTTTCAAGATAGCGATGACTACTCTTGACGGCGGGCGCAACGGCATCGCCGCCCAGGCGGTGGGCATTGCCCAGGGGGCCATGGAAGAGGCAGCCGAATATGCCAAGAACAGGGAACAATTCGGCCAGCCGATTGCCAAGTTCCAGGCCATTTCCTTTATGCTCGCTGACATGAGCGCCAAGATCGAAGCTTCCCGCCTGCTTACCTACCAGGCCGCCTACTTAGAAAGCGAGGGCCTACCTTACGGGGAAGCCTCGGCTAAGGCCAAGCTGTTTGCCTCTGAAACAGCGATGGAGACAACCACTAATGCTGTTCAGATATTCGGCGGCTACGGCTATACCAGAGAGTACCCGGTGGAGCGTTTTATGAGGGATGCAAAGATTACTCAGATTTACGAAGGGACCAGCGAAGTGCAGCGCCTGGTTATCTCTCGTTATTTGCTTGGCAAATAACCGGCGGCCATTAAGGATAGGCAGGGTAAAGGACGTTGCAAAGAAAGCGACGTGGTGAAAGGAGCAGTTCTAAATGAAAAATGAGAACCCAGGCCTGGTGATGGTTTTTACCGGCGACGGCAAAGGGAAAACTACTGCTGCTGTCGGGCAGGCTGTAAGAGCTTTAGGGCATGGCTACAGCGTGTGCATGATCCATTTTATGAAAGGCAGGGATTACGGAGAATTTTTGGCCCTGGAGAAAATGCCCAACCTGACCATAGTGCGGGCAGGAAGGGACGATTTTGTCTGCCGGGAATCTCCCGACCCGGTGGATGTCGAGCTGGCCAAAGATGGTTTTTCAAAAGCCGAGCTGGCAATATCTAAGGGGGAGTACGATTTCGTAGTTTTAGATGAAATCAATATTGCCGTGGATTACGGTTTGATCAAGGAAGAAGATCTTTTGGCGCTGCTTGATAAAAAGCCTGATTCGGTAAGTGTTATCTTAACCGGACGCGGTGCTTCGCAGGAGCTGGTAAAACGTGCTGACATGGTCAGTGAAATCTTGGCAATAAGGCACCACTACGAGCAGGGCGCAGATTGCGTAGCGGGAATAGAATATTAGAAGAGGTGTATGGATGCAGCAACTGGTTAGTGACCTGGTGCAGGGAAACAGACGGGCAGCAGCGCGCTTGATTTCCCAAATTGAAAATGACGATCCGGAGAAAAGGGAGCTGTTAAAAGATCTTTATCCTTATACCGGAAATGCTTATGTGATCGGGGTAACCGGGGCGCCCGGCTCCGGTAAAAGTTCGCTGGTAGACTGCCTGCTGCAAAAGATCCGCGCAGACGGCCTTAAGGTAGGGGTGATCGGGGTGGATCCGACCAGCCCCTTTAGCGGGGGGGCGATTCTTGGTGACCGCATCCGGATGCAGGAACATGCCCTTGACCAGGATATTTTCATCCGCAGCATGGGCACCAGAGGCAGCCTGGGCGGACTGGCCAGGGCAACCCGGGAAGCGGTGCAGGTGCTCGATGCTTTTGGTAAAGACATTATCCTGATCGAAACCGTTGGGGTGGGTCAATCGGAGGTGGATATCGTCAAGACTGCCGACACCACCATGGTGGTGCTTACCCCGGCGGCAGGTGACAGCGTACAAACGATTAAGGCTGGGATTATGGAAATCGCCGATATCTTTGTGGTTAACAAAGCCGACCTGCCCGGTTCTGAAAAAACGGTGACCGAACTTAACTTAATGCTGGATATGAAAGATATGGGCGAGTGGCGTCCCCCGGTACATCCTGTAGTAAGTGTACGCGGGGAAGGAATTAAAGAGCTTTGGGATGCTTTGCTGGAACATCGCCGGGTCATGGAAGAAAGCGGCAAGTTATATGAAATCCGCAAAGAACGAGTTCGCCGCGAGCTGACCGAACAGGTGGAATACCTTGTAAAAGATCGTATTTGGAACCAGGTTAAAGCACAGATCTCTTTAGATAGTCTGTTAGAAAATATTGTCCTTCGTCGAAAGGATCCCTACAGTACCGCTAACGAGGTACTCGAGGAAATCAACTTTTTTGGCGAAGGCCAGTAAAGAGGGTGGATAAGTATGGCTAAAGTGCAGTCTGAACGGATTAAAGAATTAAAAGAGCTGTGGGAAAAAGAGGTGGCTGAAAGGAAAGAAAGAGAGGAACCACCGGTTACTGTATCAGGGCGGCCGGTAAAGCGTCTCTACACTCCACTAGATACCGAAGACCTCGACTATGAAGAAGATCTTGGTTTTCCGGGCAAGTATCCCTATACCCGTGGGGTGCAAACCAATATGTACCGCGGCCGTCTCTGGACAATGCGCCAGTTTTCCGGCTTTGGCGACGCTTATGACTCCAACCAGCGCTACCGCTACCTGCTCGATCAAGGACAGACGGGCCTAAGCGTTGCTTTCGATATGCCCACGATTATGGGGTATGATTCGGACAGCGACCGGGCTTTAGGCGAAGTAGGCCGCTGCGGCGTGGCCATCGATTCCCTGCAGGATATGGAAATCTTATTTGACCAGATCCCGCTGGACCAGGTAACTACGTCGATGACGATCAACGGACCGGCGGCGATCCTCTGGTGCATGTACCTGGCTACCGCGGAAAAGCAGGGAGTCAGCCTGGACAAGGTCGGGGGGACCATCCAAAACGATATCTTAAAAGAATATACTGCCCAAAAATCCTGGATTTTCCCGCCGGAGCCCTCGATGCGTTTGATTACCGATATCTTTGAATTTGCCTCCGATAATGTGCCGCGCTGGAACACGATCAGCATTAGCGGCTACCATATCCGCGAAGCCGGTTCCACGGCGGTGCAGGAGCTGGCTTTCACCCTGGCCGATGGTTTTGCTTATGTGGAAGCGGGGATTGAAAAAGGATTAGATGTAGACAGGTTTGCCCCGCGGCTGTCGTTTTTCTTTAACTCCCACATTGACTTTTTTGAAGAAATCTGCAAGTACAGGGCGGCCCGGAGAATATGGGCCAGGCGGATGAAGGATAAATACGGGGCCAAAGACCCGCGCTCCCTGAAGATGCGCTTTCATACCCAGACCGCCGGCTGCAGCCTGACCGCCCAGGAACCGGAAAACAACATTGTGCGCACTGCCACCGAAGGGCTTTCGGCTGTGCTCGGCGGCACCCAGTCGTTGCACACCAACTCGATGGATGAGGTGCTTGCCCTGCCGACAGAAAAGGCGGTCAAGATTGCCCTGCGCACCCAGCAGATCCTGGCTTACGAAACCGGGGTAGCCAACACCATTGATCCGTTGGCCGGTTCGTATTTCATTGAATCATTGACCGACCAGATGGAAGCGGAAGCCGAGGAGTACTTCCAGCGTATCGACGAGATTGGCGGGGTTTTGCCCGCTATTGAGCAGGGCTTTTTCCAACAGGAAATAGCCGATGCCGCGTACGAGTTCCAGCAGGCCATTGATAAGGAAGAACGAATTTTAGTTGGGGTGAACCGCTACAATACCGGTGAACCGGTGGACTTAGAAATATTGAAAATTGACCCTGAAGTAGAGAAAAAACAGCTTGAGCGATTGAAAGATCTAAAAGAAACCCGTGATGGGATCGCCGTGGAAAATGCTTTGGCTGCTTTAAAAGAAACGGCTGCTGGAAAAGGTAACGTAACCCCCAAAATTTTAGATGCGGTTAGAGTATATGCTACCGAGGGTGAGATAGTTGATGCTTTGAAGGAGGTTTTCGGCGAATACAAAGAAAAACCGCTATTTTAGAAAACCACTACCTGCCTCCTAGGGCAGGTGCTAAATAATTGCTGATCTACCCGGGGACGTATTTTGAATGTTCCTGGATATGGCAAAGCAAAAAATGGGAAGGATGAGGGGTGATTTGTTGATGAGTAATAAAAAAATCAGGGTTCTTGTGGCCAAACCGGGTCTTGACGGGCATGATCGCGGGGTGAAGGTAGTGGCCCGGGCCCTGCGGGATGCCGGGATGGAAGTGATCTACACCGGTCTGCACCAGACACCCCAGCAGGTTGCGGAAACAGCGCTGCAGGAAGACGTGGATGTGGTTGGTTTGAGCGTCCTCTCCGGGGCACACATGACCCTGGTACCCAGGATCAAGGAGTTGCTTAAAGATAACGGGATGGACGATTGTTTACTCCTGGTCGGGGGGATTATTCCCGAAGATGATGCCGAGGAACTACTTAAAAATGGTAATGCTGATAAGATATTCACCCCGGGTGACCCCTTAGAAGATATCACCGGCTACATCTTTGATCAGTTTAAAGAACAAACAGGTTCGTAGATTAATGATATAATAGTAAAGGGAGCTATATGAAAGAAAATGAACTGGCACGGGCAAAAGAACGGGTTCAAGCCCTGCGCAAAGAAATAGAAAAACATAATTACCAGTACCACGTACTTGATCAGCCTTTGATCAGCGATCAGGAATTTGATCGTTTAATGCGTGAACTGCAAGAACTGGAGCAAAAATTCCCGGAACTCGAAGACCCGGATTCACCCACTCGCCGCGTTGGCGGTGAACCACTGGAAGCTTTTGAGCCCTTAGATCACAAGGTCCCGATGCTCGGGCTTGATAATGCTTTTGATCGGCAGGACTTGATCGATTTTGATGACCGTTTGCGCAGGCTTTCCGGGTCGGTAGTTGTGGAATACCTTTGCGAATTAAAATTTGACGGTCTGGCCGTTTCTCTGCAGTACGAAGAGGGTGCTTTCATGCGCGGCGCCACCCGTGGAGACGGTTATACTGGTGAGGATATTACCCAGAACTTGCGTACGATCAGGCAGATTCCTTTGCAGCTGCCGGAACCGCTTACTTTAGAAGTGCGGGGCGAGGCCTACATCAACCGAAAAGCTTTTGAGCAGCTCAACCGGCAACGGGAAAAGGAGGACCTGACGCTTTTTGCCAACCCACGCAATGCTGCTGCCGGATCATTGCGCCAGCTTGACCCTCGCATTGCAGCGGCGCGCCCACTGCGGATCTTTTTCTACGGTGTGGGAGAACATAGTTTGCTCGTGGAAACACAAGCGGAGGTGCTTGCTTACTTAGAAAGCTTGAACCTGCCGGTTAACCCCAATTACACCGTTTGCCGGGGGCCGGATGAGGTGTGGCAGTACTGCCAAATGTGGGAGAGCAAAAGAGACGAACTTCCCTACGAAACAGATGGCATCGTAATCAAAATGAATCGCCTTGATTTACAAAAAAATCTCGGTAGCACGGCCAGGAGCCCCCGCTGGGCTATCGCTTACAAGTACCCACCGGAGGTAAAAACTACCCGGGTTAAGGAAATCAGGGTAAACGTAGGCAGAACCGGGGCGATCACTCCGGTGGCTTTCTTAGAACCGGTATTTTTAAGCGGTTCCACTGTGCAGCGGGCGAGCCTCCATAACGAAGATTTTGTTAAGGAAAAAGATGTCAAGATCGGAGATACAGTGGCTATTCACAAGGCCGGTGAAATTATTCCAGAGGTTTTACGCGTGTTGAAAGATAAGCGCACCGGCGAGGAAAAAGAATTTATTATGCCTGAGAGCTGTCCTTCCTGCGGTTCCGAAACAGTACGCTTAAGCGGCGAGGCGGCCCTGCGTTGCCTTAACCCGCAGTGCCCGGCTCAGCTGGTGGAAAAGCTGGTCCATTTTGCCTCCAGGAGAGCAATGGATATCGACGGATTGGGGCCGGCGATTGCTGAAATGCTTTACAACGAGGAACTGGCCGGTGATATCGGTGATCTATATTACCTCAAAAAAGAAGAACTTGCCGGGTTAGAGCGCATGGCTGATAAGTCTGCACAAAACCTGCTTGACGCTATTGAAAGAAGTAAAGAGAGGCCCTTGAGGCGCCTTCTTTTTGCCCTGGGAATTAGCTTTGTCGGAGAAAAGGCGGCCCGCCTGCTTGCCGAAAAGTTTGCTCACCTTGAGCGATTGCAAGAAGCTGAAGAGGAAGAATTAACCGAGATACCGGAAATCGGGCCTAAAATCGCTCAGGCAGTGTGCTCATTTTTCCGCACCCCCGAAACCGGGTCCGTGATTGATAAATTAAAACAGGCCGGGGTCAACATGAGTGAGCCTTTAACTGAAGTCCCTAAAGGTTCCGGGGTGGACTTATCCGGTAAAACATTCGTTTTTAGCGGCGGGCTAAATGGTTACACCCGGGATGAGGCTGCCGCCCTGGTGGAAGAGCGGGGTGGGAAGGTCAGTTCATCGGTGAGTAATAACACAGATTACCTGGTAACCGGAGAAGACCCGGGCAGTAAGTTGGAAAAAGCGAGCAGCCTCGGCGTGGAAGTGCTTGATCAGTCCCGCTTCGAAGAGTTGCTCGGTTTGGACCGGAGGTGACGTGTTGATGGCCGAGGAAAAAGCCTCTATTTTAGAGGCGGCAGGGGAAAACAAGCTTCTTTTGCAGACCATTATCGATTCCCTGTCTGATGCCGTATCGGTGGTTGATGAAAATGGTTTGGGGATCATGATCAACCGGGCCTATACGCGCCTCACCGGGATGACCGAAGACCAGGTATTGAACAAACCGGCTACGGTGGATATTGCCGAAGGCGAAAGCGTCCACATGAAAGTGCTGCAGACCGGCAAGCCGATCAAGGGCGTGCGGATGAAGGTAGGCCCTTTTCGGCGTGAAGTGATCGTCAGCTGCGCTCCACTGATTATCAAGGGGCGCCTCAAAGGAAGCGTGGGAGTGATCCATGATATCTCCGAATTGCGGTGGGTGATGGAAGAACTCGAACGCACCCGGCGCCTGGTCAGGGAGCTTGAATCGCGCTACAGCTTTGACGATATCATCGGTAATAGTGGGGAGATCCAGGAAACTATCGAACGAGCCAGGCATGTAGCAGTAACTCCGGCCTGTGTGCTTCTGCGTGGCGAATGCGGTACCGGCAAGGAATTGTTTGCCCATGCAATCCACCATGCCAGCGATCGCGCAGAAAAAGCCTTTATTCGGGTTAACTGCGCCTCGCTGACCAGTACCCTTTTAGAAAGCGAACTCTTTGGCTATGCCGAAGGTGCTTTTACCGGAGCCAAGAAGGGAGGCCGGAAGGGCTACTTTGAAGAAGCAAGCGGCGGGACTCTTTTTCTCGATGAGATCGGGTCATTGAGCCACGAGGCTCAGGCCAAATTACTGCGGGCCATCCAGGAAGGAGAAATTATTAGGGTAGGTGAAACGCGAGCCAGACAGATCGATGTGCGGATTATTACCGCCACCAATGCTGATTTGGAAAGCCTGGTCGAAGAGGGCAAGTTTAGAAGAGATCTTTATTACCGGCTCAATGTTTTCCCGATCCGTCTGCCCCCCTTAAGAGAAATCAAAAGCGACATCCCGCTTTTGGTTAATCATTACCTGAACTATTATGCCCGGGAATACGGGCGGGTGGTAGTTGAAGCGACCCCGGAAGTATACCGCCGCCTGAAAGAATATGATTGGCCGGGAAATATGCGCGAACTGCAGAATGTAATCGCTCGCGCATTGATTAACCTAGGCCGGGATGAAGATGTGATTGAAGAAAGACACCTGGTAATGCCTTTTGTCGCTTCGCAGGAAGAAAGCGAACCGGACACTGCACCACTCAACGGTTCTTTAAAAGAAATGCACCGGGCCTGGGAAAAAGATGTTTTAAAGAAGGCCCTCGAGGAAAGTGGAGGCAACAAAGCCGAAGCTGCCCGGCGTCTCGACATTTCTATCCGCAACTTTTACAACAAGATACACCAGCATAACCTGATTTAAACACCTCCAGTTTGCACATCTACCAATATTAACGGGCTCACAGGTACTAATAAAAGATTTTTCAAACTAAAAAGGTTGCCTGCTGCGGCAAATTGGTATGAAAATTGCGAATAAATTTTAGTGTGGTTAAGGAAACAAATATGTTTTCTGGAGGGATGAGCATGTCTGAGTATCTTAAAAAAATGGAGGAAAGAGGCTTTGAAGAGCTGGTGATGGTCCAGGATTCCAGTGTAGGCTTAAAAGCGGTTATAGCGATTCATAATACTAACCGCGGTCCGGCCCTGGGCGGAACCCGCATGTGGACCTATCCATCTGAAGATGCCGCAGTTGAAGATGTGATGAATTTAGCCGAAGGGATGAGTTACAAGTCTGCTGCCGCCGAACTGCCTCTCGGTGGGGGCAAAGGAGTGATTATCGGCGATCCCCATAAAGACAAAAGCGAGGCACTTTTCAGGGTTTACGCAAGATATGTCAACAGATTGCATGGCTTGTTTATGACTGCCGCCGATATGGGCATTCATGGAGAAGACCTGGACTGTATGCGGAGAGAATGTGAATATATCATCGGCGGTGAGGCGATCGGCAGCCCCTCGCCTTTTACCGCTTACGGAGTCTGGCACGGGATCAAAGCATGCACCCAGGAAAAGTATGGCTCGCCAAGCCTGGAAGGCAAAGTTGTAGCCATCCAGGGAATTGGCAGTGTGGGTAGTGCTCTTTGCCAGCATCTTTATGAAGATGGAACAAAATTAATTGTCACCGATATTGACCAAAGCCTGTTGAAAGAAGCGGAAGAGCGCTGGCAGGCCAAAACGGTGGAACCGGATGCCATTTACAGCCAGGAATGCGATATTTTTGCGCCATGTGGAATTGGCGGGGTAATCAATGATGAAACTATAGAGCAGCTCAAGTGCGGTATTGTTGCCGGAGCGGCCAATAATATTATCAAGGAACCGCGGCACGGAAAAGCACTTAAAGATAAGGGTATTCTTTACGCGCCCGATTATATTATTAATGCCGGTGGGATTATCTTCGTAGAGATGAAGCGGCACGGGTTTACAAATGAAGAAGAGATCAAAAAAGTTATCGCCCGGATAAAAGATCGTCTTGAAGAAATCTTTCGGCGCTCCCGCGAACAAAGCATGCTGCCGGAAGAGTTGGCGGATATTTTTGCTGAAGAAAGGTTGCGTAAGGAAGTTGTGGAAAGAAAATGGAGTGAGTAATCCTGTAATTTTTTGCAGGCAAAAAATAGCATCATGCAATATTTTGCAGGGTGTTAAAAGCAATAGGCTGGCAAAGGAGGAATCAATATTGGCATATAAAGGTAAGGTAACCATAGACAGGGAAAGATGCAAGGGTTGTGGTTTGTGCGTGGAATTTTGCCCACGGAGCAACATGGAGCTGGATAAAATGATCAACCAGCAGGGTTATAACCCGGCGATAGTTACCGATGAAGAAAAGTGTAACGGCTGTGGTTTCTGTTTCCTGGTGTGCCCGGATGTGGTAATCGAAGTGGAAAAGATAAAGGAGGGAAGTAAATGAGTAGAGAGTTAATGAGAGGCAACGATGCAGTCGGGGCCGGCGCTATAGCTGCCAACTGTCGTTTTTACTACGGCTACCCGATAACTCCCCAGAACGAAATCGGGGAATATATGTCCAGGGAGTTGCCCAGGGCAGGCGGAGTATTTATCCAGGCCGAAAGCGAGATTGCTGCGATCAACATGGTTTACGGGAGTGCGGCGACAGGCGGCAGGGTGATGACCTCTTCTTCCGGCCCGGGAATTAGCCTAAAAATGGAAGGTATCTCCTACATTGCCGCGGCCGAGCTTCCCTGTGTGATCGCAAATATGATGCGGGGTGGCCCCGGCCTCGGTAACATTGCCCCTTCCCATTCCGATTATTTCCAGGCTACCAAGGGAGGCGGGCATGGTGACTACCGGTTGATTGTGCTCGCTCCTTCCTCGGTCCAGGAAATCTATGATTTTACCAGGATGGCTTTTTATCTATCAGATAAGTACCGCAATCCGGCGATGATTCTTGGTGACGGGTTTATGGGCCAGATGATGGAAGTAGTGGAGACGCCGGATAAAAAAGAAGATGACGAATATGCGAAAGCCCCTGAAAAACCCTGGGCTATAACAGGCTGCAAGGGCCGGGAAAGAAATATCGTCAACACATTGCTGCTTGATCCAGATGCTTTAGAAGAACATAACTGGAATCTTTATGAGAAGTACAAGGTAATTGCTGAAAATGAAAAAAGAGTAGACCTGTATTATACAGAAGATGCCGAGATCTTGCTGGTTTCATTTGGCATTGCTTCCAGGATATGCAAGGAAGCGGTGGAAAACGCCAGAAGTGAAGGGATTAAGGCCGGCCTGATCAGGCCGATCACCCTGTGGCCCTTTCCGGACCATGCCTTTAATAATCTCAATGGTGTGAAGGGAATCCTCACCGTGGAAATGAACACCGGGCAAATGCTTGAAGATGTCAGGCTGGCTGTCAACGACAGGGTTCCTGTTGAATTTCACGGGCGTCCCGGTGGCACATTGCCCGATAGCACTGCTATACTGGAAGAGATCAAGAAAATTGGAGGGAGGTAAAAGATGAGTACTGTTTTGAAAAAAACCAGGACACTTATAGATACCAGGATGCATTACTGTCCCGGTTGCTCCCACGGGATAGTGCACCGTTTGATCGGGGAGGTAATCGACGAGTTCGATCTGCGGGAACAAACCGTTGGTATTGCGCCGGTTGGTTGCAGCGTTCTACTTGACGCTTACTTAGACATTGACGCAGTCCAGGCTGCCCATGGCAGGGCCCCAGCGGTAGGCACCGGGGTGAAACGGGCCTTGCCTGAGAACCTGGTCTTTACCTACCAGGGGGATGGGGATCTTGTTTCTATAGGAATGAGCGAAATGGTCCATGCCGCTGCCAGGGGTGAAAAAATCACCATTATATTTATCAACAATACCAACTACGGAATGACCGGCGGCCAGATGGCTCCGACAACCCTGGAGAAGCAGGTAACCACTACGACTCCGCTGGGACGGGAACCCGAGCAGGCCGGTTACCCGATCCAGGTGCCGGAGTTGTTGTACAGCCTGCAGGGAGCCAAGTATTTAAGCCGCGTATCCGTTCATAACCCGAAAAATATAAACAAGGCCAAAAAATCGATCGAGAAGGCCTTCAAAGTGCAGATGGAGGGCCTGGGATTTTCCCTGGTGGAGGTTTTATCGATTTGTCCCACCAACTGGCGGATGGACCCGGTGCAGTCGATCAAGTGGCTGGAAGAAAACATGATTGAAGCCTATCCGCTCGGTGAACTAAAAACAGTTGAGGGGGTGTCCTGATTGAAGAAGTTTGGCACTACTATCGCGGGTTTTGGCGGCCAGGGCGTGCTTTTTGTCGGTCAGGTGCTGGCCCATGCGGGAATGCTCGAAGGCAAATATATTTCCTGGATACCCTCTTACGGGGCGGAAATGCGCGGGGGCACTGCCCACTGCTTTGTGACCATCGCTGAAAAAGAAATTAGTTCCCCGCTGGTAGAAGCACCGGAAGGCCTTTTGATTTTCAACAAACCTTCCCTGGAAAAATTCGAGTCTAGCGCGGCAAAAGATGGCTACCTGCTTTTAAACAGTTCCTTAGTCGATATTGAGCCCAGGCGCAGCGACTTAAATATTTATAAGTTGTCGGCCAGTGAGATGGCAGCAGAGCTGGGTAACAACCGGGTCTTTAACCTGATTATGCTGGGCGCTTTCGTTAAAGCCACAGGCATCGTAGAGCTAGACAGTGTCAAAAAAGCCCTGGAAGAAATCGTTTCGAAGAAGAGGAAGGATATGTTGCCCCTGAACCTGGAGGCGTTCAGCAAGGGTGTGGAAGCAGTTTAACTTATAAATTTTAGAATGATAACAGCATTTAAAAGTATTGGCAGGATTTTCGCGCAAAGAACAGAAAGTTAAATAGTATTGCTCCTTATTTTTGGATTGTTTTTGGGGCTACCGGATTTTCATTCCTGCTTGGGGTGGGATGAAGGACTAATTTAATTGGAGGTGTCGGGCTTTGCGTGAACTTGCCGCTTCAATTGTCAGTGAGCATGTCGCCGAGATGTGCCAGGAAGCGAACCTGTACTTAGGTGACGATGTTCTTCAGGCGTTACAAAATTCTTATGAACGGGAAGAGTCGCCTACTGGAAAGGAAGTCCTCAGGCAATTAATTGAAAATGTGGAAATTGCAAAAAACGAGCAAATTCCGATCTGTCAGGATACGGGATTTGCTGTTTTTTTTGTAGAGTTGGGTCAAGAAGTGCATTTAACCGGTGGAACATTGAAAGAGGCAATCAATGCCGGGGTGAAAAAGGGCTACACTGAAGGATACTTGCGCAAGTCGATAGTGGATGATCCCCTTTATGATCGCAAGAATACCGGGGATAATACGCCGGCGGTAATTTATACCGATATTGTCCCTGGTGACAAGGTAAAGATCTATTTTGCCCCCAAAGGTGGTGGAAGTGAAAACATGAGCACAGTGAAAATGCTCAAACCTGCCGATGGGGAAGAAGGGTTGATCGATTTCGTTGTAGAACATGTTAAAGCTGCCGGTCCTAATCCCTGCCCTCCGATAGTGGTCGGTGTAGGGATCGGGGGCACCTTCGACCGGGTAGCAGTAGGGGCGAAAAAAGCGCTCTTTCGGCCGCTGGGCCAACCACACCCCGATCAAAGGTATGCTGAACTTGAGCAGAAAATTTTAAATAAGATTAACGACCTGGGGGTTGGTCCGCAAGGTTTCGGTGGACGCACTTTTGCCCTGGCTGTGCATATTGAAACTTATCCTTCGCACATTGCCAGCATGGCGGCAGCGGTTAATATCAACTGCCATGCCAGCAGGCACCGCGAACGAGTGATCTAACTGCCAGTAATAGAGAGGAGGAGAAGCTGGATGGAAGTAAAAAATATCGAAGCCCCTTTGAGCGATGAAGAGGTTCTTTCGCTGAAGGCAGGCGACAATGTTTTGATAAGTGGGGTTATCTATACCGCCAGGGATGCTGCCCATAAGAAACTGATCGAACTGATGGAGAAGGGTGAACCCCTGCCTATCGATCTGCAGGGCCAGATCATATACTATGTCGGGCCTACTCCGGCCAAGCCGGAACAGGTAATCGGGTCAGCGGGTCCGACTACCAGTGGGCGGATGGATGCATACACTCCGCAGATGTTAAAGCACGGGATGAAAGCTTGCATCGGTAAAGGAAAGCGCAGTCAGGCAGTAAAGGATGCCCTTCAGGAATATAAAGGTGTCTATCTTGCTGCGGTTGGTGGTGCTGGTGCTCTTTTATCAAAAAGAATAAATAAATGTGAAGTGGTGGCCTACTCAGAACTGGGCGCAGAAGCAATTCACCGTCTGGAAGTGGAAGATTTTCCGGTTACGGTGGTTAACGATGCACATGGCGGAGATGTTTATATAGAAGGGGCAAAAGCTTACGCCCGTTAGAGGTTGGAAGCAAAATACATACTTTTTTGTGATAATGGCTGTTTGATTTCAAACAATTCCCGAGAATCAACTCCGAAAACAGATCAGCTGGTGGTTTTGCAGAAAAATGTCGGGATTAACGCTGCGGGCAAAAAGCTCCAGAACTGATTTTTTAGAATTGCTGTGTGAATTAATAATTTTAAGAAAGGCAGGGATGAATTTATGACCATGGATAAAGATGAACTGCTGGCCAAAGCGAAAAAGCCGGCCCAGGATGCAATGCGGCTGCATCCCTTTTACCGCGGGAAGATCGAAGTTAATTTAAAGAGTTGTGTTCGCAATATCGGTGATTTTGCGATCTGGTACACTCCCGGGGTAGCCGAACCGTGCAAGGCAATAGCTGAAAACAAGGAAAAAGTCTATGATTATACCAACAAGGCCAATTTTTGCGCCGTGGTCTCGGACGGGACCAGGGTGCTCGGGTTAGGTGACATTGGGCCGGAGGCAAGTATGCCGGTAATGGAGGGGAAAGCCCTTCTTTTTAAATATTTAGGCGGGGTCGATGCCTTCCCGGTGTGCGTGGATACCAAAGATGCCGATGAATTGATTAATTTTGTCAAGATGCTTCAGCCAAGTTTCGGCGGGGTAAACTTAGAGGACATTGCCAGTCCGAAGTGTTTTTACGTGCTGGATCGCCTGAAAGAAGAATGCCACATTCCGGTCTGGCACGATGACCAGCAGGGCACGGCCCTGGTTACTTTAGCCGGCCTGATCAATGCCTTAAAGATTGTAGGTAAAAAGCTTGAGGACTCGAAAATTGTGCTCATCGGCGCCGGTGCCGCCAATATCTGTACTGCCCGGTTACTGATTTCAGCCGGGGTGGACACCGGTAAGGTGATCATTGTAGACAGCAAAGGTGCCCTGCACGAGGGACGCACTGATCTCAAAGAAGGGTTCCCGGCTAAATGGGAACTGGCCCAGACTACTAACAGCGAGGGGATCACCGGTGGCGCTGCGGAGGCCTGCAAGCATGCCGACGTGCTGATCGGTCTTTCCAAGCCCGGGCCGGATACGATTAAAAAAGAATGGGTGGAAAGTATGGCTAAAGATGCGATCGTCTTTGCATGCGCAAACCCGATTCCGGAAATCTGGCCCTGGGATGCCCAGGAAGCTGGAGCAAAAATTGTATCCACCGGCCGTTCCGATTTCCCGAACCAGGTTAACAATTCCTTAGGCTTTCCCGCGATTTTTCGCGGTGTCCTGGATGTACAAGCTTCGGGTATTTCCGATACAATGTGCATAGCAGCAGCCGAGGAGTTGGCTGCCTGTGCACCTAACGGCGGAATGGACCCGGAAAAAATACTGCCGACCATGGACATGTGGGAAGTGTTCCCGCGGGTGGCCACGGCCACAGCGATGAAAGCAATTGATGAAGGATTGGCCCGGGTTATCCTCAGCCGTGATGAATGCTACAATAAAGCTGAACAGTTTATCAAGCGGGCTCAGGATCAAACCAAAGCGGCTATGGAGCAGGGCTTTATCCCGGAACCACCGGCCGAGTAAACAAGGAGGATGAGGAGAATAAAAATGACCGGGGAACAAATTGCAATGGTTGACATTTATATTATGGGAAAGCGTTACAATGTGCCTGAAACGTTAACAATTATCGATGCTATGGAATACGCCGGTTATCGTCTAACTCGTGGCTGCGGTTGCCGGGCCGGCTTTTGCGGTGCCTGCGCCACGGTATACCGGTTAGCCGGAGATTACGAACTAAAAGTAGGCCTGGCCTGCCAGACCAAGGTGGAGGAGGGGATGTACCTGGCCCAGATTCCCTTTTTCCCCGGCCGGAAAGCATATTATGATCTGGATGAAATCGAGCCTTTAGCAGCTCACTTTGCCCAGCTTTACCCGGAAGTTTTCCGCTGCCTGGGCTGCGGTTCCTGCAACAAGGTTTGCCCACAGGATATCGATGTGATGCAGTATATTGCTTACCTGCAGCGAGGTGATTTTGCCAGGGCTGCAGACCTCTCTTTTGACTGTCTGATGTGTGGGCTCTGTGTTTCTCGCTGTCCGGCTAATATTGTCCATTACAACGCTGCTTTGTTGGGGCGCCGACTCTACAGCCGCTATATTGCCAATCCCGATCCTTTCCTGGCAGAGAGAGTTAAAGCGATCGAGGAAGGCAAGCTCGATACGGAAATAAATGAAATGGTCGAGGCGAGCAAGGAAAAACTGCAAGAACTATACAACAACCGGGAAATAGAAAAATAGGCCTGGAGAGGAGGAATAGTAGATTTGGTTTATACACCGCAGTTGAAAGAATTAATGAAAAAGGTGGAAGAGACCAGGCCCTCCCGGGTCGGCGTCGACTACCCGCGCATGTCCCCGGAAGAGCGGCGGGAAGTTTTACAACAATTCCACCCCGATTATATAGAAGACGGCTTTCGGGAAATTAAAGTCGGGGTAGACAAGGGCGTGCGTATGCCAGTCGAGATGGCTGATGTATTTGAGTCATACAGCCGCCTGGGTGATTTTAAACTGGATTCGGACAGTGAAACGGATTATGATGTCGATGTCCTGATTATCGGTGGGGGCGGCGCCGGAGCATCGGCAGCTTTGAAGGCTCACGAAAATGGGGCCAATGTGATGATAGCGACCAAACTGCGTCTCGGCGATGCCAATACGATGATGGCCCAGGGCGGTATCCAGGCTGCCGATAAGGAAAACGATACTCCGGCAATCCATTACCTCGATGTTGTCGGGGGCGGGCGGCTGGAAAATGTACCGGAATTGGCCAGAGCCCTGGTGATGGATGCACCACTGGTGATCAAGTGGCTTGAAGACTTAGGAACCATGTTTGACAAAAAAGAAGATGGAGCCACCATTACCGGCCATGGGGGTGGCACCTCCCGTAAGAGGATGCATACCGCCCGCGACTATACCGGTGCAGAAATCATGCGCACCCTCCGTGATGAGGTCTACAACAAAAGGATTACTGTGGTAGAATTTAGCCCGGCTGTGGAAATCATCCTTGACAAAGACGGGCGCGCCGCTGGTGCGGTGCTATATAACTTAGAAACCGAAGAGTATGAAATCGCCCGGGCTAAGACGGTAATCATTGCTACCGGGGGGTCCGGCAGGCTGCATTACCGCGGTTTCCCCACCAGCAACCACTACGGGGCTACAGCCGATGGGTTGATCTTAGGTTACCGGGCCGGAGCGAAAACCCTTTATGCCGATTCGATCCAGTATCATCCCACGGGCGGCGCTTATCCGCCCCAGCTATTAGGCCTGCTGGTGACAGAAAAAACCCGCGGCCTGGGAGCAACACCATTAAATATCAACGGGGAGCAGTTTGTTTATCACTTAGAAACCAGGGACGTAGAATCATCGGCAATCATCCGAGAATGTGAAGAGCGCGGTTTGGGAGTACCTCTACCTACCGGTATAGAGGCGGTCTGGCTCGATTCACCTTTGATAGAAGAGATCCACGGGGAAGGGACTATCGAGCGCCAGTTGCCGGCAATGCTTCGCCAGTTCAAGCGCTTCGATGTGGATATCCGTAAAGAGCCTATGTTGATATATCCGACCCTGCATTACCAGAACGGCGGCCTGATTATCGATGATAATGCCTGCTCCACCGTGGAAAACCTTTATGTGGCCGGGGAAGCATCAGGCGGGGTCCACGGGACCAACCGGTTGATGGGCAACTCTCTTTTGGATGTAATTGTTTTCGGCCGCCGGGCCGGCTACCACGCGGCGGCCAAGAGCAAGGAAATTTCTACCCCTGAAGGCTTGAATTTAGAGCATGTGACAGCATATCACAAAGAATTAGACGAAACCGGTGCGGCGGACGGGAGGACCGGCCCAATTCTTTTGCCGCACTACACACACAGGTAATGAGCAGACAAAATGGTGAAAAAAAACAGCCCTTAGAAGGCCTGGTGGTCCTCGATTTTACCAGGTACCTACCGGGCCCCGTTTGTACAATGCTGCTTGCTGATTACGGGGCCACAGTGATTAAAGTGGAAGATACCGTCTCAGGTGATCCCTCCAGACGCCTGGGGATTTATCCGTCTTCAGGCAGCGAAGGATCACTTTTCAGGCAGGTTAACCGCAATAAAAAAAGCCTCGCTGTTAATTTAAAGGATGAAGCGGGGAAAGAAATAATCAGGAAACTGGCTGCCCGGGTGGATGTGCTGACCGAAGGCTTCCGCCCGGGGGTGATGGATAGGCTGGGCTTAGGTTACGGGGCGCTTGGCGCTTTAAATGAAAGTTTGATCTATGCATCAATCAGCGGATACGGTCAGGAAGGTGTTTACCGGGAGAGGGCCGGGCACGACCTTAATATTAAAGCCTTAACCGGTTTGCTCGGGTTAAGCGCATCAGAAAAAGGTTCCCCGGTCATGCCGGCGGTGCAGATCGCCGATATTGCCGGAGGAGCTTTAATGGCCGTTAACGGGATCATGATGGCCCTGTACAAAAGAGCTCTGCAAGGAAAGGGCGACTTTGTTGATGTTTCCATGGCGCGTGGATTGCTTCCCTTTCTAACCTATGCCGCTTCCGGGATGGCAGAAGCAGGCAGGGTGCCGCGCAGAGAAAACAGCATTATTACAGGTGCCTTTGCCTGTTACAACCTTTATGAAACCAAAGACGGCCGCTACATGAGCCTGGCAGCTTTAGAACCGGTCTTTTGGCAGTGTTTTTGCGAGACCGTTGGCAGGCCTGAGTGGATTCCGCGCCAGTTTAGCGAAGAAAAAAGGCGCGAGTTAATCGAAGCGGTGCAGGCCCTGTTTAAAACAAAAAGCAGGAGCGAATGGGAAGATATTTTTGCCCGGGTCGAGGCCTGCTGCGAACCGGTGCTTGAGTTGGATGAAGCCTTTAATTATCCTCCGGGGAAGTCAGAAGGAGCCTGGCTGGAATATTTGCCGGATGAAAGAATCTTTTTCCGGCAAGGGTTAAACGAAAAAGCTTCTGGAGAGCAGGGGGAGAAAGTGGCCGGGTTCCCGCTACTTTTTTCCGGAGAAGCAGGCAGAGTGAGTTTGCCTCCGCCGGAGCTGGGCGAGCACAGCGTTGAAATTTTAGAAACGCTCGGTTACGGTGAAGAAAAAATCACAGAGCTTGCGAGAAAAGAAATTGTTCGACTTGGCTGAAATGGAGTATAATCTTTCCACTTTACCTCTCCGTTCGGGCGATCTATAATAGTGTATGTTGATTTGCGGGATTGAGGAAAATGAGCGCATCGAAAATATACTCAAGCTTTTAGCTGAGCACTACCCGGAAGCCGGTAGCGGCCTGAGATACAGTGATCCGTACCAACTCTTTGTTGCTACCGTTCTTTCCGCTCAGACCACGGATGAACAGGTGAACCGGATTACCGGCGATTTGTTTGAGGTTGCTCCCACAGTGGATCATCTGTCCCGGATGAAACCTTCCGAACTCGAATCTTATCTTAAAAGAGTAGGGCTTTACCGCCACAAGAGCCGCTACCTAATCGAGGCAAGCCGGGTGATCGTAGAAAAATATGACGGTCGGATCCCGGAGTTTTTTGAAGAGCTGATCAAATTGCCCGGGGTAGGCCGTAAAACTGCTAATATCATCATTAGCAGTGCATACGGACACCCGGCAATAGCGGTAGATACCCATGTATTCCGTGTGGCGAAACGCTTGTGCTTGGCAGGTGGCAAGAATGTCGATGTGGTAGAGGAAGAGCTAAAACAAGTAATCCCACCGGAAGAGTGGACTATATCACACCATCGTCTGATTGCTCACGGGCGACAGGTGTGTAATGCCAGGAAGCCACAGTGTGAAAGCTGTTTTCTAAATAGATTATGCCCGCATGCCAGACAAAAGGGGGAAATTTAATGGCCGCAGAAAAATTAATCGGCACTGATTTAAGAAAAGTTTGCGATTTAGAGGCAATAAAATTTACGACCACCGCTGAAGTCTCACCGCTTCAAGGGATGCTTGGCCAGGAGAGAGCGGTGAAAGCTACTGAATTTGGGCTGCAGATTAAACGTCCGGGATATAACATATTCATGACTGGCCTAACCGGTACCGGTAAATCAAGCTATGCCCAGTCGATCGTAGAAAAAATATCGGCTGAAGAAAAGAAGCCCGATGACTGGGTTTATGTCTACAATTTCGAAAATCCGGGTGAACCAATTGCCCTGAGGTTGCCTGCCGGACACGGAGCGGAATTCCGCAACCGCATCGAGGAGCTGCTCGAGGACTTAAAGCAGAATATTCCTAAAGCGTTTGAGGGTGATGATTATGAACAGCAAAAATCCGCCTACGTTAAAGAATTTCAGGAAGCAAGGTCATCGCACTTAGATGAATTGAACAAGTATGCCCAGGAAAGAGGCTTTGCCTTGAAAAGGACCAGCTCCGGTTTCATGACTATTCCTTTGCACGAGGGAGAACAGATCGATGAAGACGAGTACGCCAAGCTTGACCAGGAAACCAAGGACGAGATGGAAAAGAAATCGAATGATGTGCAGATTAAAGCGATGGAAATAATGCGCCGGGTGCAGAAACTGGAAAAAGACCTGAATGAGAAGCTTAAAGAGCTGGATCACCGAATTGGTCTTTCCGCGATTGGGCACTTGTTCAACGATTTGATGGAAGAATATGATGCCTACCCGGAGATTAAAGATTACTTGGAGGCTTTTCGGGAAGATGTCCTTTCCAATCTTTCCGATTTCCGAAGCGACGAAGGAGACCAGCAGCAAAATCCAATGTTTTGGCTGCAGCAGCAGAGCCATGATCAGTCCGACCGGCGTTACAAGGTGAACGTGCTGGTCGACAATCGCAGCACCGAAGGTGCCCCGATGGTTTATGAAACCAATCCTTCCTACTATAACCTGGTCGGGCGGGTGGAGTATGAAAACCGATTTGGCACCGTAGTGACAGATTTTACGATGATTAAACCCGGCGCACTGCACCGGGCCAACGGGGGTTATCTGATTTTACAAGCCCGCGATGTGCTTACCTCGCTGCAATCCTGGGATGTTTTAAAGCGGGTTCTGCGGACCAATGAAATCCGTATTGAAAATATTAGCGAACATTTCGGGCTGGTAGCTATGTCTACCCTGCGCCCGCAGCCGATACCCCTTGATATTAAAGTAGTGATGATCGGCAGCCCCTTTATTTACCAGATTCTTTATCACTATGATGAAGATTTCCGCAAGTTATTTAAGATCAAGTCGGATTTTGATACTGAAATGGATCGTGAAAATGACAATGTAACCAAGATGGCCAGTTTTATCTCCTATCACTGCAACAACCAGGATCTGCGCCACTTTGATCGTGGGGCTGTGGCTGAAATATGTGAGTACAGTACGCGCCTGGCCGAAAAACAGGACAAACTGAGCACCCGTTTCAATAAAATTGTCGATCTGCTTTTCGAAGCCGATGCCTGGGCTGACTTAGAGGATGAGGAACTGGTGAGCAGGGATCATGTTGAAAAGGCGATGGAAGAAATGATTTACCGTTCCAACAAGTACGAGCAAAAAATAGTGGAATCGATCGAGGAAGAAGAGCTTCTTTTAGACCTGGAAGGAGAAAAGGTGGGACAGGTAAACGCGCTATCGGTAATTGACCAGGGCGACTATCATTTCGGACGTCCCTCCCGGATTACCGCTTCTACCTACCTCGGTCGCAAGGGGATTGTCAACATTGAACGGGAAAGTGAACTAAGCGGAAAAATCCACAGCAAGGGTGTCCTTATTTTGAACGGTTACCTGGGCCTGCGCTACGGATCGCTGACCCCGCTGAACTTAACCGCCAGCCTTTGTTTCGAACAGTCTTACGGAGGTATTGAAGGAGACAGTGCTTCCGCCGCTGAGCTGTTCTGTTTACTTTCCAGTCTTGCGGAAGTGCCTCTTCGCCAGGATTTAGCGGTAACCGGCTCGATTAATCAGAAAGGTGAAATTCAGCCCGTAGGCGGGATTAACCATAAAATTGAGGGTTATTACATGGCTTGCAAGTCTAAAGGGTTGAGCGGCAAGCAGGGGGTAATCATTCCTGAAAAAAACCGTAAATCCCTGATGCTGAAAAAAGAAGTAGTGGATGCGGTGGACAAGGGCGAGTTTTACATTTATGCGATCAAAAATGTAGATGAAGGCCTGGAGCTGTTAACCGGCCTGGAAGCGGGTGCTTTAACATCTGAGAACACTTTTCCGGAAGGCAGTTTTAATGAAAAAGCCCTGCGCAAGCTGAATCATTTTAACGAGGTATTGAGCCGGGAAAATAATAGGCCGGAGCCTGGCACTCAAGATGAAGGGGAAAATAAGGAACAATAAATACAGGCCTGAGCAGATAATAAATTTTACGGTGCCTTTTAACCTGAAGGAGATATTATGCATCTGGTATTAGTAGAACCTGAAATACCGCAAAATACCGGTAATGTGGCTCGCACCTGCGTAATGACCGGCACCAGGCTCCACCTGGTGGAGCCGCTCGGCTTTTCGCTTGCGGAAAAAGAAGTGCGCCGGGCTGGCCTTGATTACTGGCAATACCTGGATTTAAAAGTGCATCAGGATTTTATCTCTTTACAGGAGGCTTACTCGGAAGCGCGCTTTATCTGTTTTACTACCCGGGGCAAGGAACACTATCATCGGATTAACTACCGGCCTGAAGATTTCCTGGTCTTCGGCAGCGAAACAAGCGGCTTAAACCAGGAAATTCTTTCGCAAGCGAATGTTACCGCTCGCATACCGATGCTGGATCAGATTCCCCGTTCTCTGAACCTGGGCAATTCGGTAGCCCTGGTTCTTTATGAAGCCCTAAGACAGCAGGGGTTTCCGGGGATGGTTTAAGGCATTTATAAAGTAACCGGACTTCCCATTACCAGATAGCGGTTAAATTGTCTAAATGAAAACTCTGATTGCAGATCGCTTTTGGCAGAGATTAAAGACGGCTTAGCTTTGGAAATTCGCCCGGGCTATCCTTGCGAAGTGCGTCTCCTGAGCTCTTGCCCGGTGATCGCTATCTTATGGGTCAGCCACTTAAGATCTAACTTTGACGGCAAATTCAAGACCTCATTTTATTTGTGCCCGCTGCTCCGGTTTTCAATGTAATTAATCAATCGGAGGGAGGGGGACTGCTGTTGGCTGAGTGCTTGGTTTCTTCGCTCCGGCGCCGCTCGAGATAATAGTGGAACAGGAGCACTTTTAATGTGGCGGTAATCGGGATAGCTAGAATTATGCCGAGTAAGCCCATCAGCTGGGCGCCGATAAGCACGATTACAATTACTGTAAGGGGACTTAAGTCGGTAGCCTTACCCAAAAATATCGGGGTGAAAAGAAAGGCATCGAGGACCTGGACGAAAACATACAGGAAGAGAACCAGGAAAATGCTCGGTGTGTCGGGCATCAGGCTCATTAAAATCGCAGGAATGGTAGCAACCACCGGACCGATATAGAGGATAATGTTAAGAGCCCCGGCCAGGATGCCCAGGATCAGGGCAAAGGGCATGTTCAAGATGCTTAAGCCGGCCCAGGTTAAAAAACCGACAAATACGCACTTTAAAAGGGTTCCCCGGATGTAGGCTCCTACTTTTTCATCGATAATACTCAAGACATGCTGGACGTTTTCTTTGTAAATCTGGGGGAACAGCAGGGTCAGGTTGTATCTGACTTTACCTAAATCCTGGACCATGTAAAAAACCACGAAGACCATGGCTAAGACTACCCAGGCCCGGGCAACCAAATCTAAGGAGAGGGCGGTAATGTAGCGCAGAATTTGCTGGACATTGCTGGGAGCTTGCCGGATGAATTGATCAGTATATTCAACAAATGCTTCGGTAAGTTGTAAGTTAAAGCGTTCGTCAAGTTCTTGAAGCTGAGAAAGTAGTTTGGGAAAATCCTGCATGAATTCGGTGGTTAAATAAATGACCAGTTCCCGCATTTCGGTGATCAGGCCGGGAATTAGCAGGTAAAATAAAAGCACTACGGTAACCAGGATAAATAGCGAGGTAAACGTGGCGGCCAGGATCGGGCGGATGCGTTTTTTGATCAGGAAATTAACCAGGGGGTTGATCGTGTAGACAATAAAAATGGCGACGATAATAATCGAGATAACCGGTGCCAGTGTCGCCAGCAGCCAGACCACGAAAATTAAAGCGGCGGCAAAGAGCACGATTTTTAAAGCCAGGCGCGTTTCCCGATCTTTGAACAAGGCAAAGCTCCTTCTTGCGGCAACTGCATGAAATCTTCCCCGGTGAAAAGCATTGGCAGAACCAGGGCTTTTAAGCGGCAGCCTTCCCTGGTGCCGGGGGAGCAAACTACTTGACGTGAGTGTTCCGAAAGCTTGTATATAGTTTAATTTTACCATAAAGGGGAATGTAAAAAAAGCGAAAGAGGCTAAAGGATCTCCAGCTGTTTTAATCGAACACTATTAAAAAGTATTTTAGAAGATGATAGTCGGAGGGTTATGATGAGCAATTTTGTCCATCTGCACTGCCATACTGAGTACAGCTTGCTCGACGGCGCTGCCAGGCACAGGAAGATAGTTGGCCAGGCCGCTGAGCTTGGCATGTCGGCGGTGGCGATCACCGATCACGGCACTATGTTTGGAGTAATTGATTTTTATCGTGCAGCCAAGGAGGCCGGGATTAAACCAATTTTGGGTTGCGAAGTTTACGTTGCGCCCAGGTCACGCCTGCAAAAAGAAGTAGGAAAAGATGATTGGCAGTACCACTTGTTGCTACTGGCTGAAAATGAAACCGGCTACAAGAATCTGATGAACCTGGTGTCTGCAGGATTTTTAGAAGGGTTTTACTACAAGCCGCGCGTGGATCATGAATTACTAAAAGCGCACAGTGAAGGGATAATTGCCCTAAGTGCCTGCCTGGCCGGAGAAATCCCTTCATATATCCTGGCCGGCCAGGTTGAAAAGGCGCGCGATACAGCCCGGTTTTACCGGGATGTGTTTGGCGAAGAGAACTTTTTCTTAGAGTTGCACGACCACAATCTGCCTGAGCAGAAGCAGGTCAATGAGATTTTAAAGCAGTTTTCCCGTGAAGAAGAGATTTCCCTGGTGGCTTCCAATGATGTCCACTACCTTTCCCGTGATGACGCTGAAGTGCACGATGTGCTTTTATGCATCCAGACGGGCAAGACGGTTAACGAAAGCGAACGAATGAAGTTTGAATCCCAGGAGTTTTATTTCAAGCGAACAGAAGAAATGGCCGCTTTATTTTCCGACTGTCCGGAGGCGATCGAAAACAGCCTGCGCATTGCCGAGCGCTGCAACGTGGAAAAAGATTTTAGCCAGCGCCATTTGCCCGAATATGCACTTCCCGAGGGCGTCGATGCAGATAGTTACCTGCGTGAAAAATGTTACGAGGGAATGGAAGCGCGCTATAATGAGATTACCTCAGAATTAAAAGAACGGCTTGAATACGAGCTGCAGGTAATCCGCCAGATGGATTATTCCAATTACTTTCTGATTGTGTGGGATTTTGTCGATTACGCCAAGCGGCAGAAGGTGATCGTCGGTCCGGGCAGAGGTTCCGCCGCCGGCAGTTTGGTTGCCTACTGCCTGGGGATTACCAATATCGAGCCTCTGCGATACGGCCTGCTGTTTGAGCGCTTCCTCAATCCGGAAAGGGTATCGATGCCAGATATCGACATCGACTTCTGCGATGACAAAAGGGATCTGATTTTAGATTATGTTTGCGAGAAATACGGCCAGGAACAGGTAGCCCAAATTATTACTTTCGGGACAATGGCTGCCCGGGCGGCGGTTCGCGATGTGGGCAGGGCCCTGGCTATTCCTTATGCAGAGGTGGACAAGATTGCCAAGATGATCCCGATGGAACCAAACATGACTATAGACAGGGCCTTAGAGCAGAGCCGGGAGTTGCAGGATATTTACCGGCAGGAAGAACGCTATCGCCAACTGCTCGATACTTCCAGGGCCGTAGAGGGAATGCCCCGCCATGCCTCGACCCATGCAGCAGGGGTTGTAATTGCCCGTGAGCCCCTGGTTAATTATGTGCCTCTTTACAAGACCACTGATGGTACGGTAGTGACCCAATTCCCGATGGGGACCTTGGAAGACCTGGGACTTTTAAAGATGGATTTCCTCGGGTTGAAAACCTTGACCATTATTGGTGAGGCCTTAAAAAACGTGGAAAGAAGGCACAATCTTTCCATCAATATTGAAGATGTTTCCTTAGATGATACCACTACTTACGGTTTGTTGTCGCAAGGTGAAACCACCGGCATTTTTCAGTTAGAAAGCGCAGGAATGCGATCTGTGCTCCGCGACCTGGTTCCCAACAAATTTGAAGATATTATCGCGGTGGTGGCACTTTACCGGCCTGGGCCGATGGAGCAAATTCCTACCTTCGTAAACAGCAAACACGGCCGGGAACAAATCAGCTATCCCCACCAGGATTTGGAACCGGTGTTAAAAGAAACCTACGGAGTGATTGTTTACCAGGAGCAGATTATGGAGATAGCAGCCCGTATCGCCGGTTTTTCGCTTGGACAGGCCGACCTTTTGCGCAGGGCTATCGGTAAAAAGAAAAAAGATATCCTCGATCAACAGCAGGAGGAGTTTATCAAAGGCTGCCAGCAAAAAGGTTATAGCAAAGAACTGGGCAGCAAGATCTACGACCTGATTTTAAAATTTGCCTCCTACGGTTTTAACAAGTCCCATGCCGCTGCCTATGCTTTGATTGCCTACCAGACTGCCTATCTAAAAGCTAACTATCCGGTGGAGTACATGGCTGCCTTGATGACCGTCTATTATTCAAGCAGCGACAAGGTGGCCCTATACATTGCCGACTGTCGCCGGATGGGTATCGAGGTGCTGCCCCCCGACATCAATGAAAGCGAAACCCATTTTACAGTGACCGCCGATAACCGGATTCGTTTCGGTCTGGCGGCGGTAAAGAACGTGGGCCTTCAGGCGATCGATTCAATCATCCAGGCTCGCCGCGAAAAGACCTTTGTGTCTTTACGTGATTTTACTTCCCGGGTCGATATGCGCCTGGTAAACCGCAAAACTTTGGAAAGCCTGATCAAGTGCGGCGCTTTTGATTCCCTGGGTGGCCACCGGGCCCAGTACCTCGCGGCTTTGGAAGATGTTCTCGCCCAGGGACAGGCCGCCCAGAGGGAGCGGGAAAATGGCCAGATGTCCATGTTTTCATTGATGGACAGCAGTGTTCAGGAAGAAATGCTTACCGATAACCTGGTTGACATCGAACCCTTTAGTGATAAAGAAAGGCTTTCTTTGGAAAAAGATATGCTCGGTCTCTATATTTCCGGCCACCCCTTAGAGCCTTACCGCCCCGTGTTTGACCAGATGCCGAATATGACCAGGTGCGTGGAGTTAAATGAAGTGGGAGATAACCAGCATGTAAAGGTGGGGGGGATCATCCTTGCCGTGCGCAGTTTTTACACAAAAAAGAACAAGAAAATGGCCTTTGTCAAAATGGAAGACTTAACCGGCAGTGTGGAGTTGGTGGTTTTTCCGGACCTGTTCGAAAAACAAGCGGAGCTGCTTAAGGAAGATAACCTGATCCTGGTAGAGGGAAAAACGGATCACAAGGAAGACGAAGATGTTAAAGTTTTAGCTGAAAAACTGCACCCCTTAAGCTACCAGCAGAAATATTACCGCCTGATTATCGGGGAGGAGCACGACAAAGAAGTGCTTAAACATTTAAAAGACACCCTGATTGCGGAAAATGGAGAAGTTCCGGTTTGCCTGTTTTTCAAAAAGGACAACAAGATGTTGATGCTGAAAAAAGATTACTGGGTCAGGGACCACCCACAGTGCCGCAAGCAGCTGGAAAACCTGCTTGGTCCAAGTGCAGTCAGTGAACAATACCAGGATTACAAAAACGGGGCTGCCGGTTGATTGGCCGGGACAGCTCAGGAGGTTAAACTGATGAGAAGGACAAAGATCGTTTGTACCCTTGGGCCGAGTGTGGATACAACGGAACAAATTCGGGAAATGGTTGAAACGGGCATGGATGTAGCCAGGTTCAACTTATCTCACGGTAAAAGTGAAGATCATTACCACCGCCTGCAGATGGTCCGGGGTGCTTTTGCTAGAGGTGAGAAAACCACCGGGATCCTTTTTGATACCCGCGGACCGGAAGTGCGCACGGGCGAACTGGTTGGTGATTCGGTATACTTAGAAAGCGGTAGCGATTATGTTCTTACCACGGAGCCGGTTACAGGTGATAGCCGCAGGGGGAGCGTTACTTACTCAGGCTTGCATGAAGATTTAAAGCCGGGCAGTGTAATTTTGATCGATGATGGCATGATTACCCTTGAAGTAAAAAAGATTACCGGTAAGGAAATCCTTTGCCGGGTGGTCCACGGCGGGGAACTTAAAAACTATAAAGGGCTTAACACACCAGGGACAAGGATTAATTTGCCTGCCCTGGGTGAAAAAGACCGGGATGATATCAGAATGGCCCTGGAAAATGAAGTTGACTTCCTGGCCGCTTCGTTTACTCGCAGTGCGGAAGATATCCTGGAGATCCGCAGGCTGGTGGAAGACTTGGGTGGCCGGATCATGATCCTTGCCAAGATCGAAAGCCGCGAAGGGGTGGAAAATTTTGCTTCTATCCTGGAGGTTTCGGACGGGGTGATGGTAGCCCGGGGAGATTTGGGGGTAGAAGTTACCCCTGAAGAGGTCCCCCTTTTGCAGAAACATTTTATTAGTGAGTGTAACCGCCTGGGCAAACCGGTGATTACGGCTACGCAGATGCTTGATAGCATGATCCGAAACCCCTACCCTACCAGGGCTGAAGCAAGTGATGTGGCCAACGCGATCATCGACGGTACCGATGCAGTGATGCTTTCAGGAGAAACAGCGGTGGGAAAATACCCCCTGGAAGCGGTACAGACCATGAGCAGGATCGCAGAACATACCGAGGAAGGGTTGGACTATAACAAGCTGCTTGAGCAGCTGGGGCCGACTGTGCGTAAAACGGTGACCGACGCGATCAGTTATTCTACCTGTAATATTGCACTCGAGTTAGGCGCTGATGCAATCATCACCTCTACGCAGTCTGGTCATACCGCGCGGATGGTGGCCAAATACCGGCCGCGAGCCCCGATAGTTGCGGTTTCTTCTCGCCGGCAGGTAGCTTCCCAGTTAGCCCTGACCAGGGGAGTGCAGGCAATTAATTGTCCACCGGTAAACTCGACAGATGAAATGTTCAGCAACGCCATTAGGGTTTCACTTGAAAAAGGCCTGGTTAAAAACGGCGACCTGGTAGTGATTACAGCCGGCGTTCCGGTAGGAGTGTCGGGCACAACAAATTTACTGAGGGTGGAAACTGTGGGAGAAGCAATTGTAAAAGGAATGGGGATTGGTAAAGTTGCCGCTAGCGGAAGCGCTTTTGTTGCTAAAAAAGAAAGCGACCTGGAATACTTCGAAGTAGGGCAGATCCTTGTAGCGACGATGACCAACAAGGACTTTTTACCGGCTATCGAAAAAGCTGCGGCCTTGATTACAGAAGAAGGTGGACTTACCTCGCATGGTGCCGTAGTGGCTATCAACTTAGGTATCCCGGCGGTGGTCGGTGCCGAAGGGGCAGTAGAATTGATTGAAACAGGTGAAACTATTACCGTCGATGCCAGCAGGGGACTGGTCTACCGGGGCAAGGCCCATGTACGCTAGAAAAACTTTATTGGTCAACAGTAAACGGACGTAGCTACCGCTGCAGAAACCTGGTTTCAGGCAAAAGGGGGAAGCAGTTTGGTTAAGAATGAAACTACAGTAAGGGTTCGTTACAAGGATACCGACCAGATGGGGGTGGCATATTATGCCAATTACCTGGTCTGGTTCGAAGTGGGACGGACTGAAATGATGCGCAGCCTGGAGCTGCCCTACCGGGAATTTGAAAAAAGCAGCCTGTTTCTGCCAGTGCTCAAAGCTTTTTGTGAGTATAAGCATTCGGCCAGGTATGATGATGAACTGACCATTATCACATTTCTGGGCAGCCTGGAAAATGTACGCATTACCTTTAATTACGAAATCCGCAGGAACGGCGAATATTTGGCTGGTGGTTATACAGAACATGCTTTTGTCAACGAAAAAGGGCGGCCGGTGGCCCTTAAGAAAAAGAATCCCTTCTTATGGAACCGTCTGTGTAGCGCCCTGGACTAATCGGTATATTTTAAAAGAAAACATTCACTGACAAAGGGAGGGATATTATGGATAAAAGCAATGAATTCGGTAACGTTGAAAAAATCGGCCTGGTGTATCATCCAGACTACCTGATCCACACCCATTTCCAACATCCTGAACGCAAGGACCGGCTTGAGTACATCAACTCCGCCATAAAAAACAAGGAGTTAGATAACCTGGTGCAGTGGCTTGATCCGGAACCGGCAGGAGTAGAAGAGGTTAACCTGGTTCATGATTATGAATACATTCGGTCGGTGGAGGAAGCCTGCCGCGCGGGCAATAGTTTTCTGGACATGGACACCTATATTGTACCGGAATCCTATTCAGTTGCTCTTCTTTCTGCCGGCGGGGCCTTGACCGGCCTGCGAACGGTTATGGAAGGGTCCTTAAGCAAGGTTTTTACCTTGAACCGGCCGCCCGGTCACCATGCGGAAAGAAGCAGGGCAATGGGGTTTTGCTTGTTTAACAACATTGCCGTGGCTGCAGCTGCAGCCAGGCGCGATTACGGTTTAAAACGGGTTGCTATTGTTGACTGGGATGTACATCACGGTAACGGAACACAGCACGCTTTTGAAGCAGATAAAGAGGTTTTATTCATTTCCAGCCACCAGAGTCCCGCTTACCCGGGTACCGGCCGCCAGGAGGAAACAGGCCGCGGAGAAGGTGAAGGTTTTACAGTCAATATTCCGCTGCCGGCCGGCACCGGCGATGCAGATTATGATTTAGTATTTGACCAGGTGGTGATCCCGGTGCTCGAACAGTACCAGCCGGAACTGATTTTGGTTTCAGCCGGTCAGGATGCTTATCGCCATGATCCCTTAGCCGGACTGGCCCTGACCCAGCAGGCTTATTTCAATATGGCCGAAAAATTGAAAAGGGTAGCTGATCGTTGGAGTGATGGCAGGATGCTACTATGCCTGGAAGGGGGTTACCACTTGAAAGGGCAGGCTGAAATCGTGGTCCAGGTTTTAAATGCCCTGGGTGGCTGGAAGCTCCCCTTTACCGAAGAAAGTGCCGAAAGGGATGCCAACTGGCATATAAGTAAGCGCCTGCAGGATGTATGCGCGGTTCAACGGGCTTACTGGAACCTTTAAAAACTGTGGTCCATGTGGTAAATCACCAGGCCGCTTGGCATTTTAGGGTAAAAGTAAGTTGATTTTTGCGGCAGCAGTCGCTCTTGGCTGGCTTCAGCAAGCATTTTTGTAACCGGAAATTTACCGAGGAAAAAGCAGGCATCGGCTGCACCGGAAGTAACATTTTCCAGGGCGGAATCAAAATCATGGGAAAACTCAAGCGAATAAGCCGGAGAATTATCGCTGCGATTCTGTATTGACAACCGGTCCAGCAGGTGCTCATGAAGCAGAGTTACGGCCGGCACATCATCGATGCCCTTATGCCGTACCGCATCCGGGGCAAACAGGTAGGCTTTCTCCCGGTTGATATAGCCGAAACCATTTTGTTCCATACTGGTGCGTTCGAGTTTTTCTAAGAAGTCCGCCCGGTTGAGGCAGTCCAAATCTTTTTCAAAAAGGACCGTGAATGATTCACTAATCATCTTTTCGAGGCGAGCTATTTCAATTTCATTCAACCCATTTAATAGGCGGTGGGTCGGGAGCATCAACAAGCCGGGATCGTGAATGCTGACCAGGGCGGCAAGGATGTAGCCTGTCCCGGAGGCAGCTTCACTTTTCTGTCCCTCCAGGTAGCTCAATGCTGTTTCATAACGGTGATGACCGTCTGCAATCAAAAGAGGCTGCCTTTCTAAATAAGCGGTCAAGTCTTCGATCAGGTTGGCCTGATCAACTCGCCAGATTCGGTGGACCAGGTTTGAATTTTCACCGGCTTCGTAAAGGGGTTTTCTTGCCATTACAGTTCGGCAATAGTCCTTGATCCGGTTCTCGGGATCGGGCATGAGGGTAAAAATCGGGCTGAAATTGGCCCTGGTGGTTTGTAGTAAGTTAAAACGGTCTTTCTTTGGGCCGGCCATGGTTGCTTCATGAGGCCGGATGTTTCCGTTAGAGTACGGTTCTAACTTCAAGGCGGCAAAAAAGCCCCGGCGACGGTACTTATTTTGCTGGAAGATAAATTTTTGTTCAAAGAAATAAAAGCTCTTTGTTTGCTCAACTGTGAGGATTCCTTGATTCAACCACCGGTGTAAGGTAGCGGCGGCCCTGGTATAACGATTATCGGTTTCTGCATCTGAAGGGCTGCTTTTACCATATTCAAGGCGGATAATGTTATAAGGGCTTTTTTGATGTAGATACTCCTGTTCTTCTGAGTTGATTACGTCGTAAGGTTGGGTGATCACGGTGCTTAGATCGTTAATAGCCGAGGGATTGAACCTAATCCCTTTAAATGGCCGAATGATAGCCATAAACTCACCCCCGGAGGTGTTAATACAGTGATTCTATAACACTGGCCGGGGCTTGGCAACAGTTCTTGGGGAAAAAATCATTATTATTAAGTTGCCATCAAAAGAGAACTGTGCTATACTACCCGTGGTATTTTTAAAAACTCACGTCTGCCGAGCCCTGATCCGGTTGGCTCTTAAGCTTGGATCGGGTGTTGAATCAGGCGGTGGCAAAAACAAAAGGAGGAATTTAGTTTGGCTAAGGCGAGCATGAAACAACTGCTTGAGGCGGGGGTTCACTTTGGGCATCAAACCCGCCGCTGGAATCCGAAGATGAAGAACTACATCTTCACGGAACGCAACGGGATTTACATTATTGATTTGCAAAAAACCGTTAAGTTGATGGATGTGGCTTTTAATTTTGTCCGTGACCTGGTCGCCGATGGAGGCGAAATTATTTTTGTGGGGACAAAAAAACAAGCCCAGGAATCGATCCGCACAGAAGCTGAAAGATGTGGGGCCCATTACGTAAATCATCGCTGGTTGGGCGGTATGCTAACCAACTTCAATACTATCCGCAGCCGGATTGACAGGATGTATGCCCTGGAAAAGATGGAAATTGACGGCACCTTCGAGCGTCTGACCAAAAAAGAAACATTAACATTGCAAAGGGAAAAGGAAAGACTGCATAAATTTTTAACCGGGATTCGCAACATGCGCAAGCTTCCAGATGCCATTTACGTGGCCGATCCTAGAAAAGAAAAAATCGCTGTTGCTGAAGCGAGAAAGCTTGAAATACCGGTTATTGCCATTGTTGACACCAACTGTGACCCCGATGAAATCGATTACCTCATTCCCGGCAACGACGATGCAATCAGGGCGGTTAAATTGATTACTTCGGTGATGGCAGACGCTGTGCTTGAAGGCAAGCAGATCAGCGAAGAACCGGAGGTTCCCGAAGAAGAGGAAGAAGCAGAACTAGAACCGGAAATGGAAGAACAGGCGGCTGTGGCAATAGATGAAACCAACGTCGAAAATAAGCCTGAAGAACTGATCGAGGATGAAGAAGACAGGCAGGCTGCCGGGGCGCCATCGAAGGAAGCAGAAGAGTTGGCCAAAGTTTTCAGCAGTGAAGCACAGGAAACAGAGGAGACGGAAACATCCACGGAAGCGGGTGCGGAAGCTGAAGCGGGTAGTCAGAGCAGCGAGAACGAGACTGAAAACGAAGAGAAGTAATGATTGCACAGCTTTGCAATATATCACTTAAGTTTTGACAGAGGAGTGTAGCTTGATGCATATCGATGCAAAAGTGGTGAAGTCACTGCGTGAAAGAACCGGCGCCGGTATGATGGACTGTAAAAAGGCTTTGCAGGAAGCCGGTGGTGATGAAGAAAAGGCGATTAATGCCTTACGGGAAAAAGGTTTATCCCAGGCGGCAAAACGAGCCGGCCGGACCACAAAAAACGGAATGGTTGATTCCTACATCCACCTCGGTGGTAAAGTGGGCGTGCTGGTTGAGGTTAACTGTGAAACCGATTTTGTGGCTCGCAACGAGGAATTCCAGGAATTTGTCCATGATATCTGCTTGCAGGTAGCGGCGACCAATCCCGCCTACCTGCGGAGGGAAGATGTCCCGGAAAGTGAAATTGAAAAAGAACGTGAAATTATCAGGGCGCAGGCCTTAAATGAGGGTAAACCGGAAAAAGTGATAGATAATATCGTCAGTGGCCGCATAGAAAAATTTTATAAAGAAAATTGCCTGATGGAGCAGGCTTTTGTTAAAGATGAGGAAGTAACGATCGGGGAGCTTTTAACCAACCTGATTGCAAAAATAGGTGAAAATATAGTGATCAGCCGTTATTGTCGCTTTGAGGTCGGTGAAGGCCAGGAATCAGACGAAACGTCGTGCTGCTGCGGCAGTTAAATATTACAGAAAAGAACACTGCAAAGTGTTCTTTTTTTTAGGAGTTTAACAGGGGTAAAAGTGGGTACTTTCTTTGGAAAAATGTTACCGGCTTTGAAGGTTATGTTTGCCTTTTGTCGAATATTTTAAAACAGGGGGTGCTTAGGTGACAAAGCCTGCGTACAACCGGGTAATTTTAAAATTAAGCGGGGAAGCCCTTGCCGGGGAGCAGGAGTTTGGCATCGATCAGCAGGTAATGGAAAGCATTGCCCTGCAATTAAAAGAAGTCAATGCCTATAATGTTCAGGTAGCCGTAGTAGTAGGCGGCGGTAATATCTGGCGTGGGGCGCGTGCCGGCAAGCAGGGGATGGACCGGGCTACGGCAGATTACATGGGGATGCTGGCTACCGCAATCAATGCCCTTGCCCTGCAGGATGCTCTGGAACGCTATGATGTGGACACCAGGGTGCAGACGGCGGTTGAGATGCAACAGGTAGCAGAACCATATATTCGCAGGAGAGCCTTGCGTCATCTGGAAAAGGGGAGAGTGGTCATATTTGCCGGCGGTACCGGGAACCCGTATTTTTCGACTGACACTACTGCAGCTTTGCGTGCGGCTGAAATTGAGGCGGAAGTGATATTGCTGGCTAAAGGTAAGGTTGACGCTGTTTACGACGCTGATCCGCTGACCAACCCCGATGCCTACAAGTTTGAAGAACTTAATTATATAGAGGTTATCAATCAGCACCTGGGGGTTATGGATTCCACAGCAGCTTCCCTGTGCATGGACAACAATATCAAGCTGATTGTGTTCGGGTTGAATTTTGGTAATATCAAAAAGGCAATCATGGGTGAAAAAATTGGAACCTTAATTAGAGGTGAGAAATTATGATCAAAGATATTCATGCTGAAGCCGAAGAAAAGATGAAAAAAGCTATTGCAGCTTATCAGCGCGAGCTTTCCACACTGCGCGCCGGGAGGGCAACACCGTCCCTACTGGATAATATCGAGGTTAATTATTATGGCGTTTCTACACCGCTAAATCAATTGGCCGGGGTTACTGCGCCGGAATCACGCCTGCTGGTAGTTCAACCATGGGACAAGCAGTCCATCCCGGAAATTGAGAAGGCAATTCAAAAATCAGATCTCGGCCTGACACCATCTAATGACGGAAACGTGATCAGGCTCACAATCCCTGAGCTTACTGAAGAGCGGCGCAAAGACCTGGTCAAATACGTCAAGAAAAAAGCGGAAGAAAGCCGGGTTGCTATTCGTAACATTCGCCGTGATGCCAATGATACTATTAAACAGATGGAAAAAGAAAGTGAGATTTCAGAAGACGAGAGTAAGCGTGCCCAGGATGATATACAGGATCTAACCGACAAAATGATCGGGGAAGTGGATAAAATCTTAGAAGTAAAAGAAAATGAAATTATGGAAGTTTAAAAAAGAGGTGCGGTTCGTTCCTAAATTTATGTTATTATAGGTAGCGGGAAGAGCCGTGCCGCGTGCAAAACCGCTGCAAAAACGCCAGCAATCAATTGGTGTAAAGAATAATAAAAGAGGCGGCTCTCTCTTGTACAGCAAAGGGAGAGCCGCCTGTTTTGAACGGTGGGTTTGATATTGGAAGCAGAACAAAGAGAAAAAGAATTGCTTAAAAAGATTGACCCGGCAAAAGTGCCGGGACATGTAGCAATAATTATGGATGGAAACGGCCGCTGGGCCGTTGAAAAAGGGTTGCCAAGGCAGGAAGGACACCGGCAGGGCGTAGAAACCGTCCGTGAAACGGTAAGGTGTGGCAGTAATTTAGGTATAAAAACAATGACTATGTTTGCTTTTTCGACCGAAAACTGGAGACGCCCTGCCCGTGAGGTCAATTACTTGATGAGCCTGCCGGAAAAATATTTTAAAAACGAGCTACCTGAATTGATGCGCAACAATGTCAGGGTCAACCTGCTCGGGGACAGTTCAAGGTTGCCTGCCAAGGTTAAAAAAGCGGTACAAGAAGCTTCAGAGGCTACCAGGGGCAACACAGGAATGTTCCTTAATTTCGCCCTTAATTATGGAGGTCGGTCAGAAATTTTGATGGCGGTGGACAGGATAGTGGACGAAGCCCGTGAGGGTAAAATCAACAAAAAAATTTCTGAGAAAGATTTTGCCGGCTACCTTTATACCTCTAAGATTCCTGATCCCGACCTCTTGATTCGTACCGGCGGTGAAAAAAGGATCAGCAATTTTTTACTCTGGCAACTTGCTTATAGCGAGCTTTGGTTTACTGAGGTTTACTGGCCTGATTTTTTGCGAGTTCACCTCTTGGAAGCTGTTTATGATTATCAACTACGCAAAAGACGTTTCGGTAAAGTTTAATTACAGCAGGTGATCTATAATGTTGTTACTGCGTATAATATCAGCACTGGTAGGAATACCGCTGGTTTTGCTGTCAGTTCACTTAGGCGGTCCGTGGTACGCTTTGTTGCTGCTGGTGGTGGTTAACCTGGGGGTCTATGAATACAACACGATCTTAAAGGCCGGGGGCTACAGTGTTCCCGCACTGGTCGGCCATTTCGGGGTGACCATGTTTATTGTCGTTTTGTATTTCCAGGAATATATTTTTCTGCTGCCGCTGGTGATGCTTTTATTCTTTTTTTTGTTTGTGTTTACCCTTTTGCATATCGAAACTGTAAATATTACCGAAGCGGCCCTGGCTTTCTGGGGAATTATCTATATCGGTGGTTTGTGTGGCTACATACTTCTGCTGCGCATGCAGCCCGAAGGCGACCTTTACACCTATATGCTTTTGTTTGGGGTATGGATTAACGATACCCTGGCCTATTTTATCGGCAAAAAGTGGGGAACCAGGGAACTGGCCCCGCAAATCAGCCCTAAGAAGTCGGTGGAAGGTTCGCTGGCCGGTATAGCCGGAGCAGTGGTAATTTTTATGGCCGGGGCTATATTTTTTCCCGGAACATTCAACATAAACCCGGGCCTGGCAGTGATTTTAGCTATGGGGATCACCGTATTTGCTCAGCTGGGGGACCTGATGGAATCAGCCTTGAAAAGAAAGCTGGGAGTAAAAGATGCAGGAAGCATAATCCCCGGACACGGGGGAGTTTTGGACCGGTTTGACAGCTTGATGCTGGCTGCGCCGTTTGTTTACTATTTCTTTATGTTGGTTAATATGCTTTAGGAGAGAGACTATGGCAAAAAAAATTGCAGTGCTTGGCTCAACCGGTTCTATCGGGACTCAGACATTAGAAGTAGTCAGGGAACTGGGGCCGGGCTATGAAGTGGTGGCCTTAGCGGCCGGTAAAAATGATCACCTTCTTCGAGAACAGGTGGAAGAATTCAAACCCGCCCTGGCCGTGCTTGATGACAGGGGTGCTGCGGAAAGATTAACCAAATCTCTTCGCAGCACGGGTTGTCGGGTGGAAAGCGGTCGGGATGGTCAGCTTGAGGCAGCTACCTGGCCCTCTGCAGACCTGGTGGTCATGGCTCAGGTTGGTTTCAGTGGTTTTGAGCCGGTGGTTGCCGCTCTGGAGAAAAACAAACTGGTAGCTCTGGCCAACAAGGAATCATTGGTGGTCGGAGGAGAAATCTTAAAGCGGCTCGGGCTGCTCGATCGGGGTAAGCTCCTCCCGGTTGACAGCGAGCATTCGGCGATCTGGCAGTGCTTGGGAGGAACACCGCCTGAACAGGTCTCCCGGGTCTATCTCACTGCTTCAGGCGGACCTTTCTTCGGCCGGGAGTTCGAAGAACTGGAAAAAGTGAAGCCAGAAGAAGCCTTAAAGCATCCTAACTGGGAAATGGGCGGCAAGATCACGATTGATTCAGCAACAATGATGAACAAGGGGCTAGAAGTGATTGAGGCGATGTGGCTATTTGGACTAAGCCTGGAACAAATTGAAGTTGTCATTCACCGGCAAAGTATTGTGCATTCTATGGTAGAATATATTGACGGGTCTATTTTAGCTCAACTGGGAAAACCGGATATGCGTCTGCCGATCCAATTTGCCCTGACTTACCCGGAAAGGGAAAACAACCGGTTCGAGAGGTACAGCCCATTTGAAAAAAGACTTGACTTTGAAAGCCCGGACTGGGATAATTTTCCCTGCCTGGGTCTGGCCTACCGGGCGGTACAGAACGGCGGCACTATGCCTGCGGTGCTTAACAGCGCCAACGAGATTGCGGTTAAGCATTTTATTGACGGCAGGCTGAGGTTTACCGGTATCCCTGAGGTTATAGAAAAGACCATGGGGGATCACCAAACTGTTAAAAGCCCGGAAACCATTGATATTTTGGAAGCAGATCGGTGGAGCCGCCATAAAGCGGAAGCAGTGGTTGGTGAGCTGATAGGAAGGGTGAATTGAAATGCAAACATTACTTGCTGCCATTTTTGTATTCGGCCTCTTAATTCTGGCTCATGAACTGGGGCATTATTTTGTAGCCCGCAAGACCGGGGTTAGGGTCCTGGAACTGGCAATCGGGTTCGGACCGAAATTAATTGGCTGGACCAGAAATAATATTGATTATTCACTGCGCGCAGTTCCCCTGGGCGGATTCTGCCGCATGCTCGGCGAAGACCCGGAGGAAGCAGGACAGGCGAACAGCTTTCCAAAGCAGTCAATTCCAGTGCGGGCTGCAGTATTGCTGGCCGGTTCGGTGATGAACCTGGTCCTGGCCGTGGTGGTGTTTTTCATCGTCTTTTTCTTCCTGGTGGGTGTGCCCGGCGATACTTCCGAGCTCGGTTACATCGTGGAAGATTCACCTGCCGAAGAAGCCGGTCTTCAACCGGGTGATCAGATAAAGTCAATTGACGGCGAACCGGTAGAAGAATGGGATGATGTTTTAGCAGCAATTTCGGTTAAACCCGAAGAAAAGGTGCACCTGGAAGTGGAACGTAATGACACCGTTACCGAGTACCGGATCGAAACAGAAAGTGAACCGGAAACAGGCCGGGGAATAATCGGCATCGGGCCGCAGATGCAGCGGTTTAGCTTTATCAGTTCATTGCAGAGCAGTTTTGAACAGTTTGCCATGTTTATTTTTGCTATTTATGAAGCCTTTTTCGGTGATGCCCCCCTTGATGTAGCCGGTCCGGTAGGAATAGTCCACACTATCGGTGAAGTAGCGCAGGTGGGTTTTGCCAACCTGCTCATTTTGACCGGATTGATCAGTATAAACTTAGGGATTATAAATTTACTCCCCATTCCGGCGCTTGACGGCGGCAGGTTGCTGTTTTTGATTATTGAAGCGATCCGTGGGCGCCCGATTGAACCGGAAAAAGAAGGATTAGTCCATTTTATCGGCTTTGCCCTCCTGATTACGTTAATCTTAATGGTTACCTACCAGGATATAATCCGGTTTATCATCTCGCCCAACAATTAGAAGACGGGGTTTCAGGCTCCGGTTGTTTTACCTCCGGAGCGGGTAAACCCGGGATAAAAAAATTATTTTCAATCCCCAAGATTAGCGATAGTTTGCTTATAAAAATAGAACAGGGTTACTAAATAAGAGGGACTTGCGGGGAGTTTAATGGACCTAATCACACGTAAAAAGACCAGGACAGCCAGGGTGGGACAGGTGAAAATCGGCAGCGATGCTCCGGTTGTGATCCAGTCTATGACCAATAGCAAAACCAGCGATACTGCAGCTACCCTGGAACAGATTAACTCTCTTTATCAGGCGGGATGCGAGCTTGTTCGTCTGGCGGTTCCCGATAAAGATGCGGCCCGTTCTTTTTCTAAAATAGCAGCTAAAAGCCCGCTACCCCTGGTAGCCGATATTCATTTTGACGCTGAGCTGGCCCTGCAGGCTCTCGAAGGAGGGGCTCAAAAGGTCAGGATTAACCCTGGAAATATCGGGGGACGAGATAAAATGCTTGCAGTAGCCGGGAAAGCAAGGGAACTTGGTGCGGCAATACGAATAGGTGTCAACGCCGGTTCGCTTGAAAGAAAACTTTTAAAAAAACACGGTGGAGCGACAGCTGCCGCTCTAACCGAGTCAGCCCTTGGCTACCTGGAACCCCTGGAAAAGGAAGGGTTTACCAATTTGGTAGTTTCTTTAAAAGCATCGGATGTTTATACAACCATAAAAGCTTACCGGTTGTTTTCGGAAGCGAAAGATTACCCGCTACACCTGGGAGTTACCGGGGCGGGTCCTTATGAAACGGGTTTGATCAAAGGGGCTTTAGGGATAGGGGCTCTTTTAGCAGATGGAATTGGCGACACGATCAGAGTATCATTGACTGCCCCACCTGTGGAGGAAGTCCGGGTAGCTCGCCGGATTTTGCAGGTGCTTGGGCTCAGGCAGTTTACCCCTGAACTGATATCCTGTCCTACCTGTGGACGCTGTGAAATCGATCTGGTGTACCTGGCCGGTGAAGTGGATAAAATATTGCAAGATTACAGCTTGCCTGTTAAAGTGGCGGTAATGGGATGTGCGGTTAATGGACCCGGTGAAGCCAGAGAAGCAGACCTTGGAGTTACTGCGGGAAAAAAGCAGGGACTCTTGTTTAGCCATGGCAAGGTGATCCGGACTGTGGAATTTGATCGTTTGTTTGAAGCGCTAAAAGAAGAGCTTGACAAGCTGGAATTCCGGTTTAACCGGGCCGGCGGGAAAGAGGAGGGATAAGGATGGAAATTGCAGCAATTATACCGGCTTTCAATGAGGAAAAAACAATTGGCAGCGTGATCACCGCTTTGAAAAAGTCACCTGATGTAGACCGAATCATTATTGTGAGTGATGGTTCGGAAGATAAAACAGTTAGCGCCGCTCTTCGCTACGAAGACGTGGAGGTAATTGAGCTTTTGGATAACCGGGGTAAGGGCGGCGCAGTTAAAGCGGGGCTGGACCGCTGTAGCTCGGAAATAATCTTGATCCTCGATGCCGACCTGATTGGCTTAAGTGCTGAACATATTCAAGTCCTGGTAGAACCAGTCAAAGATGGCGAAGCCCCGATGTCTATCGGTATTTTTGAGAAAGGAAGAATGGCTACCGATATAGCTCAAAAAATGGCCCCGTTTTTATCCGGCCAGAGAGCCTTGCGCAGAGAGCTATTGGAAGAGATCTCAGATCTTGATATTTCTCGTTTTGGGATTGAAGTGGCCCTGCACCAGTATATTGAAGAAAATGAAATCGAGGCTGCGGTGGTACAGCTTCCCGATCTATCTCATGTCATGAAGGAAGAAAAGCTTGGTTTCTGGAAAGGAGTCTTGGCCAGGGGTAAGATGTACTGGGAAATCGTTAAGTACGTGACCCGGTTTGATACCGATGCCAAGGCCAAGTAAAACGGGCGGAAAGCCTTATTAAATCCTTGCGCTTCACGAATATAAATGATATATTTAAAAGGATGAAGTGGATGTTTTTTAAGGGTGGGAGTTTCCCACTCTTTCATGTTGATAAGGGGTTTTCTTTTTACCCTGAATTAAGCGATACTCTTTAGGAGAGTTTATGAACAGAGAAGAAGTCCGGGAAAAACTAATCAAGCTGGTGGAACCGCTCCTGGAGAGCAGGGGATTCGAGCTGGTTCAGCTCGAATACATTCCCGGAAAAAAAGGACACCTCCAGCTGTTTATTGATCGTGAAGGGGGCATAACCGTCGATCACTGCGAACTTGTGAGCAACGCAGTTTCGGACCTGCTCGATTATCACGATCCAATTGACCATGCTTATACCCTGGAGGTTTCCTCTCCGGGCCTCGAGCGTCCCCTGACCAAAAAAGAGCATTTTGATCGTTTTGCCGGTGAAAAAGTAAAGATTAAAACCATGGAAAAGATCGAAGGTCGCCGAAATTATTCAGGAACCCTTGAAGGAACGGGTGATTACTCTGTTTTTGTCAAGCTGGAAGACGGCTCCAGGATGGAAATTCCGATGAAAATGATTGAGAAAGCTCACCTCTGGTACACAAAAGCAGATAAGGATAGAATGGCAAAAGGCGGAGAAGAAGGGAGGTAAAGTAAAAATTATGAACAATGATTTGTTTGCTGCGATTGAATCTTTGGAAAAGGAAAAAGGTATTGATAAGGAAATCCTTTTCGAGGCTCTCGAAGTTGCTCTCGTTTCAGCTTATAAACGTAATTTTCAGTCGCCCACATCAGTACGGGTCAGTATTGACCGGGAAACCGGGGAAATCAAGGTGTTTGCTCAGAAAAAGGCGGTCGAAGATGTCGAATCGGAAGATCAGGAAGTGGGCATCTACGAAGCCCGGGTTTACGATCCTCACTGCCAGGTTGGCGACATGGTCGAAATTGAAGTAACTCCTAAAGAGTTTGGTCGAATTGCAGCACAGACCGCCAAGCAGGTGGTGATTCAAAGGATCAGGGAAGCTGAGCGGGAGCTGATTTATGAAAATTTCACCGATCGGATTGAAGAAGTAATTACCGGCCTGGTGCGGCGTTTTGAACAGCGCAACGTGATCATCGATCTTGGCCGAACTGAAGCTATTTTACCTGTTGAAGAACAGATCCCCCATGAACGTTACCGTCAGGGAGAAAGGGTAAAAACTTACATTATGGATGTCAAGAAAACTACCAAGGGGCCTCAGATCGTGGTTTCACGCACTCATACCGGTTTTTTAAAAAGGCTATTTGAAATGGAAGTCCCCGAAATATATGAGGGGATTGTTGAAATTAAAGCTGTCACCCGTGAAGCAGGGTACCGCGCAAAATTAGCAGTATACTCGGCTAATCCCGATATCGACCCGGTAGGGGCCTGTGTCGGGACCAAGGGCAGCCGCGTTCAGGCGATCAGTAACGAACTTAGAGGCGAAAAAATCGATATTATCAAGTGGAGCGAGGAATCAGAAGAATACATCGCCAACTCGTTGAGCCCGGCCAAGGTTTCTTCTGTCTATATCAATACGGAGGGAAAATCGGCTGTGGTGGTAGTGCCCGACAACCAACTTTCGCTGGCTATCGGCAAAGAAGGGCAGAATGCACGGTTGGCGGCAAAAATAACCGGATGGAAAGTAGACATATCCAGTGAAACCCAGTACGCCGAGGAAAGCTTTTCAGCAATGGGATTGTCTGAAGAAGAGGGAGAAGATAAAGAAGAGAGCGCCGGAAGCGGTGAGTTGACCCTTAACTGGGACAGCGAGGAAGAAACCACCACATCCTCTGATGAAGCAAGTGATACAGAAGCAAGTGATACAGAAGAAATGGATAATCTTTTTTATGAAACAGGCACAGACGAGGGTGAAGAATCGGGTGAAGCTGTACAAGGCGAGGAAAAAATTGCGGATACAGCTGAAAAAAATGGCGGAGCAACCGAGGCCACCGGTAGCGAAGGAACATACGAAGAAATTAATCACGAAAAAGAAGAAATAAGTGAAGCAGAAAAAGAAGAAGACGAAGAAAAATAAGGGCAGGGCTAAAATATTTTGTCCGGATAAGATGTTTGCATCTGATATGAGCTAATTTCAAGCAGAGAGGTGCCGCATTGAAATGGCAAAGAAGCGCAAAATTCCCCTGCGCATCTGTATAGGATGCCAGGAGAAACTACCTAAAAAAGAACTTGTCCGCATTGTCAGAACCCCGGAAGGGGAAGTGACTCTTGATTCGTCCGGTAAAAAGCCCGGCCGGGGTGCCTATATCTGCCCGAATGAAAGCTGCTTTCAAAAAGCAATTAAGGGCAAGCGCGTAGAGAAAAACCTGCGGCACCCGATATCGAATGAACTGGTGGCCGATATTTCGGCTATGTTAAAAAAAATGAATAAAGAAGAAGGATTATAAATAGGGAGGGCTTACTATATGGAGGTGTTATAAGTGAGCAAAGTACGAGTTTATCAACTTGCAAAAGAGCTGGGAACGTCCAGTAAAAAGCTTATTGAAGTAATGGAAAATATGGATATAAGTGTTAATAATCATATGAGCACCCTGACTGACGAGGAAGCGCAAAGGGTTATGGCTATCTTGACCGGAAAAGAGGGAGGCGAATCTGCGGAGAAACCCGCTAAAGAAGAGCAGAAACAAAAAGCACCTGCTAAAGAACAGAAAGAGCAGGAGGCAAAAAAAGAGAGCGCTCCCGAAACCGATAAGAAAGGGCAAGATAAAACGAAAGATAAGAGTAAAGAAAAAGATAACGAAAGTTCTCCTTTAAGTCGCAAGGCCCGCAAAATGATCCAGGAAGAAAAGAAAGCGGCAATGGCTAAAGAAGAGAAGCCGAAGATTAAAATGGAAGGGCAAATTACTGTGGCCGAACTGGCTTCCCAGCTTGATATAACCCCGGCACAACTGATTACTCAGCTTTTGGACGTCGGTGTTATGGCCAATGTTAATCAGCCCCTGGAACGGGAAACTGTGGAGCTGGTGGCGGAAGACTACGGTTATGAAGTGGAATATATCGAAGACAGCGCCGAAGAAGAGCTTTTGGCTGTTTACGAAGATGAGGAAGACGGCAAGGAAGAGATTTTGCGCAAGCCCGTGGTAACGGTGCTTGGTCATGTCGACCATGGCAAAACTATGCTTTTAGATGCAATCAGGAGCGCCAATGTAATTTCCGGTGAAGTAGGCGGGATAACTCAGCATATCGGCGCTTACCAGGTAAGCGTCAACGATAAACGGGTTGTTTTCCTGGATACGCCCGGGCACGAAGCGTTTACTGCCATGCGGGCCAGGGGGGCCCAGGTAACCGATATCGCAATACTTGTAGTGGCCGCAGATGACGGGATTATGCCCCAAACGGTGGAAGCGATCAACCACGCCAAAGCGGCGGGAGTGCCCATCCTGGTAGCGATCAACAAAATGGATAAGCCCGAGGCAAATCCGGAACGGGTAAAGCAGCAGCTAACCGAACACGAGCTGGTTCCTGAAGAGTGGGGCGGTGACACTATCGTGGTTCCGGTCAGCGCAGCCAAGGGCGAGGGCCTGGACGAACTTTTGGAAATGGTTTTGCTGCTGGCCGAAGTCGCCGAATTGAAGGCCTCCCCGGAACGGCCGGCAAAAGGCTCGGTTATCGAGGCCAACTTAGATAAAGGCCGTGGCCCCGTGGCTACAGTGCTTGTGGAGGACGGTACCCTCAATGTGGGGGAACCGATTATTTGCGGTTCTATTTCCGGTAAAGTACGGGCTATGAACAACGAGTTCGGCGAAAGGGTCAAGTCTGCGGGTCCGGCCACTCCCGTTGAAATAATTGGTCTTAGCGAAGTGCCCATGGCCGGTGACAGTTTCCAGGTGGTCAACAGCGAACGGGTGGCCAGGGAAGTTGCAGAAAAGCGCGCTGAAAGAATCAAGGAGGCAAGCAGGAGGACCCAGCGGGTTACTCTTGACGATCTGTTCAAGCAGATCCAGGAAGGAGAAGTCAAAGATTTAAACCTGATCGTCAAGGCGGATGTTCAGGGCTCGGTAGAAGCTTTAAAAGATGCTCTTTTCAAACTGAGCCTGGACGAAGTGCAGATTAAGGTTATCCATACAGGCGTAGGCGGAATCAACGAATCCGACGTCATGCTAGCCTCCGCTTCCAATGCCATTGTTATTGGTTTCAACGTTAGGCCTGACAGCAACGCCCGTAAAGTTGCCGAGAAAAACAGTGTCGATATCCGGCTTTACCGGATTATTTATGAGGCGATTGAAGATATCAAGGCCGCAGTAAAAGGTATGCTCAAGCCCGAGTACAAGGAAGTGGTGCAGGGACAGGCCGAAGTGCGCCAGGTTTTCAAAGCTTCAAGGCTGGGCAACATCGCCGGTTGTTATGTCACCGAGGGCAAGGTAACCCGTAATTCGCAGGTTCGAGTGATCCGTGATGGTACCGTTGTCCACGACTCCGGGGCGATTGAATCGTTAAAACGCTTCAAAGACGATGTCCGCGAAGTCGTTGGCGGTTATGAGTGCGGCATTTTGGTGGAAAACTTCAATGATATCCGGGAAGGTGACATTATTGAAGCTTATATAATGGAAGAGATAAAGCGCTAAATTAACTAGTTTAATGAATAGTCGGCTTTTTAGCCGTATAATCAAGATTTGCATAAACGGCCCAGTAATTTTATTCGCCGTATATTTGCGCCTTTAGGGGGTATTTAACGTGTCGGAAAACAGGGTACGGCGGGTTGCGGAACAAATTAAGAAAGATATAGGAGGCATTATCAATTTAGAGCTTAAAGATCCAAGGATTGCCAGTATAACCAGTGTTACCGACGTGGAAGTTTCTAAAGATTTAAGCCATGCCTGGGTATATGTCAGCATATATGGAACCGAACATGAGAAAGAAGAAACCCTGCAAACCCTTGAAAGGGCTACCGGGTTTGTCCGCTCGGAAATCGGGCGACGGATCAGGTTGCGCTATACACCGGAAATACACTTTCACCTGGATAATTCAATCGAGTATGGTGCCCATATCGAAAGTGTAATCAAGTCTTTGAAAAAAGAACGAGGAGAAATCGAGAACGATATTGCCGAAGAAGAAACTGATGGTGAAGAATCTGAAGAATCAGGAGCAAACGAAAGTGATCAAAATGAACGACAGGGATAAGATCCTCGAAACAATAAACCAAGAACAAACTTTTTATCTTGTCTCCCATATGCAGCCGGACGGCGATAGTATCGGTTCGCTTCTGGCTATGGGAGAAGGACTGCGGAGCCTGGGTAAACAGGTCCGGATGTTTGCTCCGGATCAGGTGCCGCAGAAGTATTTATTTTTAGAGGGATCCGAGCTGGTTTTCCAGGAAGTATTGTTTGAAGACCCGGAGGTTACCGTCGTTGTTTTGGACAGCAGCGATTTAGAAAGGCTTAGCTTTTTTAAAGAAGCAGTGTTAACGGGCAGAAAGATAATTAATATTGATCATCATGTGACCAACCAGCAGTTTGGCAACTACAATTTGGTTGACCCGGAAGCAGCGGCAACAGGCGAGATAATTTTCGATCTATTGAATGAACTGGGGGCTCAACTGACTAAAGGTGCCGCTGAATCTCTTTTTGTAGCCATCGCGACGGATACGGGCTCTTTCAAGTATGAAAATACTACCCCGCAAACTCACCGGGTGGTTGCTTCTCTGTTGGAATACGGGCTTAATCCGGGCGCCTTATCTCAAAAAATTTTCGATGAAAGACCGCTGTCCTTTTACATGCTTTTAAAAGATGCCCTGGCTGCCCTGGAAATTTATGAGGGGGGCAAAATTGCCCTCTCTACCTTAAGCAAAGATATTAGGGAGCGCAGTGGAGCCTCATCTGGTGACCTGGAAGGTATTGTTAATTATACCAGGGATATCGTGGGCGTGGAGCTGGGGATCTTGTTCTATGTGGAAAGCGAAAGCGAAGTTAAGGTTGGATTTAGATCTAAACAGGTCGATGTGAGCGTGCTGGCCGGCAAGTTTAACGGCGGGGGACATGCCCGGGCGGCCGGCTGTCGCCTTTATGAAGATTTCCGAACGGTAAAACAGAAAGTACTTAAAGAAGCTTTAGATATGCTGAAAGAATTATCGGTGTAAGGGAGCGTTGCCTTGAACGGAATCGTGGTAATCAACAAACCGGCTGGATTAACTTCTCACCAGGTGGTAAAGGAGATACGTACAATTTTCCCGGGAGTAAAAGTCGGACATAGCGGGACCCTGGATCCTATTGCTACCGGGATTCTGACGGTTTGCCTGGGCAAAGCCACCCGGATTGCGGAATATATCATGGAGTTGCCCAAGGTTTACCGGGCCGGCATTGCCCTGGGTGAAGTTACCGATACTGATGATTCCGCCGGGGAAGTAATCGAGCAGATACCTGTCTCTGTTTTTACGCAAGAACAGGTGGAGGAAATAGTACAGGGTTTTGAGGGCGAAATAGAACAAACACCCCCTGCTTACTCGGCGGTGAAGTACCAGGGAAAACCCCTTTATCACTGGACCCGCCGGGGGCGTGAAGTGCCACGGCAGGCTCGCAAAGCTTATGTCTATAGAATAGAACTTTTAGATTACAATCCGGAAAGCAAACCTCATTTGATCATCGAGGTAGAATGTTCTAAAGGAACATACATCCGGACGCTGGCCGCGGATCTCGGCAGGGTCACCGGCACCGGGGGACATCTTTATTTTCTTGAAAGGTCAGCTGTGGGGCCGATGAGCTTAAATAACGCGTATACACCGGAGGAATTAAAAGAACTGGCAGCTGAGGGCCGCTCAGATGATGCAGTTTTGCCCATGGACTTTGCCTTAAGGCAATTTCCGGCGCTGTCACTAGATGAAAGAAGGGTGACTTTTTTAAAAAACGGACGACCTGTCGACCTTGATCCCGATGAAATGGCTGGGGAAATTAGCACAGGCAAGCCGGTCAGAATTTATGACACTTCCGCTCGATTTAAAGCTTTGGCCCGAGCAGATCAGCAGGCTGCAGGGACAATGTTAAAAACATTGAAGTATCTTTCCGATTAATGTAGCCGGTTTAAGTCGACTCAAGTGGAAAAATAGAAAGGTGATTTTAAAATGCAGCTGATTAACGGTATAGAGCGCCTCCCGGAAATTCAGGCTCCACTGTGTTTAGCCCTGGGTAATTTTGACGGGGTTCATCGGGGGCACCAGGCTATTTTGCGATCAGCTGTTGAAGCGGCGGAGCAGAGAAATGGCTGTAGCGCCGCCCTGGTTTTTGATCCCCATCCGGTAGTGGCTTTGCGCCCGGATCAACCTCTCTCGCTGCTAACAGATATAGCCGATCGGGCTGAAATAATGTCCTCTCTGGGTCTCGATTACCTGGTAGTGGAACCGTTCAATCGGACACTGGCTTCATTGTCGCCAGAGCAGTTTGTCAGGCAGATCCTAGTAGAAAAAATGAATGCCGGCTGTGTTTTTATCGGGGAGAACTATTCTTTTGGCAACCAGGGTTCCGGTAGCGCGGAAACCTTAAAGTACTGGGGCGAAAAGCTAGGTTTTGCCGTCAGAGTAATCCCGATGCACTATTATGCAGGTAAAGAAGTGAGCAGTTCAAAAATTCGTTCTTTGCTTTTATCCGGTGCCGTCAGGGAGGCTGCCGACATGCTTAATTATTATTTTTTCCGGCAAGGCAAAGTGATTAGGGGTTACGGGATCGGTAAAGAAAAAGTTTACCCTACGGCTAACATCATTACTTCCCCACGGTTGTTATGGCCGGGCAAAGGTGTGTATTTGACTGCCGTCGAAAATTTGGACAGCACGCCATTTTTCGGGGTTACCAATATCGGTTCACAGCCGACTTTTTCTCATCACGATACAACCGTAGAAACCCATATTTTCGATTTTAACGGGACCATTTATAACTACGAGATCAGGCTCTGTTTCTTAGAAAAACTAAGGGACACCAGAACTTTTGCTTCCGCTGAGCAGTTAAAAGAACAGATCGGCAGGGATATTGAAGTTGGTTTAAAAATAATTGAAGATTTAAGAAAGGGAAAAAACGGTAGATCCTATTCTTTACAATCAGGATGCAGTGTGCTAAAATCTCAATAGTTAGAACCGCTGGCTAGGTATAGCGACCTCCCGGCGCCATACTTGGCATGCGGCGATTAATTATAGGGAGGAATAAAAATTGTTGGATCATGAACGGAAGCAAGAGATTATTGAGCAGTACAAGATGCACGAGGGTGATACCGGTTCACCGGAAGTACAGATTGCCCTCCTGACCGAAAGGATTAGCTATCTTACCGAGCATTTGAAAACCCACAAAAAGGATGTGCATTCCCAGAGGGGCTTGTTAAAAATGGTCGGCCGAAGAAGAGGCCTTTTAAACTACCTGCGCAATAAGTACCCTGAACGTTACAGGGAGCTTTTAGGCAGGCTTGGCTTGAGGAAATAAAAAAGCAACTTAACACGGGGGGGTTACCCCCGTGTTTTGGTTATAAAACACGAGCAGTTGAGAGGAGTTTTAGAGTATATGCAATCTTATACCATGGAATTGCAAGGAAGAACAATGACCATGGAAACAGGCAAGCTGGCCAAGCAGGCCAGCGGAGCTGTTACAGTGAGTTATGGCGATACCGTGGTTTTGGTAACGGCTACTGTTGCTGATGAACCGCGCGAGGGGATCGACTTTTTTCCGTTAACCGTAGATTATGAAGAACGACTTTATGCTGTTGGCAGGATTCCGGGCGGGTTTATAAAAAGAGAAGGTCGTCCGACTGAAAGGGCAATCCTGGGTTGCCGCTTGACCGACAGGTCTCTGCGACCCCTGTTTCCCAAGGAATTCCGCAACCAGGTCCATATTGTCAGCACCGTGCTCTCGATGGACCAGGACTGCCCCCCGGAACCGCTATCAATTATCGGGGCTTCGGCGGCGCTCTCCATCTCCAAAACACCGTTTGGTGGTCCGGTAGCCGCTGTAATAGTGGGGTTAATCGACGGGGAACCGGTGGTTAACCCTACCCATGAACAGTTGGAGAGAAGCGACCTGCACCTGATGCTCGCCGGAACCAGTGAAGCAGTGATGATGGTTGAGGCCGGATCCCAGGAAATCAGCAAGGAAGATGTCTTGAAATGCATTGAAACCGGTCATGAAACGATCAAGGAAATTGTGGCCACCCAGGAACAGATGGTTCAAGATGTGGGCTGCGAAAAAATGGAAGTTCCGGAACTGGAACTGCCTGAAGAAATGGTTGAAAACGTGGAGCCCTTCGTCAGAGAAGGAATTAGGGATGCTTTGAGAATTACCGATAAACAAGAGCGTGAAGATAGGCTAGCTGCATTTAAAAAAGAAGTTTTGGAAAAATATATGGCAGTTTACCCGGAAGAGGAATATCCTGAAAACGAAGCCGAACTAGCTAAAATATTTGACAATGTGCTCAGAAGGACCCTGCGCGATTTGATAATCAATGAACATTTGCGTCCTGACGGGCGCGGGCCGGAAGAAATCCGACCGATTGAATGTGAGATTTCCTATCTGCCAAAGACTCACGGTTCGGCTATATTTACCCGCGGCCAAACCCAAATTTTAAGTATTTGTACTTTGTCAGCTTTAAGAGATGTCCAGATTCTAGATGGCCTGGGGTTGGAGGAATCGAAACGTTTTATGCACCATTACAACTTTCCGCCCTATAGTGTCGGGGAAGCCGGTTTCATGCGTGGGCCAGGCAGAAGGGAGATTGGCCACGGTGCCCTGGCGGAAAGGGCCTTAGAACCGGTGGTTCCTTCTGAAGACGAATTCCCTTACACGGTGCGGTTGGTTTCAGAGGTGCTTGAATCTAACGGCTCCACCTCGATGGGGAGTGTCTGCTCATCATCGATGGCGATGATGGATACCGGTGTGCCGGTAAAAAGAGCGGTAGGCGGTATCGCCATGGGCCTGATCAAAGAAGGCGACGATGTGGAAGTTCTTTCTGATATTCAGGGCGTTGAAGACTTTCTCGGCGACATGGACTTCAAAGTTGCCGGGACGGAGAAAGGGATTACTGCCCTGCAGATGGACATTAAACTTGAGGGAATTTCCAGGGAAATTTTGGAGAAGGCATTGAACCAGGCCGATGAAGGCTATAAATACATTTTAAGTAAGATGAACGAAGCGATAGCAGAGCCGCGAGCCGAGCTGTCTCCAAACGCACCACGGATGATCAAACTGCAAATACCGGTGGATAAAATCAGAGATGTTATCGGGCCGGGTGGTAAGATGATTAACAAAATCATAGCTGATACTGGCGTGGATATCGATATAGATCCGGAAGGTAAAGTGTTTATTGCCTCCGTAGATCCCGAAAACGGAGAAAAAGCCAAGCAAATGGTAGAAACCCTGGTTAAAGAAGTTGAACCCGGGGAAATTTACACCGGCAAGGTGACCAGGGTTGAACGCTACGGCGCCTTTGTGGAATTGTTGCCGGGTAAAGAAGGCTTATTGCATATTTCACACTTAGACCATGACCATGTTGATAAGACCGAAGATATCGTAAATCTCGGTGACGAAGTAGAAGTAAAAGTGCTTGATATTGATGATCGGGGCAGGATTGACCTTTCTCGCAAGGCCCTGCTGTCAAAGCCTGCAGGTGGAGGTTCCAGGAAACCGCCAGGTGATAAAGACTCTAAACCGCACGGTAAGGGTGGCTCGAAAAAGCCGCCACACGGCGGTGGCAGTAAAGGCGGCAGACCCGATAAGAAAAAATACTAGCAATACGGTGACTAAAAAACCCTAGCTGCTAGGGTTTTTTACTAGGAAAAAAACCTTTTAACGGGTTGAGAGGATAGAAGGGAGTAACCGGCAAGTGAACCAGGATACTGTCCAGCTGCCGATCAAAAAAGCGGATCATGCAGCTGATATAAAGTTGCCCTGTTATATGACCGGCGGTGCCGCGGGCATGGATCTTTATGCCGCTGTCGAAGAGCTGACTACAATATTGCCGGGAGAAACAAGCTTGATTCCCACCGGGTTGTATGTCGCTGTTCCTGACGGTTATGAACTGCAGATCAGACCCCGCAGTGGACTGGCTGTAAAAAAAGGCATCGGTATTTTAAATTCCCCGGGGACGATTGATTCAGACTACCGCGGAGAAATTAAAGTAATCATGATCAACCTGGGACAGAAGCCTTTTACTGTTAAGCGCCATGACCGGATCGCGCAAATGGTTCTATGTCCTGTGTCCCGCGCTGTGCCGTTCGAAACTGAACAACTGCCTTCCACTGAGCGCAGTGAAGGCGGTTTTGGGCACACGGGAGATAAATAAATAGTGTTTTCTTAGCTGTGCTTCATTTTGGATTGGTGCAGGCTTATTGCGGAAAATGACGTGTATGAAGCTTCGGGCTTAACCTTTGGTTATCCTTAAGCATCTGCTATCCATGGCTCAGGCTTAGGAGTCTGCCTTCATAAAGGTCGACTGGCTAAAGCCTTTGCTTCGTCGAACATTGCAATTGCTCTACCAGCAATGTCCACCTTCCAAAATACAGCCCGGCTGAACAGTAACTTAATATTGTTATATACCTTATATTTGCCCTGCTAATACAGGGGTTTGATTGAGTTTGCTAAAATAAAACTTTGCTTGTAGGCATTTCAGAACGAAATGTGAGCCGTTTAGCAATTAGTTTTAAAATAAAGGCAGGTTTAGGGTATTATAAACTTTGCCCTGCCAGGATTTATGGAGGTTTATCTTGTCAAAAAAGAACAAAAAAAGTAAAAAGAACTATAATTTGCAGTTGATCCCCCTCGGCGGGGTTGGTGAAATTGGCAAAAACATGTTTTTGCTCAAATATGGACGTGAATGTATTATAATGGATGCCGGGCTTAAATTTCCCGATGAAGCTATGCTTGGAGTTGATGTTGTAATCCCCGATACTTCGTATCTACTGGAACAGAATCTGCATATATTAGGGATTGTGCTTACCCACGGGCATGAAGACCATATCGGGGCAATGCCTTATATAGCAGAAGAATTGAACGCTCCAATTTACGGCACCAGGTTAACCTTAGGTCTACTGGAAGCTAAGTTTATGGATAATCCGGTGAAAAGCCCTGAAATGCGCGAAATTGAACCGGATAAAACCCTGGTGTTGTCCGATAATTTCAAGCTCAACTTTTTTCGCACCAACCATAGTATCCCCGATTCAGTGGGAGTGGCTGTGGATACACCGGAAGGCACGGTTGTCTACACCAGCGACTTCAAGTTTGATCAAACCCCGGTTGACGGTAAAATTACGGAATACTACAAACTCGCCGAACTGGGCCGCAACGGGGTGATCGCAGCAATTGTCGATTCGACAAACGCAGATCGCCCGGGGTACACTTTATCGGAAAAAGAAGTCGGCGAAAGCATTGATGAGATTTTCCGCCTTTCTAAAAGCCGCATTATCCTGGCCACTTTTGCCTCTAATATTCACCGGATCCAACAGGTGATTGACGCAGCGGTGCGGCATGATCGAAAAGTCTGTGTAGTGGGACGTAGCATAGAAAACTCGGTTGATATCTCGACAGAACTGGGTTACTTGAACATTCCAAAAGGAGTGCTTCTCGATACCGAAAAGGTCAAAGATTTGCCCCCTGAAATGGTAGTGATGATTACTACCGGTAGCCAGGGGGAACCGATGTCGGCATTGACCAGAATATCCCAGTCGGAACACAGGCAGGTAAGTATACAACCCGGTGATACCGTGATCATTGCTGCCAACCCTATTCCCGGCAATGAAAAATTGGTCGCCAGGACGGTTAACAACCTTTACCAGTTGAGAGCCGAAGTTATTTACCAGCCGGTTTCAGGAGTCCATGTTTCCGGGCACGCCAGTGAGGAAGAGATCAAGATGATGCTGAACATGCTTAGGCCGGATTACGTGATTCCTGTGCACGGTGAGTACCGCCAGCAGGCCAGATGCTTAAAGATTGCCCAAAAGCTCGATATACCCGAGGATCATGTATTCCTGACAAAACCTGGTAATGTAATGGAATTTTCCGGTGGTAGGGGGCGAATGGCCAGTTCAGTTTCGGCCGGCCGGGTCCTGGTAGACGGATTTGGAGTTGGTGATGTCGGGGAAATAGTGATCCGCGACCGGCAGACCTTATCAGAAGACGGTATCGTTATAATCATTTTGGCTATTGATCCGGAACAGAACAAGGTCCTGGCCGGACCGGAGATTATCTCACGCGGGTTTGTTTATGTGCGTGAAGCTTCTGATTTGTTGGAAGGAGCTAAAAACTCGTTGATGAAAACGGTTAAAAAGATCAATAATGAAAAATTGAATGATTGGAATAAAATCAAATCAAAAATAAGAGATTCCGCTTCGTCATATTTTTATGAGCGTACCGGCCGCAGGCCGATGATCTTGCCCATCATTATTGATGTTCCTGATGAAAATAGCAGTCGGAAGTAAGAAAATGAAGGATTTTATTTCTGCTTGATAGAAAATAATGTATCAGGTATACCAGTAACTCAATATCAGATCTGAAAAACTTTAGAAGAGGCTGCTAATGAGGATTAACAGACTCCTCAACCATATTTAAAAGCAAATGGAGGGAAATCAATGAAGACTACTTTGAGTGTGATCAAGGCGGATATCGGGAGCATTGGGGGACATATTAAGCCAAGTGAGGCATTGCTTGATTCTGTGCGGGAATGTATCGAAAGTGAATTGGGTAAGCTGATTATAGATTATTATATCGGCTATACCGGTGACGACGTGGCGATTCTGTTTACTCACCAGCATGGAGCTGAATGCCAGGAACTGCACCAGTTGGCCTGGAACGCTTTTATTTGCGGTACTGAAAAGGCCAAAGAGCAGGGATTGTACGGAGCCGGCCAGGATTTATTAGCCGATGCATTTTCCGGTAACGTCAGGGGGCTCGGTCCTGCAGTGGCCGAAATGGAGATTGAAGAACGTAAAGCGGAACCGTTTTTGCTTTTTACCGCGGATAAAACCGATCCCGGCGCTTACAACTTACCGCTTTATCTTAGCTTTGCCGATCCAATGCATTGCTCCGGCCTGATTCTATCACCCAAGATAAACCAGGGATTTAAATTTGTGATACTCGATGTGGAACACACCGAAAAAGACCGGATTATTGAATTAAACACCCCTGAAGATACATATGAAATTGCTGCTTTACTGCGAGATAATGAACGATTTGTTGTTTCAGCCATTTATTCCAGAGCTACCGGAGCCCAGGCAATCACGGCCAGCACTACCCGCTTGCACAATATTGCAGGCACCTATACAGGCAAAGATGACCCGGTTTTACTGGCACGCTGCCAGGGAGATTTCCCGGCAACAGGGGAACTCCTTTCTCCTTACAGCATCGGTCACTACGTGGCCGGTTTTATGCGCGGCAGCCATACCGGGCCACTGATGCCTTCTAAAAAATGTTGCAGCATTTCTTTCTTTGACGGTCCGCCGGTAGTAAGCGCGCTTGGTTTTTGCGTCCATAACGGAAAATTAACCGAACCGGTCGACTGTTTTGATCATCCCTACTGGGACCATATCAGGGAAAAAGTATCCAGGAAAGCTGTTTATATGCGCGAACAGGGTTTTTCCGGGCCGGCAATGCTCCATTATTCGGAGCTGGAATACGGGGGTATTGTGGATATCCTGAAGAAGCTGGACGATAGGTTTTCTTGTTAAACTGGGCAGATAAAACAATATAAAGATTAAGGCAGGCTGCCTGGATCAGGCAGCCTTTCCGGTTGATCGCAAAATCATCTGCGATTAAAACAGGGGAGAGATATAAAAAGTGCACAGTTACAAGTTCATAGTCAACCCGGTTGCCGGCAATGGAAAGGCTAATAAGCTTCTTCCGGTAATTAAGGAAAGATTCAAAAATGCCGGCGTCGATTTTGAAATTTACCTGACCAGGAGACCCGGTGATGCTATAGAGGCCGCTGCAAAAGGAGCCCGTGAAGGTTTTTCGGTTCTGGTTGCCGTCGGTGGGGATGGGACGGTCAACGAAGTACTGAACGGGATCGTAGGGACAGAAGCCAGGTTGGCTGCTTTGCCGGGAGGTAAAGGCAATGATTTTGCCACTGCTGTACAGATGTCCCGGGATATTGAAAGCGCCTGTGACGACCTGCTAAGGGCTGAGATTAAAAAAATTGACCTGGGCCGGGTATTGGGACGCTACTTTATCAATTCTGTCGGAGTCGGATTTGATGCGGCCGTAGCACAAAGAGCCAACCGGGGAGTAAAGTTTTTTAACGGAGTATCTGCTTATGTTTATGCTTTCTTCGAAACCTTGTTTACTTACGAATTTGTGGAAGCTGAAATAGACTTGGGCAATGGGGCGGTAAGAACAACTCCCATCTTGGTGGCCGTGGGCATTGGCCAGGCATACGGCGGCGGGATGAGGATTGTGCCCGATGCCATCCAGGACGATGGGCTTTTTGATATCTGTGTGTTTGAAAAAATCAGCCGCCCGGAAATGGTTTATCATTTCCCCAAGGTTTTTAGCGGTAAATTGAAACATGTAAAGCATGCGGGAATGTTCCGAGCCAGGGAAGTAAAATTAAGTTTAAACAAAAAACGCCCGCTGCACATGGAAGGAGAGATCTTTGTAGGCGATGAAATGCATTTCACTCTCCAACAAAGAGCAATGCCGGTAATTACTGGCACAAACCGTAGATGAGTCCTTTTTGACTTTATCGAACAGATGTTTTATAATGCTTTTGAGAAAACTTGTAAAAAGGCAGGCTGTTGCAAATGGCCAGGAAGCGTAAAAAGAGCGCCGGACAGGAAATGCGGTCCCAGGTTAAAGGAATCTTGTTAATAGCCCTGGCTGTTTTTTGTTATGTAGGATTGGTGCAGACCGCTCAAACCGGTGGCATCGGGCTTGTGGTTAGTACAACCTTAGAAGCCCTGGCCGGAAAAGCTGCAATAATAGTGCCATTTTTTATTGGCTTACTGGGGTTGCGCATGGTTTTACCCCAGGACCGGTTTAAAATAAAATCACGCCTGATCGGTTTTTTGATCCTGTTCTTGCTCTCTATGACCTGGTTTCACCTGCAGGAAATTGCGGTAAGAATTCCATCATTCACAGCTGACAGGGCATTTATTGAAAGCTTTATGATTGGCTTCAACGGCGAAGGTGGTGGGATTGTCGGCGCTTTATTTGCCGTGCCACTTTATTTTTTACTTGGTCAGGTGGGCAGCCGGATCCTGCTGGCTGCCCTTGGTTTGATTGCTGTCCTGCTGGTGCTTGATATCTCGTTAAAGCGCCTGTTTAATATCATGTTTCGTTTATTGGAGCGCCTGTTTTACTACCTGAAAATTGTTTTTCGAGGTTTTTATAACTATGCCGGCAAGTTGTTTAACCTTTCCAGGCGTAAGCTTGAAGAGGCAGAGGTCAAGCGTAAGGAAACCGCTGCTTTGAAAAACGGACAAGCCGAAGAACCATCTGCCGTTTTTGAAGGTCCCGGGCAACTAACCGAAGAGGCTGCCGCCCCTATTAACACTTGGTACGAAGCGGCAGGTGAAACAATTTCCCCGGATAATGGAAGTCCGCATGAAGAAAAGCAAATTAGGTTACCGGAAGTTTCAGGCGAAGATAAACAAGATAACGAAATGCCCGCAGTAGTTTCACAGAAAAATAAGGCGCCATCAGATTACATCTTTCCGTCACTGGATTTGCTTACCAGGCCGGGTGCCGATAATGGACAGCAGCATTTGAAAAACAGCAAAGAACGGGCTAAAAAACTGGAAAACACCTTGCAAAATTTTGGAGTTAGAGCTAAGGTTATCCATGTCCAGTCCGGTCCCACGGTAACCCGTTTTGAAGTGCAGCCGGATGCGGGGGTGAAGGTCAGTAAAATTATCAACCTTTCAGATGATCTGGCCTTGAACCTGGCAGCGCCGAGAGTGAGGATCGAAGCTCCTATACCGGGTAAAGCAGCTTTGGGTATTGAAGTTCCCAATAATATTATTTCCCTGGTTCACCTGCGAGAAGTAATCGAGGAAAACACTTTTAAAAACAGTGCTTCTTTGCTCACGGTAGGCCTGGGTAAAGATATAACCGGTGTGCCTGTGATTGCCGATTTGAGCAAGATGCCCCACCTGTTGATTGCCGGGGCTACCGGTGCCGGTAAGAGTGTCTGCCTGAATACACTGATTGTCAGCCTCCTCTACAAGGGCGGCCCCGAGCGGCTTCGCTTCATGATGATTGATCCCAAGGTGGTTGAGCTAAGCGTTTACAACGGAATTCCTCATTTGCTTATGCCGGTGCTGACTGACCCGCGCAAATCTTCGTTGGCCCTGCGCAACATGGTTAAGGAAATGAGCAGGCGATATGATCTTTTTGCGCGCCTTGGCGTTAGGGACATCAGCGCTTACAACGAAATGGCTGCTGTGGATCGGGAAATGGAAACCCTGCCCTATATTGTAATTGTAATCGATGAGTTGGCTGACTTGATGCATGTTTCTCCGGGAGAAGTGGAAGATGCCATTGCAAGGCTTTCGCAGATGTCCAGGGCAGCCGGGATCCACTTGATTGTTGCTACCCAGAGACCTTCGGTAGATGTTTTAACCGGGATTATCAAGGCCAATATTACCTCCAGGATTGCCTTTACGGTATCCTCACAGTTTGATTCACGGACCATTCTTGACAGCGCAGGAGCGGAAAAACTGCTCGGCCGTGGCGATATGTTGTTTTATCCTGTAGGTGCGGTTAAACCTTACCGGGTTCAGGGAGCCTTTATCAGCGAAAATGAAGTTAAAAATATTGCCGATTTTATCAAAGAGCAAGGATTGATTGAAAAAGATGACAGCGGAATATTTTTAGAAGCTCCCGAAGAAATCGAGGAAGAAGAAACCGATACTCTTTTTACAGAAGCGGTTGATGTAGTAGTACGCACCGGCCAGGCTTCGATTTCATTGCTCCAAAGGCGTTTCCGCATAGGGTACACCAGGGCAGCTCGCCTGATCGATGACCTGGAAAGAAGGGGGATAGTCGGACCGTTCGAAGGCAGTAAGCCGAGAGAAATTTTGGTAACCGAAGAACAGGCTGCCCAGATCTGCGAAGAGATTAACAAGGAACCTGAATAAACCGGCAGGTATGGTGATTAAATGAGCGACACGGAAAAAGCGCAAACAGGTAGACCCATGCTGGCGGCTATTTCCCTGGGGTGTGCCAAGAACAGGATTGACACTGAAGAAGTGCTGGGCTACCTGGCCGGGAAGGGTTTTATCTTAACCGACGATTATGAACGAGCAGATGTAATATTTGTCAATACCTGCAGTTTTATTGACCAGGCCCAGCAGGAGTCGGTCAACACCCTGCTCGAGCTTACAGAACAGAATATTCCTGGTGGATGGGAAAGACCGAGAATTGTCGCTGCAGGTTGCCTGGTCGAGATTTACGGGGATAAAATTCTAGAGGAACTTCCCTTTGTTGACGGTGCCATCGGTGTGCACAGTTACTTTAAGTTGGACCGGTTTATCGATGATTTGTTTAAGGGCAAGCGACCGGTATTCAAGGAGAAAGCACCAAAAAAATACTCTACCCTTGCTTCAAGGGTATTGACCACACCGGTACACAGTGCCAATCTTAAAATTGCCGAGGGATGTAGCAATCGCTGTCATTACTGCCTGATCCCTACTATCAGGGGGCCCTATCGTAGCCGCAACCCCGAGGATATTGTTGACGAGGCCAGGTATTTAGCAAAACTGGGTGCCAGGGAAATAAATATTATTGCTCAAGATACCACTGCTTATGGGATGGACTGCGATGAATACCCGGATTTAGCAGGCCTGCTGAAAAAGATACTCAAGACCAGTACCGGCTTCCGCCTGCGGATAATGTATACCTACCCGTCTCGCATTACGGATGATTTGATCGATCTAATCGCTTCAGAAGCTCGCATTTGCAAGTACCTGGATATACCGATTCAGCATTGCAGTAGCAGAGTATTAAAAAAAATGGGCCGTCATTATAACAAACAAGACTTGGAAGAACTATTTTCCGGACTGCACCGGAAGATACCGGGTCTCGCTATGCGCACCACCCTGATGATCGGCTATCCCGGCGAGAGGTCGATTGATTTTCATGAATTGCTTGATTTTGTAGCGCACTATCCCTTTGAAAGCCTCGGGGCTTTTACCTACTCACCCCAGAAAAATTCTCCGGCAGGCGATGCCGGAGCACAGGTGTCAAAAAGGATCAGTCGCAAGCGCTACCGGCAGTTGATGCTTAAGCAAAGATCAATCGCCCGCGGGCTTAATGAAAAAAAGATCGGCGAGCGGATTAATGTCCTGGTGGATGGAGCGCTCACAGAGGGAGGAGAATGGTACTGCGGAAAAAGCGAGTTTCAAGCTCCGGAAGTGGACGGGGCAACTTTCATTCGTTCTAAACAACCGCTCGCACCCGGGTCAATGGTGTCCGTCCGGGTCCGGGCTGTTTCACCGTATAATTTTATCGGGATAAACCCGAAAAAGTTATAACAAACAAAGGTATATTAACAATCAGGGTATAACAACTCTTTAGTCGCCATTTATGGCTCAGGCCTGGGTAGCCTTCCTCCATTCAAGGAAGCAATACCCCAGTTCCCATGCTTCCTGCGTAAGAGGTGAGCGCAAATTGAAAGCAGACTTAATCTGCGTGGGTAATGAAATATTAACCGGGTTGATTGAAAACAGCAATGCTGGCTTTTTGTCACGGCGCTTGTGGTCTCAAGGAATTGTGGTTAGAGAGACTGCAGTGGTTGCTGACAGCAAAGAAGCTATCGGTGAAGCAATGGAAAGAGCGCTGGAAAATAGCGAGATCGTGATCATAACCGGAGGGCTTGGACCTACCGATGACGATCTGACCAGGGAAGCGGTTGCATCAGTGCTTAATCTACCACTGGTTTTGGACCGGCAGTGGCTTGAACGAATCGAAAATTTTTTCGAACGCCGTGGTATGAAAATGCCTGAAAACAACTGGAAACAGGCTATGTTAATTGAAGGAAGCACTACTATGCCCAACCCCGGTGGTACGGCACCCGGGGCACTCCTTGAATACGGGGACCGGTTAATCATAATGCTGCCCGGCCCGCCTAATGAGTTGCAGGTTATTTATGAACAATCGGTGCGGCCTTATATCGAGGAATACAACCGGGGCAAGGTTTTTAAGCTGAAAACTTTGAAATGTACCGGTATCGGTGAGTCTATGCTGGAAGAAAAAATTAAGGCCCTGGGAAATCAAGATCTACCGCCGCTTTCTTATGTAGCCAGGGGTTTTGAAGTGCACCTGCAGGTAAAAGGGGAAGGTGATCCTGAAACGGCAACACGGATCATAGAAAGGGCTGAGAAAAAGCTGCGCCATGCTCTGGGCAACCATATTTACGGGGTTGATGATGAGACCCTGGCCGGTAAAGTAGCTGAATTGATGATAGAAAAACAGGCTACCCTGGGCATGGCCGAGTCATGCACCGGTGGGATGTTATCAAGCATGATAACCGATATCCCGGGCAGTTCAAAATTTTACCGGGGAGGCCTGGTTACTTATACCGAAGATGCGAAAACAGGGATCCTCGGGGTGGACAAAGATGTTATTGCAAGAGAAGGAGCGGTCAGTGAACCGGTTGCCAGGCAGATGGCAGAAAGAGTGCGTATTGTCCTTGGTTCGATGATCGGTTTAGGTATTACCGGCCTTGCCGGCCCACATAGTGATGGTTCCGGTAAACCGGTAGGCCTGGCCTATATTGCTGTATCTCTTGCGGGGGATTCTCAGTGCAAAGAACTAACTCTTGGAAGCGGTAGGCAGGCCTTTAAGGAGCGGGCTTCCCAGGTGGCTCTTGATATGTTGCGCAGGGTTCTTTTGGATTTACAGTAAGGGGGTATTATTTTGT
>CAYXQO010000005.1:0-75295 GCA_964467475.1 uncultured Syntrophomonadaceae bacterium
AAGAGCTGGACCTGAAAAAGATACTTTCTGTTATCCCGCACCGCTATCCTTTTTTACTGGTGGACAGGATTACCGAGGTGGTTCCCGGGGAAAAAGCGGCGGGAATTAAGAATGTAACCATCAATGAACCTTTTTTTCAGGGCCATTTTCCCGGTGAACCGGTTATGCCGGGCGTACTTATTGTTGAAGCGCTCGCCCAGGTCGGGGCAGTGGCAATTTTAAGCATGGCCGAAAATGAAGGAAAGCTGGCCCTTTTTACCGGGATCAATAACTTTCGGTTTAAGCAAATGGTTAAACCCGGAGATCAGCTGGTCCTTTCAGTGACCATGGCCGGAATGCGGCGCAACATGGGCAAAGGTGAAGCGGAAGCTAAAGTAGACGGCAAGACCGTAGCCGGCGGAGAACTCTGGTTTGCCCTAATTGACCGTGAAGATGCCTGAAATGGTAATTATTTATTCTGTCCTGGTTGAGCAAGGCCCGGGTATTTAAGGAGGTTACTGCAGTATGGACAAAACGCTATTAAAAGGCTTAAAAGTGCTTGATTTGACCAGGGTTCTCGCCGGGCCTTACTGCACCTTGCAAATGGCTGACCTGGGTGCAGAAGTAGTAAAGATCGAGAAACCGGAAACAGGAGATGATTCAAGGTTTTACGGCCCATTTACGGAAGGGCAAAGTGCTTACTTCTTAAGCCTGAACCGCAACAAAAAAAGTATAACCCTCGATTTGAAAAGCAACCAGGGCAGGGAAATTTTTATTGATCTAGTTTCAAAATTTGATGTTGTCGTTGAAAATTTTCGGCCGGGAACCATGGAAAAATTGGGGTTAGGTTATGAGCAGCTGCGTAATGTTAATCCACGCCTGGTTTATGCTGCTATATCTGGCTTTGGGGCTACCGGCCCGGATAAAGACAAGCCTGCTTATGATATCGTAATCCAGGGACGAGGGGGCATTATGAGCATTACCGGCCAAGAAGAGGGGCTCCCCACCAGGGTGGGTGCTTCCATATCTGACATCAATTCTGGCCTTTTTGCCGTTATAGCAGTCCTATCCGCATATATAGAGGCTTTGAAAACCGGGGAAGGAAACAAGGTAGATATTTCCATGCTCGATTGCCAGGTGGCGATCCTGGAAAATGCCATTGCCCGCTATGTAGTCGGTGGTGAAATTCCCGGCCCGATTGGCAACCGTCACCCCTCGATTACTCCTTTCACTACGCTGAAAGCTTCAGATCAGCACATAATTGTGGCTGCAGCTAACCAGAAACTTTGGGAAAAGCTATGCCTGGCTATCGAAAGGCCTGAACTGGTCGAAGATCCAAGGTTTAAAAACAACGATCTTCGCACCAGGAATTGGGTTTACCTGGAGCCAATCCTGAACGAAGCTTTTTCCCATAAAACTGCAAATAAATGGCTGTCCATACTGGAAGAATGTGGGATGCCATGTGGGCTGGTCCAGGATGTGCCCGGACTTCTTGATGATGAGCAGATTCTTAGCAGAGGGATGATCAAAAATATTGCCGTAAAACCTGGTTCTTCTCAGACCATAAAAGTGGCCGGAAGCCCGTACCATTTTTCAGAGCCTACCGCTGGGCATTTTGTTCCTGCTCCCACTCTCGGCCAGGATACAGAAGAGATCCTGGAAAAGTATGCCGGTTTGAAAGCCAAAACTTTCCGGAAACTTAAAAAAGCAGGGATCATATGAGCACTCCCTAAAATAGCCCGGCAGGCTCAAAATGGTTTGAAATGGTTTATAAAAATTGACTTTTTTAGGGGAACAGTGTATAATTCATTTAAATAAATAAAGTTACTCTTATCCAGAGCGGAGGAGGGACAGCCCCGATGAATCCCAGCAACCGGTCCATGTGATATCGGTGCTAATTGCTGCGGGGTGGCCGTCCTCCCCGGGAGATGAGAGGTGCCAAGAAGGCCTCTTGAAATAGAGGCTTTTTGTATTTTCAAGACCTAAAAAGATAGTTTTACAGGTCAGGTGGTGATAAATTTCAGCCAGGCAAAACGTTTACCAGTATACCATTAGCGGGCGTCAGATAAGAAAAGTTGCCGTAAAAGCATGTTAATGGTATGCAGGCAAGCAAATTAAAAAGTTACAACCCAACAGAAATTACACGCAAGCATAATTTACCGGCAACACAATGTTGATGGAAGAAAGCTATGGAAAGCTGCTTTATAACAGGCTTTCCAAATAATAAGCTGACTTATTTTAAGGAGGAGAACTTAAGTGCATCAGAATAACTATCTTTTTTCTTCAGAATCGGTAACCGAGGGGCACCCGGATAAACTGGCCGACCAGATATCCGATGCCATCCTCGATGCGATTATGAAGGATGATCCCAATGGCCGTGTAGCCGCCGAAACATCTGTTACCACAGGGTTGGTTTTGGTCTGCGGTGAAATAACTACGGAATGCTATGTTGATATCCCTACTATTGTCCGGGATACAGTTAAGGACATCGGTTATACCAGGGCAAAATATGGTTTCGACGGAGATACCTGTGCGGTACTCACTTCGATTGATGAACAGTCCCCGGATATTGCCCAGGGTGTAGAGGAAGCTTACGAAGTAAGGGGCAAGGAAAAGAAAGACGAATACGACCTCGTCGGGGCCGGTGACCAGGGGATCATGTTTGGTTATGCCTGTGAAGAAACCCCTGAATTGATGCCGATGCCGATAGCCCTGGCCCACAAGATGGCCCAGCAGCTTGCCAGGATCAGAAGGGACGAAGTCCTTGACTATTTGCGGCCGGACGGCAAAACCCAGGTAACTGTGGTTTATGAAAACGGCATGCCTGCGTTTTTGGATAACGTGGTTGTTTCGGCCCAGCACAGCGACCAGGTAAGCCTGGAACAGATTGAAAAAGACATGATTGAACATGTAGTTCGGGAAATAGCACCCCCTGAGCTGATCAAGAATGAAACCCGCTTTTTTATTAACCCCACCGGGCGTTTCGTGGTTGGCGGCCCCCAGGGAGATGCCGGCCTTACCGGTAGGAAAACCATCGTCGACACTTATGGAGGATATGCCGCCCACGGTGGAGGGGCATTTTCCGGCAAGGACCCGACCAAAGTTGACCGCTCCGCTTCCTATGCCGCCCGGTACGTAGCGAAAAACCTGGTGGCAGCGGGACTGTGCTCCAGGTGCCAGCTTCAGCTTGCTTACGCTATCGGGGTGGCCCACCCTGTATCAATGATGATCGAAACTTACGGGACGGAAAAAGTGCCGGTCAGTGTGATGGAGGAAATGGTCAACAAGCACTTTGACCTGCGCCCGGCTGCAATCATCAATAACCTGCAGCTGCGTAACCCGATTTACCTTAAACTGGCGGCTTACGGGCATTTTGGCAGACCCGAGCTTGATTTACCCTGGGAGCGGCTCGACAAAGTCGATCTGCTTAAAGAAGCTTTGACCTAAAAAATGAGTATTTGCCCGGTCTTGCAATATTTCAGACAGGACCATTGCCATTGTCAGCGATGGGACGGCACCAGTTTATAATATAGCAAGGCACGGCAGTAACAATAATGATAAGCACTGCGTTCCAGGCTGCTGGCCGGGATTGGCGCAGTGCTTATCTGGTCTAACGGGAGAAAAAAAGAGGAACTACGCCTGCCGGAGTAGAATTATCCCTGAAAGGTTAGTCACCAGTCCAAAGGCAGCATGGCTGGGTAGACACCAAATTTTTATACAAATAGTGATCTTAAAAAGTCTTGCGCCAATTTTATCGCATTCACTTTTTACAAGGCAACAGGAGGGCAACCTACTGGAACGGATTGAAGGAACCCTGGAAAAAATAAGATTTTACAATGAAGATAGCGCTTACCTGGTGGCCGTCCTGCGCTGCCGCGAAGGCAAGTCAGTCACTATTGTCGGCCATTTTCCCCCGATGCAGGAAGGCGAAAGCTTGTTGATCAAAGGTGAATGGCAGACCCATCCCCGTTACGGGAAACAGTTTTCCGTAGACCACTGGGAGCGCTTGCTTCCCGCCACTGAAAAAGGCCTGAAGAAGTATCTTTCCTCCGGCTTGATCAAGGGAATCGGCCCGGTTACCGCGGAACGGATTGTCGATCATTTTGGCCTGGATACCCTCGAAATAATGGATCAAGAACCGGGACGCCTGCAGGAAGTGGAAGGCATCGGGGCCCGCAAAGCGGCCGAGATATTAAAAAGCTACCGCCAGTACAAAGATGTACAAAACGTTTTGGTATTTCTGCAGGGTTACGGGGTTTCTGTCAGCCAGGCCATGCGCCTTTACCGCCGCTATGGTTCTCAGACAATAGAGCAAATCAAGGAAAATCCCTACCGGATGGCCGAGGATGTCTTTGGCATTGGGTTTAAAACTGCCGATCAAATTGCCCGCCGGCTGGGGATGCCCGAGGATGCCCCGGAAAGGATCAAAGCCTCGATCACTTACGCGCTCAGCCGCGCCGCCGAGCAAGGACATGTCTACCTGCCGCGGGAAGTTTTGTTTGATAAGATCAAGGAATTGCTTGATCTGTCTTCCGGTACCCTTACCCAGGAGTACCTCGAAGCGCAGCTCAAGGAATTAATGGATCAGAAAAGACTGTTTTGCGAGACCCTGGAAGAAAGCGGGGAGGCAGTCTATTATGCTCCCTTTTACCAGGCTGAAAAAGGTGCAGCCCGCCTGATCAGCCAGTTAAGCCAGCAGGCCGATTCCTACTCACCACTGGAGGTGGAACAGGCCTTATCTACGGCCAAACATGACAATCCCCATTTAACTAATGAGCAGCTGCAGGTTTTAGATGAAGCGCTCCATAATGGGGTGCTCATAGTTACCGGTGGGCCGGGAACCGGTAAAACTACGACTATTAAAGCACTGCTCTCAACCTTTAAGTTGATCAAGCAGAAAGTGCTTCTGGCTGCGCCCACCGGCCGGGCGGCGAAAAGGGTTACCGAGGCAACCGGGCAGGAGGCATCAACGATCCACCGCCTGCTTGAATATAATTATACAGAAGGAGAAGGTTTCAACTTCCAGCGCAACGAGGACAACCCCATCGAAGCCCAGGTAGTTATCATCGATGAAGCTTCGATGGTTGATCTTCTTTTAATGTATAACTTGTTAAAAGCACTGCCTCCCGGGTGCCGCCTGGTGATGGTGGGAGATGTCGATCAGCTTCCCGCGGTGGGGGCAGGCAACGTGCTCCGCGACCTGATCGGTTCAGAAGCACTCCCCTGCTTCCGCCTCAGTTATATTTTCCGCCAGGCCCGGGAAAGCTTGATCGTGGTTAATGCCCACCGGGTAAACCAGGGGGAAATGCCCTACCTGAATGTAAAAAACAAGGACTTCTTTTTCATGAACGAAGAAGATCCCGAACAGGCGGCCGGGCTGATAGTTCAACTGTGCAAGGAGCGCCTGCCCAATTACGGGCCCTTTGATCCCTTGATGGACCTGCAGGTGCTTACCCCGATGCGCAAAACAGCGGCCGGGGTGGAAAGGCTCAACTTCCTTCTCCAGCAGGCGCTTAACCCTTCTGCTCGCGACAAGGTTGAAACATTGGTTAAGGGAACAGCCTACCGGCTTGGCGATAAAGTAATGCAAATCCGCAATAACTACCAAAAGGAAGTTTACAACGGCGACATCGGCCTAATCACGGCCATCGACAAGGAAGAAGCGGAGCTGGTAGTTACTTTCCGCGATGTGCTCCAACCGCGACCGGTGATCTATGATTTTACCGAGCTCGATGAGCTGGTCCTTTCTTATGCCGTTTCGGTTCACAAAAGCCAGGGTAGTGAATACCCGGTCATCATCATGCCGGTTTTAACCCAGCACTACATTTTGCTCCAGCGCAATCTTTTGTATACAGGAATCACCAGGGCTCGCAAGCTGGCGGTCCTGGTCGGGACTAAAAAAGCCATGGCCATAGCGGTGCGCAACAATAAGTCCGAGGAGCGGTATACCTACCTGGACGGCCGCTTAAAAAGCGGGGCGGTGCGGTAATGGACCGCGGCAGGGGTGGAACCTGCTTCAACCCTCAAGCCGCCGGGAAGGGCTGGTTTACCGGCCTGCTTGAATTAATCTTCCCGGAACGCTGCCTGTTTTGTCGGAACCTGCTTTCCCGCGGCACTGACCCTGTTGCCGGGGGGCGCCCCCTGTGTGCCGCCTGTGCAAAACTCTATAAACCTGGCGGTAGAATATGTCCTTACTGTGGAGGGTTTTCCCGGGGAGAACCGCCCTGTGACTGCCTGCAGGGATCTCTGCTGCAAGCATCGCCTGAAAAGCCGCTGCGAGGCCTTTTTACGGTATCGCTTTACGATCAAAACTGGCGCCGTTTAATCCATGACCTGAAATACCGTAAGCGCAGCGCGGCAGCCCGTCCCCTGGGAAACTGGCTGGCCGGGGAAATAAAAAGAGAAGCTTTTTGCCGCCCCGAAGCGGTAGTTCCGCTACCCCTCCACCGGCAGCGCGAATTAGAGCGCGGTTACAACCAGAGCGCCCTGCTTGCCGCCCACACTGCAGAAACTCTTCACCTGCCATACCTGGAACTCCTGATCAAAAACAAACCTACCGCAAGCCAGGTAGCCCTTTCCCGCCGGCAAAGGCAGGAAAATGTGCGTGGCTCTTTTAAAGTAAACACTAAAATAGAGCCCGGAATAACCGTGTTGCTCATCGATGATGTTTATTCTACCGGGTCGACCATGAAAGAGGCTGCCTCGGTTTTGCATGCAAGTGGGGCAAAAGTATATGGAGCGGTAATCTCCTACAATCCGGGAGCCGGGCTGATCAAAAAGCCCGGGTTTTATGATAACCTGGAACGCTGGTAAAATATAGCCGATTTTACCTGCTTGATTGACTAAAATTCCCTTATATTACAGTATATTTTTCAGCTTCAGGTTTATTTTCACCTGATCGTTTTATAGCAGGATTTTTATACTGGACTGGGGAATTACATTTATAGTAGAATGTATATCCATAGAGAGAATCCAAAAATGGGAGGTTGTTTAGTATGGAAATAAATGTCCGGGGTAAAAATATTGAAGCCACACCTTCACTGGTCGACTATGCCCATAAAAAATTAGGTAAACTTGATAAACACTTCAATGAAAAAACCGATGTCCAGGTAGTGATGAGCGTAATCCGCGAAGAACATATTGTGGAGGTTACAGTGAACTTAAACGGCATGATCCTGCGCGGTGAGGAATCTACCGGCGATATGTACGCCTCGATTGACCAGGTGGTAGATAAGCTCGAGAGACAGGTTAAAAAATATAAAACCAGGATGGACAAGGCCAAGCGCCAAACCGGGCTTCGCAACATGAGCGAACAACATGCAGCCCTGGAAGCCGAGGCCAGGGAAGAAGAGGAAGAAGAGTCTCCCAGAGTGGTAAGGACCAAGCGCTTTCCCCTCAAGCCGATGAGCGTAGAAGAAGCAATCCTTCAGATGGACCTGCTCGGGCACAACTTTTTTGTCTTTACCAATGCCGAAACTGACGTTGTTAACGTGGTCTACAAGCGAAAAGACGCAAATTACGGGCTAATCGAACCTGAATAAGCCAAAGATCAGAGCCATACAGGCCTGGAGCTGAGTCGTTGCCATTACCCTCAAGTGAGCCGTCACCAGTCCAAAGTCGGCACGGCTGAGCAGACACAATCTATCGCTATAATTCCTCCATGCCCATCCGCCGGTGGTTAAAAAAACTGGCAGCGGGGGCTGGAGAAAAATAAGGACTAAAGAAAACTTAAGCAGAGGCAGCAGCCGGGGCCGTGATTTTCTTACGGTTAGAGGATCAAAAAGGTCACCGGGTGCTGCCTGCATGTGCCAGATGCTTTGGGCAAGAAGAAATTTTTGAAGGCGCAAGAGATACTAAAAGAGGGTTAAACAAACTTATGGGAAAAGCAGTAAGCGTAGTTATATTTGAAGGTTCCCGGCCAAAAAGCCGGGTAGAAGAGGAAATGGCCCTGGTGCGCCAGGCGGCTTTACTCGACAACCTTGAAAAAATTAAACTGGTCTCCTTTGTGGAGCAGGTTTTATTATATACCAACAGGCCCGAACTGGTCGAACCGGCCGGCAACCTCGGCGCTAAAGTATTCCTTAATAAAGAATCACCGGATCGTTTTCACTACGGGTGTGCGCTGCAGGCGGCAATTAAAGAACATAACCTCTCCAGGGTGCTTTGTCTTAACGGGGCGGGTTCGCCGTTGATTACTGTTGATGAATTAAAGGTGATCTGCCATAAGCTGCTCGAAAAAGAAGCTTTCGTCTATACAAACAATACCCAGTCGGTAGACCTGGTCGCTTTTACCGTGCCGCCGGGCATCTCTGAAGTCGAGCTTCCGGCCACCGACAACAGCCTGGCCATGACCCTGCGCGACCAGCTCGGACTGGAAATGGAATTGATGCCCCACACCCTGGGGCTCCTTTTCGATATAGACACCCCCACCGACCTTTTGATCCTGGGAGCGGGTCCTTTTGCGGGTCCCCGCACCCAAAAAACCCTGTTGGACTTGCAGTACGATTACAGCAGTTTGGAGCGGGCCAAGGCGGTGCTTGCGGATGAATATGAAGATGTTGCCTTGATCGGTAGAGTGGGGGCACCGGTGATCGAGCGCCTCAACGCCCTGCTTAAATTGCGCCTGCGCATTTTTTCTGAAGAACGGGGGATGAAGTCCCTGGGCCGGATCGAGGCAAATGAAGTTGTTTCCCTGCTTGGCCTGTTGATTGATCATGCCGGGCTTGAACAATTCTTTAGCTATCTTTCCCGCGTAGCCAGCTGTGCCTTTATCGATACCCGGGTGCTGATGTATCATTACCACTACCATTTTTCTGATGAAGCACGCTTTCTCTCCGATCTGGGTAGGTGGCGGGAATTGGAACATCCCTGGTTAAGGGAGTTTACCAGGCTTGCCGGCGAATGTCCCATTCCGGTAATTTTGGGCGGTCACTCCCTGGTTTCAGGCAGCCTGTGGGCACTTACCTGCGAACTTGCCCCGGATTCTTGATTTTTCTTCCCAGTGCTTGTTTGAGCAGATATAACTGTGATAAAATTTAAAAAGCCTTAGAAGAAGTAAACATAAATTGCTACAGGCCGTGTCCTGCTCGTCTGCCAGCGGGCAGCACCTTATGTTGCAGGTTAAACCCTGCAAGCTTAACAAAAAGCTGTTATCCGCGAGGTGAGGCACCAGCCCAAAATGCAGCACGGCCGAGCAGGTACAGCTGAAATAAAAAGAAGAAGGCAAAAGGAGTATTTCAATGACTGCTTTATTTAAAAAGATATTTGGCGATTCCAACGAAAAAGAGGTAAAGCGCCTGGAAAAACAGTACGTGGGAAAGGTAAATGAGCTGGAACCCTGGGCCAGTGCGCTGGCCGATGAACAATTCCCGGAAGAGACGGCTAGATTAAAGGAACGGCTGCAGCAGGGTGAAACAGAAGACGATATTTTACCGGAAGCTTTCGCCCTGGCCCGCGAAGCCGCCAGGCGCACCACCGGGATGCGACCTTTCGACGTGCAGGTTCTTGGTGCCGTGGTCCTGCACCAGGGACGCATTGGCGAGATGAAAACCGGCGAAGGGAAAACCCTGGTTGCCGTATTGCCGGCCTACTTAAATGCCCTTTCCGGTGAAGGGGTGCACATTGTTACCGTCAACGACTACCTGGCCTGGCGTGACCGCTACTGGATGGGGCCGGCATACGAGATGCTCGGCCTTTCTGTGGGCCTGATTGTCGCAGGGCTTGAGTCAGAGCGGCGCCGGGAAGAATACCGGGCCGATGTGGTCTATGCCACCAACAACGAACTGGGTTTTGACTACCTGCGCGACAACATGGTTATCTACAAAGACCAGATGGTCCAGCGGGGGCACCACTACGCGATTATCGACGAAGTGGATAGCATTCTGATCGATGAAGCGAGAACGCCTTTGATCATCAGCAGCCGGGTGGAAACTACCGAGGATTACGGCCGCTGGAAAGACGAGGTGGAACACCTGATCCGTCGCCAGGGCCGCCTGGTGAGCGATCTTTTGAACGAGGCACGCCGGGATCTTGATGCCGGCAATGAAGATGAAGCCGGGGAAAAGCTTCTGCTGGCCAGGCGCGGTTCGCCCAAGAATAAGAAGCTGATGAAAATGCTTAAAGAACCGGGCGTGGAAAAACTGGTCGAGCGCACCAAGCACAGCCTGATGACCTCTAAAATCACCAGCGGGAACAAGCTTGAACAGCTGGATGAAGAACTATATTATGTTATCGATGAAGCGACCGGGCTGGCCGATATTAAAGATAAGGGCTACCGTGAACTCGAACGGGTCAACCCGGAACTGACCGACATCCTCAAGCTGGGTAAAGATGAACCGGAGGAGGAAGAAGTTGAGGCGGCACTGGCCGAAGACGATGAGTTGGCGGAAGACGACGATGCCGCTTTCGAAGAAGCAGAAGAAGAACTGGCGGATGATGAAACCTCCGGGCAGCACCGCCACTATTTTGACCAGCTGATTAAAGCCTATTCCCTCTTCGAAAGGGATGTTGACTACGTTGTTCAGGACGGCAAGGTGGTTATCGTTGACCAGTTTACCGGCCGCCTTATGCCCGGGCGGCGTTACTCCGACGGCCTCCACCAGGCGATCGAGGCCAAGGAAGGCGTCGAAATCCAGGCTGCCTCGCGCACCGTGGCTTCAATCACCTTCCAGAACTACTTCCGGATGTATGACAAGCTGTCCGGGATGACCGGAACGGCTGCCACCGAGGAAGACGAATTCCGTAATATCTACGGCATGGATGTGGTGGTGATCCCGACAAACAAGCCGCTGCAGCGGGAAGAATGGCCTGACTTGATCTACAAAACCGAGCAAGCCAAATTTAACGCCGTCGTGGAATCGATTAAAGACTGCCACGAACGCGGTCAACCGGTGCTGGTGGGAACCATTTCGGTGGATAAATCGGAGATGCTGAGCAAAATGCTCAAGCAAAAGGGTATTCCCCATGAAGTATTGAACGCGGTCAACCACAACCGCGAGGCCTATATTATCGCCCAGGCCGGGGGAAAAGGCGCGGTAACCATATCTACCAACATGGCCGGCCGGGGCACTGACATAATTTTAGGCGGTAACCCTGAGTATTTGGTCAAGGAACAGCTGATCAAAGAATTTGGGGCCGACTATCACGAACTGGACGACGAACAAAAAGAGCGCTGGGATAAACGCCAGTCCGAATTGATAGACCGCGCGATAGAGGAGACCAAAAAACAGCGGGAGGAAGTGGTAGCCGCCGGAGGCCTGCATGTTTTGGGGACAGAGCGCCATGAAAGCCGGCGGATCGACAACCAGCTGCGCGGCCGCTCCGGCAGGCAGGGCGACCCGGGTTCCTCGCAGTTCTTCGTTTCCTTAGAAGACGACCTGATGCGCCTTTTCGGGGGCGAAAACATAGCCAACTTGATGGAACGCTTCGGGATCGAAGAAGATACGCCCATCGACCATTCCCTGGTCACCAGGGGTATTGAAAACGCCCAGAAAAAAGTGGAAACCCGCAATTTCCAGATCAGGCGCAACCTGCTCAACTACGATGATGTGCTCAACGAACAGCGCAAGGTTATCTACGAACAACGCCGCCGGGTCCTGGAAGGCGAGAATATGAAAGAGCCGATCCAGGAAATGGTTGATGAAATTATCGACCGCATGATCCAGGAATACACCATGGAAAAAGGATTCCTGGACGATGAAGATGCCCGTGCCCTCCTTGAGCGTGCCGAAAACACCTTTGCGCGCCGGGAAAAGATTAACCTTGAACAGATAGTAGACCGGGACCCGGAGGAAGTGCGGGAAGTGCTGCGCGATGAAGCGCGAAACTTCTATGAAGAGCGCGAACAGGCCATGACCCCGGAAATAATGCGGGAAGTCGAACGGGTGGTCCTCCTGCGCACGGTAGACCGGCACTGGATGTACTTCATCGACGTGATGCACGACCTGCGCCGGGATATCCAGACCCAGGCCTTCGGCCAGAGCAACCCCCTGGTTGAATACAGGCGGCAAAGCGCCGGGATGTTCGAAGATATGATCCAGCAGATCCAAAACGACGTGGTCAGGAATGTCTACCATATCCAGGTTACCGCCACCCCGCGCCGGGAAGCGGTGGCCAGCGGGATGACCGGCAGGCGGCAGCAAATTCCGGCAGTCGGCGGCGGACGGGCTTCCGCCGAAGGGGCCGGGGGCGGCGGAGGCGCCGCGCAGGGCCGGGCTGCAACGGCCGAGCAACCCAAAAAAGAGCCGGTTACCGTGGAAAAGAAAGTGGGACGTAACGAGCCCTGCCCCTGTGGCAGCGGTAAAAAATACAAGAAATGCTGCGGCACCGGGTAACCATCCAGGCAAGCCGAGGGAAAGCAGTGGAAGCAGGAAGCAGAGGGACGGAGGCATTGCTTCCTCGAAGCATGGAAGTAAACTGCCGAGACCTGAGCCAGGGGAATTAGAGGGACGGAAGTATTGCTTCCCTGCATGGAGGCAGGCCTCTTGAAGCCTAAAGCCTTAGACGCCGGAAACTAAAAGGAAACCAAAGCGAAACCCTGCAGCTCAAATCGCACGCATTGCCCTTAGATGAGCCGGCACCGGTTTAAAGGCAGCATGAGTTTAGCAGACAGATTTAGTTTATAAGGGGCTGAACAGCCTCTGAATCATTTCGAATCAGTTACTATGATTGGAAAGCTGGTGATAAGATGTTGAAAGAGTACTTAGATGAACTGAGCCTGTTAAAAAACAGGTTTGAAGAAATGAGGGCTTCTCTTTGAGTACGACCAGAAGCTAAAGAAACTAAAGGAAGTAGAAGCTAAGGCCAGTGATCCCACGTTGTGGGAAGACAGCGGCCGGGCCCAGGAGCATTTAAAGAAGCAGGGTGAGCTTCGCGAGCAAATCCGTCCGCTGGAAGAAGTAGAGAAAAAAATTGAAGAAGCGGAAGTTTACCTGGAACTGGCCGGCGAGGGTTCCATGAAGGAACAGGAAGCCGTAAAAGAAGCAGCACCGCTTATAAAAGAAGTAAAAAAGCGGCTTGAACAGATGGAGCTGGAAACCCTGCTCGGGGGTAAGTATGATTATTCTGACGCGATCATGTCCCTTCACCCGGGTGCCGGGGGGCTGGAATCCCAGGACTGGGCTGAAATGCTGCTGCGGATGTATAACCGCTGGTGTGAGCAAAAGGGCTGCGCAGTCGAACTGGTGGATTTACTGAGTGACGATGAAGCCGGGATCAAAAGCGCTACCATCATCGTTCGCGGCCACGCGGCTTACGGTTACCTGCAGGCTGAAAAAGGCGTCCACCGGTTGATCCGTATTTCTCCCTATGATACGTCTAAGAGGCGCCACACTTCTTTCGCCTCCGTCGATGTAGTCCCGGAAGTGGAGGAAGAAGAATACGCGATTAACAGTGACGACCTGAAAATTGACACCTTCCGGGCCAGCGGCGCGGGCGGCCAACATGTCAATAAAACTGATTCCGCCGTGCGCATTACCCACCTGCCGACGGGGATCGTGGTGACCTGCCAGAACGATCGCTCGCAGCACCTCAACCGCGCGCAGGCCATGCGGGTCCTGCAGGCCAAGCTGGCCGAAGTAGCCCGCCAGGAACAGGCCGATGAAATTGATGCCGAGAGAGGGCAGCAGCGCGAAATTGCCTGGGGCAGCCAGATCCGGACCTATACTTTCCATCCCTTTACCCTGGTTAAAGATCACCGCACCGGGGTAGAAGTGGGAAATGTGGACGCGGTGATGAACGGGATGATCGATCCCTTTATCGATGCTTACCTGCGCTGGAAAGCCCGCGGCAAGGTCCCCTTGCAAAAATAGGGGATTACCGGTGCAGGCACGGCTGATGAGCCGGCACCAGTCAGAAATGCAGCAAGGCTGAGTAAATACAACAAAACTGTTCGTGATAAGCAGAAGCAGGAGTCTTTTAAGATGAAAATTAGAAAGCCGCACATTAAAATAAGCGATGTAAAAATATTTGCAATCGATCTGGCAGGCATCATTTTCGGCACATTTGTTGCGGCCGCGGGACTGAATATGTTTATGGTGCCGAATAAGCTCGTCCCGGGTGGGGTGAGCGGCCTTGGCGTTTTCATTTATCACTTGATCGGCCTTCCCGTCGGCCTGACGATTATTTTGTTAAACATACCCTTATTCATTTGGGGATATTTTACTTTAGGGCGACGCATCATCGTGCAGAGCCTGCTTGGCACGTTTCTTTTTTCTTTTGCCGTAGATGTTACCGCTCCTTTTTTGCCCCGGGCAACCGATGATTTGCTCCTGGCGGCAGTATACGGAGGGGTTATTGTCGGTGTGGGCGTGGGGCTGGTTTTTTACTTTCGCAGTTCTACCGGGGGCACCAGCTTATTATCCTTGATCCTGGCCAAAACCTCGGGGTTCAGTCCCGGGCAGGCCATGTTTGGCGGGGACCTGCTAGTGCTTTCTTTGGCCCTCTTTATTTTCAGCAGCGAAGCAGCCATGTATTCGGCCCTGGCCCTTTTCGTCAGCGTAAAAGTAATCGATGCAATCCAGGAAGGCTTTGCCCTGGTCAAGCAGGCGATCATCATCACTTGCTGCGGTGCCGCGATTAATGAACGGTTGCTCTATGAACTCGGGCGTGGGGTAACCAGGATCGAAGGCTCCGGTGGCTACACCGGTGAAGGACGCGAAGTGCTGCTTTGCGTGGTCACCCGCCAGCAGGTTTCCAGGTTGAAGTGGATTATCCACGAGGTCGATCCTGCTGCTTTCGTGATTATCGGCAACGCCACCGAGGTGCACGGTGAGGGATTCAAAAAAATGCAGCAGCATTAATTCGCCGGGGGTTTTTAGATTATGGAGGCACCGCTTTAACTGCAATATCTTCAGTCCAAAAGCAGCGCGGTTGGGCAGTAACATGTTTTTAACATTTTGCAAAACAAGTAAACATATTTTAATATGATTTGCAGGAATTAACTTATAATTGTCGAAATCTAATGCCAACAGGCAAGATATTATGTTAAGTTTAAGTAGGAAGGTCTGCCTAAATGGTTGAAGCACAAAATCTGTCGATGAAATATGAAAAGGATAAGAGCCTGGCTTTGGAAAACTTAACCTTTTCGATCGATCGTGGTGAGTTTGTTTTTTTTGTCGGTTCAAGTGGGGCAGGAAAATCTACCCTGATGAAGCTGATTATCAGGGAGGAAAAACCAAATGGCGGAGTTCTTAAAGTGTTCGGGCGCGATGTAGCCCGTTTGCCCAAGCACCGGCTGCCTTTTTTACGCCGCAATATAGGCATGGTCTTCCAGGACTTCCGCCTGATGGAAGATCGCTCGGTATATGAAAATGTTGCTTTTGCTATGACGGTTATTGGCTCTTCCCGCAGGGAAATACGCCGGAGGGTGCCGCACGTGCTGGGGCTGGTCGGGCTTAAGGACAAGGCCAGGGCAAAGGTGACCGACCTTTCCGGGGGCGAGCAGCAGCGGGTCGGATTGGCCCGGGCTATTGCCAACCGGCCGGCGATGATTATTGCCGATGAACCGACCGGTAACCTTGACCCGGGTACCGCCCTTGATATTATGAACCTGCTCCGCAGCATCAATTTACGCGGCACCACGGTTTTGGTCGCAACGCATAACCGGGATATTGTGGACCAGTTTAAAAAACGAGTGCTTTACCTGGATGGCGGCAGATTAGTCGGGGATGAGCAGAAAGGGATTTACACGCATGTTCATTAACGGCTTGATCTATATACTGGGAGAAACTTTTAAAGGGTTATACCGGAATCGCTGGATGTGTATTACTTCCACCGGTGTGGTCGTGGTGACCCTGTTAATGCTCGGACTGTTTATGCTGGTTAATTTGAACCTTAACCATATTACTGAAACAGTCAAAGAAGAAGTAGAAATAGTGGTTTATATCGACGAAGAGGCCGACCGGGAAACCCGGGAAGAGCTAAGGCGAAAATTGACCGAACACCGGGAAGTAGCGTCGATGGAATATGTGTCCAGCGAAGAACATATGGAACGCCTGAAGCGGCAGCTGGGGGGTATGCTTGAAGGATACGATACGGCCCTGGATAATCCGTTGCTGTCTACCTATGAAATTACCACGGTTGAACCGGAAACGGTAGTGCGGCTGGCCAATGAATTTGAGCAATACGCAGGGGTTTCTGATGTATTTTACGGCCAGGGTTACGTGGAAGATCTTTTTACCGTAACCAGGGTAATCCAGATCATCGGCCTGGCCTTGATGGCCGGTTTGTCGGTAACGGCTGTGTTCTTGATTTCCCATACAATTAAATTAACCGTGATGATGCGGAAAAGAGAAATCACAATCATGAAATACGTGGGGGCAACCAACTGGTTTATCCGCTGGCCTTTTATCCTGGAAGGCTTGTTTATGGGCTTTATTGGGGCGGCAATACCGCTTCTGATGATCTATTATATTTATGAACTGGCTATTGAATGGGTTATCGCCAATGATTTAATGTTTTTAAGTTTGTTGCCTGCGGAATGGATCATTACAGAGCTGGCAAAATACCTGGTTCCCCTGGGGACCGCCCTGGGCATCCTGGGCAGTTCTTTTTCCCTGGGCCGGTTTTTGCGGGTATAGAGATAGAAAAATTTAGCTCTGTTTTTTATCAGGGAGGAAAAGACCAATGTTAACCGGGAAAAGAAATGTCGGACTATTGCTGTTTTTACTGCTGGTTTTGACGGTGGCTTTTTCTCTGCCCGTTTTTGCCGGGCTTAATCAAGAAATCGAGGAAAAGCAGGAAGAACTGGAAGAGGTGGAAGATCGCCAGCGCCGGGTGGAAAGCGACCTGGAACAGCGGTTAAACCGGGAAGCGGCCCTCGAAGATGAGCTGGAGCGGCTGGAAGACCGCCTGGATGAGCTGCGCGCCGAGCAAGCCCAGTTGGAAAGAGAAATCGAGGAAGTAAAAGGAGAAATCGAGCAGGTTGAGGCCGAACTGGCCGATGCGGAAGCAAGGCTGCGCGAGCAGGAAGAACTGCTCAACCAGCGCCTGCGGGCCATCCAGCAGCACGGGGTGGTTTCTTACGTGGAAGTATTGTTTGATTCGACCAGCTTTAATGATTTTTTAACCCGCCTTTACAACTTAAGCATAATTGCTTCCAACGACATTCAATTGATGGAGGGTATCCAGGAAGAAAAGGAAATTATCCAGGCCTGGAAAGATGAACTGGAGCAGAAAAAGGCTTCCCTTGAAGAAATGCACGAACAGGTTGCCGCCAACGAGCGGGAAATGCAGCGGGCCAAGGAAGACCGTGAGGCGATCTTGGCCCAGTTGCAGGAAGACATCGAGAGAAACATGCAGGCGATCAAGGACCTTGAAGAAGAAGCGCAGCGCCTTGATTCTGTAATCCGTGAACTAATTGCGAAAGCCGAAAGCCAGTTTACCGGGGTTGACGGGGAATTAAAATGGCCGATTGAGCCGCCTACCTGGATCAGCTCCGGCTACGGGTATCGCAGTGACCCCTTTAGCGGAAACCGGGCCTGGCACGGCGGTGTTGATGTGGCCCCGCAGGGCGGTGAAGCCAACTATATCCTGGCTGCTGCCGAAGGCGAAGTTATCTATTCCGGTTGGAACGGCGGCTACGGTAATTGCATTATGCTCGACCACGGTGCAGGGACGGTAACTTTGTATGCGCATATGAGCAGTTTACTTGTGGAAAAAGGAGCAGTAGTCAGCAGGGGAGATCGCATCGGCCGAGCCGGCACGACCGGCTACAGCACCGGGGTGCACCTGCACTTCGAAGTCAGGGAATATGAAAAAGGACCGGTGAGGAATTATCCCAGCGGTTCTCCGGACCACCGCTACAACCCGATGGAATACTTCGGTGAAGTCGGTTTATAATTCCAAAATCTCCCTTTCGGGGTACGACCCCCCTGAAAAATTTTCCATCAACAAAAAGGCCTTGCGGAAGAAAATCCGCGGGGTCCTTTTTTCAATTCATTTTCAGCGTCATCATCTGTTCCGGGAATGGATACAGGAAAAAATATTTATGGTATGATAATTCTAAGGTCCGGCACGGATCAGGCGGCTTACTTATGGCAAGCGGTAGAGCGGGCCGAAATGGGAGAGGATAGCATGGAACCGGATGTGAGAAAAGCTCTATTTAAAACTTTGCTTTTGTTTGTCCTGGTCCTTTTAGGGACAAACCTGGCCACTTATTATATTTTCTCAGGCCAGGGGGACCCTGCGGCAGTTGACGAGGACCCGAAAATTATCAGGTATGAACCCGGAACTGATCCCGGGCCTGCTGAACCAGAAGAGGGCACCGAGATATTTTTTAAAGCCTTAGAGGCAATAACCAACCAGTATTATTATCCCGTGGATCATGATAAATTAATGGAGGGAGCAGTCCGCGGGATGATCGAGATACTCGATGATCCCCAGGTACGTTTCTACGATCCCGATGAGCTTGAGGAATTCAGGCGGGATACCCGGGGTGTTTACGGGGGAATCGGCGTGCGTATTATCGAAGCGGAAGCGGATATTGTCGTTTTCGAGGTTTTTTCCGGCTCCCCTGCGAAAAGAAAGGGCCTGGCTCCCGGAGACCGCATTCTGGAAGCCGGTGGCGAGAAGCTTACCGGGGAAGGCATTGATTTTGCCGCAGAAATGATGCGCGGGCCGAGCGATACCAGCGTGGATTTGTTGGTTAAGCGGCCCGGTGCCGAAGACCCGGTAGAAATGACCATTACCAGGGCAGAAATCCAGATTTCCACCGTCTCCGGTAAAATGCTGGAAGAAGGGCCGGGCTATATCGAAATAAACAGTTTTGACAGCAATACAGCTGATGAATTTATGGAGGAATTTGCTTCCCTGGAGCAAAAAGGCTTAAGCCGGGGGCTAATCCTTGATTTGCGCAACAATTCCGGTGGCCTGGTCAGCCAGGCGGTAAAAATTGCCGAAGAAATTGTCCCGGCAGGAGAAATAGTCAGGTTGCTTGGCCAGGATGGAGAGATCCAAACGGTTTACCAGTCCGATGCTGAAAAAAAACCCTATCCGATTGTGGTTTTAATCAATGAAGAAACGGCCAGTTCCAGCGAACTGCTGGCCGGGGCGATGCAGGACCGCGACGCAGCCCTGCTGGTCGGGAAGCCCACCTATGGTAAAGCCTCGGTGCAGCAACTTGAGGAACTCCCCGGGGAAAACGCGATCATGATTACCGTAGCCAACTACTATACCCCGGCGGGACGGAATATAGATAAAGAAGGTATCGAACCGGACTACGAAGTAAAGATGCCCGAAGTATTAAGATATTACCATTACTTTCACCCCAACCTCCTGGAGCAGGGTGATTACGGTGCGGATGTTGAGATGCTCCAGGAAATGCTGACCCAGCTGGGTTATCAGATCGAGGTTAACGGCTACTTTGATGAAGAAACTGCTGCCGCCCTGACCAGGTTCCAGGTGGATGCCGGTCTTCCGGGCAGTGGAACCTTCGACGACGAAACCTGGATTGAAATCCGGGAAGCTTTGGATGTGGCCTCATGGGAGCAGGATGCCCAGCTGAAAAAGGCCCTTGAATTGCTTGCTAACCCGCAACTTTGGGACTAGAGTGGAGGATAAGCTTTATTGATGCAGTTATTTATAGAAATAGGGCAGATATTTGTTTCTACATTTATGCTTGCCCTGGTGATGCCAATATTTTGGATTGTCCTGTTCCTGGTTTATTTGCAGTACAGGAAACAGGCTACTACGGAAGAGAAACTTTACGGCCGAACTTTTAACCGGGTGGGGCGGCAGATCTTTTATTCCCTAATCCTGGGTATTGCAGGTGGCCTGGTGGCCAGCACGATCCTGGTCTTCCTGGGCTTGTCGCTGGAACAGATTGGGCTCTACTTCATCTGGCCCGTGGCCCTGCTTTTGCTCTTAATTAATCCTCGCTACCTGTGTTTTTCCTATGCAGGCGGTATCGTGGCGGTCCTGGTTTTGTTTGCCCGCCATATCCTGGTGCCCCTGTTTCCGGTCTTAGCGGATAATATCGTCATTGAATACCTTCTGCGGGTGCACATTCCAGCCCTCCTGGTCCTGATCGGCCTGCTTCACTTGGTCGAGGCAATCCTGATTTACGTTGGCGGCCACTGGGGTAGAAGTCCAATCTATTTGAAAAAAGAAAGCGGGGAAGTGGTCGGGGCTTTTTCGCTGCAGCGGTTCTGGCCCGTTCCCTTAGTTGCGCTTTTGGTCACCGTGGTGGCCCAACCGGAAATTGTCGGCGTGACCATGCCCGATTGGTGGCCCATCTTAGAGCCAATGCTTGAACCGGGGGAGGGAAGAACCCTGCAGTACATGTTGATCCCGGTAGCGGCCGGTTTGGGCTACGGAGATATTGCCTATTCTTCCACACCCCGTGAGCGGACAGCTTATTCGGCCAGGTGGCTGGGAGTGTACAGCGTGGTCTTGCTGCTGGTTGCCGTGGGGGCGGAATATTATCCTTTCCTGGTTCTTCCCGGGGTCCTCTTTGCCCCGGTTGCCCATGAACTGCTGATTCTATATGGTAAAAGGGAAGAAGAAAGTAAACCGCCCAGGTATCGTAAAAGCGACGAAGGAATCCTTTTGATGGATGTCCTTCCCGGAACCGCCGCCTCCCAGGCAGGCCTGCAGCAGGATGATGTGATTAAAGCGGTCAACGGAGAAATCCCCCGGGATAACCGGGACCTGCTGGAAAAAATAAACGAGAGTTACTTTATGGTCTTACTTGAAGGTAGCAGGAACGGCGAAACATTTTCCAATGTGCTGAAAAAAAGGACCAGGGAAGAAGCAGACTTCAGGGCTTCCTTCCAATCCAGGATGAGAGCGTCCGGTTCTTCTCACTCGCTTCTGCGAAGCTATGTTGAGCTGGGGATGATCCCGGTTCCGCCCCCGGATTCGCCGGTCTACCTGGAAATGCGCAGGCCCGATCCCCTGGCCAGGTTTAAGCGTAAACGGAAGAAATAACCCTGCTTCTATCTAAATGACCCCGTCCGAAATGCAGCAAGGCTGAACAGCAACTTGTTTTTAAAAAATCTATTAGCTGCATGCTACAGGAGGCAGTGATATGGCCGGTAACAAAGGCTTTAAAATAAGATCTGAATACAAGCCCACCGGTGACCAACCAACAGCAATTAACACACTGGTGGAAGGGCTCAACCAGGGTTCGCGCTACCAGACCCTGCTGGGGGTGACCGGGTCCGGGAAAACCTTTAGCATTGCCAACGTGATTGAAAGAGTGCAGCGACCCACCCTGGTGATGGCCCCGAACAAGATCCTGGCTGCGCAACTCTGCAGTGAATTCAAAGAGCTTTTTCCGGAAAACGCCGTGGAATATTTTATCAGTTACTACGACTATTACCAGCCGGAGGCTTACATACCCCAGAGCGACACTTTTATCGAAAAAGACTCTTCCATTAATGATGAAATCGACAAGCTGCGCCACTCAGCCACCAGCGCCCTGCTTGAACGGCCCGATGTGATTATCGTGGCCTCGGTTTCCTGTATCTACGGCCTGGGCTCGCCTCAAGAATACCAGGAACAGGTCCTTTCGTTGAGAGAAGGGGCCAGGATGAGCCGGGACGAGATTATCAGGCGCCTGGTGGAGATCCATTACCAGCGCAACGAAATAGATTTCCAGCGGGGCACTTTCCGGGTCCGGGGCGATGTGATCGAGATAATCCCGGCTTCCTTTTCCGAGGCAGCCCTGCGGGTGGAACTATTCGGGGACGAAATTGAGCGCCTGCGGGAAATTGACGTGGTTAGCGGCAAGGTGGCCGGGGAGCGCTCACATGCGGCAATATTTCCGGCTACCCACTATGTAACCGCTCCCGACCAGCTCAAGCGGGCGATTGCAGATATTGAAGCGGAACTGCACGAACAGCTGGCTAAATTCAGGCGCGAGGACAAGCTCCTGGAGGCTCAGCGCCTGGAACAGCGGACCCAGTTTGACCTGGAAATGCTCCAGGAAATCGGTTTTTGCAGCGGCATAGAGAACTATTCCCGGCACTTAGATGGGCGCCCGCCGGGAAGCCGCCCCGCCACCCTGCTTGACTATTTCCCTTCGGACATGCTTATGGTTATCGATGAATCGCACATTACCATTCCCCAAATAAACGGCATGTACCGCGGGGATGTTTCCAGGAAAAGCACGCTGGTGGAACATGGCTTCAGGCTACCTTCCGCCCTGGACAACCGCCCCCTTCGTTTCGAGGAATTCGAGTCGCTGCTTACCCAGGCCATCTTTGTTTCGGCTACACCCGGCCCCTGGGAGCTCGAACACAGCGAAAAGGTAGTGGAACAAATCATCCGTCCCACCGGACTTGCTGACCCGGTCGTTGAGGTCAGACCCGCAGTGGGACAGGTGGACGACCTTTACGGAGAAATTCGTTCCCGGGCGGAAAAGAACCAGCGCTGCCTGGTTACCACCATGACCAAGCGAATGGCCGAAGATTTAACCGAGTATTACCGGAACATGGGCCTGAAGGTCCGTTACATGCACTCTGAAATAGATGCCCTGGAAAGAATGACCATCATCAGGGGATTGCGCCTGGGTGAATTCGATGTTTTAATTGGTATTAACCTCCTCCGGGAAGGACTCGACTTGCCGGAGGTTACCCTGGTGGCCATTCTAGATGCCGACAAAGAAGGGTTCTTGCGATCGGATCGCTCCCTGATCCAGACCATCGGGCGCACCGCCCGCAACGTCGAGGGCAGGGTAATCATGTATGCCGAAGAAGTAACTCCTTCCATGCGCCGGGCCATCGACGAAACCGAACGCCGGCGCCACAAACAGCTGGAATACAATAAACAACACAACATCACCCCGCAGAGCATTGAAAAGCCAATCCATGCCTTAATCGAAGCGACAGCAGTGGCGGAGGAAGAAGAAAACTACGGGGTTGAGGAAATTAAAGAATCCGATCCGGCCAAACGCAAGAAAATGATCAAAAAACTCCGCCAGGAAATGAACCAGGCTTCCAAAGAACTGGAATTTGAAAAAGCAGCCGAACTACGCGACATGATCTACGAACTGGAAAAAACAACCTAACGTGCCAGGGGGACGGGGTTGTTGACACATTTAACATTTAACGTTTTTAACACCCTTGCTTAACATCAATCGACAGAGGTGACTGATTTGACAGCAGATGAAATAAGTATCCGCGGTGCGCGGGAACATAACTTAAAGAATATTAACCTGACCATTCCAAGGAATAAATTTGTGGTCCTGACCGGTTTAAGCGGTTCGGGTAAATCTTCCCTGGCTTTTGACACGATTTATGCTGAAGGACAGCGCCGCTACGTGGAATCGCTATCAGCCTATGCCCGCCAGTTCCTCGGGCAAATGGAAAAGCCGGACGTGGACCAGATTGAAGGGCTTTCGCCGGCCATTTCCATCGACCAGAAAACGGCTTCCCACAACCCCCGCTCCACCGTGGGCACCGTGACCGAGGTTTACGACTATATCCGCCTGCTTTTTGCCCGGATTGGTGTGCCCCACTGCCCGGAGTGCAAAAAACCGATCAGCCAGCAGACCGTGCAGCAGATTGTGGACCAGGTTGCCGAGATGCAGCCGGAAACGCGGATCCAGATTCTTGCTCCCCTGGTGCGGGGGCGCAAAGGGGAATATACCCGCCTGCTGGAAGATCTGCGCAGTAAAGGTTTTGTCCGGGTCAGGGTAGACGGGGAAGTCCGTGAACTCGAGGAAGAAATAGTCTTAGATAAGCAAAAAAAACACCATATTGAAGTGGTGGTCGACCGCCTGATCATCAGGGAAGGGATCCAGGCCCGCCTGGCCGATTCTTTGGAGACCGCCCTTAAACTCAGCGAGGGGCTAGTGCTGGTCCAGGAATTAGAAGGCGGCGAACATCTTTTTAGTGAAAACTTTGCCTGCACCGAGTGCGGGTTTAGCTTCGAGGAAATCAGCCCCCGCATCTTTTCTTTCAACAGCCCTTACGGGGCCTGTCCGGAGTGCAGCGGCCTCGGCAAAAAATCCGAGTTTGCGCCGGATTTGGTGATTCCCTCCCCGGAGCTCTCCTTGCGGGAAGGCGCGGTGCATCCCTGGTCCGGGCGCAACTATTACCAGCAATTTTTAGAGTCGGCAGCCAAAGCCTTCGGGATAGACCCGGATAAACCCTTTAAGGATCTTACCCCGAAAGAGCAGGAAATAATACTTTACGGAGCCCCGGGCAAAATTGACTTTCGCTACGTGAATATGTTTAAGCGGGTGCGCAACTATAAAAAAGTTTTCCCCGGTGTGCTCAAGCTTTTGGATCGCCGCTATGCCAACACGGATTCTGAAGAAATGAGAGCCGAAATGGAGCGCTTCATGCAGAGCAGGCCCTGTCCCAAGTGTAAGGGGACCCGGCTGAAACCTTCCAGCCTTTCCGTGCTGATGGGCGGGTCTAATATTGCCGAGGTTTCCGCTCTGAGCGTGGAAAAAGCTGCGGAATTTTTTGAGCAGCTCGAGCTCAGTGAACGCGAAACCCATATAGCTCGCCGGATTCTCAAGGAAATCGGCGAAAGACTTCAGTTCATGCGCAACGTGGGCCTGGATTATTTAACCCTGGACCGGGCAGCGGCGACCCTCTCCGGTGGGGAAGCGCAAAGGATCAGGCTGGCCACCCAGATAGGCTCCGGCCTTACCGGGGTGATCTATATTTTAGATGAACCAACCATCGGCCTGCACCAGAGGGACAATGCCCGGTTGATCAAAACCTTAAAAGATCTCCGCGACCTGGGTAATACCGTTATGGTGGTCGAGCACGATGAAGAAAACATCCGCAGCGCCGATCATATCATCGACATCGGGCCCGGGGCCGGGGCAGCCGGCGGGAAAATAGTGGCCCAGGGCAGCATAGAGCAAGTCACCGGGACGGCAGCTTCGGTCACCGGGGACTACCTGGCCGGCAGGCGCTCCATCGCCCTGCCCCGGGAAAGAAGAAAGCCCGGACAGCGGTGGCTTAAGGTCCGCGGGGCCGAAGAACACAACCTGAAAAATATTGATGTAGGCATCCCGCTGGGCCTGTTTGTTGGCGTGGCCGGGGTATCCGGTTCCGGTAAAAGCACCCTGGTTAATGAAATTTTAGCCCGTTCGCTTTCCCGGAAACTGCACCGGTCGCGGGAAAGAGCCGGCCGTCACAGCGACATCGAGGGAGTGGAAAACTTAGATAAAGTAATTGTCATCGACCAGTCTCCCATCGGGCGGACCCCGCGCTCCAACCCGGCTACCTATACGGGGCTGTTTGACGGGATCCGTGAACTTTTTGCGAAAACACCGGAAGCCCGCCGCCGGGGTTATAAGCCGGGCCGGTTCAGTTTCAATGTCAAGGGGGGCCGCTGTGAAGCCTGCCGCGGGGAAGGGATTTTAAGGATTGAAATGCACTTTTTGCCAGATGTGTACGTCCCCTGCGAAGTATGCCGCGGCAAGCGCTATAACCGCGAAACCTTAGAAGTGCTCTATAAAGGAAAGAGCATCGCCGACGTTTTGGATATGAACGTAGAAGAAGCCCTGGACTTCTTTTCAGCAATCCCGAAAGTGCAGCGCAAGATGCAGCTGCTTTATGATGTAGGGTTAGGCTATATCCGGCTCGGTCAACCGGCTACAACCTTGTCGGGAGGCGAAGCCCAGCGGGTGAAACTGGCTACCGAACTCTCCAGGCGCAGCAACGGGCGCAGCCTCTATATCTTAGATGAGCCGACTACCGGCCTGCACCTTGATGACATCAATAAACTGCTTGTTATCCTGGACCGGCTGGTCGACAGCGGCAATACCGTCCTGGTGATTGAGCATCACCTTGATGTGCTAAAACGGGCCGACCACCTGATCGACCTGGGACCGGAAGGCGGAGACCAGGGCGGCCGGGTGGTTGCCGCGGGCACCCCTGAAGAAATAGCCGCCTGCAAAGATTCGTACACCGGGCAATGGCTCTCCGGGACCATCGTTGCGGAAAAAGAACAGGCCGCCGAACTGTAAGGGTGAAGCATTTCATGTCTGAAGATACATTTGAGCAGCTGAAAGAAAAACTAAAGCAAGTCCCTGAACTGCCCGGGGTTTACCTGCTTAAAGATAGCAGGGACCGGGTAATTTATGTAGGCAAAGCCGTTTCCTTGCGCCAGCGCCTGCGCTCTTATATTACCGGTAATGGCAGCCACTCACCGCGTCTTCGTTCCCTGCAGGCAAACCTGACAGATATTGATTATGTAGTTACCGATACAGAAGTGGAAGCCTTAATTTTAGAGTGCAACCTGATCAAGGAATACCGGCCCCGCTACAATGTCAACTTAAAAGATGACAAAGACTACCCTTACCTGATGGTTACCCCGGAACTCTACCCGCGGTTGGAGCTTTTACGCCTTTCCCAGTTGAGCAGCAAAAGGGCCCGCTACCAGCCTTACCCGGGCCGCGAGGAGCACCGCTTCGGGCCTTATACCGATGTAGGGGCCGTCCGCGAAACGATGCAGTTCATCGGTTCGATTTTTCCCCTGCGCCGCTGCCGGCAACCGCTCGACGGCACTCCCACTTCTTCCAGGCCCTGTTTGAACTTCCAGATGAAGCGCTGCCTGGCTCCCTGCCGCGGCGAAGAAGCTGTCCCCTCAGAAGAATATAACCAGGTAGCCCGGCAGGCCCTTTTATTTCTGCAGGGCCGCTATAATGAACTGCAGGACCGTCTGAAAAGAGAAATGGATCAAGCAGCCCGGGAACAGCGGTTTGAGGAAGCGGCCGCCCTGCGGGATCGCCTGCAATCCTTGCACCGGGTTGCCGGGCAGCAGCAAAAAATGGCTTTAAGCGATGATGAAGCAGAAAGAGACATCTTAGCCCTGGGCCGCCATGGCAATCGTGCGGCGGTTCATCTTTTCCAGGTCCGCGGCGGCAAACTGCTGAGCCAGGATCACTATGCCTTGGACGGAGCGGAAGAGGTTTCAGACGAAGAAGTGATCGCTTCCTTCATGAAAAATTATTACAACCGGGTGGAGAGCCTGCCTGAAGAAATAGTGCTTTCCCATTCCCCCGGCGAGACAGAACTGATCGAAGAGTGGTTGAAGGTCCAGGCCGGCCGGAAAATAACCCTGCGTGTGCCGCAGCGCGGCTCGCTAAAAAAAATGGTGGAGCTGGCCGGGCGCAACTGTATGCTGCGGCTGGAGGAAGATGAAGAACAAAGGAACAAGAAAATAACGGAGCCTTTGGAAGAACTGGGGCGCCTGGCAGGCCTGCCCGCTCCGCCCCGGAGAATCGAGGGCTACGATATATCACACCTGCGCGGCGGCGAACCGGTGGGGGCCATGGTCGTGTTCCATGAAGGGAACCCGGCCAGGGAAGAATACCGCCGGTTCAATATTAAAACCGCTCCGAAAGAAGATGATTATGCTGCCCTGCAGGAGGTTTTAACCAGGCGAGCAGGGCGGGACGAGTGGCCTGTGCCGGACCTGATTCTCATAGACGGGGGCAGGGGCCAGCTGAATGCTGCTAAGGAAGCCTTGAAAAAAACAGGTTTTACCGGGGTGCCCCTGGCCGCCCTGGCTAAAGACCCTGACCAGCTTTTCCTCGAGGATTCAGAATTACCGGTGCGCATGGCCGCAAACAACCCCACCCTGCAAATGCTGCAACGGGTTCGCGATGAGGTGCACCGCTTTGCCGTCAGCGGACACCGTCGGCGCCAGGACCGCAAAAGTATCCACTCAGTGCTCGAAGAAATCCCCGGGGTAGGGGCGGCCCGCCGCAAAGCCCTGCTCGAGCACTTCGGCAGCACAGAAAAGATCAAACAGGCCGGGGTGGAAGATCTTGCCGCTGTTCCGGGCATCAACCACAGGCTTGCCGAGACAATTCGCAATTGCCTGACCCAATCCTTTAGTTAATATGTTATACTTAAAAATAGCGGCAAAATTTCTATACTAAAAGTATTTATTTTACCCGGTTTAACAGCTATTAATCCGGGAGCTGCAGGTGAGGGGGCGAGCCGTATCAGTGAGAAGAACGAAATGCGCATAGTCTTGATCACCGGTCTTTCGGGAGCCGGCAAAAGCCATGCTCTCAATTGTTTCGAGGATTTGGGCTATTATTGTGTAGACAACATGCCTCCCACCCTGATCCCCAAGTTTGCCGACCTGTTCATCCAATCGGAAAATAAAAAAGTGGCCCTGGTTTGTGATATGCGCGGAGCTGCTTTTTTTAAAGACCTCTTTGAAGCGCTGAATGAAATGGACGAAAGGCAAATTGATTATGAAATTTTATTTCTTGTAGCGGAAGAAGAGGTCCTGATCAGGCGCTTTAAAGAAACCAGGCGCCGTCACCCCTTAGGCAAAATGAGCCTCCCGGAAGCGATTCAAAAAGAACGGGAAGCGCTTAGCGAACTGCGGGGCAAGGCCCACAAGGAAATCGATACTTCCCATCTCAAGCCCTGGGAGTTAAAGGCCAGAATTGTCGAGCTTTACGAGCCTGAACAGCGCGATAAAAGCATGCAGATCCGGATTATTTCTTTTGGCTTTAAATACGGGTTGCCGCCCCATGCCGACCTGGTGTTCGATGTCCGGTTCCTGCCCAACCCACACTATGTGGAGCACTTAAAAGATTTAACCGGGGATGATCCCCAGGTTTATGAATACCTGTGGCAATGGAACGAGACTGAAAAATATTTTAATAAACTGACAGACCTGCTCGATTTTTCAATACCTTTCTATGTAAAAGAAGGTAAAACCAGCCTGGTAGTTGCGATCGGCTGCACCGGTGGCCATCACCGTTCAGTGGTTATCGGCGAAAACTTAGGGCGGCACCTGGGGTCGCGTTTTAACCTGGCTGTGGAGCACAGGGACATTTATAAAAATTGAGGAGGAAACTTTTACATTGTCTTTAACCCGGCAGGTTAAACAGGAACTGGCCCGGCTGGGAGATAATCTACCCTGCTGCAGTTCATGGGAATTGAAAGCGCTGTTGGTGAAAAACGGATATTATACGATCCGGCAAAATACCCACAGTTTAGCGGTCATGGTAGACGACAATGCGGTAGCCCGGCGGGTGTTTAATTTGCTCAGGGAAGCCGGGGTGAGCGACCCCTACATTATCAGGCAGCAGGAAAAAAGACTGAGCAAAAATCGTTTCCTGGTCCTGGTCTCGGGCAGGCAAGAGATCGATTCCCTGCTGGTTTATCTTGATTTCAAAGAAGCCGGCGGATATCTCTTTTTGCCGGGAAGGCACATGACCGTTCCCAGGCGCAGCTGCTGCCGGAAAGCGCTTTCCCGGGGAATTTTCTTAGCCGGCGGCAGTGTGAGCATTTCAGGAAAGTCCGGGTATCACTTAGAAATAAATTGCGGCAGCTTAGAAGACGCTTTAGTCTACAAAGAAATCCTGGAGGGGTTCGAGCTTGCCCCCTTTCTGCGCGAACGTAAAGAAACTGCTTTTCTCTACTTTAAAAGCGCAGAAGCGGTCGGCGATTACCTGCGGATCATCGGGGCCGGGCACACCCTGCTGGAGCTTGAAAGCAGCAGGGTGGTAAAAAGTATGCGCAACCAGGTTAACCGGGTTGTAAATTGCGAGACTGCCAACCTGGAAAAGGTAGTCGCTTCCGCACAGGGACAGCTTGATCTTATTGAACATTTAGACCGGCGCATCGGGTTGCACAACCTGCCCCCTTCTTTACGTGAAGCAGCTTTTTTACGCAGGGCACACCCCGAAGCATCCCTAAAAGAGCTGGGAAAAATGCTCGAGCCGCCCGTAAGTAAATCAGGGATCAACCACCGGTTCCGGCAAATGGAGAAGTTGATCAATAAACGGGGCAAACCGGCCTCCAAGCAAAGATCATGCCAGTATAAAGATTAAGGGCAGGATTCAGCTCGGGAATGTCGAAAAGATCTTCAAAGGGAAGCACTTAAAGAGACGCATCCAACTACAGGCCTTAATGGCCTGTATTAAAAACTTCTTATACAGGAGAGGTAACTACTGTGAAGCTTGATTATAACCTGAGTTTAGAACAGACCCAAAAACTGATTATCACCCCTGAACTCAAACTGGCCATTACCCTGTTACAGTACTCTGCCCTGGAAATGCAGGATCATATCCAGGAAGAACTGGTTAACAACCCCGTGCTGGAAGTTCTTGAATCAAAGGAAGAGGATAAGGCTGGCGAGGAGACACCGGAACAGGAACCCGAAGAGCATCCGGTGCAGGATGATTTTTCCTGGGACGAGTACTTTCGCGATGCAGGGCTCGATACCCCTTATGAGCAACACGGTAGTGTCAAGTCTAACCCTGATGCTGATGCGCAGCCCCTGGTTGAAAATTGTGCCCGGATAGCCGAGGGCTCCATGCTCGAAGATTTGCTCGGCCAGCTAAGGCTGCTGCCCCTTAATGCTCGCCAGTACAGCACTGCCGCTTACCTGGTGGGCAACCTGGATCATAATGGTTACCTCCAGGGCGAGCTTGAAGAACTGGCACCGGTTTTGGGAGCGAAGTTAAGCGAGCTGGAAGAAGGGCTTAAAATTGTCCAGAAACTCGATCCCCCCGGGATCGGATGCCGCAACCTCCAGGAATGCCTGATGCTCCAGCTGAACAAGATGGATAATCCGCCGGAGCTGGCGGTAAAGGTCGTAAAAAATTACCTCCCGGCTGCTGCCGATGAAAGGTTCGGCTATATCGCTTCTTGCCTGGGCTGTGATGAAGAAGCGATCCGGGAAGCAATCGAGTTTATACGGACCCTTAATCCCAAGCCGGGCAGTGTTTTTGGTGAAGGAGAAGAGACCCGCTACATTGCCCCCGATGTAATTGTCCAAAAGGTAGACGATCAGTATGTAGTTATGGGTAATGAGGCAAGTATCCCACACCTGACAATCAGCCCTTACTACCACAAGATGCTCAAAAGCGGTCTTGCCGATGAAGAACTGTCTTCATTCATAAAAAATAAAATTGAAAAGGCATACTGGTTGATCCGCAGTATTGAACAAAGAAGAATTACCTTACATAAAGTGTCCCAGGAGATTGTGGATATACAAAAACCCTTTTTAGATCATGGCATCAAAAAACTAAAACCCCTGACCCTAAAAGAAGTTGCCCTCAAGGTAGGAGTTCACGAGTCGACGGTCAGCAGGGCTGCCGCCAACAAGTATATCCAAACTCCCCGGGGCTTGTTTCCTCTGAAATTTTTCTTTTCCAGCGGTTTAAGTGGAACCGGTGGTTCCGATCATTCTTCACCCAGCATCAAAAGCCATATCAGTGAGCTGGTAGAAAACGAGGATCAGAAAAAACCTCTGAGCGACAAATGCCTAACCGAGCTCTTGCAGGATCGCGGAATTACAATCTCCAGGCGGACGGTAGCCAAGTACAGGGAAGAAATGTCGATTCCTCCATCATTTAAGAGGCGCCGTTCCTAGACTTGCGGGGTGGTAAATTTAAATGGTAGAGAAAAAAAGCATTGAGGACATTGAGGTCAGCGGTAAGCGGGTCCTGGTCCGGGTAGATTTCAACGTGCCCCTTGATCAGGGTAAAGTCCGCGATGATGCGCGAATCCGCGCTGCCCTGCCCACAATGCAAAACCTGCTTAACCGTGGAGCTCGCCCGGTGCTCGCTTCGCACCTGGGGCGGCCCAAAGGTGAGCCGAAACCGGAGTTGAAAATGGACCCGGTAGCCGCCAGGTTGGAAGAAATCCTGGGGCGGAAGGTAAAAAAGCTTGACGATGTAGTAGGCCCACAGGTGGTTGAGGCTGTAGCGGTTATGCAGGAAGGAGAAGTTCTCCTGCTTGAAAACCTGCGTTTTGAAAAAGGCGAGGAAAAAAACGACCCTTCTTTTGCCCGCAAGCTCGCCGAACCGGTGGACCTTTTTGTAAATGACGCTTTCGGCACCGCTCACCGGGCCCATGCTTCTACCGTGGGCATTACTGAATACGTCCCCGGGGTAGCCGGGCTATTAATGAAAAAAGAAATCGAAGAACTGTCTCACTGCCTGGAAAACCCGGCCCACCCTTTCACGGTAGTGCTGGGCGGGGCCAAGGTTTCCGATAAAATCAATGTAATCCGCCGGTTCCTGGAGCTTGCCGACAACCTCTTAATCGGCGGCGGTATGGCCAACACCTTTTTAGCTGCCTGCGGCTACAACCTGGGCGAATCTTTCTATGAGAAAGAACTGGTGCAAGAAGCGGCAACGATAATTGAAGAAAGCGAAAAAAAGAACTGCCGCCTGTTATTGCCCCAGGACCTGGTTGTGGCCGAAGAATTAAAGCCGGGCAGCCCCGAAAGGGTGGTTTACCCCGATGAAGTCAGGGGTGCCTGGAAGGTTTTTGATATCGGACCTGAAACGGTTAACGCCTATATCACTTACCTGGACAAAGCGGCCATGGTTGTCTGGAACGGGCCGATGGGGGTTTATGAAACCCCGCCTTTCCACCACGGCACGGAGCAACTGGCCCAGGTAATCGCGCGCAGCGGTGCCCACTCGGTAGTGGGAGGCGGTGACCTGGTTGCCGCCCTGGAAGCGCAGGGGTTGGCCGGAGAAATCAGTTTTATCTCAACCGGCGGCGGCGCCACTCTCGAATACTGGGAAGGCAAAGAACTCCCCGGTATCAGTGCTTTACAGGATCAATAGGAGAGGAAAGACAAAAGGGAAGCCTGCCTTAAAGCAAATTTTTCCCTGGCTCCGGGCAAGACAACTGAGGAGGATCAAGGATGGACTTAATTATTGCAGCAAATTGGAAAATGCATAAAAATAGCTCTGAAACTGTGGAATACTGCAGGGCGATAAGAGAAGATGAAGCTCTCTTTGAAGGGGTGGAGGTTTTGATCTGTCCGCCTTATACAGTTTTGAACAAGGCATCTGAGTGCCTGTCAGGCAGCCCGGTTAAACTGGGTGCCCAGAATATGCACTGGGAACAGAAAGGTGCCTTTACCGGTGAAATAGCGGCGCCGATGCTTTTGGATCTGGGGGTTGAATACGTGATCATCGGGCACTCTGAAAGGCGCCATTTGCTTAATGAAAGCGAGATCTGGCTGCAACGTAAGGTTAAGACTGCCCTTGACAGCGGTTTGCGCCCGATCCTTTGTGTAGGCGAAACGGAAAACGAACGCAATGAAGCAGCTACCGAAAAAGTTTTGGAAAAACAGCTGGCCGGCGCCCTCGACGGTTTGCCTCCCGAGGATATCGGGTCCGGGTCTTTGGTGATAGCTTATGAGCCGGTATGGGCAATTGGCACCGGCAAGGCGGCATCCCCGGAAGATGCCGATAAAGCGGCCCGGTTTATCCGTGAAGCAGTGGAAAACCGTTACGGGGAGCGGGCGGTGGAAAACTTGTGCATCCAGTACGGGGGAAGTGTGAAGGAAGAAAACATTGGTGATTTTGTTTCATTTGATTCTATTCAAGGTGCCCTGGTCGGAGGGGCCAGCCTTAAAGCAGATACTTTCAGTGCCTTGATCCAGGCGGCCCGAAAGGCGGTTTAAATATTGGACAAGATACTTTTGATCATCCTTGACGGCTGGGGGCACAATGAAAACACCGTGGGAAATGCCGTTTACCAGGCGAACACACCCACCCTCGATTATTTATACGCAAATTATCGGTGGTCTTTAGTAGAAGCCGCCGGTGAGGCTGTCGGCTTGCCGGACGGGCAGATGGGCAACTCCGAAGTAGGGCACTTAAACCTGGGTGCCGGACGGGTTGTCTACCAGGAGCTGACCAGGATAGGCAAATGCATTGAAACCGGGGAGTTTTATGAAAATCCCGTTTTCCTCGAAGCGATTGACCGGGTTCGACAAAACGACAGCACCCTTCATTTGATGGGCCTGGTATCGGACGGCGGTGTGCACAGCCACGTAGATCATCTCATTGCCCTTTTGGAGATGGCCCGGCGGCAGAAAATCAACAAGGTATATATCCACGCTATTCTTGACGGCAGGGATACAGTGCCCTTCGGGGCCGGGCCTTTTTTAGAAAAAGTAGAGCAGAAAGCAGCAGAAAAGGCAACCGGCCGTATTGCTACGGTTTGCGGGCGCTACTATGCCATGGACCGGGATAAGCGGTGGGATAGGACGGAACGCGCTTACCGGGCTTACGTCAGGGGAGAAGGCCTGCAGGCAACATCCGCGCTGGAAGCGCTGGAACAAGCCTACAACAGGAAAGAAGGCGATGAATTTGTTCAGCCCACGGTAATTGTCGACGAAAAGGGGCATCCGCTAACTACCGTCAACTCAGAAGACAGTTTAATCTTTTTTAATTTTCGCCCCGACCGGGCCCGCCAGATCACCAGGACTTTTCTCGAAAAAGACTTTTCCCACTTTGACCGCGGCTCGAATCCTCCCAGGCCCTACCTGGTTACCATGACCGAGTATGATCGCGAAATGCCTGCGCCGGTGGCCTTTACGATAGATGACCTGGAGCAAACCCTCGGGGAAGTCTATTCCCGGCAGGGCTTAACCCAGATGAGAATAGCAGAAACGGAAAAATACGCCCATGTGACCTTCTTTTTTAACGGCGGGCGGGAAAAACCTTTTTCCGGCGAAGACCGGATCATGGTGCCCTCGCCAAAAGTAGCCACCTACGATCTTCAGCCGGAAATGAGCGCACCGGCAGTGACTAAGAAAATTGTGGAAACGGTAAAAGCGGGCAAACATGATTTGATTGTGGCAAACTATGCCAATATGGATATGGTCGGCCACAGCGGCAACCTGGAGGCTGCAATTGCCGCCGTGGAAGCCGTAGATCAAGGCATCGGGAAAATTACCCGCGAAGCGCTGCCTCTTGGCTGGCAGATCTTAATTGTCGGCGATCACGGTAACGCCGAGGAAATGAAAGACGCAAAAGGAGCCACTCTTACCGCGCATTCGGGTAACCCGGTGCCGTTCATATTGCTTAACTCTTCGATAGTTCCGGGAAACGGGGCAGGCGGGAGAGCCGGCTTAAGAGAAAAGGGCATTCTTGCCGATGTGGCCCCGACGATCCTCGATTTGGCCGGCCTGCCTGTGCCGGAAGAGATGACCGGGAAAAGTATGGTGGCCGATAAAAAGCTTACCACTGGGAGGGATCACCATGGAAGAGCGGATTGATCATATTAAAGCCCGGGAAATATTGGACTCCCGGGGAAACCCGACCCTGGAGGTAGATGCCTGGCTGCAGGGCGGCTGGACCGGGCGGGCTGCGGTGCCTTCCGGCGCCTCAACCGGTGCGTTTGAAGCAATTGAACTGCGCGACGGGGACGAGAGGCGTTACCGGGGCAAAGGGGTTTTAACTGCTGTTCGCCATGTCAACGACATCTTAGCCCCCGAACTGTTTGGGCATAACGTTTTAGCCCAGAAGGACCTGGATCGACTGATGATCGAACTGGATGATACCGCGAACAAGTCCCGCCTGGGAGCGAATACCATTTTGGGCGTTTCCCTGGCGCTCGCCAGGGCGGCCTCTTCAATGCTTGATTTACCCCTTTACCGGTATATCGGGGGCTTGAACGCCCAGGTAATGCCGGTTCCTTTCCTGAACATTATAAATGGCGGCGAACATGCCGACAATAACATGGATATCCAGGAATTTATGATTGCCCCTGTTGGGGCCGAATCGTTTTCCAGGGCCCTGCAAATGGGCACAGAAATTTTTCACCGTTTGAAAGACATCTTAAAAAAACGGGGTCTTAATACCAACGTGGGCGATGAAGGCGGTTTTGCTCCAAACCTTGATTCGAGTGAAGCAGCGCTTGATTTGATCCTGGAAGCTGTTTCAAGCGCCGGTTACCAGCCCGGAAAAGAGATCTATCTTGCTCTCGATGCGGCTGCCAGCGAGTTTTACCGTGATGGCTCCTATCACTTAGAAGGCGGCACTTACACCGCCCGGGAACTGGCCGGCTACTACAGCCGCCTGGTTGAACGCTACCCGTTGATTTCAATCGAAGACGGCCTGGACGAAGATGACTGGGATGGCTGGCAGAGCTTGACCGAAGAGCTGGGCAACCGGGTGATGTTAGTCGGTGACGACCTGTTTGTTACCAGCCCACCGCGCCTGGAAAAAGGGATCGCCTCGCATGTGGCCAATGCAATCCTGATCAAGTTAAATCAAATCGGCACCTTGACTGAAACCCTGGAAACAATGGCCCTGGCCCACCGGAACAACTACAGCTGCATGGTTTCCCATCGTTCCGGTGAAACAGATGATTCTTTTATTGCCGACCTGGCCGTGGCGACCAACGCAGGCTTGATCAAAACCGGGGCGCCATCAAGGGTAGACCGGGTAGCTAAGTATAACCAGTTGTTGAGAATAGAGGCAGAACTGGGCCAGGTGGCCTGTTATGCCGGATCTTTTCTCCGGGAAGCCGGCAACTAAGAGTTTTTTTTCATTTACAATCTTTCAAGCATGTGTTAAAATATCTCTTGCTTGGATTTAGAAGCGAATTAAAAAGGAATAATGGAGGGTTTTTGGCATGATCGATACCGTCTTCAATATAATTTACATAATCTTGTGTGTAAGCTTGATTGCAGTGGTGCTTCTGCAGTCGGGCCGCAGTGCCGGCCTGGGAGAAATAGCCGGCGGGGCCCAGTCACTGGTTGGTAAGAAGAAAGGCATTGATCAGATGCTGGGCAAAGTTACCACCTATATAGCGATTGGCTATATGCTGGTTACGATTATCCTGGTTGTGGTCAATTGATTCAGTCTGGCTTGGATTAAGTTAAGCTTAAGATTAATTAAATTGTTTTGCCGGCAGGGTGCCAGAAACAGGCCCCTGCTTTTCATATGTAGAGAAAAGATCTATAATTGAAGTAATTTAGAAATACAATGAAGGAGTTGGTTGTTTAGTTTTGCAAAAAAGAAAAAATGCATCCCGCGTCCTGCGTGATAAAATCATAGCAGTGCTCAAAAGGCACAAACATAAATCTTTGACTGTCAAACAGCTCCTCTCCGAACTGGAGATGGGGCCGCAGGACAGGAGTATCCTCAAACAAGAACTGAAAAAGATGGTCGCTGAAGGAATTCTGGTTAAAGCGGAAGCCGGTAAGTACGGACTCCCCGAGCGGCTTGACTACCTTACCGGGGTGCTTGAAGGTAACCGGCGGGGATTTGCTTTCCTGAGGCCGGATCAAGAAAGTGAAGATGTTTTCATAAGCTCTTCTGATATGAACGAAGCGGTGCACGGCGATAAGGTAATCGTGCGCTTAAGCAATAAAAAAAGAAGAAACAGAAAAAGCAGGGAAGGCACCGTAATCGGAATTGTCAAGCGGGGCCAGCGTCGGCTTGTGGGGACCCTTCAGCGCGAAGGAAAACGCTACCTGGTAGTTCCCGATGACCAGCGCTTTCCCGGGCCTGTCCAGGTTAAAAGAAAAGATTTGCCCGAAGCCCGCAACGGAGACAAGGTAATCGTGGAGGTGGAAAAGTGGTCTCATGGAACCCGTCCATCTAAGGGCAAGATGGTCGAGCATCTCGGACCGCCGGGAAGCTTCCGCACCGAGCAGCTCTCGTTCGGCCACAAGTTTGATTTGCCGGGTGAATTTCCAGATCCCGTGCTTAAAGAAGTTGACAATTTACACGGTGAAGAAGATATTCCGCGCCTGGCCCGGGACCAGGGCAGGGTTGATTTGCGCGACCTGCAGATGGTCACTATCGATGATGAGAAGGCCAAGGATTTTGACGATGCTGTTTCCTTAGAAGCGCTTCCCGGAGGAAGATTCAGGCTGGGAGTCCACATCGCCGATGTCTCCCATTATGTTAAAGAAGGTAAGCCCCTGGACCGGGAAGCACTAAAAAGAGGGACCAGTATCTACCTGGTTGACCGGGCTATTCATATGCTCCCGCCGGAGCTTTCGGAAAAAATGTGCAGCCTGCAGGCAGAGCGGGACCGGCTGGCGGTAAGTGTACTCATGGATATTAGTGAGGCCGGAGAGCTGGTAGATGCGCGCTTCCAGGAAAGCGTAATCAGGGTGGATGAACGCCTGACCTACCAGCAGGTTGAAGCATACCTGGAGCAGGCTGATAACCGGCAAAACGGCGACACTGACCCTGCGGCGAAACTTTTCAACCACAGTTCCCTGGGTGAAATGATCGACCAAATGGATCGCCTGGCCAAAATATTGAGGCAGCAGCGGCTGGAACGAGGAGCCCTCGATCTCGACTTGCCGGATGCGGAAATAGAAATTGACGAAAACGGGGTGCCCCTGTCGGTAGAAAGACGAGAAATGGGCCGTTCCGAATCGTTGATCGAGGAGTTTATGATATACTGTAATGAAGCGGTAGCCGAATTTCTGACCGAAGATGAAATACCCTGTATATACAGAGTCCATGCTGTCCCGACAGAAGAAAAACTTACTTCTTTACGCGAAACCCTGACCCTGATGAACATTCAAGCAGCAGAGAAAATCAGGGAACTTAAACCCAAGCATCTCAAGATGCTGCTGGAAGAAACCAGGGGTGAGAAGGCGGAAAGGTTGGTCCGCTACCTGATCTTGCGCTCTCTCCCCCAGGCCTGTTACAGCGCGTCCAATTCAGGTCATTTCGGCCTGGCTTCCGAGTGCTACTGCCACTTCACCTCGCCGATCAGGCGTTACCCGGACCTGGTAGTGCACCGGATCTTAAAGAAACAACTCTCCGAGGATGGACTTACCGCGAGCAGGCAGAAACGGCTGCAGGCCAGGCTGCCGGGTATTGCCCAGCAGTCATCAGAAAGAGAGCGGGCGGCAGTCGATGCGGAAAGGGCCAGTTTGGATATTAAAAAGGCCCAGTACATGGAGCAAAAACTTGGTGAAGTGTATACCGGGATTATTAACGGGGTCACTAATTTTGGGCTTTTTGTCGAGCTTGACAATACCGTGGAAGGAATGATCCCGGTTACCGAGCTCATAGACGACTACTATGTCTACAACGAAAAAGCGGCTATGCTGGTCGGCGAAAGGACTCGCAAAACTTACCGGTTAGGTGATACCATTAAGGTGCAGGTAATCCGGGCAAGCAAGGAAGAAGGCAAGGTTGCTTTTGCTCCAGTAGAATCGAGCGAAGCCCCCGCTGTGACGGGTGGTCGGGTTTAACCTGGACTGGCGAAGCAAGCCGGTGCCGCACAGCAAAGAAGTAACAAGTAGAAGAAAGTTTCGCTCCCCTGCTACACCTAGGTTGGGTGGTTCAGACCGTGGGAGCTATCTTTAAGAATTAATGTGTTTGCTCAGCCGTGCCGCCTTTGGACTGGTGACGGCTCACCTGAGGCTAATGGCAGCGACTCAGCTGCAGGCTTTCGCTTTGGTTTCCCTCGGCATTCGCCATCCATGGCTCAGGCCTCGGCGGCCTGCTTCCATGCAGGCCGACCGGCTACAACCTTTGCTTCGTCGGCCATTGCAACCGCTCTATCGCAATGTCTTCAGTCCAAAGGCGGCACGGCTGAGCAGTTACGAATTAATTTTATAAAGGAGGGCATCATCAATGGATATTTACAAAGCTTTAGAAGAACGTAGAAGTGTGAGGAAGTATACAGGAGACTCTGTGCCTGAAGACAAACTGAAACGGATTTTAGAAGCCGGCCGGCTGGCTCCTTCATGGAGCAACCAGCAGTGCTGGAAGTTCATCGTGGTAAGGGATCCTGAGCGAAAAGCAAAGCTGGCCGAAAGCATGCCGGAAAGTAACCCTGCCAGGAAATCAATCGGGCAAACTGCACCAGCGGTAATCGTCCTCTGTGCTGATCCGAAAGCCTCGGGCCACCAGGACGGCAAGGAATATTATTTACTTGACTCCGGGTTGGCCATGCAGCAATTAATGCTTGCCGCAAATGCTGAAGGCTTGGGGACCTGCTGGGTAGCCTGGTTTGATGAAGCCAAAGCCAGGGAAGCCTGCGAAGTTCCGGAAGAATACCGTGTTGTTGCCCTGACTCCGCTGGGCTACCCGGAAAAACAACCGTCTCCCCGGCCGCGCAAGGAACTCGAAGAAATCGTTTACGAAGAAACCTGGGGCAACCAAATGAAGGTTTAAATTTGCAAAACGGAGAGTTGGCGGATGGAAAAAGTGATTAGCACAAACCGAAAAGCAAGACACGATTTTCGCATCGAAGAAACTTACGAAGCCGGGATCGTTCTGACCGGTACCGAGGTAAAATCTATCCGCAATGCCAGGGTCAACCTAAAGGATAGCTATGCAAAGGTTGAAGGCGGCGAGCTTTTCTTGTATAATATGCATGTAAGCCCCTACGATCCAGGAAACAGGTACAACCATGAACCTTTAAGAACCCGTAAATTACTGATGCATAAAAGTGAAATCGGCCGTTTGGCCGGCAAGGTAAAGGAAAAAGGGTATGCCTTGATCCCCTTGAAGGTGTACTTCCGGGAAGGCCTGGTGAAAATCGAACTGGGCCTGGCCCGGGGCAAGAAGAAATACGATAAACGACGCGATATAGCCGAACGTGATCAAAAGCGCGAAATGGAAAGAGAATTTAAGGAGAAGAAGATCGGTAAAATCGGTTGAAACATGGGGGCGTAAGGATTCGACGGGGGTCGTGGAGACAAGAGCTGCAAGCCCAGGACCATGACCTGGATAAAACATGGAATGGCTATAGACGCCAAACCGAACGTAGCACTCGCTGCTTAAAAAATAAGCAGCGCATCCCTCCTTTCCCTGGCCGGGGGAAAGATAAGGGGTGTCAAAAAACCGGCCTACCGCAGTAGCGGCGGCCCCACCGCTGCTTCGGGAAACCTAACGGGGCTGGCGTCGCAGGATCCTTGTTCCGGGGAGCCCGCGGCGCGAGAACAAAACCGGGACTAAGCTTGTAGACGCTCTTGTAGCCGGACCTTCGGACGCGGGTTCGATTCCCGCCGCCTCCACCAAAATCCGTGCCAAGGGGACGGGGTTGTTGACACATTTTCCACTATGGAATGTGAAATTAATAAGGAATAATTAATTACCGTGCACGAGCCACGAGCCTATCCTGGCTCGTTTTTTGCGTAAAGTGCCAGGGGGACGGGGTTGTTGACACATTCCAGGCAGGTTTGTCAGCGGGACGGGGATATTGACAATACCCCCAGGATGGTATAACTTACCTGCTGGAGGTGTTGTCATTGCCAAGAAAAGCCCGTCAAAAAAGTGAAAGCGGAATCTACCATATCATTATGCGAGGCATAAACCGGCAGGTTATTTTTTGCGAAGATGAAGATTTTCACAAGTTACTACAAGCCCTTCAGCACTATAAAAATATATGCGGCTACCATCTTTATGCTTACTGCTTGATGAGCAACCACGTTCATCTCTTAATGAAGATTGAACACGAGTCCCTGGCCCAAATTATGCGCAGAGTCTGTGGTAAATTTGTCTACTGGTATAATAAAAAATATGACCGTTCTGGATATTTGTTTCAGGACAGGTTCAGGAGTGAGCCGGTAGAAGATGATTCGTACCTTCTAACAGTAGTTAGATACATCCACCAAAATCCCCTGAAAGCCAATCTTGTGAGGAAAATAGAAGATTATCCATGGAGCAGTTATAATGGTTATATCAGGCGGGACAGTCTAATCGATAAAGATTTTGTTTTAAACATATTTGACAATAATAGTAAAAAGGCACTGAGAGAATTTATAAAATTCAACAATCAAAGCTCAGACCAGGAATGTATCGATATAGAAGAAATCAAAAGGATTAGCGATAAAGAAGCAGTAAAAATAATTGAGCGAGTGTGCAAGGTTGACAGGGCGGATGAAATTCTTAACTTTGACAAAAAGAGCAGAACTGGTTTTCTGCGCAAGTTAAAAACGGAAGGGTTATCTGTTAGACAGCTTGAAAGATTAACCGGGATAAACAGGGGGATTATACAAAGAGCGTAAACTGATTTGTGTCAACAACCCCGTCCCCCTGGCACTTGTAATTGTATTGCTTAAAGGGGTGCTATTTGCTATAATACCCCTGCGAGGGCGTGTAGCTCAGGTGGGAGAGCGCTTGGCTCGCATTCAAGAGGTCAGGGGTTCGAGTCCCCTCACGTCCACCATGCTTAGAGGGTTTTCGGGCAACGTCTGACTGTCCGAAAACCTTTATAATAATCATGGAGCTTTGAACCTAAAGATAAACGGAGGGTATCAATTAAATGGAGAGAATTAAGCGCAAGCATCTTTTATACTATATCGTCCTACCCGTGCTGATTATCGCCCTGGCAACATTTACTTTTGCCTGTGACGAGGAAACTGGAGCCGAGGTCGATGTTCCTGAAGGAGCCATCTCTGTGCCGGATGATCATGACAGCATCCAGGAAGCAATCGACGTTGCAGATGACGGGGATACCATAGTAGTCAGCCCGGGGACCTATACCGAAAACCTCAATTTTGCAGGTAAGAACATTACTGTTATGAGCACGAACCCCGAAGATCCTGAAGTAGTGGAAGAAACGGTTATTGATGGAGGCGGGACCGACTCGGTAGTTGTTTTTGAAAATGGTGAAGGAGAAGAGGCAGAATTATCCGGGTTTACCATTACCGGTGGCAGTGGAAACAACGTTTCCCTGGAGTTTGAGATAGAAGGTGAGACCCGTGAAGAGACCTCCGATTACGGCGGCGGCATTCTGGTCATGAACGAGAGTTCCCCGACAATCGCGAACAACGTGATCATTAACAATATAGCTGAGCGTGGCGGGGGAATCATGGTGCATCAATCCGCCCCCTTTATCCGTGATAACAAGATCATTGAAAATGTTTCCGACGGCGGCGGTGGAGGCTTGTTTGTAGCGAGCGCTTCTGCCACGGTCAGGGGAAATGAAATATCGGGCAATACCGCCGGACGCAGTGGAGGAGCAGTTGCCATAAGCGGTGATGGCGAGGCAATGTCCGTTTTTGAAAATAACACGATCAACAATAACCGGGCCCAAAACGGTGCCGCTTTTTCAATTTATGAAGCTAACCCGAGCATTTTTAACAATACCGTGATCAATAACAATGCTGAAAATAACGGTGGCGGTTTTTACCTGTTAAGTTCTTCCCCGGAGATATCAGACAACGATATTTCCGACAACTATGCCACTGAAACAGGCGGTGGGATGACGATTATGGTAGAGTCCGCACCCTCGATTGAAGGAAACGTCATGATAGGCAATGAGGCTGGTGCCGGCGGGGCGATCGCGGTCAATGTCGATTCTTCCCCCTTGCTTGAAGCCAATACAATATCTGACAACCAGGCCCAAAACGGCGGCGGCCTCGTCTTTGCCCAGGGCGGCTCTGCGGAAGTGAACAACAACACGATTACCGATAACTATGTTGAGCGTAACGGTGGCGGGATCTTTGTACAGCAATCCAACCCTGTTTTTACCGGCAACACGATCGGTAGCAATGAAGCCAGACGTGATGGCGGCGGCTTGTTTGCAGTGCATGAAGCAACCGTCGGTGTTTATGAAAATATTTTTGAAAACAATCGTTCCAGGGAAGGCGGAGCAATGCATTTTTCCGAAGGAGCCGTTCTGGAATTAAACGATCCCGATGACAACACCTATGAAGATAATGCCCCCGATGACATTTACGAAGAATAACTCTTAAAAGAAGCCTGCATGCAAAATAGCCCCGGCCGTGATCATTATTACTCGCGGCCGGGGTAATCAGCGCCTTTGGGAGGGCAGGCATGGCAAAAAAAGCAAGCGCTAAAGGGAAAAAGAAAAAACAAATTAAAGATAGCACTGGCAATCTGCCCAAAGGATTTAGCAACCTGGCCGAAAAATGGCTTCCCCTGGTAATGTTCATTGCAGTGGCGTTGCTTTTGCTGATCGGTCCTTTTCAGCGCGGCTTGTTTTTCCCCAGCGAACTTTTAATTGCAAAAGCTTGCGTCTTTGCCCTGTTAATGCTCTGGGGCTACTTCAGGCTGCTTAAAAAAGACAGCCGCCTTTTTTTTGGCACACCCCTTGACCTATGCCTGGGGATTTTGCTCCTGGCTTACCTGCTTTCCCTCTTCTTTGCTGTTCACCAGCGTGAAGCCCTCGAAGAAGTTTTAAAAGTTACCTCCTACCTGGTAATTTACCTGGTTGTGTTTGATTTATGCCGGTACATGGTTTTACCCGGTTTTTTAAAACCCGGCTCCGGCAACGGCAAGATGGGCAGCAAAAAAACTGAAAACAGTGCAGCCGGTAATTCTTCCTCCACTGCAGAGAGCGGTGGAATTAAACCCGCTTCTTCCGGTTCACCAGCCGGTGAGGATAGGATCAAAACTGTTCCGGCTGCCGGTAAAAATCCCTTAATTTCCCCTGAGGCGGATGCCCCGGGCGTAAGCCTGCTCCTGCACCTTTTGCTGCTGGCAGCAGTGGTCGTGACCGTAGCCAGCCTGGGTGTTCCCGCAGGGCACTGGGACTTCCCCGGCGCTTATGCAGATGAGCGCATCGCCTCACCGATGGGTTATGCCAATACTGCTGCTGCCTACCTGATGACTGCATTTTTGCTGGCCCTGGGCCTGGCCCCCCTGGCTGCCAAATGGTGGCAGCGCACCCTTTACCTGGCCCCGGCAGCAATCATGCTTTTTACGGTGGTCCTCACCTTTTCCCGCGGCGCCTGGGTGCTTTTGCCCCCTCTTTGCCTGCTTTTAGTCCTGCTGGCGGCGCCCGGTGAAAGGTTAAGGTCCCTGCTTTACCTGGCGGCAGCCTCTTTAGCTGCAGTGCCGGCTGCCCTGCTCGCCGACCCGGTTTATCGTTCTGATGCCCCGGCCATGGCCTGGCTTTTGGTTATCGCCGCAGCACTCGCAGCCGTGCTTTTAGGAATGGCGGTTGAACTATACTTAAACCTCGGGAGAAAAGTGCGCCTTGCTATCGGCGGGGGCACCGTCCTCGCTGCCGCAGCCGCCCTGTTTATTATTTTTATCCTGCCGGCCCTGGGGCCTGTCCACCTCGAGCGCGGCCCTGACCAGGCAGCTGAAACCAAAACAGTTGAGCAAATTATTAGTGATCCTCACCCGGAAACAGATTACCGGTTGACCCTGGAGGTTAAGGCCGAGGAAAGCCCCGCCGCTGCTAGCGAGGCAGATTATGCCTGGGGAGTAAAAGTTATAGGCGGTCTGCCCGACTATAAAGATGAAGAACTCTTTGATCACCGGGCGGACGCCACCGAAGGCTGGGAGACGAAAGAGTATTCATTTAAAACCGGGCCGGAAACCGAAAGACTGGAAGTGTTGATCTATAACCACTATCCCGGCACGTCCGTAAGCGCCCGGAATGTTACCCTCAGTGCCGCCGGTGAAGAACACAACCTGACCTTTGCCCTGCACCGGATGCTGCCGGACCGGTTCTACGACCGCATTTTTTCTGTTTCTCTGGATCGCAATGTTGATGCCAGGTTTGAGTTTATGGGCGATGCCGTGAAAGTTATCGGCGACTACCCGGTTACCGGTATCGGAGGCGGCGGCTGGAATGCCGTATACCGCGCTTACCAGGAAACCCCTTACAACACTACCGAGGTGCACAACCACTTTTTACAGGTCTGGATAGAGGCCGGGATTTTTGGCTTTCTGGCTTTCCTGGGAATCTGGGTCAGTTGCCTGGCTGCTTTTATCCGCAATTGTTTTATTGATCAAGCAACGCCCCGCAGGTGGCAGTTCTGGACGGCATCTTTTGTGCCGGTAGCTGCTCTCGGTGCGCACAGTGTAATCGACTGGAACTTTTCAATGGCTGCCGTGGGGATCTTTCTCTTTGTCCTGCTCGGGGCTAACCGCAGCCTGGACCGTATCAACTGGTTTGCTCGCCTGAAAATCAAGACTAAAGACAGCAAACAAACGAAAGGACGCGGCCTGCTGATCGGAGGCGCCGCCCTGGTACTCGGTTTGTTCCTGTTAGTCTACAGCCTCCTCTTACTTGACGGACTCCATGCTACCTGGCGCTCCCAGGAAGCGGCGCAGCGGGGCAACTTAGAAGCAGCCCAGCAAGAGGCACGCAGGGCAATCAGCCGGGACCCCTACCGTGCCGACAACTACTACAACCTGAGCCTGCTTAAAGAAGAACAGGCCCGCCAGGCAGGAGTCCAGGAAAACATGGAAAAGGTGATCGAGCTGGCCAGGCAAGCTTACGAACGCGAACCCTACAACCCCCGGTATGTTATGCATTACGGTAGCCTCCTGCTGCACAACGTAGGGGTGGAAGAAGGACTTGCTCATATCGACCGGTTGATGGAGCTGCGGCCTTTTTCAGAAAGCAGCTATATCCAGGCCGCTTCTTCACGCCTGCAGTTGGCCAGCTTTTATTTAAACGAAGGAGCTGATGCACAAGCCCGCCGCCACCTCAGAGACGTCCAGGAAATCGAAGAAAAAATGACTGAAAAACTCGGGCACAGCGAACCCCTGGCTTTTGCCATGGGCAGGACCCATGAGATGCTCGGCAACCGGGCCAGGGCAGTGGAATACTTAGAAAGTATCGAGGAAGATGAAGACATGTATGAAGAAGCGCAGGAGCTGCTCCAGGAACTGCAGGATTAATTAGATTCGGTGAAAGGTGGTCCCTAACCTTTGAAAAAAGTAAAGCCCCTTCTTTTTCGCCTGGTGCCCGTGGTGCCCGGTTTCCCCGGGTGTTGCCAGGCACAGGCGCCGGACGCTTTAAGCGGAGCAGCTACCGGCACTGCCGCCAGCTGCGGCAAGCACATGCTTTTAGCTTTAACCACCGGTTTGTTAGCCCTGGTTTTGCTGCTAAATGTAAGCGGTTGCGCAACCGGCCCACTTTCAAGCGAAGATCCCGCCGGAGCGCCGGAACAGTTGCCCGAAAACCAGGGGCCAGACAATGGAAAGGATGCTGAGAAAATGGAAGAAGAAAAAACCGGTTTGCAAAATAACCTGCCCCCGTTGGACCGGGATGTGCCAGAGAACCTAAAGACGGCTACCCTGGCCATGGGCTGATTCTGGGGTCCTGATGCCCGGTTCGGGCAAATTGAGGGAATCTACAGGACCCGTGCCGGTTACGCCGGCGGGAGCACAGAAAAACCGACTTACGAAAATCTGGGCGACCATATTGAAACCTTCCAGGTGGATTACGATCCCAACCAGATCAGCTATAGTGAAATCCTGGAGATCTTCTGGAAGGAACATAACCCCACCCGGCAGGCCTGGTCGAGGCAGTATATGGCTGCCGTCTTCTACGAAAACGAAGAGCAGGAAAGAATTGCCCGGCAGAGCAAGGAAAAAGTAGCGAGGGAGCTGCAAAAAGAGATCCAAACAGAGATCATCTCCCTGGACAACTTTTATCTCGCCGAAGGCTACCACCAGAAATATTACCTCCGGAGCCAGGCAGCATTGCTTGCTGAAATTAAGGCATATTATCCCGAGGTCGAAGGTTTTACCAATTCCACGGTTGCAGCCCGGCTAAACGGCATTGTTGGCGGGCACGCAGATGCCGCCCTGGTGGAAAAAGAAATCGACAGCTACGGACTTTCTTTGGAAACCCGCGAACTCGTGGAATTTATCGTTTATTAAAAACAGTCTTGCTAAAAAGATGCAGCTGTAGTTATAATGATTATAGCAAGATAAAATGGAAGTTTGTGGGGACATAGCTCAGGGGGAGAGCGCTTGATTCACATTCAAGAGGCCGCTGGTTCGAAACCAGCTGTCCCCACCACAGTATCTAAATATGGGGGTTCAGAGATTACACCCCTTTAGAGTTAAGCACCCGGAACCCCCTTTTGCAACCTATCTTTGAATACTACTTATGTTTTCCTTCTCCGTAGATTGCCTTTGCCTGTGTAGTTCATTTCTTCAACTAAATCTTTTGCTATACCTTTGTCCTACCTGTTGACCGAAAAAGCCCCATCGGTATGATATAATTACTACGGTGAATGACATTTTGATTGCTAGGGACAGGCTTTAAAAATGTGCCAAATTAAGTCGCTTAAATATGCCAGCAATAAACAGCTGAACGGGGATGGGGAGGTAAAGATTTGAACGCTCTTTTTCTAATAGTCCTGGTAATTATCCTGGTCCTTAACCTGATTTTCATTGCCTGGGCAATTATGGACATCATGCAGCGCAAGAACGTCAAGTACCTGCCAAAAGCGGGCTGGATTGCGGTAATGGCTTTCATTTTGTTTGGAGCGGTAATTTATCTTTTAGCCGGACGCGGAGAAGATAACAGGGCTGCATAAGAAACGCAGGGACGGTTCCCTGTTTCACCCACCGACGCTGAACCAGGCTGCAACCCCCGGTAATAGCAAGCTTACTTGAGGAGGGGCTTTTTTGTCCAAGAAAATTTTGATTATCGGGGCCGGCATGGCCGGACTCTCAGCGGGAGTGCATGCTTTAAGGAACGGTTACGAGGCTGAAATCTTTGAAATGCATCATTTGCCTGGCGGCCTCTGCACGGCCTGGCAAAGAAACGGTTACACCTTTGACGGTTGTATCCACTGGCTCGTCGGCACTAAGCCGGGCAGTCAGTTTAACCGGCTCTGGCGCGAAGTAGGTGCCCTTAAAGATATCGAAGTTGTCGATCACGACATTTTCATGAGCATTGAAGCAGGCGAGGGCAAAACGCTCCACATCTACAGTGACTTAGAACGCCTCAGGGAACACCTCCTGGAGCATTCACCTGAAGATAAACCGGTGATCGATAAGATGATTAACGGTGCTAAAGCGCTTTCAGGAGTGAGTTTCCCCCTGGAGAAACCAGAGGAAATCTCGAAAATCTGGGATATGCCGGCAATGCTTGTTAAAATGTTGCCGCTGTTCGGTGTCTTCGGTAAATTTTCCCGGATTTCCATTGCCGGTTACCTCAAACAGTTAAAAAATCCCTTTCTCAAGGAAGCTTTAGCCCAGGTTATGCCCATAGGCTATTCGATGCTTTCCTTGCTAAGCACCCTTGCCTCCCAGCATGACCGTGACGCCGGTTTCCCGCAGGGCGGTTCGCTGGCCTTCGCCCGCTCAATCGAAAAGCGCTTTCTCGAGCTTGGCGGTAAAATAAACTATCGCTCCCGGGTTACGCGCATCTTAATCGAAAATAACAGGGCTACCGGGGTCCTCCTTGAAGACGGAAGCGATATAAAAGGCGACCTGGTTATTTCAGCAGCCGATCTAAGAACTACCGCTTATGAACTACTGCGCAAAAAATACCTTACCCCGAAAATAAAAAAAAGCTTTTCCCATTTTCCCGTATATTCTTCGGTGCAAATTTCCCTCGGTATCGCTGCCGACCTCTCCGGTGAAGCAGAAAAGCTGGCGGTTAAGCTAAACGACCCTCCTGATTTGGGCCTGGGCAAGCATGAATACCTCTACCTGACCAACTATTCTTTCGATCCCACCCTGGCCCCACCGGGCAAAACCATGGTTTCAGCCACCTTGCTCTCATCTTATGATTACTGGGAACCCCTGGCTGCAGATAAAGACAACTACCGGGCAGAGAAAGAAAAACTGGCTGAATTGGCCAAAAATGCAGTAGAAAAACGCTTCCCCTCCGCCGCAGGAAAAATTGAAAAAGTAGATGTAGCCACCCCGCTTACCTACCATCGCTATACGGGGGTATGGAAAGGTGCTTACATGGCCTGGATAGTGCCCCCGGACGAAGGACGCTTCAAGCTTCCCAAACAACTACCCGGCCTGGAAGGTTTCTACCAGGTAGGGCAGTGGATTGAACCTCCGGCAGGACTACCCGGGTCGATGCTCACCGGGCGCCACGTGATCCAGATTATATGCGATCGCGACAAGAAACCTTTTCGCGTCGGTGAAATGCAGGGACGGTTCCCTGTTTCATAAGCTGGCTGTTTTAAAATTGTAAGCATGAAGTGTATAAATCAATGCGGCCTCGGGAGATGGTTAAAACTTGGTTTATCCCGAGGTTACTATTTATTTTTGCAGTGAAACGCGGAACCGTCCCCTGTTTCATCCCCTGTTTCATTTACGATCGTGACAAAAAACCTTTTCGCGTGGAAGAGTAGACTTGGGTGAAACGCGGAACCGTCCCCGCGTTTCACTTGGTTTCCGCTGTTTGCTCCCGGTGTGGGGTTTCTTCTCCACTTTCCTGGTAGCGGGAGGTAGTCGGGGCGAAATAGTTGGTGCCCCAGACTCCGGCCAGGATTGCGGTGGTGCCGACCAGGTGGTACCAGAACACGGCTTCTCCCCGGAAGATTACCCCGCCGCAGATGGCGATTACTGTCACCAGGTTGGCAAAAATAGAGCCCTGGGTGGCGGTTATTTTGCTGAGCACATAATTATACATGAAGAAAGCTCCCACTGAAGAAAAAACTCCCAGGTAGAGCACGGATGTCCAAACCTCGATCATTTGCAGCGGCTCGACGTAAGCCGCCATGCTGCCCGTTGCCAGGTGCTGCCCTAAGGCAATGATGTTAAAGACAACCGCCCCCATCACCATCATTACCCAGGTAGTCCGCAGCGGCGGATGGTTCACCGAGGCCATGCGGGAGGCGATGTTGTAGCCGGCCCCGGCCATTACTGCACCCAGTAGAAAAAGAGTTCCTACCGGATTTGCCCCGACGATGGCCTGGGCATCCATGTAGACGATAAAAATAACTCCGCAGACAGAGGCGACGATAAAGCAAAGCTGGGCCCTTGTGGGGTATTCCTTCAGGATCAGGGCTGCGAAGATGGCCACGAAAATGGGGATCACTGCAATCATCATCCCCGAATAAGAAGCAGAGGTAAGCAGGATGCCGGTTGTTTCAGTGCTAAAGTAAAGGATTGGCTGGATCAGGGCCAGCGGCAGCAAAGAAAGGTAGTCTGCCAAAGAGACCTTGATCCGGATTACCCCGAGCAGTCTCAGCAGGCCCATGGCAAAAACCGCAGCGGCAAAGCGCAGGCCGAGCAGGTGAAAAGGCGGCAGGTGGTCCAGCGCTCCCCGGGTGAAGGTAAAGGACATCCCCCAGGTCAGGGCCACCCCGAGCCCGGCCAGGTATGGTAAAAAATTAGCAGATTTAGTCAATTGCTTTATTTCTCCTTGCGACATCTCTTCTTGTCAGACTTGCCATAACGACTATCCCCTAATATACAACAAAGATCCAACCGGTGAAAGGGGCACCGGCTATTTTCCCTTAAAATTTAAAGATTCCCCTTGATTATTGCCATAAAAAAAGGATAATATAATTAAAACGGCAGTCAAGCTGCAGAAGGCTTGTTTTGCAGCAAAATTCAGCCAGCCGCCCTTGCCTGTGGTGAGCAAGCTGCCTGCTTAGAAACAGCAGCGGGCTTTAATCAATACTAGCATTATTAAGGGGGTCTTGAAGTGGTTTTAAAGAAATATTGGGCACCGGTGATTGTGCTTACAACTTTGCTCCTGTTTGCCTGTGCAGGTTGTAGCGAGACAGTGATGACAGAAGAATTTTACCAGTCTTACCGGCCCAGGCCGGATTCCGTGCTGGAAGTACACAATCCCAACGGCCCGGTTAAAGTGGAAGGTCACGATGGCGAAAATATTGAAATAAAAGCCTTAAAGGAGACCACCGCCGGCCAGGCAGCCCTGGACCGGGTGGATATCTACATTGAAATTGATGATATCCTGACCATCGAAACTGAACACCCCCCGGGGGATATGGAAGTAAATGTGGCTTACGAGATCAAGCTCCCCGCTAAGATGACACTTGGTGAGATTGAATGCTACAATGGAAGTATCCATGTAAAAGATTTAGCCGGTAACCCTGAGCTTTCCACCAGTAACGGAAACATCGAAGTTGAGAATTTAGCGGGCTCTGTATCAGCGCGCAGCAGCAACGGTGACCTTACGATCAGTAAAACCCACGGAACAGGTAACCTGCGCACATCCAACGGGGATATCGAGGCAGAAATTCCCGCTTTAGAGAATGACTTAGAGATTACTACCAGCAACGGCTCCATAAAAATTTTCTTCGACCCCGCACTAGCAGCCTCCCTGGATGCCAGGACTTCGAACGGCACAGTTTCTGCCGAAAACCTGGACTTAGAAGTAAGCGAACAAGAACAAACCGCCCTTGCGGGTGAGTTAAATGACGGCGGCTACAAGATCAATATCAGCACTTCAAACGGTTCCATCGAGCTGGACCTGCTTTAAATAAGCTTGCCCCGGCTAAACCGCCGCCGGTTGCAGGTTATCTGCGGGGACGTGTCGAAAATACCTTATAAGTAATGATGCGGTAAGTGCCTGCGAGTTATTCCTTTAAATTTACGTAAGTTTACGGGTTTAAACCGCGCAACTACGGGCTTAAACCGCACAACGGAGTTGAGAGAGCTTTGAGAACTGAACTTCTTACAAAAAAGCTTAAAACCCTCTGCCTGGTTTCACTGGCCCTCATTTGCCTGATCTTGCTGACGGGGACAGGCTGCCGGCCTGATCCCGATACGGCCGTAGACCCTGTCCCAAATAATCACGTAGATGAAGAGGAACCCGAAGAAGACGATCCTTTAATTGATGATCCTGAGCCTGAAGACCCCCTAGATGAGGACGAAGAAAAAGACCCCTTGCTGACCGACAACTACTTTTGGCCCCTGCTCAGCCACGGCCAGCTGACTCTTTCCAGCGGGGAACTCATCGATGGGCCCAGCCTCTTAGAATCCGATTCCGGCTTCGTCGCCGAATTCACCAAAGATCACGAGTACAGCGGCCGGGTATTCTGGCTAGTCGATCAGACAGATGTCTTTGCAATCGAGTGGCTCACCCTCACCTTTGATGTAGAATACTATTCCGGCAGCGATGAGGTTTTAGATCTCCAGTTCAACTTAGATCTAGATAACCTAAAACCCGATCCCGGAGACGAAGGCTTGCAGGAATTCGACGTAGACCTGGTGGAAGAAAAGGAAGGATTTAAGGTAGCCATAGATAAAGTGGTCCTGGCCAAAGAACAGGAAAGCAGGGTTACCTCCGACCCGGTTGATTACGTGGCATTAGATGTTGAAATAAATGTAGTTGATAAACCTTAAGCAAGGAGTGTTGCACAATTGAAGGCTATCGATGAAACTGCCGTTAACACGATTCGTTTCCTGGCCGTTGACGCTGTCGAAAAAGCAAAATCCGGGCATCCCGGTTTGCCCATGGGCGCCGCGGCTGCCGCTTATACCCTCTGGACAAGGTTCCTCAAGCATTGCCCCGCAGATCCGAACTGGCCCGACCGTGACCGTTTCGTTCTTTCTGCCGGGCACGGCTCGATGCTGCTTTATGCCCTGCTGCACCTCTTCGGCTACGAGCTTTCCTTAGAGGAAATTAAAAATTTCCGCCAGTGGGGCAGCCGCACCCCCGGCCACCCGGAGTTCGGGCACACCCCCGGCGTGGAAACCACCACCGGGCCGCTGGGCCAGGGCTTTGCCAATGCCGTAGGGATGGCTATCGCCGAAAAACGCCTGGCCGCGGAATTCAACCGCCCCGGTTACCCCCTGGTTGACCACTACACCTACACCCTTGCCGGAGACGGCTGCATGATGGAAGGGGTCGTTTCCGAGGCGGCCTCGCTCGCCGGCCACTACCGCCTGGGCAAACTGATCTGCCTTTACGACGACAACGAAATTACCATCGATGGCAGCACGGAAATAACTTTTACCGAAGATGTGGGCAAACGTTTTGAAGCTTACGGCTGGCAGGTCTTAGCCGTAGAAGACGGCAACCAGATCGAGCAGGTTGAAGAGGCGATCACAGAAGCGAAAAAGGACTCAACGCGCCCCACCCTGATTATGATCCGCACCCGGATCGGCCACGGTTCCCCGGAAAAAGAAGGCACCGCCGGGGTGCACGGCGCCCCCCTGGGCGAAGAAGAGGTGGCCGCGACCAAAAAAAACCTTAGCTGGCCGCTCGAGCCCGCCTTTTACGTGCCCGGAGAAGTGTACGATCATTTTGCCGCCTGCAGGAAATCCTGCGAGGAACAAAAGCAAAAATGGGACGCGCTTTATGCAAAATACCGCGAAGAATACCCCCAGGAGGCCGCGAAATGGGACAGCTGGTTTTCCGGGCAAGTCCCCCCTGAAATCCAAAGTGACCCCCGGCTAAAGGATTTTGGCGAAGATGCCGATGCCACCCGCTCCAGTTCAGGCAAAGTAATGCAGGTTTTAACCGAATACCTGCCCAACTTATTCGGCGGCTCTGCCGACCTTGCTGCTTCCACCAAGACTACCTTGAAAGATAAAGCGGAATTCCAGCCCGGCAACCCCGCCGGTAACAATATTCACTTCGGCGTCCGCGAGCATGCCATGGGCGCTATAACTTCAGGGATCATGCTGCACGGGGGCCTGCGCCCCTATGCTTCCACTTTCCTGGTCTTTTTCGATTACATGAAACCGGCGGTCAGGCTGGCGGCAATGATGGGTCTGCCCGTGGTCTATATTTATACCCACGATAGTGTCGCCGTCGGCGAAGACGGCCCCACCCACCAGCCGGTGGAACAGCTGGCCCACCTGCGTTCCATTCCAAATATGCACGTCCTGCGCCCGGCCGACGGTAAAGAAACCGCCGCCTGCTGGTGCCATGCCCTGGAGCGCCGCTGCGGCCCCACCGCCCTGGTTTGTTCCCGCCAAAAACTGCCCCAGCTTGCAGGCACCGGGGAAGAAGCCCGCAAGGGGGGCTATGTCATCAGCGAAAGCCGGGACAAAGAGCCCGATTTAATCCTGATCGCCACTGGCTCCGAGGTGAGCCTGGCCCTTCAAGCAAAAGAAACCTTGGAAAAGAAAGGATCCAGTGTCCGGGTAGTCAGCATGGTCAGCCGGGAACTTTTCCTGGCCCAGGAAGAGGCTTACCGGGAGCAGGTCCTTCCTGCCGCGGTAACGCGCAGGCTGATCATCGAAGCCGCCCACCCCTCAGGCTGGGAAAGCTTTGCCGGGCCGGATGGAGCGGTGCTCGGCATCGAGAGTTTCGGCGCCTCTGCGCCGGGACCGGCAGTGATGGAAAAATACGGCTTCAATCTTGAAGCGGTGGTCGAAAAAGCAGAAGAGCTGCTTGCTTCAACGTAAATAAGGAAACAGGAAGCAGAGGGACGGGGGTAGTGCTTCCTTTGAATTGAAATAGACCACCTGAGCCCGGAGATAACAGATGGGAGGAACTATATATGGTCGATCAAAAAAGACCCGGCGGTGAACTGGCCAGTCGCCCGCTGCACTTTATCTGGCTCTGCGATTGTTCCGGTTCGATGGGAGTGGACGGAAAAATCCAGTCCCTGAACAATGCAATCAGGGAAGCGATCCCGGAAATGCGGGAAACAGCCTCAGAAAATCCCAATGCCCGGGTGCTGATGCGGGCGATCAAGTTTTCCAGCGGAGCCCAGTGGCATATCTCCCAGCCCACCCCGGTGGAGGAATTCAAGTGGGAAGATTTAAGCGCCGGCGGGGTCACCGACATGGGCAAAGCCTTTAAGCTCCTTGCCGAGCAATTAAAAATACCGCCCATGGAAGAACGCGCCCTGCCTCCGGTGCTGGTGCTTGTCTCCGACGGCCAGCCCTCCGACGATTACGGCAGCGGCCTGCTGCGCTTGGAAGAGCTCCCCTGGGGGCAGAAAGCAGTTCGCCTGGCCATAGCGATCGGCGAGGATGCTGATCACGAGGTGCTGGAGAAGTTCATGGGCCGCTATGCCGCGGAAGTGGGCCCTCTGCAGGCAAACAACCCCGGGGAATTGAAAAACTTCGTGCGCTGGGTCTCCACTGAAGTGGTCAAGTCGGCTTCATCGCCCCCGAGTGAAGGCTTCGAAGAGGCGGGCGACAAAGAGCGCCTGACCGGCAATGTCCCGATTCCCCTGCCCCCGGGCACTGAAGAAGAGGGTCCCGGTAGCCCGGATGATGTCTGGTAGGGAGCGGCCGGATGAGAAAAGCACTGCAGCGTAACCCGGGCAAGCACAAACCGGTCTGGCGCGTCCTGGGAGAAAGCGCTCGCGGCGCCGCCCATGCCCGGTGCGGCCGGGCGAACCAGGATGCGATCAGCTGGCGTCCCCTCAAGAACGGGGCACGGTATGCAGCCCTGGCCGTAGCAGACGGTCACGGCGGCGCCCGGTACTTCCGCAGCAGGACAGGTGCGCACTTAGCCGCAGAAAATGCCGTCCGGGTATTAGAGGAATTCAGGCGGGCGCACCGCTTTACGGCCCCCCTTTCGGTGGTCAAGAACGTGGCCGAGGAAAAACTGCCCTTTTTACTGTACCGCCGGTGGCAGGAAGCGGTGGAGGAACATTTTAAAAATAATCCGCTCAGCGAAGCCGAACGCGAACAGCTGCCTGCAAACGCTTCAACGGCAAAAGCGGCGGAGGAGAGCCCGCACCTCTGCTACGGGACCACCCTGCTGGCCCTGCTTTTAACCCCGCGCTACGCCGTGGTCCTGCAGCTCGGCGACGGCGATATTCTCACCGTCTCCGAAAAAGGCGAGGTAATGCGGCCGCTTCCTGCGGACCCGGCCCTTTTTGCCGAAGAAACCAGCTCGCTCGGCATGCCGCAAGCCTGGCGGGAATTTCGCGTCTGCTTCCAGGCCTTTACCGGAAAATATCCCGCCCTGTTCATGGTTTCCACCGACGGTTATGCCAACTCATTTCAGGGCGACCGCGAGTTTTTAAAGGTAGGCCCCGATCTTTTCAATCTTCTTAATACCTGCGGTCCCGGCGAGGTCAGCGCCAACCTTTATAAATGGCTTGAAGAAGCATCCCGGCAGGGTAGCGGCGACGACGTGACCCTGGGGCTGATCTACCGGGTTACGGCAGCACAGCAAAATAGGCTTTGGCGGAGGTTATGAAAATGGAAAATATGCCGAATGTAAAAGTAGTAATGGCCCGCTGCAGTGGTAATAATAAAAGTTTTGGCATTCGCCTGGAGGAAGTCACTGCCGGCAACTGGCTGGCCGACTGGGCTTTTGATATCAAGGATCAGCAGGCCCGCAAGGAAGGCTACCATGAAAACGTGGTCGCCGGCGAGTTCGACTTTGCCACAAACTACCCGGGCTGCCCCCACTGCGGCCGTGATTCCCTGGTGCGCTGTATTTGCGAAACCGTTTTCTGCTGGGACGGAGACCACCGCAAGGTAAAATGCCCCGCCTGCGGCAGAAAGGGCCGCATCGGCACCGCGATCAGCAGGCTTAAAACAGACATTGACCGCTAAATCTGCGGAGGTGAAGGCGTTAACCCCATGAACCAGATCCTTGAAATCGGCCAGGAGGTCATCTCCAAAAACACGGGCAAAGTGATCGCGGTAGAGCAGTTCCTGGGCGGCGGCGGCCAGGGCGAGGTTTACCGGGTCAGCCTGCAGGGCAGGCCTTTAGCCCTGAAATGGTACTTCCCGGAGGCGATCACCCCTGCTTACCGTAAAAACTTAGAACGCCTGATCGACAAAGGTCCGCCCAACCGCAACTTCCTCTGGCCGATGGAAATTGTCTTCGACGAGAATTTAAAATCCTTCGGTTACCTGATGCCGCTCCGGGACGAGCGTTACAAGGGCATCGTCGATTTAATGAAAAGGCGGATCGACCCTTCTTTCCGGGCCCTCGCCCTGGCCGGCTTCAACCTGGCCCACAGCTTCCTGCAGTTGCACTCCAAGGGGATGTGCTACAGCGACATTTCCTTCGGCAACGTTTTCATGCACCCCGAAAGCGGCGATATCTTGATCTGCGACAACGACAACTGCATTTTCGACGGGGAAAAAGCAGGCATCAAGGGCACACCGCGCTTCATGGCGCCCGAAGTGGTCTTGGGGGGCAACCCCAATACCCAGTCCGACCTTTTTTCCCTGGCCGTCCTGCTTTTTTACATGTTTTTCCTGCACCACCCCCTGGAAGGCCGCCGGGAGGCGGAAATCAAGTGCTTCGACCTGCCGGCGATGAAAAAACTCTACGGCGCAGAGCCCCTTTTTATCTTCGACCCTGCAAATGATGCCAACCGCCCCGTGCCCGGCCTGCACGACAATGCCCTGATTTACTGGCCGCTTTATCCCAACTTTTTACGCGGGCTGTTCACGCGGGCCTTTACCACCGGGATCAGCGACCCGCAAAACGGGCGCGTCCGCGAAACCGAGTGGCGCGCGGCGATGCTGCGCCTGCGCGACTGCATTATCTACTGCCCGGCCTGCGGTGCGGAGAATTTCTGCGATCCCGGGCAAGGGGGCGAAGAGGATTACGCAAGCGCAGACCCCGGCGCCCAGCCCGGCCGGGACTCAGGCGGCACAGAAGCCGGCCGCTCCCAGGCAGGAGTAAGTTGCTGGTCCTGCCGGCGGGAGGTGCCCCTGCCCCCGCGACTTAAACTACCCTCCAGGCCGGTGATGCTAAACTACGATACCAAACTTTACCCGCACCATATCGATCAAAGCGCCGGTTTTGATTTTAATCATCCCCTGGCCGAGGTTAACCGGCACCCCGAAAAGCCCCAAATCTGGGGGCTGAAAAACACCGGTTCAGAAAAATGGGTTTGCACCACCGTAGACGGTGCGGTGAAAGACGTCCCTCCCGGGAAAAGCATCACCCTGGCGGTGGGAACTAAGATTAATTTCGGCAAAAGCGAGGGGTTAATAGAAAAATAACGGAATGCCCAGGGGACGGTTCGAGCGTCCCGAAGCACAGCGAAGGCCGAAGGGAAGACGATGGAACCGTCCCCCTGGCATTACGCTACCCCCCTGACACAGGCATAGACCTACCCAAACGGAGGAACGGCAGTGAACAACCAGGTAGCGCGCGTGCTAAAAAATTTAATCGAAGAATACGGCAGTACTTTAGGCAGTGATGCTCGGCGTTGCCGGGCGCTTTTGAATGACTACTGCGGTCAATATAAACGGGAAGTCAACGCCCTGCTGCTTGCCCTCCAGCAGGGTGTGCCCGCAGCCCTGCTTGCTTCCCCGGAAACACCACCTGAGATCATCGAAAACCGCCTTACCGCTAAACTGGCTGAAGAACTGGGCTTGCGCGTAGAGATTTCCCGCTGGGCAGTGCAAACCTGGGCTTTTGCCCTGGGGATGAGGTCCGTAGAACCGGCAGGTTCGCTCCTTAAAAAAGAGAATCAAGAGCCCAAACCTAAAAAACCGGCAGGAAAAAAGCAAGGCCCTGCACCACGGCAGGGCTTAAGCGCACCCGCTAAAGAAGAGCTCCCCGGCAAGCCACCAGAAAAACTTAGCCTGCGCGGCCACCGCGAAGCGGTGCTCGCAGCGGCCTTTTCACCTGATGGCAAGCTGCTTGCGACCGGCAGCAGGGACTATACCGCTACCGTATGGGACACCGCAACGGGCGAAGAATTATTGGTCCTGCGCGGCCACAACGGTTACGTGGAAGCGGTGGCCTTTTCCCCAGACGGCAAGTTTCTTGCCACCGGCAGCGGCGATTATACCGTCCGCCTCTGGGAAGTGGCTTCCGGTGAAGAGAAAGCCACCATGCGCGGCCATAAAGCCTGGGTTTTCGCAGTGGCCTTTTTCCCGGACGGCAAGCTGCTTGCCTCGGGCAGCTGGAATAAGACGGTGCGCATCTGGGATACAACCTTTCAAAAGAAGCTGCAGATCCTGCGCGGCCACGAGGCGTGGGTGCTTTCAGTAGACGTTTCCCCCGACGGGAAACTGCTTGCCTCCGGCAGTCGTGACGGCACTGTCCGTCTCTATGAAACCCCCGGCGGCAAAAACCTGGCCGTGCTGCGCGGCCACAAAGATTGGGTTAACGCGGTCGCTTTTTCGCCCTGCGGGAAGCTCCTCGCCTCGGGCGGCAATGATCACAACATCAGGCTCTGGGATACCGCGTCAGGGGAAGAACTGGCCGTAATGCAGGGCCACAGCAAGCCCGTGCAAACAATAAGCTTTGCACCCGACGGACGCCTGCTTGCCTCGGGCAGCCGTGACGAAACCCTGCGCCTCTGGGACCCGGCTTCTGCGGGCGAACTGGCGGTTATCAGCGGGCATGAAGGCTTCGTGGGCGCGGTGGCCTTCGCCCCCGCAGGCGGTTTTCTCGCCTCAGGCGGGGCAGATGGCAAGATCCGTCTCTGGGATGCCGGAAAATGGCTTGAACGTCTGGCTGAAATTTACGAGGCCACTCCCTCCCTGCACCTCCGCCACCAGCATACCGGCCGCCGGGAAACGGCAAAAGAAGACTCTGCTTTAAACGACCAAGCAGCAGATCAGGAAACTGCCGCACCGGAAGAGCAGGCCGGAAAGAAAAAGAAACAGGAAAGCGGCGGTGAAGCAGCTCCTGCGGAAGGTAAACCGGGCAAAGAAACACTTGAAACTGTTGCTGAAGAAAACTCAAGGCCACAGGAGAAAGCTGAGGGTTCTAAAGCGCAGGAAAAGCAAAAGCAGAAAGCCCCGCCCGACGACAGACCCGCCGGCTCAACCGGTGCTGCGCAAGCGGATCAGCATACCACCCTGCCCCCATCTAAGCGCCCGGCCCCCGGGAAAACACCCTCCACCCGCTACCAGGTGCCTTACGAGCTGGCAGTGCTGCAGGGCCACAGCGGCTGGGTCTGGAGCCTCGCCTTTTCCCCGAATGGCAAGTCTCTTGCCTCGGGCAGCCGGGACAAGAGCGTGTGCCTCTGGGACCTTACCCCTGCAGACGACGCTTCGCTTTCCGGGCAGTTCTGGCCCGGCAGCTTTAACGGTAAGCGCAAAGTCCTGCGCGGCCACCGCAAGACCGTCTTTTCAGTTTCCTTTTCCCCTGACGGCAGGCTGCTTGCTTCAGGCAGCGGCGATAAGACGATCCGCCTCTGGAACACTTTCTCAGGCAAAGAGCTCGCCGTCCTAAGGGGCCATGACTATACCGCCGGTGAAGTTCTCACAGTAGCCTTTTCCCCCGGCGGCAGGCTGCTTGCCTCGGGCAGCCTCGATAAAACCGTGCGCCTCTGGAACGTGGCAGCGCTAAGAGATAAATCAATCCTACGCCGCCTGTGGCAGGTATTTTCCGGTAAAAAAGCACCTGTCCTGCGCGGCCATCGCAACCCGGTGCTCGCGGTTGCCTTTTCCCCGAGCGGCCGCCTCTTAGCTTCCGCCAGCTCTGATGAAACCGTACGCCTGTGGGATGTAGCCACCGGCGACGAGCTTGCCGTTTTTTCCGGCCATGAAGACTGGGTCAACGCCGTATCTTTTTCCCCCGACGGCAAGTCTCTTGCCTCTGCCGGCTACGATAAAACCGTGCGCCTGTGGAACCTTTCCACCCGCAAAGAGAGCCTGATCATGCGCGGCCACACCAACGTGGTCCACTCGGTTGCCTTCTCCCCCGGCGGAGACCACCTCGCCTCCGGCAGCCTGGACCGCACCGTCAGAATCTGGGACGTGGCCACCGGGGAAGAACGGGCGCTACTAAAAGGCCACCAGGACTACGTGGTCCCGGTAGCCTATTCACCGGATGGCAGGGTGCTCGCCTCGGGCAGCTATGACCGCACCGTGCGCCTCTGGCGCCTGCTCTCCTTTTAAAAGGAGCGATTGATTAACCCGCCCCCGTAAAAAATTAAGCGTAAAATGGCAGGAAAAACCTTGCCCCGCCTTGTATAATTAAGGTACGGGTATTTTTCGGGTATTTTTGTGAAAGAGGTGTGACAGAAGGGACGAGGCAAATAAGGCACATGCCAGAAGGCAGATCACAGAAGAAACATTATAGAAGGAATGGAGCAATTTAGTCACAGATTAAGTAAATTTGCTTGTAACGACCATAACGGTCATTAAAGCAAAGGTTGTAACCGGCCCTGTCTGCATGGGGACAGGCCGCCGAAAGCCAGGTGGGATGGCTTGATCGTGCGTAAGCGCCAGCGATGGCAGAAAAAAAGACGACTGGCCGAATAACACAAAAAAAAGGGTTGCGAATGTCAAAAAGCGCTGGTGGTGGCCGAGGGGGAAGACGAGGATGGAACCACCCCTGCTGGTGCCCCACTGGTTTTTAATACGTAAAAGACATTCAAAGAAAGACTGCCCTGGTAAGGAGGAATAGTTTGCGCAATAAACGGAAAAAAAAGAGACTTTCCCCGCTAATTACTTTTCTGGTGCTGCTTCTTTTTGCCGGGGCGATCACCGCCTTTTATTACCCTGAGATGGCCGGGGAAGTTCGCGAATTTTTCTCTATAGATCTCGCCTCAATGCCTGCCGAACCGGAACAGGAGGCTGAAGAGGGGCCTGCGGAAAAAACAGAAGAAACAGAAGGTGCCCCTTCGGAGCAGGAACCGGTTGAAGATCCTTTTGCCGAAAAAAAAGAGGATCAGGCGGAGCCTGCGGAAGAAACAGAAGAAGAAACAGCCCCGGAGGAACCGGCAGAAGAAGAACCGGCAGCAGAAGCTCCCGCTGACCCCGGCGAGGAGAAAGAAGACTATCAGGTGATCTCAGACGGCGATTACTTGCAGGCCCTGGTGACCAAGGAAACCACCTTAAAAAGCGATTATGTGCCGGCTAATTTAAAACCGCTCCCCGATTACTTAAAAACCTCTGGCGAGATGTATTTACGGGCGGAAGCCCTGGAGCATTTAAGGAAAATGGCTGATGCGGCCGCCGAAGACGGGGTTACCTTACAGGTGGCTTCCGCCTACCGCAGCTACGATACCCAGAAATATATTTTCGAAGACTATGCCAGCAGGCACGGCGAAAAAGAAGCGAACCGTTTCAGCGCGAGGCCGGGGCAGTCAGAGCACCAGCTGGGCACCACTGTCGACTTCGGGGGGACCGCAAAAGATTTCAGCGCTGCATTTGCCGAAACTGACCAGGGCCGCTGGCTGAAAGAAAACGCCTACCGGTACGGCTTTGTGATGAGCTACCCCGAAGGCAAGGAGCACATCACCGGCTACATTTATGAGCCCTGGCATTACCGCTATATCGGGGTTGATGAAGCGATGCGCTGGAAAGAGTCCGGCCTGACTCTAAACGAGTACCTCGAGCAGCAGGAGCAGTTTTTTGAGTAAAGCCAAAAAAAACAGCAAACAGGTAAGGCGGCGGCCCTGAACCGGGTTGTCTATTTGAGTAAAGAGTCAGCGGGGTGGATTAAAAGAAGTTTAGCTGTGCCTTTGTTTTCTTGCAGCCCTGTGCTATAATTATTGAAAAAACCCGAAACAACCGGTTTTAAGCTTATAAATTTGAGGAGGTGTTGCAGGTGGGTCATCCCGACCGCAGGTCGAAGCGTGAACTGAAGCGGAAAAAGAAACGCCAGAAAATGCTGCCCCGGCGCAACCTCTACGATCAAACCCTGGATTTAACCCCCTATAACACCGTGGGCCCGATGGCCAAAGGGGAAGAATTCACGATCAAGTATAAATAACCGGTAAACGGTACTTTTAAGCTAATTAACCCCTGGTTGAAGCTTTTTAAAACCGGGAAAAAAACCTGATTAAACCCCTTGGTTTAACCGGTCCTGTGAAATGAAGACTGCAAGATTTTTTCCACTTCCGCTGTGTCCACCGGCCGCAGGTTGTTGCCGGCCCGCTCCGGCGTAAACATGCCCTCGATTAAGCCCGATACGTTATCTTTGGTAACCCCGTATTTAGAAAGCATTTTATTAATTCCCACCTGCTCAAAAAGGGCAGTTATTTTTTTATGCAGCTCCTCCACCGAGCGGCAGCCACAGGCCCCGGCCACTTTTTGAAAGCGCCCGTCGTCATCTTTTGCATTGTACTCAAGCAAGGCTGGCAGGGTGAAGGCGCAGGCCAGCCCGTGCGGGCAGCCTAAGGCGGCGGTAACAGGATAGGAAATCGAGTGAGCCAGGGCGGTGCGGGTAGTGCTGATGCAGATGCCGCCCATTAAGCTCGCTGTAAGCATTTCTGAGCGGTATTCTAAGTTGCCCAGGTCTTCGATCAAAAAAGGCAGGATCGATAAGACTATATTTATCGCCTCCCCCGCCAGGGCCACGTTTAAGGGCCCGGCATTAACATTCCAAACCGACTCCAGGGCGTGGGAAAGCACATCCAGCCCGGTGATTACCGTGGTTTCTTCCGGCAGCGAAAGGGTTAAGCCTGCGTCCAGCAGGGCGGCCCGGGGAAATAAATCTTTTTTGGCAAGAGAATATTTTTTCTGCGCCTGCAGGTCCCAGATCGTGGCAAAATTAGTCGCCTCGCTGCCGGTGCCGGCCGTGGTAGGCACCGCCACCAGCGGAAGTAGCGGTAAATCCGGCAGTTTTTGGGCACCCCTGAAATGCTCTTTTAACGAAAAAGCATCTGCCCCTGAGTTAAGCAGCAGGCTCAGCGCTTTAGCCGTATCGATCGCACTGCCCCCGCCGGCGCCTATTAAAAAGTTAAAGCCCTCACTTTTATAGCGTTTTTGCCAGGCCTCAAGATCTGCAAGATCGGGGTTTGGTTTTACCTCACCCATCACCTCTACCGGCAGGCCATTTTCTACCAGCGAATTTTTAAGCCTTGCAGCCTGGCCCCTTTCGACGAAACCGGGTGAGGTGACCAGCAGGCCCTTAGGCTCTTTTTCGCTTTCTACTTTCCTTAGCTCTTCTTTAACCACAGCAGGCAATGTTTCAATTTTCCCCGGCCCGGAGATTACTCTAACCGGGTTATAAAAAGACCACTCGTTGCTGTAAAGCAAAGTTTTAAACCGCTCCTTTGTGCTTATGCTTGTGTTCTATGCTAAGGTTTACCCGCCTTATCTTTAAAACAAACCGGGCAAACTCTGAGTGTAACCATGCAAACCCGGTACTTCTTTTTTATGTTTCAGAGTGGAGGTAGCGCTTCACCTTTGCCAGGTCTTCTTCATCGTCGATCTCGGTGCAGAATTCATTTCGCAGCGGCACCGGGTGGAGGACAAGCTCGTTTAATATATTGTTCAGGGCGTCTTCAGCGTAAACCTTCAGGCGCCCTTCTTTTTCGAAGTTTTTCATTTGATCGACCCAGGCGGCGAAGCTTTTTCTTGTCAGCTTGTAAAAGGGGATTAAAAAGACGCAGGCCTCACCGAAAACCTCCACCCCGATTTTTTTGACCCTGCCGCCTTTGATTTCTGCCTTGAAATCTTTTTCCGGAAGGCTTACCTGCGGGTTGGTTAAAACGGCATCGCTGAAAGGGGTTTTTAGCAGTTTTTCTGAGACCGCCCGGTCATAAACCAAATCGCCGTGTAAAAGGATCAGCTGATCACCTGCCCCCAAAGCGCCTAAAATGTTATCAGCTGCCAGCAACAAAGAATAGATGTAGTTGGTTTCCTCGTAGCGGGGGTTGTGGACAAAGCTGAAATTAACTTTTTCGAAATGCCTTTTCAGGTAGGCTTCAAGCATCTCAGAGAAAGGCCCGGTGGTGATGAGGATCTTGTCGATCCCTGCTTCCTGCAGGCTTTTTACCTGCCGGCTTATAATGGTTTCAGTACCGGTGATTTCAACTAAGCATTTCGGCTGCGTTTTAGTCAGCTCGCCCATGCGGGAACCGGTGCCTGAATTTAAGATTACCGCCATCTTCATTTAAGCTGATCCTTTCTGTAAAAACTGCATAAATTGCCGTTTGTTTTCCTGCGGGGTGCTCTTGGGACGTCCCAGCTCTTTTCTTGCCCCCGGGCGCACCCGGATCTCTAAAAAGACCGGCCCCTGGTTTGCTTTGACCTTCTCTAAGGCCGCGTCCAGCTGTTCTTTTGTTTCTGCCCGGAAGCTTTTGTTGTAGCCGCAGGCTTTAGCAATTTTCACTAAATCGATATTGCCTGCCACCGTGGGCTGCCCGCCTACCGACTCATGGGCTCCGTTGTTAAAGACAAGGTGTTTGTAGTTGGCTGCCCCGCTGGTGCCGCTGGTAGCAAGCGCTCCCATGTGCATAAGCACCGCCCCGTCGCCGTCAAAGCAGTAGATCTCCCGCCCGGGCAGGTTTAAGGCGACGCTTAAGGCGATTTGCGAGGCATGCCCCATGGAACCGACATTTAAAAAATCCTTCTCGTGGCTTTCTTCGCTTCTTTCCCGGTACTCGTAAATCTCCCGGGAAAGTTTACCGGTGGTAGAAATAACCGCCGCCCCCGGTTGCAGGCTTTCAAGCGCTATAATTGCCGCTTCTTCCCTGGTCAGGGGGCACTGTTCAAAAGAGCCTCTAAAACCTGCCTGCCCGGCCGGTTCCCCCGGGTCTTCACCTGCAACAGCGCCTCCTTTGAAGCCGGCTAAACTTGTTCTTGATGCATTTTCATTTTCTGCCTCGTAGGGGCCAAAAATATCCTTGCCTGCTACCAGGGCGTAGGGTTCGTTTAATGCCCGGATGTGCTCGGTCGCCTTGACCAGCTCCTCGTAAGCGTCTTCTTCCGTGCCCGGCAAAATAGAGTATTGCAGCCCCAGCGCTTGCAAAAGCGGTAAGGTTACCAGGCCCTGCTTTAAATGCTGCGGCTCATCCTCCAGGCCAGGCTCGCCCCGCCAGCCGATCAGTAAAAGCAGCGGCATGTTGTAAACCATGGGGTCGGTTAAGGATACCAGCGGGTTAATTGCGTTGCCCAGGCCGGAATTTTGCATGTAGACCAGCCCCGGCCTGCCGGTGGCCAGGTAATGTCCCGCCGCCAGTGCCACCGCTCCACCTTCGTTGGCCGCGGTGATATGACGCCCGGCGCCGCTTTGATCGGCAATGCAGGCGGTTATATTTTTGAGGAGAGAATCGGGCACCCCGGTGAAAAAATCAATCCCCTGCTTCAACATTGAATCATAAAAAAACTGGCAATCAACCATCAAAAAAACCCTCCCCAAAAGAAATATCGAGCCCCCCTCCAGAGCTTACTTGCCGCCGGGGATCAGGTTGAGGATATCCTTGATCGGCATGCAGCACTCTTCGCTTTCATAAGCCCGCTCGTTTTCTAAAATCTGTTCCGCCGTTTTGATCATGGCCGGGTAGGCGCTGCGCAGCAAGTGGTTGGCATAGATCACGATATCCACGCCTGCTTCCATCAGCTCGCTTTCTGTGACCTGGCAGTAGGTAGTGGGCACCGCCACCAGGGTCGCCTGCTTGTTGAATTTGCGGAAAGCGGTGCAAAAATCGAATATTTCCTGCGGGTCCTTTTCCTTGCTGTGGATCATGATCCCGTCTGCGCCTGCTTCCAGGTAAGCTTTAGCCCGCTCGAGCGCATCATCAAGCCCCGCCTTTAGAATCAGGCTTTCGATCCGGGCGATGATCATAAAATCTTCTGTCACCTGGGCTTTTTTGCCGCGGGAGATCTTGGCGGAGAAGTGCTCGATGCTGTCCTGCTCCTGGGCTACCTCGGTGCCGAAAAGGGAGTTTTTCTTCAAGCCCACCTTGTCCTCGATGATTACCGCCGAAACCCCGAACCTTTCTAAGCTCTTGACCAGGTAGGCGAAATGTTCCATGTGCCCGCCCGTATCACCGTCCATGATGATCGGCTTGGTGGTCACTTCCAAAATATCGTTGATCGTGTTCAGGCGCGAGCTGTTGTCCACCAGCTCGATGTCGGGCTTGCCCTTCACCGTGGAGTCGCACAAACTGCTCACCCACATCCCGTCGAACTGCTTGACCACATCACCCTGGCTGATACGCAGTTTTTCCACGATCAACCCGGTCAGGCCGTTGTGGGCTTCCATGAAGCGCAAAAGCGGCTTAACTTCCAGCAGACGCCGCAGGCGGTTGATCCTGATCTGCGGGGTGGTGCCGATTTCCTGCAGGGTTTGATCGAGCATACTCACAGAGACACCCTTGGTGTACTCCACTTCCACCAGCTCGCCGCCCCACTCCTTCAGGGTCTCGATCACTTTCTCGCGGATTTCTTTTTGAATCCCCGTTTTCCAGTCGTCCCCGTGCACCACGTAATCGGGCTTTAATTTTACCAGGTTGGGCACGTAATCTAACGTATCCTGCGGGATCACCCTGCTGACCCCTTTTAAGTTCTCCACGATTTGCTTGCGGTGTTCGAACTCGATCACCGGGTAGCGCTTGTAGGTGGCGATCACTTCATCGGTTAAAATGCCCACCGTCACTTCGCCAAGTTTCCTTGCCTCGTTGATCACGTTTATATGCCCGTGGTGGATAATATCGGCGCTCATGGCCAGGTATACTTGTTTCATCACCTAAAAATTACTCCCTTTCCTTTATGAGAATGTAACCTGCTTATTCTTGATATATTCTCGAAAGAAAGTAAAAAACCCTTGTTTTAAAAGCAAAGGTTTTAAAGCCTGGCGATTAGCTCATCGGGGCTGACATGCCTGATTGCCCCGTCGTCGAAGATGAAAAACCAGTCTTTCCGGGGCACTTCCCAGTCGCCGTAGCGGAAGCTCAAATAACGCCGGTAGTCTTTCGGGGCGGGGATCTGGTGATTAAAGTAAATGGTTTCCTCGAAATAGTGCCTGGGCACCCAGACCACGTAGACCTTGTAACTTAAAGACCAGGGCCAGTGGTTGACGATGACCTTGTTCTTGCGGACAAAAATTTCTTGGATTACCCGCCGGGGCAGGCCGTAGAGGTAGTAAGAAAGGTGTTTGCGGGAAAAGGGGTAGGGCATGCAGTAGATCTGCGGGCACCAGGCATGCTTGTTTTCACTACGGAAAAGGCTGATATCGATATCGAGCGAAGAATCTTTAAAAGTAGGGCTCAGCTTGTACTTAAAGTTCAGCCCCCGGTAATTTTTTACCGCCACCCGGTAACCCCGTTCTTTGATCAAAGGCAGCACTTCATTCAACAAGGGCTCGCTACCGGCCCACATGCTTAAATCGATATCGTGATCGTCTTTCATGATCTGACCCTCTCTGGCCAGGCCCAGCAGGGTCCCGCTGTCGGCCCAGAAGCGGATTCCCTTCTCTGAAAGAAGCCCGCTGATCCACTGCAGTTCGCGGTTAAGGTGCATCTAAGATACCTCTTTGCTCAGGTTCTGTTTTGTATCGCGCCGTCATCGCGCGTAAAGTCCCAGTCTAGCTTTTGTTCGTGCCAGTCGTCTCCGTACTTTAAGCGCAAGTATTCCTCTGGCTTAGCCGGCACCGGCAGCACCAGCCCCTCTGCCCTGATTTCTTCCAGCTCCAGGAAATATTCTTCCGGCACGGCCATTTGCACGTAGCCCTTCTTAAGATAAAGAAACCGGCCACATAAGTTTCCCGCAAGCTGCCAAAGGGCCCCGGGCACCATCTGTGCCGTTTTTAAAAAGAGCTTCCCGGCAGCCCCGCTTTTATTTTTCCGGCCCATTTTTTCTTTTAGCGTGCCCGCCCGGGCATGGGCGCAAAATAGCGCTACCTTTAAAAGCAAAGCTTTTAGTTTTCCGCCGCTTGCACAGGGCACCTTCTTCCGGGCTAAACCTTCTTCCCGCCGGTAAAAGGCGATATTTACCATCCGGTGCTTCCGGTCAAGGGCTGAAATGCTCAGCTGGTGGGGCTTGAATGTTTCCACAAAAGCCCCCGCCGGTTTAAGCTCACGCTTAATCTTATTTTTCATCCGGCGATAGTCTTCTTCCCACATGCCCAGATCAATGTCGTGATCGCACTTGAGCAAGCGGCCTTCTCTTACCAGCCCCAGCAGGGTGCCCTGGTCGAGCCAGTACTGAAGGCCCAGGTCTTCAAACACCCTGATCGTTTCGATAAACAAAGGGTTACCGGCTAACCCGTATCTTTCTTGCCTCACTTGATTATTTCCCATATTTTCGTTGCAGCCCTTTAACCTGTGCGCGCACTTCCCGGAGCGAGGCCCTGTGATTTTTTCCGGTGTAAGCGCTGAGATCGACCATTTTTTCTGGAGGCTTTCTGTTTAAGGCCCCGTCTTTGCGCCAGAAATTCCATTTACGTTTGGGAAACTGCCAGGTGCGGTAACGAAAGGCGAGGTACTCTTCCCATTTCTCGGGCACGTAAGTCTCAAAGCGGGAACAATAGATCAGGTGGTCGAAATAATCGCTGTGCACCCACCAGGTTCCCAGGCTGCGGCGCAGGCGCCAGGGGAAATCTGCTACGTCGGTAGCCACTAAATGGTCCCGCAGGCGTTTGCGCGCGATCACGAAGTAGCGGTAAAAACGCCTGGTTACCCGCCTTGGAAAGGGCGGCCCGATGCCTTCACCTGCCGGGCACCAGGCCCACTCGCCGCTTCTCCGGTAGAGCATTAAATGCACCGGCAGTTCGCCTTCTTTAGTGAAGCGGTACTGGTAGATCAGGCCCCGGTAAAGCCAGATGGTCACAAGATAGCCGGCCTGCCAAAACACTGGTAAAAGTTCTCGCAACCGGCCTTCATGTTCTGCCCACATCTGCAAATCGATGTCTTTTTCATGATCTAATAGCTTGCCCTCGCGCATTAGCCCCAAAAGCACTCCGCTGTCCATGCAGTAGGGCAGCCCTGTTTCGTTAAGGATTCGCACAAAGGGAAGGTGGTCTTTTCTTACCTCAAAGCTTGCTTCGATCGCTTCTTCGCCTGCTTCTTCCGCTACCCCTTCATCTTCCGCCACCGGTTCTTCTTCCTCTACTGCTTGCTTGCGGGCCTCAAAATCCATCTAGTTTTTCTTTAACCCCCTGCTCTGGTTCTTTTCCTTCATTATAGCACTTTTTATGATGAAAGCATCAATAAAATATCAGGGTTTGCTAAAGGGCGAGGGCCGCTTTTTAAAGCAGGTTCACCCTGCCTGTTTTAAAAGGCCCTCCCCAAAGGGAGGGCCGGCCTACCTTAAAAATTATGGCCACTTTAAAACTTCGCCCCGCACCTTTAAAGCTCTCCCACGATCTGTTCCAGATCTTCTTCCCAGTCGGTGCGCACTTCCAAAGCCTCTTCTGCCAGCTTGACGGCCAGCTCTTCGTCGTTTAAGAGCTGTGCGGCAATGCTTACCGCCATCCGGTGGGAATCAAACAGGCGGGGCTCGATGCCGGCGGCTTCCTTGCACAAAGAAAGAGCTTCTTCAAAGTAGCTCTCATCGCCCCGCAGGCTGCCCAGGTATATCTTCGCCTGGGCCAGGTTCCAGTGGGCCTGCACGTTGGTCGGGCTGATTTCGTGGGCTTTTTTAAAAGTATCCTTTGCAATTTCAGCCTTTTCTTCAGCCTGATCTCTTGTTTCCTCGTCGCCGGTTGCTTCCATCAGGCTGCGGGCATACGTATTATAGATCTGCCCCAGCGTGTAGTAATGCCTGAAATTTAGGGGCGTTTCAATGGTGCTTTTTTCCACCTCTGCTGCCATGAACTCTAAATCTTCGCTGTATATTTTAAATTCCTCTGCCTCTTCTGCCTGGTTAAGCCGCGACATGGCGTCTTCTGCTAAATGTCGCCTGATGTGCCTGCGCCCGAGCGGTGAGGTATAGATCGCCTCTTCGTAAAGCTCCTCTTTCGGCACTCCCGGCTGGTCTCTCAGGGCCAGGCTGGTATTAAGGCTGCCCTGGTGGGGCTGGTAACAGAAATAGTTAAAACAAACCCCGAGCAAAATGGCAAGCCCCAGGGCGATGGCTATTGATGCAGGGCTGGCGGCGCTTTTCTTGCCCGCAGAAGCAGCTTTTTTAGCGCCCTTTCCTTTTTTTTCAGCTGTATCTTCTTCCTTTGCCGAACCCGGCTTGATCGTTTCACCGCTGATCGCTGCCCCGAAGGCAAGCACCACGAACATGAGCATATAGCTTGAGATCATGTCGAAGACGGTCAAATTCTGGATGAAATGGGCCACTACCAGGGCGGTAAAGACCCCCGGCGCCCAGAAGTCGATCCGTTTGTCGATTAAATAGGCCTTCCAGAGGACCAAAAGGGCTGCTGCGAACATGCCGAAAAATAAAAACGTCCCTAAAAAACCGGTGGCTACCAGGTAGTCGATCACCACGTTGTGGGCCCGGTCGTGCCAGGGTTCTTCCCGGTAGCCGTAATCCCCGCCGAGCATCACCCGCGGGTCGTAGTTTTCATACAAGGCAATTTCGAAATTTTCCTGGCCCCAGCCGAGCACCGGGCGCTCCATTACGCCGTCCCAGACCGCTTCCCAGTTCCTCACCCGGCCGCGGATGCCCGGTAAGTCCATGATCTGCTCGCGCGCTACCGATCCTTCCTGGAAGGTGCTGATCCCAATATAAATGGCACCCACCAAAGAAAGGGCCAGTAACCCCCTGCCGGCATAGTTGACAATCCGGTTTTTATAGTAAAAGGAAAAATAAATCAAAGCGAATAGAAAGATGCCGATAACAAAAGAGGCTTTCATGGCGTTGCCCGATTCGTTGAAGAAAAGCCCCATCACGATCAGGACAAAAGCTGCCCCTGCAACATAGCGCCAGGGTTTTTCACTTTTAAAGACCAGGTAGAGGGCGAAAAAGGCGTTGATCAGCATGTACGATCCCCAGAAGGAGCGGTTGCCTAAAGTGGAGCCGCCTCTTGCCAGGTCGGTAAGTTCAATCGCGGCGATCCCGAAAAGGTCGTAAAGTTGCAAAACAAAGTTAAGCCCAACAATGTCTGCTATACCCCACAGGCCTACCACGCAGGCAACACCCACCGCGATACTTAAAAAACTCTTCCAGGCGGTTTCGCTTTTTAGAAAGCTAAAAAGCACCACGAAAAAAGCGAACAGGTGCAGGTGGACTAACACCCCGGTCATCCGTTCGTGCTTGGACCAGAAGCTGTGGAAGGGGTCCGCTCCCAGGGCTGCGCTTAAAGCAAGCACCGCCATAAACAGCCCCACCACGATTAAAACCGGGCTGAGTTTCGGGCGGTACTCCTTGTTGTAGTAGGCCAGGTAGGCCCAGATGGCCGTGGTGAACTGCACGCAGCCCATGAACCAGATCGTGCGGTAGCTGATAAAGGGGAAGAAAGCACCCAGCCTGACCATTAATGGCACCAGCAGGGTGAAAAATAGTCCCGCCCAGATCAACCACCGCAGCGTTTTCGTTAGGGAGTCTTCCTCCGGTAAAACTGCACCTTTAGTCTGTTTCTGCTTTTTCTTTTTGCCCACTTAAAGCTGCGCCCCCCTTTAAAAACTTGCATTTGCCAAGGATTATACCATAAAGCGCACCTCAGGAAAAATAAAAAAAACCGGCGTTTATAATCTTTCCTGCCGCCGGTTTCAAAAATTTTTAAACCTTCTTTTTAAACCTTCTTCTGGTAGATAAAAGCATCGCTGAAGCCCGCATCCCTTGCCTCGCTCAAGCGCTGCCTGGCATTTTCGATATATCTAAAGGCTCCCACCTGCACGCTGTAGAGGGAGTTGCCGGAAGGGACAGGGTCCCTTCCGGCCTCCTTTTCACTTTTTTCACTGCCTCCCGGCGGCAGCCCCAAAGCCTTATAAATCCCTTCTGCCACCCCGCCGGCAAGGGTTTCTGTAAAAGCCTCATTTTCCCACAGCCCCGCTTCCCTGGCGTTGTCGATGAAAAGCGACTCGATCAAAACCGCCGGCTGAGGGTTGTGCCGCAAAACGTAAAAGGCAGCCTGTTTCCTGCCCCGGTCGCGGATGCTGTAAGGTTTTAAAGCTGCCATGATTTCAGGATGTAATTTTTCCTGCATTTTTCCCGCCTCGCTTGCAGGCTTAAGCCCGCTGTAGATGAAAGATTCAAAGCCGTGCCCGCCGCCTGCGTTGGCGTGCAGTGATAAAAACAAGTTTGGCTCCACCCGCCTGCTCATTGCCACCCTGTCGGCCAGCGAAACAAAGATATCGCGGTCACGGGTTAAAAGTACCTTCAAACCTTTGAGCATACCGGTAAGCTTCAAAGCCAGTTTTAAGTTTAGCGCTTTTTCTTCCAGTCCGTGGTAGACGGCACCGGGGTCGTAACCCCCGTGCCCGGGGTCGAGTAAAATAACCGGTTTTCCCATAATTAAGATGCCTCCTTAAAAATAAAGTTTTAACGCCTGATTAAAGCCTCAGAGAGCGAGTGGATGCTTTCTGTCAGCGTCTCCAGTTTTCCCTCCAGGCGCACCAGTAAATACATGCTCACCGCCACCGGGAAACCGAAGTTGCCGATCAAAGCAACCGCCTCTTCAATCATCACTTTAAGATCACCTCCTCTTTTTGTTAAAAATCACCCCGCCCGGACCCTTTAAAAAGGGCGGGCGGGGCAGCAAGCCTTCTAAAAGTCTTCTAACACATCGACAGTGCGGGTTACTACCTGGGCGCGCACTTTCTCGACCAAATCGCCGCCGTTGGTGTTGAAGATGTTTTTGGCGATGATTGAATCCATCACCGGCTCAACATCTTCGCCGGTAAGCTCAGAGTCCGGGTCGGCGATGGAGATGGTGCTGATCCGGTCCTCTTCGTTCCTGAAAGTCATCTGCAGGGTTGTTGCCATTCTATTAACCTCCTTTCTGTTTTAATCGTGCTTGCTTTTTTTAAACCTAGCTCGCTTCCAGTTCCACTTCGTCGATCCTTAAGACAGCGCTCAGGGTGTGTTCCTGCAGCCCTTCAATTTCCTGGGCCACGGTAAACAAATCTTCGTTGTCTGCAGCCGGCTTAATGTTGGAGAAAGAACGGGTGCGGTAGATGGGGTCGAAGTTTTCATCTAGCCCGGTATTTAACCGCAACTGCAGCCTGGCGCTCAAAGGGTTTACGTTAACTGCCATTTTTAAAGTCACCTCCTTTTCTGTAAGGTAGGCCTATTTTAGCCGGAGCAGGCTATCTCTGACAAAAGGCCACTTAAGGGCAAAAGCGCCCGGCACAAGCCGACTAGACGTTCAATTTGTATTAAGTGGATACTAAATTTACAAAGTAAGAACTGTTAGCGATTACAACTTAATTAAACTTTCAATATATTTTTTGAGAACTCTAGTATAATTTTTTAAAAAAGTATTGACTTTCTTAAAAGGTCGGGGTAATATATTTATTGTGTTCTGCTTCACAGCTTACAGAAAGGAGGGAAGAAAAAAGGTTAGAGCTGGTTTTATTTATCTTGCCATAACGGGTAAAAAGGCCCTGGTTTGATTAATAAATAATGAAGGGGAATGGAAAAAGTGAATATAGAAAATCAGAAAATAACAGCCCTTGAACCGTGCTACGGTCCTAACGGGGGCAATGCAAGTAAAATATATTATAAAGACGGGGAAGTAATCCTCGATAACAGGCGGACCAGGTCCTTGCTCAAATATATCGCTAAAAAATTTAGTGTGGACCTGGAAGCGCTGCGCAAGAACTACGGCAACTACCTGGCCTGCAGCCAGTACGTGCCGCTTTGTATAAACCGTTTCATTATCCTTATCCCGGTTAAAATGCGCTCTCCCCTGGGGTTCTACGACGGGGCAATCGGTTACGTTAACTTAGACTCCATAGTTGACCTTAAAGATGCGCCGGGAACCCCGGGCAAAAAAGAGCCCCAGTGTTTTATCCATTTAGAAGGCGGGCAGGTAGTGCCCAGCCTTTTTTCGTCTGGGAACCTAAAACAGCAGATAACCCGGGCGAAAATTGCCCGCGATTATTTCTGTTACCTGCAGGACGCTGATTGCAAAAAGAAGGCCTGGCAGGAAGAACTGGAAGAGCGGTTTAGGAAATTCTGGGAGATATTTGGGCCGCCTTTCGGGCCTGAAACTAAGGATTAACCGGCAGTCTGTATTTAAAGTACTATCCTTCAAACCAGGGCTTTTTTATAAATATCTGATAGATTTGTTATTGACAGCTTAACCATGAAAATGGACTCCGCCAATTTCAGAGATTAAGTTTACTCAAAGTGACTGCAAAGACGATTGAAAAGTCACGAATTACAACTTTTCAACATGGGCGATCTGCGCAAGGCGGTGGGAAAAACACCCCCGGGGGTAGAAAATACTAGAGTAGAATAGCGGTCCCGAGATATTGTATAATAGGGATGAAGGGAGTTTTAAAATGGGCATAAAAGACAATTACAGGGGTCCGGCAGGCAAGGTTT
>CAYXQO010000006.1:0-71719 GCA_964467475.1 uncultured Syntrophomonadaceae bacterium
AATAAAAAAGCAGGCTGTAGAAGGCGCTGTCCCGGATAGCTGTGCCTTGTGCCAGCTAACAGTCAAAGACAAAGACGGTAACGTTATATTAACGAAAAAGGGCTGCTAAAATATGCTAATTTATAATCTTGTATCAAAGAGACACAAATTTCGTTACTCTCTTTTTTTGTTTTTGTAATTGCTGAGGAGGGAATCAGATGACTGAAGAACACAAGCTTGGTTTTTTTGAACGTTATCTGACTTTATGGGTAGCAATTTGTATTGTCGTGGGATTATTTTTAGGAGAAGCATTTCCTCAGATCACAGATTATTTTGAGGCCTTCGAAATAATGGGTTATCCCGTTATTGTGGCCATAGCCTTGTTTTTAATGATTTATCCCATCATGGTCCAAACCGACTTCAGGGAAATTATCAGGGCCGGTAAAACCGTAAAACCTCTGGCCACCACCCTGATCTTAAACTGGGCGGTTAAGCCTTTTACAATGGCTTTTGTGGCCTGGCTCTTTTTCAGGGTTATCTTTATTGATTTTGTCGGATACGACCTGGGCAGCGAATTGATGGCCGGGATGATTCTTTTGGGTGTAGCCCCCTGCACGGCCATGGTTTTGGTCTGGGGCTACCTGTCCCGGGGCAATATGGGCCATGTGGTGGTAATGGTGGCAATCAACTCCTTGACAATGGTAGTCCTGTACGGGCCCCTGGCGGTCCTGCTGCTTCCCATTGCCGATGTTCCCGTGCCCATAGCCAGGGTGGCTTTCGGGGTGCTGGCTTATGTTGGAGTGCCCCTGGTAGCAGGTTATTATACCCGGAAAATATATCTTGAAAGAAAGGGTAAGGAAGCGTTTGAAAGGCTTACCGGCAAATTGCATTATGTTTCACCTGCAGCCCTGCTGTTTACTATCGTAGCTATTGTCAGTCCTCAGTCAGGGATTGTGCTTGCCAATCCACTGCTGGTGCTTTTTGTGCTAATTCCGCTGACTATCCAGATTTTCGCGATTTTCGGGATTGGTTACTTTGCTTCCAAGAAAATTGGCCTTACCTATGAAGATGCCGCTCCCACTTCCCAGATAGCGGCCAGCAACCACTTTGAAGTGGCGATAGCCATGGCGATAACCCTGTTTGGTATTGATTCCGGGGCAACCCTGGCAGCGGTTACCGGTATGCTTATCGAGGTGCCGATTATGTTGATCCTGGTGCAGATATGTTTGAAAACCCGGCACTGGTTTGTTAAAAAAGAAAAGGGTTAAGAGGTCTAGGATAGCTGATAGAATAATTCAGAGCAATAAGTAAAGCCCTTATGTTTTGTTAGAGGGAAAATATACCGGGGGTTATAACTCCCGGTATTAATTTTGTAAAGATAGTTATTATGTGGTAATATCGGCATATCCGGAACAATCAGGGGTGAGTCACATGCGCAGATGGAAAAGCAGTGAATTAGAAGCAAGAATTCAAGAAAAAATGCCTGCTATAAATAGTGCTATGCTTGCATCCGGTCGCCGGAGAAAATACAGGCGGCGCCCGCGAAATAAAGAAGAACAAGCTCTTTTAGATTTACTCTGTATAAAAAAATGGAAAAATGACATCGCCAGGGGGAAAGTAAAAAAAATAAGCAGGAGAAAATGGTACTATGAATTCGATTGAAAAGGCCAGGCAGGATTTGCAGAAATTATTTGGGAAAAACCGGTTTGCAGTGATGACCGAAACTGCTGCAATCATTACAGGCTTAATGGAAGTCCATGGGATTACACCTGTAGTGGTGGGAGGACTTGCAGTGGAAATATATACCAGGGGCCATTATACAACGCTGGACATTGATTTAGTTACAAAAGGCAGAGATCTTGCCGGAAACATTTTAGAACAGCTCGGGTTTTCCCGTGAAGGTCGTCACTGGTATCATTCCGAATTAGATGTTGCTATTGAGATCCCGGATAGTCGGCTTGAAGGAGCCGATGAAAATAAAATTATCAAGTTGGAGCTGCCAAGTGAAAAACACCTTTATGTGATCGGGATCGAGGATATTATTTTAGATCGACTTCGCGCTTGTGTACATTGGACCTCTTCATCAGATTGTGAATGGGGATTGCGTATGCTTAAAGTGCATTTCGACTCCTTGGATTTAGACTACTTACGCTCTATGGCTGAAAAAGATCACCCTCAAACGGCTCAAAAGCTCGATCAATGGCTTAAAGAAACAGGATAAATTTCGGCTATCCCCTTATTTTTCTAATATTTCCGCTGACAATCCAGGTTTTCGCGATTTTCGAAATTGGTTACTTTGCTTCCAAGAAAATTGCCCTTCCTTATTAAAGGCCAACTTGCTTTAATCACCCATAATTGTGCCGAAAATCATCCCCGAAATGGTGGCCATAATAGCCACCAGAATCACAAAGATAATGGTTTTACGAGTTCCCAGCACGCTGCGGATAACCAGCATATTGGGCAGGCTTAAAGCCGGTCCGGCTAAAAGCAGGGCCAGGGCCGGTCCCTGTCCCATTCCGGAGCCGAGCAAACCCTGTAAAATCGGTACTTCGGTCAAAGTGGCAAAATACATGAAAGCCCCGATCAGGGATGCAACCAGGTTGGCCTGGAAGCTGTTTCCGCCTACCAGCGCCTCGATGTATTGGACAGGAATTAAACCGGCATCACTTTCGGGGCGTCCCATCAGGAAACCAGCAGCAAGCACCCCGGCAAAAAGCAAAGGCAGGATTTGCTGGGTAAAATCCCAGCTGGATTCAACCCAGGAGACTCTTTCCTCCCGGTCAAACCAGCGCCAGACCATAAAGCCTAAAACAAGCAAAAGTATTGCCACCAGGTACCATTTGAACTGGTAGACGGTGTGCCACAACCCACCTGTTTCTTGTGGTTGTCCCAGGGCGGCAAAGACCAGGATCAAAATGAGTGTGAGAAAGAATCCAAGGTTTTGCAAAGGATTGCGAACTTGTTCTTCTTCGCCCATGCCCTGCATTGTTGATTCAGTTCTTTCCTGTTCTTCTCTGCGGTAAAGTAAGGCCATGATAAGCCCAATCACCATGGCAAAAACTACAGCGCCTGCAGCTCTGGCTAGGCCAAGTTCCCAGCCCAGGATCCTGGCGGTAAGAATAATGGCCAGGATATTAATAGCCGGCCCCGAATAAAGGAAAGCGATAGCCGGGCCAAGGCCGGCGCCTTTTCGGTAGATTCCGGTAAACAGGGGCAGGACCGTGCAGGAACAAACGGCCAGCACGCTGCCCGAAACGGAAGCTACAGAGTAAGCCAGGGCTTTGTGTGCTCCACCACCAAAATATTTGATTACAGAGCCCTGGGATAGAAAGTTGGCAATTGCCCCGGCGATGAAAAAGGCTGGAATCAGGGTCTGCAGGACATGCTCTTGAACATAATACTGCAGCAGGAAAAAAGCTTCCATGATGGAAGCCTGGATATTGTGGTGATCAAAGGGGATGAAATATACCGCGAGAAATATTGCGGCCAGGATAAATAGTTTTCGCATGTTGTCCATCTGTTTATCACTCCATTTGCGCTGCCAGGGTTATTACTGTTCTTCCTGGATCCACTTTTTGATCTGTTCTTGCTTGGGTACTTTACCGGCTACTTTGACTTTGTCGTTAATCACCAGCCCGGGGGTCATAAAAACATCGTATTCCATGATTTTGTTGGTATCTTCAACTTTTTCTACCTCGGCAGAAATGTTTAGTTCTGCCAGGGTGTTTTGTACTTCCTGCTCCAGCTTTTCACAGTTTTTGCATCCGGGTCCCAGGATTTTAATTTTCATAGATAATCTCTCCTTATCAGTTTTTTGAAATTAAACCATAATTTTTCGTTTTTTGTCCCAGTATTTTTTTAGCAGTTCTTTGCTTGCTTCCAGGATGTCGAAAATTTTGGGATCGCTGACCTTGTAGAATACTTTTAATCCCTCTTTCCTGGAAACAACCAGGCCTTCCTTTTTTAATACATTTAGGTGACGGGAAACATTGGACTGTTCCATCCGGAGTTCCGGGGTAATTTTACAAACGCACTTTTCACCGTCGCGCAGTTGATCCAGGATTTGCAGCCTGGTAGGGTGAGCCAAAGCCTTTAACATTTCTGCCTGATCCAGGTAAAGGTTTTCTTCCAATTAATTCACCTCTTTACAGAGAGATAGATTAGTATTACTATATGAGTAAGTGCCCATATAGTAACATAGATAATGTGATCTGGCAAGGAGTTTGGTTTAAAGTTAAATTGCAAATTTTGATGATAAAAGGGGCGGTAGTTATGGCTAAGCAGGTAGACAAGCGCAATGTACTTTTTTTATGCACCGGCAATTCGGTGCGTAGTCAGATGGCTGAAGGTTTCTTGAAAGCTTTGGGCGGAGATAAGTATGTGGTTGAAAGCGCCGGCACCAATCCCGCAGGGGTTAATCCCCGTTCGATAGAAGTGATGGCGGAAGCAGGTATTGATATAAGCGGCCAGACATCAGATCGGTTGAGCCCGGAAATGCTTAAGAGTGCAGATTTGTTGATCACTCTTTGCGGTGATGCCCATGAAAATTGTCCTGTTGTTCCGACAGGTGTAGAAAAACGTCACTGGCCCTTATCTGATCCTTCATTTGGTGAAGGGTCCGAGACTGAAATAATGGAACGGTTCAGAGAAACCAGGGATTTGATTAAGGAATATGTGGAAGGTTTAATCGCCGGATAAAAAGGACTTGTTTTATTATCTCATATTATAGTTTTTGGGCAGGAAATATATTGTAAATCATCGAAAGTATAAGCTTAATTGTCTCAATAAATTACGGCGGGAAACAGGATTACCAGCCGAGCCCTTCCTGTTTATAGCCCGCCGGTTTTAATGCAGAAGAAAAGAGGTGCGTTGTTTGCAGTCAGTTAAAACCGCGGTAGTGGTGAACCCTGCTTCCGGCCACGGGAAAGCGGGCCGCCGCTGGCCGGAAATCGCTGCCGCTTTCGAACGGGAAGGCCTGCCTATTGTATTTAATTTTACCCGGAAAGCCGGGGATGCAACAGCAATGACACGCCGGTTTTTGCATGCAGGGTACGAGCTGATCATATCGGTTGGCGGTGACGGGACTGCTTATGAAGTGGTTAACGGTTTTTTCGAACACGGCAGGGCAATAAATAAGGATGCCGCCATTGCTTTTATTTCAACCGGAACTGGCAGCGATTTAGTTCGCACTATTGGTACCCCCAAAGATTTTGCCGGAGCAGTTAAACATATTGTGAAAAGCCCTGTACGAACAATCGATTTGGGAAGGGCCCGGTATATTAGCAATGAAGGCACGGAAGAAATTAGCTATTTTATCAATGTAGCTGGCCTGGGGTTAGATGGTGATACAGTAGCCCGGGTAAACCGAACCAGCAAGGTTATGGGCGGATTCATTTCATTTTTATGGGCCACTATTGTCAGCCTTCTATTATATCGCAACCAGCCCATGACTATAACTGTTGAAGACAAGCTGATTTATGATGGACCGGTTACAGTGGCTGTGGCTGGCAACGGTTGTTATTTTGGCGGAGGGATGAAAATTGCACCTGCTGCCCGAATGGATGATGGCCAACTTGATATTGTGATTTTGCATAACTTGAGCAAAAAAGAATTGATTTTCAACCTTCCCGGAGTATACCGGGGCAGCCACATTGATAACCCAAAGATTAAATTTTTAAGGGGGCGCTCGTTAAAGATTGATTCATCAGGAACAGCTTTGCTAAACCTTGATGGAGAGCAACCGGGGAAGGCCCCGGCTGAAATTGAGATAATGCCTCTGGCCTTAAATTTGAAGAGTTAGCCGGCAGTAATCAGCAAGGCTGTGCTGATTAACTTGACATAGACGTCTCTAAGTTTTATGATTTTATGAAAGCAACAACAGATCAGAAGGAGGCCTCACTTGGATTGCAGATAAAGGTGAAATTAGACGACGGAAAAGAAGCTGTATACCCGGAAGGAACTACCTGTATGGATTTGTACCGGGAAAAGACAGCTGAAAATAAGAATCTGGTTGCGGTACTGGTCGATGGTGAGGAGTGTGACCTAAATGCACCTATACCGGAAGACAGCGAAATTACTTTTGTCGATTTCGATTCACCCATCGGCGCAAAAGTTTACAGGCACAGCGCCAGCCATGTGCTGGCACATGCTGTAAAAAGGCTTTACCCGGAAGTAAAACTTGGTATAGGCCCGGCTATTGAAAACGGATTTTACTATGACTTTGATTTTCCGGAACCGATTTCTTCGGATGACTTGAAAGCAATTGAGAAGGAAATGAAGAAAATTGTCAAAGAAAAATTACCGATCAAGCGCCGCGAGATAAAAAAAGAAGAGGCATTAGATCTCTTCCGGGAAAAGGGCGAAACCTATAAGCAGGAAATGATTGAAGAAATGCCCGAGGAAGAAGTAATCAGCTGTTACGAGCAGGGTGAATTCATCGATCTTTGCACCGGTCCGCACCTGCCCAATACCGGCATGGTCAAAGCATTTAAGTTAACCGGGCTCGCCGGGGCTTACTGGCGCGGTGATGAGAAGAACCCGATGCTGCAGCGCATTTACGGCACTGCATTTCCTACAAAAGAACAGCTTAACCAATACTTGCACATGCTTGAAGAAGCTAAGAAAAGAGATCACCGTAAACTGGGCCGGGAACTGGACCTTTTCAGCCTGCACGAAGAAGCACCTGGATTCCCCTTTTTGCACAACAATGGGGCGATAGTTTGGCAGGAACTTACCGATTTCTGGCGCCAGGAGCACCGCCGGGCCGGTTATGAAGAAATAAAAACACCTTTAATTTTGAACCGTAGTTTATGGGAGCAATCGGGACACTGGGATCATTTTAGAGAAAACATGTATTTTACCAACATTGATGAGCAGGATTACGCTGTAAAGCCGATGAACTGTCCCGGGGCAATGTTGATTTACCGCTCTAAAATGCACAGTTACCGGGACTTTCCCCGACGAATTGCTGAGATGGGGATTGTCCACCGCCATGAACTTTCCGGGACTCTGCAGGGTTTGTTAAGAGTAAGATCTTTTACCCAGGATGATGCCCACATTTTCATGCTTCCCTCCCAGGTAGAAGAAGAAGTGGGTGGAGTTATAGATTTAATGGATCATTTTTATACCATGTTTGGTTTTAACTACCGGGTGGAACTAAGCACCATGCCGGAAAAAGCTATGGGAACAAAAGAAATGTGGGACAAAGCTACTTCAATCTTAGGGCGGGTCCTGCAATCAAGAAATATTTCCTACCGGATTAATGAAGGGGACGGAGCTTTTTACGGCCCGAAAATAGATTTTCACTTGGAAGACTGTATGGGACGAAGTTGGCAGTGTGGTACGATCCAGCTTGATTTCCAGATGCCTGAAAAATTCGATCTGACCTATGTTGGTGAAGATGGTGAAAAACACCGTCCTGTAGTTATTCACCGGGTTATTTACGGAGCCATGGAAAGGCTTTTGGCCCTGCTGATCGAGCATTACGGTGGGAAATTTCCAGCCTGGTTGGCTCCTGTTCAGGTTTGTGTCATCCCGGTTACCGAGCGTACCCACGATTACGGGCGGCATATCTATGAAAAACTAAAAGGGGAAGATATCAGGGTTGAGCTTGACGATCGCAACGAGAAAGTGGGTTACAAAATCAGGGAGGCCCAGGTGAAAAAGATTCCTTATATGCTGGTGGTCGGTGACCAGGAAGCAGATAGCGGCAAAGTTGCAGTGCGACGCCGCGACCAGGGCGATCTTGGTCCTGAAGATATCGAGGTATTTATCGACAAACTGAAAAAAGAAATTGTAGAAAAAAGTATTTGACCTGGCCAGTTTAATTTGGTATAGTCAAATAGGAAAAAAAAGTATTGAAGAAGAAGTAACCGCTTCTCACCCTGAGACGTATTATAATACTGTTACCAGGGTTTATCCATAGATGCTTAAGGATATTAAGAGCAGGCGGTAGCCCCTGCTCTTAAATTTTTGGAGGTGAAACGATATCAGTAAAAATTTGTTCGTGAATGAACAAATTAAAGCCCGGGAAGTGCGGGTTATTGATCCGGATGGAAACCAGCTCGGGGTAATGAAAACCGAGGAAGCTCTTGATCTAGCCCAGGAAAAGAAAATGGACCTGGTCAATGTTGCCCCTAATGAGCGGCCGCCGGTTTGCCGAATGATGGATTACGGTAAGCACAAGTATGAACAGAGCAAGCGGGAAAAAGAAGCAAAGAAAAAACAAAAAACGTCATCAATCAAGGAAATCAAAATGCGGCCTAATATTGATAAACATGATTTTGATGTCAAGGCAAAAAGAGGGCAAAAGTTTTTAGAAAAAGGTGACAAAATAAAAGTCACGGTGATGTTTCGAGGCCGGGAAATAACTCACCCGGAAATCGCCCAGCGTCTCTGCAAAGAACTGGCTGATGAGCTTTCCGATTATGGTGTGGTGGAAAAGCAGGCCAAGCAGGAAGGGCGCAATATGATTATGATTTTATCGCCTAAATCACAGTAGAAGAGGAAGGTTGTTGTTCCAATGCCTAAAATGAAAACACACAGCGGTGCTGCGAAACGGTTTAAAAAAACCGGAAAGGGTAATTACAAGCGCAGCCAGGCTTATGCCAGTCACTTAAAGCGCAGAAAAAGCCCTTCTCAGAAAAGAAGGCTGCGCAAGTCCACAATGGTTAAACCTGCTGATGTTAAGCGGGTTAAGCAGCTTGTCCGTTAAATTACTGCTGCCAATAGTTATTTGATAGTTCAAAGACCGAATATAATATCGTATAAACGGGAGGTTGATTGATTATGCCTCGCACCAAAAGAGGTAATGTCGCCCGCAACAGGCGTAAAAAAATATTAAAGCTTGCCAGGGGCTATTACGGTTCGAAGAGCAAGCTGTTCAGGATTGCCAACCAGCAGCTTATGAAATCGCTGGCTTATGCCTACCGAGATCGGAGGCAGCGTAAAAGGGATTTTCGTAAATTATGGATTGCCCGGATTAACGCTGCAGCCAGGGCCAGCGGAATGTCATACAGCAGGTTCATCAGCGGGTTGAAAAAAGCGGATGTCCAGATTAATCGCAAAGTTCTTGCCGACCTGGCAGTTAATGACAAAAAAGCTTTTGCCCGGCTAGTTGAAGTTGCCAAAGAAAAAAATTAAATTGCCTATTTAATTTATTAGCAACACTGGGAATGAGAAAATCCTGGGGGTATAGATGGAACCTACACAGGTTACAAGCGGCAGCCATCCGATGCTTAAAGAATTTGTTAAGCTGCAGAATAATCCCCGCTACAGACATAAAACACAGCAAATAGCCCTGGAGGGGTTTAACCTGGTTTCTGAAGCACTTAGAGCCGGATTAACCCCGAGGGCTTTTTTTTATACCCGGGAGTATTATGAACAAGAAGGGTTAGGCTGGTTAGCTATTTACCCCCAGCAGGTTAGGCATTTTATCCTACCCCAAAAGCTTTTTAAAAAAATTACAGAGACAGAAACTCCTCAGCCGGTTGCGGCAATTTTTATTTTTAATAGACCTGTTCACAAGCAAGAATTAACGAATATCCCCGAATTGGCCCTGATCCTGAACCGTTTACAGGACCCTGGAAACATGGGGACAATAATTCGTACTGCCGCTGCTGCCGGGGTGGATGCTCTTTTTTACACCCCTGCGAGTACTGATCCGTATGGTCCTAAGGTGCTGCGGGCTACAGCCGGTGCGATATTTTACCTGTGGCCTGAGCAAACAGAAGATCCGCTAAAGTTGATCCGGGATTTAAAAGAACGGGGAGTCCAGGTTATAGCTACTTCGGCTGCTTCAGCACAAGCCCATTATTCTGCCGGTTACAAGGACAATTGTGCGCTGATCATCGGCAATGAGGCGGATGGGATAGATGATGAACTTATTGCTGAAGCAGACTTAGAAGTATCCATTCCGCAACTGGGACCGGTAGAATCTTTAAATGCAGCTGTAGCCGCAGCCGTAATTATGTATGAAATTATTCGTTGTCGCAGCAGCTAATCTTCTTGAAGCTTTGCCGGCTTAATGCTATAATGCTATTAAATTTTTATAAGCAAGGCTATGAAGGAGTTAAGTAAGTTTACGGGTTACGGTGCCGACCAGGGAGGCTTTGCCATAGACTGCAAGCAAACCCGGTGCCCCGTGCTGAATTTCGCTCTGGAGCTTACCACCGAAGGGCTTAAAATGCCTGGTAGGTTGGTTGCGGTGTTCCCGTTATCGAACTTTTGAGCGAGCTAACCGATCTGGCTAAACTGGGTGGTACCGCGGAAGAAGTTCTTTCGTCCCTCTATTTGAGGGATTTTTTATTTACCTGTTTTTATCTACATGGAGGTGTCTGGAGTTGCTTGACAAATTAAAGGAGCTGGAAAACGAAGCAAAGCAAAACATTGAAGAAGTAAATGACCTGGACGAGCTTAAAGCTACAAAAGTACGTTTTCTGGGGAAGAAGGGTGAGTTGACCAAGCTATTACGTAGCCTGGGTAACGCTCCGCCGGAGGACCGGCCGGTAATCGGGAAAAAAGCAAACGCCTTACGGGAGGAACTGGAACGGGCTGTTGAGCTTAAAGAGCAAGAGCTGCGTGATGCGCAGAAAGAGGAAAAATGGGAAAAAGAACGGATCGATGTTACTCTTCCGGGCACTCCTGCAACATTGGGACAAAAACATCCTCTAACCCTGGTCCAGGACGAGATTAAAGAAATATTTGTTGGCCTTGGTTTTCAGCTGGCTTATGGCCCGGAAATAGAAAGCGATTATTACAATTTCGAAGCTTTGAACATACCGGCCGATCATCCAGCCCGGGATATGCAGGATTCATACTATATTACAGAGCAATTTTTACTGCGCACGCATACTTCCCCGGTGCAAATCAGGTCCATGGAAAAGCAAGCCCCAAAACTACCGGTCCGGGTAATCTGCCTGGGCAAAGTTTATCGGCGTGATGATGACGCCACCCATTCACCGATGTTTCACCAGTGCGAGGGGTTGGCGGTAGATTCTGATATTACTTTTGCTGATCTAAAAGGAACCTTGCACTTGTTTGCCCGTGAGATGTTCGGACCTGACCAGAAGGTTCGTTTTCGTCCCAGCTTCTTTCCTTTCACCGAGCCCAGTGCCGAGGTAGACATCTCCTGTATTATGTGCGGGGGTGAAGGCTGCCGGGTTTGTAAAAGTACCGGCTGGCTTGAAATTCTTGGTGCCGGTATGGTCCATCCCCGCGTACTTGAAGTGTCCGGTTACGATCCCAAAGCGTGCAAGGGTTTTGCTTTTGGGATGGGTGTGGAACGCATCGCCATGCTTAAGTATGGCATAGGCGATTTGCGCCTCTTTTTTTCCAACGATTTACGCTTTCTGAAGCAGTTTGGATAAAAAAACAAGTAGACGCTTAAGTATAGTATATGTGAATGCTCAACCTAAAAAAATTAATACCGGCAAACCTTAAAACTATAATTTTAATGTGTTTTATCAATATCCTGGTAGAGGCTGAGCAGATCCAGAGAAACTAAACTACCGATTAAAAGGAGGATAACTAGATGCGTGTTCCTTATAACTGGCTGTTAGATTATATAGATCCGGGGGTGCCTGCTGAAAAATTGGCTGAGCTTTATACCCTTTCTGGGGTGGAAGTCGAGTCTGTCGAAACTTTTGGTCCCTCTATGCCGGAAGTAGTGGTGGGTGAAGTGAAAGCACTGGAGCCGCACCCTGGAAAAAGCAACCTGGTGCTGGTTGATGCCGATGTGGGCAAAGAGGTGTTGAAAATTGTTTGCGGGGCAAAAAATATGGGGGAAGGTGACAAGGTGCCTGTAGCCAAACCCGGGTCGACTCTTCCGGGAAACCGGAAAATTGAAGAAACAATTATTCATGGCGCCGCTTCTTCAGGCATGCTTTGTTCTGCCCAGGAACTGGGGCTGGAACTTGGATCTGAAGATGAAATCTTAATTCTTGATCAAACAGCAACAGTTGGTGAACCAGTAGATCAGGTATTAGGATTTGACGATAAAATACTCGAACTGGACCTGACTCCGAATCGTCCTGATTGCTTGAGCATGATCGGGATGGCCTATGAAGCAGCAGCCTTAACCGGGGCTGAAGTTAAGTTCCCGCCAATGGCCCCACCGGAAACTGAAACACCCCTGGAAGAAATTATTAGTGTGCGACTAGAAGATCCAGACCTTTGTCACCGGTACACTGCCCGGGCGGTGAAGGACGTAACGATCAAAAAATCACCCCTATGGATGCAGTTGAGGTTGTTAAAAGCTGGAATTCGACCAATAAGCAATGTTGTGGATATAACCAATTATGTAATGTGGGAATTCGGTCAACCCCTCCACTCTTTCGATATGGGGTTGCTCCAAAGTAATGAAATTGTGGTAAGAAGAGCCATGGAAGACGAAAACCTGGTAACCTTAGACGGAGTTGAGCGGAAGCTTAATCCTGAAACTCTTGTTATTACTGACGGTAAAATCCCGATTGGTCTTGCCGGCGTGATGGGCGGTGAAAATACGGAAGTTTCTGATGCCACTCAAGAAGTCTTGATTGAAGCCGCAGGTTTTAATCCAACAAATATTCGCCGGACAGCCCGACGTTATAACCTGCCTTCTGAAGCTTCGCAACGTTTTGAAAGGGGGGTGAATCCGGAAGCAACACTCTGGTCACAGGACCGTGCTGCCTTGTTGATGAATAAGTATGCAGACGGCAAAGTGCTTAGGGGGGTTATTGATCAAAATTTAACTCCCGCTAAACCTGTGTCAATAAAGGTTTGCCCTGAGAGAATCAATAAGATTTTGGGTGCGGAAATCCCTGAAGGAAATATTTCCTCTTTGTTAAACAAGCTTGGTTTTACTGTAAAAAGTGGCGAGGAAGGTGAGCTTGAGGTTACAGTTCCCTTAAGACGCGGCGATGTGTTAATTGAAGAAGACGTGGTTGAAGAAGTAGCCAGATTGTACGGCTATGACCAGATTCCCTATACCCTGCCGCGTGGTGAAATGCTTGAAAACCGACCAACCATGCAAGAAAGACTGCACAACCTGGTTAAAAATATCTTTACTGCTGCAGGTTTTTATGAATGCATTACTTATTCGTTCATTAATCCTGAAAACCTGGTTCGGTTGAGGTTCCCAAATGATGACCCGAAGATGAAAAGCATACCGGTGCAAAACCCGTTTTCCGAAGAACAGGGGGTTATGCGCACCACTTTATTGCCCGGTATGTTGAAGGTAATTCACCAAAATATCAGCCACCGGGAATTAAACCAGAGGTTTTTTGAAATTGGATCTGTGTTTGAAGCGGACACACTGCCGTTGCAAGACCTGCCTCTGGAAAAGGCTAAATTGGGGGTGGCCACTACCGGAGTGATTCCTGAACAAAACTGGGCAGTTCCTTCCCGGGAAGCCGACTTTTTTACAGTAAAAGGGGTTTTGGATAATCTTTTCAATCGGCTGCAGATAGAAGAAGTTGAATTTGTGCCGGCGGAAATGCCTTTTACTCATCCCACCCGCTGTGCTGTTGTAAAAGTTAAAGGGGAGGAACTGGGTTATTTGGGCCAGCTCCATCCAGATGTAGCGGAGGCCTTTTCGATTGACCAGTCTGTCACCGTTGGCGAATTCGACCTTTCGCTTATGGAAAAAAGGGCTAACCTGGTGCCAAGAGCAGTTCCCCTGTCCCGCTATCCGGCGGCAACCAGGGATCTGGCTATAGTAGTTTCCAAAGAAATCTCGGCTGAACAACTGGAAAAAACAATCAGGGAAGCAGGCGGGAAAATGGTTAGCAGGGTTAGGCTATTTGATCTTTATGAAGGAAAACAGATCCCTGAAGGAAAGCGCAGCCTGGCTTATTCGATTACCTTCCGGTTGGAGAACCGAACCTTAACTGATGAAGAAGTGAATCAAGCCCAAGAAAGTATAGAAAAAGCCCTGTTTAACCTGGGTGCAGTTTTGAGGAGCTAAAAGAAGCAGGATATTAAGCGCGATACCGCGAATAGACCAATAGTAGATCTCCATCAAACATATTACCAAGAGTATAAGCCGGGTAACGGTTTTTGAATCTGCAGCCGGATAACCGAAAGGACGGGCGAGATAGATGGAGGATAATGAAAAAAACAGGGTTACTGTGAATATCATGGGGGAAGAATATGTGCTAAGAAGTTCTTCTTCCAAAGAATATATGTACCGGGTCGGCAGCCATGTAGATCAGCTGATGAAATCTTTAGCAGAAAAAAATATCCAGATGAGCAAACAGCGGATCGCTGTGCTGACTGCCCTTAATCTTGCTGATGAGCTGATCAGGCTAAGAGAGGAAAAAGAAGATTCTTCGGATAATCCGGGGGACCAAAAAGAAAGTGGTGGAGACAATGAATTGGTTTGATATATTTCTCCTTGTTGTTTTAGGGCTGCATGTGATTAACGGTTTTTCACGGGGCTTGATTAAGCAAGTATTCGATATATTTGGTTTCATTGTGGTAATTATCCTTTCTTTTTGGGGCAGCCGGCTTTTCAGTGAAGCTTTGGCTGAATATATCGATCCGGAAAATATTATTCCCCATCATGAAGTGATTGAAAATCTGGGGTTGGAAATAGCCCTGGAACAGGCACCGCAGTTGATAGCCGGGGTAATCACTTTTCTTTTGCTGTTTTTAATCTTCAGCATTGTTTTTCGCTTGTTTTCCAGCGGATTCAAGTGGATTAACCGGATACCGGTAATCGGGTTTTTTAACCGCTTGGCCGGAACTGTGATGGGGGTATTGATCGGGGCGATATTTGTGTATATAATTATTGCCGCTGTTTCAATTATACCTCTTCAGTTTTTTATGGATGTCCTGGAGGGATCGGAAATAGTCTTTTTTGCCAATCATTACCTGGCACCTGCTGCAGAAGCGATCAAGGAATTTGCCCTTGACTTTTACCTGAACTTAAATTCTTAATATCTTAAACTCGGTATTAGCCGGTTTTAGCGTGTTACGGCTTGTCCCTGCCGGAAATCAAGGTTGGGTGAAGCCGGTTTTTTTGCCCGACAACTGTGCATGGATAGCCTGTTGCAGGGTTGATATAATTTTGCATAACCGCTAAAATACCGGGTGTCAGTTGAAAATAAAATGAGAGGGATTCAGGCCTGTGCAGTTTACAACAGATTTTTTTCTCCGGGATACTGCAGAGGTGGCCAGGGAATTGCTCGGTCACTATCTTGCCAGGGAAACTTCGGAAGGCTTGATCAAAGGGATTATAGTTGAAACGGAAGCTTACCTGAGCAGCAGTGATCCGGCCTGCCATGCTTCTCGGGGACAAACGAAGCGTAATGCCACTATGTTTGGTCCTCCCGGGAAAGCCTATGTATATTTTATCTACGGTAACCACTACTGTTTTAACGTGGTTACTGGTTTGGAGGGCAAAGGTGAAGCGGTCTTATTAAGGGCGGTTCAACCGGTGACAGGAGAAGATTTAATGTTAAAGTACCGTGGCAATAATTGTTCTGAAGCTAACCTGACAAGTGGTCCGGGAAAGCTTTGCCAGGCTTTTGCAATCGATAAGAGCTTTGACGGCCATGATCTAGGAGATAAACCTTTGTACTTGCTGGAAAATAAAAGCGCAGGTAAAATCGGTGCGATAAAGGCAACACCGCGCATAGGGCTATCAGTAGGAAAGGAAAAAATGCTTCGTTATATTGTAGAAGGGAATAAATACTTATCGAGGTGAAGCAAATTTGCCCGAAATTATTACAGATAGAGAAATAAAAATGCTTGAATTCAGCCAAATCCGGGAACAGCTTAAAGGCATGGTAGTCAGCCCGATGGGCCGTGAAATCGCTGCTTGCCTTCATCCTATCGCTGATTCTGAATTAATTGGTCACCGGCAGGTGGAAACCAGCGAAGCCAGGCTACTATGTTCAAAAAACGCTTTTCATCCTTCGCCAGTTGAAGATATTAAACCGTTTTTAGACAGGGCAAATAAAGGGGCAATGTTGTCAGGTCCTGAACTGGCTTCTATTATGTTATTCATCAAGGCTGTCCAACGCTGGCCGAAATTTTTTACCAACCGGGATCACCGGGAACTCTATCCTTTACTGACAGAGGTAGCAAACAGGATTCACCTGTGTGAAGGAATATATGCTTCCTTGAAGCGAGCCCTGGATGAAGAGGGCAATGTTTTGGATGGTGCATCGGCGGAATTGTCATCACTACGCCGTAAAAAGCATTCGCTACAAAACAGAATCAGGGAAAAACTTGATCAGTACATTCGCAGCTCCCACTACCAGCGTTACCTGCAAGATGCCCTGGTAACTATTCGTGGAGGGCGTTATGTGCTGCCGATCAAGCAGGAATACCGTCAGCATGTGGATGGAATCGCCCATGATCAGTCGGCAAGTGGAGCGACAGTTTTTATAGAGCCCTTGCCTGTGGTTGAAATGCAAAATTCCCTTACTGCCTTACAAAAACAGGAAGAAGAAGAGATTGAACGGATCCTTTTGCAATTAAGTGGCCAGGTAGCCTCCGGAGGAGATCAGCTGGCAGCTGACAGGGAGATCTACGGTGAACTAGATTTTATAATTTCCCGCGGTAGGTTGAGCCAGGAGTTAGGTGGAGTTGAACCCAGGCTACTTCAGGGTGAAAATGATACCATCATTCTTGACCAGGCTGTTCATCCCCTGTTAAGTGGTGAAAAAGTACCGCTAACTGTTGAGTTGGGGGGTGAAGCTCAGACCCTGGTAGTAACCGGGCCCAATACAGGGGGCAAGACGGTAGCACTTAAAACAATTGGTCTATTGACAGTCATGGCCCAGTGCGGGCTTCATGTTCCTGCTGAAAAAGATACCAGGTTAACCGTGTTTGAGAAAATCAGGACCGATATCGGGGATGAACAGAGCATTGTTCAGTCCCTGAGCACATTCTCCGGGCACATGAAAAATATTATTGCAATCGTGGAAGAAGCAGGTCCCAGTTCACTGGTCCTTTTTGATGAGCTTGGTGCAGGTACCGACCCGTCCGAGGGAGCTGCCCTGGCTATGGCTCTTTTGGAAGAGTTGACTAACAAAGGGGCTTTAACAATCGCAACCACCCATATAAACGAGTTGAAATTGTTTGCCCAGGTTCAGGAAAAAATGCAGAATGCAGCAATGGAGTTCGATTTAGAAACTCTGGCTCCCACTTATCGTCTTTTGCAGGGAATTCCTGGACAAAGCAATGCTTTTCATATCGCCGGCCAGTTGGGACTTCCGGAAAAAGTCCTGGAGAAGGCAAAAAGCTTTATGCACCGGTCCCATGACCAGGTTGAATCGATTATTGCCAGCCTGGTGGAAGATCAACAGCGTTATTACAGGGACAGCCAACAAGCTGAACTGGAAAGAAACCGAGCAGAAATGATGATGGCAGAACTGGAAAAAGAGCGCAATCTGCTTCGGGCCAGGCGAGATGATATTTTGAAGGAAGCTCGGGAGGAAGCACGGCAAATTGTCAGGAGGACTAAACAAACCGCTGATCAGTTAATTAAAGAGCTGCGGGAGATCAAAAGCGAGGGGGCAGAACAACCTCTTGCCCAGGCTGAACAAACCCGCAGAAGCTTGCATGAACTCCGCAGGGAGGTAGAAGCGGAGGATGATGAAAAAGTAGACCCTGACGCGCCGCCTTTAAATGAAGAAGATTTGTTTGTAGGACGTGCAGTTTATATTAATAGCCTGAAGCAGGAAGGGGAGATTATATCTTTGTCAGGTAATGAAGCAGCAATCCAGGTAGGGGCGATTAAGGTTAACGTGCCCACCCGGGAATTGAGAGAAGTCCCGAGTGACCGGGAAAAACAAACCAAGAAACAGAAGAAAATGAGTACCGTGCCATCAAACATCAAGGGTTACCACGTCCAAAAAGAGCCGGCAATCAGCGGTTCACTTGACTTGCGTGGTTTGACCCTGGAAGAAGCGGTTCCGCTGGTTGATAAGCTCCTTGATAATGCTCTCTGGGCTGGATTAAACCGGGTTGAGATTATACATGGCAAGGGTACCGGTAAATTGAGGCAGGGATTGTGGCCTTACCTGAAAGAACATAAGCTTGTCCGTAATTTCCGCACTGGAGAGACGGGAGAAGGTGGGGAAGGGGTCACCATTGTAGAAATTAAGGCATAGCCCGAATCAAACATTCCCTGGTAAACCGGAGCCATAAAAGTTTGATTTCAAAATGAACCCTCATAAGCCAAATGTGCAAAGGTATTATTTCCAACACCGCATAAAAATATTTTGCCAGATTTGCCCGGGGCTCCAAAGGCAAGAGCTTAATCTATTCTGAACCTTTTGATACCACTAAGTTTACCCGGTCTCCCTGCGAAACTCTTGTTCCCGGAGCGGGACGTTGGGAGATAACCCGGTTCATGCTTTCTTCCTCGCTGTGTTCTTGCTCAACAGATCCTATCACGAGACCCTCTCGCTCAAGTTTTGCCCTGGCGATAGCCTCAAAAGATCCGGTTACATCAGGGATTACTACTGCGCCTTCATCGGTGGTCTGTCTTGCGATTTCACCATCTTCATCAGTTTCGGTGCTTACCCTTACTTCAGCCGGATCGGAAGATTCACCATCCGGGTAGAGGGCAGACAGAGTGTAGGTATACTCGCTGTCAAGCTCGATATCACTGTCTGAATGCTGCCGGCTATTGGCGTCAAGTTCTATAATAGCCTGTTCGTCGGGATCATCATGGGAAATCCTTTGTAGTTGAAAGCCTTCTACATCAGGGCCCTCGTATTCCCACTGCAAAGTGATGCCATCGGTGAAGATATGAGCGTCAAAAAGCGAAATATCGTCAGTGGTTGAACCGCTTTGATAATCGCGCTCACCAAGCATGCTTACCCTTAAATCGGTATCCTCGACATCCTGCGGTACCCTTCCGGCACCACCCGACCAGCGTTCGTCAGTTTCAATATAATCCGGACGGCTATAAGTCCGCCGGTCTTCATGCATGTTGCAAGTTTCGGTTGGTTCCTGACCTTCGATGAAATAATCCCTGATTACGGCGTCATCATCTTCACAATAACGATTGGGCACTTTACCGGAACGTTTGCAAACTTGCATTTCAACGATCCCCTCAGGCCTTTCAAATTCTTCAATTTCAAGGGTCTCAAATTTTTCTAAGAAAACCTCGCGCATTATACCGGTGGAAAAACGCCAACCTTCCCTGATACCACCCAGGTTGGGCTCGTCGTAACCCATCCAAAAAGATGCGACCAGATTCGGTGTATAAGCCATAAGGTAAGCATCTTTCCAATCATCTGTTGTTCCTGTTTTGGCAGCTACAGGACGGTCTATGTTCAAGGCGCCTCCAATATATTCTGTGACATAATCCTGCAAAATATCGTTAACCAGGAAGGCTGATTCCGGGCTCAAAACCTGGTTTGGTTCTATATTGTTTTCGTAGATGACCTCACCATGGCGGTCGATAACTTTTTCTACGGTATGGAGATCCACTTTTAAACCGGAATTGGCAAATACACTGTAAGCCTGGGCCATATCAATAGCGCTGACCCCCCTGGTCAGGCCACCCAGGGTCAAAGCCAGGTTATTTACTTCATCCGGGTGGATAGTTTTAAGGCCCATTTCCTGGGCATATTCTGCACCAACTTGCGGTCCCAGTTTTTCAAATGTGCGGATGGCGGGTATATTGTATGATTTAAAAAGTGATTCCCTCGCTGGGGTCATTCCCCTGAATTTGTAGTCGAAATTTTCCGGGAACCAGTTTAATTCCTCTACATAATATGGTGAATCGTCCAGTGGTGTGCCTGCACCGGCCAACACTCCTTCTTCAAAAGCAGGACCATAAGCGGTAATCGGCTTGATTGCCGAACCAGGCTGGCGCAGAGTAGCAAATCTAAGGACTTCATCTTTGTCTTTTTGGTACTCACGTCCCCCGCCAAGAGCCATGATCCGGCCGGTATTCGGGTCAGCCATTACAATTGCTGCCTGGGGCTGGGCAATCCCTTTTTCCTCGTCAATTAATTCTTCCAGCTGTGACTGGGTTAGGCTGGCACCGGGGGGGAGCTCGGCAATCATTTCTCTGGCTTTCTCCATGTTAATCATCATGGTTGTCGGGTATAATTCCGATTGACCAAGGATATCTTCAACATGGCTTTGCATTGAAGTATCCAGGGTAGTATGAACCTCAAGGCCACCGGTATAAATTGCCCGGTAAGCTTCTTCCCGGGATCCAATAGCCGGGATTTCACTTAATATCTGTAAAAGTTCTCTGTGGATTACGTAATCAACAAAATAAGGATAAGGGTACTTTTCACCACGTCTTGATTCTGCATATTCCATCTCCTGGTAGGCGGCTTCATGATATTCTGCTTCGTTGATAAAACCTACACGTTTCATGTTGGACAAGACAGTTCGCATGCGAGACTCGGCTTCGGCTTCATTATTAATGGGATTATAATAGTTAGGTGAACGAACTGCTCCAGCCAACATAGCTGCTTCGGCAAGATCAATTTCACTGACACTTTTTCCGAAATAGGTCTGTGAAGCAGCTTGAACCCCGTAGGCACCATTGCCGAAATAAATGCGGTTTAAGTACATTTCCAGGATTTCTTCTTTGCTGTAAGTTCGTTCTAGTTGGATTGCCAGCCAAATTTCCTGGACTTTTCGCTCATAGCTGGTTTCAGTGGTTAGGTAAGCGTTCTGGGCCAATTGTTGTGAAATAGTGCTGGCTCCCTGGACAATCCTTCCGGTTCGCAAATTGGTGTAGGCTGCCCGGAGACTGCCGGTTATGTCGAAGCCGAAGTGCTCGTAGAACCGTTCATCTTCAATTGCGATAAAAGCATTTTTTACGTGTTGAGGCACTTCTTCCAGGCCTACAACAACCCGGTTTTGTTCATCGTGCAGTTCTGTAATTTCATTTCCTTCGCTATCATAAAGGTAGGATGTCTCCACTATATCCAGGCGTGCCGGGTCAAGCGGCGGGGCCTCATTGATCCAACTTGCTACAACAGTGGCTGCTGCACCGCCGCCGGCTAGCATAAGTAAAAAGAAGGCCAGGAAGAATATTTTTAAAATACTCCGCTTCTTCCTGCGGGCTTTTGGTTTATTTTTAACAATATTATTTTTTTGCTGATCAAAAGGTAATTTTTTCTCTGCCACTTCTCAATTAACCTCCTAAAAATAAAGAAAATCACCTGTCCCAATTATATCATAATCGCTCAAAAGGATATAAACTTAGCACAGATGATTAGTTGCTTTATGGTGGGCGATATTAACATTTATAATTATTTACACAGCGCCTAACCCTTCAACAAGTTTTTGCAAAGAGCCGCTGTCGGGTAATATCATAATGCTTCCTTCTATTTCTTCGTGTTCTACATATAACTCTGTTTTGAGAAGAATCAACTGATCGTCCACTGTTTTAGTCTCTGCGATCACTGTGCCGAGCACAGCTCCGGCCATATCGATACCCAGTTTAGGGGGAGAAGTCTGAAATGTCAACCCAGTCATAAATGATAGGGCATTTAAATAAGAACCGGTGATTATATTACCCAGTTCCATCAGCAGTGATTGTTCCATATCATCAATTTGTTCGGAAGCCTCGTTTTCGCCAGCCATGTTTTCAGGCATTATCCTTTTAGCCATATTTTGAGCTGCTTCAAAGGGGAGAACAAACACCAGCACCAGGCCTATGTCTGGAGATTCTGCTTCGCAAAAGGTCGCGGCCACCAGGTTTTCTGGATCCCCGAAAGACTCAGGGACATCCTGAAGAGGTGCGACCATAACTTCTGGGACCTCCATCTCTACTTTTTGCTCTTCGAGCATTGATGACAAAGCGGTGACCGCATTTCCTATTCCAATATTGGCCAGTTCTTTTAAGATATCCTGTTCTCCTTCACTGATAAAATTTTCCGGGGTCATCTGTTCACCTCCGATAATGATGTGATGCCAGGTCATTAAAAGAAAATTTATATGCAGAGCAACCGGATGCAAGCCATTTTTATAATTGCCCGGTAAACTCCGGCACTTATCTATAGCAATTAGGCGGATTAGCCTGCTGCTATAATAACATATCTAATAAAAAACGAGTATTGTTTTGCCGTTTTTATTAGCAAAATATTTTCTAGGCTTTGGATAATCAAATGATGTTTGAAAACGAACCAACAGGGGACACAAGAAATGCCCTGGTGTTGCCTGATTACCTGATTAAATAATGGAGACAATAAACAACCTGGTATGCTATAATACTTTTAGGTGAGCAGTAATGCAAAAAATCCGAATAAAAATAGCCGATTATTTTATAATCGGCTCTATTATTGTAACTGGCTTGGTTGGGTTATGGTTTAATCTGCAAGAAGTCAGCGCATCGGAGCAGAAATATGCTATAGTTCATCTGAAGAATGAGCAGGTGGCCGAACTTTCCCTTTCGCCTGGTGAAGCATACGAGTATGAACTGTCCTTTGGCGAAGATAACCAGCATACTGCAGAAATCGAGGTTGCAGATGGACGGGTGAGAATGTTGCCGATGGGAGAGGAACTTTGCCCTCAGGCTATTTGCTCTCATACCGGGTGGATTGAACACTCTTATGAAAGCATTGTTTGCCTTCCCAATCAAATCATGATTAATCTTAAAGAAATATCCCCAGCGGAAACTGATGATGTCGACGGGGTAACCTACTGAGCCATATTTTTCAGGTAAAAAACCTGCGATGTAAACTAAACTTTATAAACTCTGACTTTGCGGGGGCATCTTTCACAGGAGCGAGGGTTTGTAAGAAGCTAGCTTAAGCTTGCGTTCGTGTTGACAAAGAAAATAAAGCTCTATATAATTACTTTAGTTTTTTGGGGTGTAACGATGTTTATTCATGTGCCTGACATTAAATCAAAATTAGGCGAAACTGTGAAATACAGTTTCCAGGTGGAGCTTGATGATTACTACACTGATTTTCCGGGAGGCGGGAAATTGAAGCTGGACTTCAACGCTTCTTACAGTGAGGGAGAAGTGTTGATCAGCGGTAGTTTTGAGGCTTCAATTACAGCATCCTGTTCCAGGTGTCTTGAACCATTTGTTCAGGTTTTAAAAGCTGATTTTAACGAAGTTTTTACGTTAACTCAGGGATTTCCCGATGAAGATGCTCTCGATAGTCTGGCTGAAGAGGCTGCAAACCGGTTAACTATTAGCAGTGATAACCTTTACCTGGAAGAATATATCCGCCAATCAATTATCCTGGCCCAGGAGTACCGGCCGCTATGTAAACCGGATTGTAAAGGAATATGTGATAAGTGCGGTACTGATCTTAATCACTCTTCGTGTCAGTGTGATAAAGATGAAGACATGATCGATGTTAGGTTGCTTAAGCTTAAAGAATATAAATCAGGTAATTAAACCTGCTAAGGAGGAGTTACAGTGGCTGTTCCAAAAAGAAGAACTTCTAAATCTAAACGGAACATGAGAAGGGCGCACCAAAAAATTTCCGCACCCCATCTGGTTCCCTGTCCCCAATGCCATGAATTAAAACCCACCCACCGGGTTTGTTTGAATTGCGGACACTACAAAGATCGGGAAGCTGTAAAAGTTAATTAAGCATTAGTAGACAGTACGCCTGTTTTATGACTATGGGCGTACTGTATCTATTTTTAAACGGCTTATTCAAAGGATGTGTTGGAGGTTGGTGCGAGTAGCCATAGACGCAATGGGTGGTGATTACGCTCCGGGTGAAATAGTAACCGGAGCAGTTGCCGCTTTAAATGGTATAAATGATCTGGGAATAATCCTGGTCGGACGGCATAGTGAAATTGAAACCCATCTGAAGAGTTTAAATTACCCGGTTGAACGCCTGGAAATGATTCATACCGATGAAGTTATCGCTGCTGATGACGATCCGGGAAAAGCAGTGCGCAAGAAAAAAAATGCCTCCATGGTCAAAGTATTACAAATGGTCCGGGATAATAAAGCCGATGCTGCTCTGAGTGCCGGCAATACCGGAGCTTTAATGGCCGGAGGCTTGCTTTTTTTGGGAAGACTAAATGGAATCAGCCGACCGGCTTTATTGACCCCCATGCCGTCATTTAACGGAGGATCAGTGCTGTTCCTGGATGTTGGCGCAAACATGGATGCAAAGCCTGAACAGCTGGTACAATATGCTTATATGGGCCGGGTTTATGCGCAGCAGATCCTCGGGGTTTCAGAGCCCCGGGTAGGCTTACTTAATGTGGGGGATGAGCCCAATAAGGGGAATGCCCAGGTTAGGAAAGCCTATGAGCTTTTAAATGACTACCTTCCCGATTTTTGCGGTAATGTAGAAGGGACCGATGCTTTTTACAATGTAGCCGACGTGGTTGTTTGTGACGGCTTTGTCGGCAACATATTTTTAAAATCTACTGAAGGACTTTCCCGCACTATCCTTGGTTTTTTTAAACAGGAAATAAGCAAAAAGCTTAGATACAAGATGGGAGCCATGCTGCTTCGTCCCGTTTTTCACGGTTTGCGCAACAAAATAGACGATTCAGGTTATGGCGGGGCCCCCCTTTTAGGTGTTGACGGCCTTTGTGTAAAATGCCACGGTTCATCAAGGGCAAGATCTATAGAACAGGCTTTATATAAACAGGTCCATCCCTTTGTTAAGAAAAACGTTACCCGGCAGCTACAGGATGCCCTAACCGGGCTTGCCGGTGTTGTCAATGGAGGAGAAGATGAGTAGCCATTACAATGCTTATATTACCGGGACAGGTGCTGCCCTGCCCGAACAGGTCCTTTCCAACCACGACCTGGAAAAGATGGTCGATACCAGTGATCAATGGATAGTTTCTCGTACCGGGATCAAAGAGCGACGCAAACTAGAAGCTGGGTTTTCCAACACGGATCTTTCTGAAAAAGCGGCAAAAGAAGCCCTTGACCGGGCTGGACTGGATCCAGGAGAGGTGGAAATGATCCTGGTGGCAACAGTCACCCCTGATTATCCCACCCCGGCTGCCTCTTGTCTTCTGCAGGCCAGGCTTAATGCGTTTAATGCTTGCGCCATGGATTTGTCAGCTGGCTGTACCGGCTTTATTTACGCACTTACCGTTGCAAATCAGTTTATTTGCAGTGGTTTTTACAAGAACATCCTGGTTGTCGGTGCAGAGATATTGACCAGGGTTACAGATTGGCAAGATAGAAGCACCTGTGTTCTTTTTGGTGACGGCGCTGGTGCTGCTGTTGTGCAAAGCACCTTGGAAGATAGAGGAATAAAACATTGTTCACTGAAGGCTGACGGCCGCGGTGCCGAGTTGCTTTATATACCGGCTGGTGGCAGTAAGCATCCGGCCAGTTCAGAAACCTTGCAAAACCGGATGCACTATGTAAGAATGAATGGTAATGAAATCTTTAAATTTGCGGTGAGCCAGGTGGAGAATATACTTTATAGCCTGCTTGAAAAAGAAGGGCTTAAACCTGCCCACCTGGATCTAATTATCCTCCACCAGGCTAACTTGAGAATCATTGATCATGTTCGCAAACACCTAAAACTGCCACCGGAGAAATTTCCGGTCAATATTGATAGGCTTGGCAATACTTCTTCGGCAACTATCCCTATTGCTATGCACGAGGAAGTGGTTAACGGCCGCCTGAATAAAGGTGATCTGGTAGCCATGGTTGGTTTTGGCGCCGGGCTTACCTGGGGCGGTATCTTGATGGAATGTTAAAAAGGAGCATTAATAAATATGTTAAAAGAAACAGGACTCCTCTTTCCCGGACAAGGGTCTCAGTATCCCGGGATGGGACATGATTTCTATGAAAAATATCCTGAAGCGCGTTCGGTATTTGATCAGGCTGAAGCTGTGCTGGGTCCCGGGTTCCTCGAGATTATATTTTCTGGGCCTGAAGAAAAGTTGCAACAAACTGAATATACCCAGCCTGCAATTCTCGCCGTGAGTGTAGCCATTTATAAAGTTCTTGAAAATAATGGGGTTAGCGCTTCTGCTATGGCCGGGCTAAGTCTCGGAGAATACAGTGCTCTGGTTTCCGCAGGAGCTTTATCGTTTAAAGAAGCTTTGCCACTGGTTCGCAAGAGGGGTATTTATATGCAGGAAGCGGTTCCCGAAGGCGAAGGCAAAATGGTCGCGATAATGGGGCTTCCCCATGAAAAAGTTGAAAATATTTGCCGGGAAGCACAGAAGGTAGGAGTTGTTACACCAGCTAACTACAATTGTCCGGGGCAGATTGTTATATCCGGCCATAAGGAAGCTGTAGAACATGCACAAGTACTGGCCAGCGAAGCAGGATCCAAAAGAATTTCTGAACTAAAGGTTAGCGCTCCATTCCATTGTTCTTTGCTTAAGCCGGCAGAAGATAAGATGGTGGAAGAATTAAAAAGTGTTACGATAAAACCTCCCCTGCTCCCGGTTGTGTGTAATGTAACCGGTTTTTACACGGAGGATCCAGTGCAAATTAAACAGAACCTGATCAAACAGGTGAGCAGCCCTATCCTTTGGGAACAGTCCGTCCGAAAGATGATTGACGAAGGAGTAGCTGCTTTTATAAGTATTGGGCCGGGCAATTCCCCGGCCAGGATGATGAAACGCACAGCCCCGGATAAGCAGACTATAACTGTTGAAAAAACTGAAGAACTGGATAAACTTGGTCTAGAAAACTAAATCTTTTAAATAGCTAACAGCCTTATTATGTTGATACTAAGTTGTTCTGCATTTTGGACAGGGGAAATTGCTGGTAAAGCGGTTGAAATAGGTAAGTGAGAAAAGGTGCAGTTGGTCTGCCTGCATGGAGGCAGACTGCCCGGGAACTGTGCCACCGATGACGAATGCTAAAGGTTAACCAAAACGAAAGACTGCAGCTTGAGTCGCCGTTATTAACTGCGATGAGTCGGCACAGTCCAAAATGCAGCATGGGTTCTAACAAACACATTATTTTTTTAATAGGTCCATCCAGGCAGGAATTAAGCTTTTAATGATAAATTATTGATCATGAAGCAAAGAGGTGTTTTTTTTGGACTTGTTAGGTAAAACAGCAGTAGTTACCGGTGCTTCACGAGGTATTGGTCACACTATTGCTCTGGCGCTCGGCCGAGCCGGTGCTTCGGTTGTAATTAACTACAGCGGGAGCCGGGATTCTGCAGAAGCAGTTAAACAGCAAATTGAAGAAAGCGGCGGGAAGGCGGTAACCGTGAAAGCCGATGTTACCGAGTACAGCCAGTGCGAACAGTTAGTGCAAAGCGCTATTGATCATTTTAAAAGAATTGATATACTAATTAATAATGCCGGCATAACGCGGGATAATTTGTTGGTCCGCATGAAAGAAGAAGAATGGCATGATGTTATTAATACTAATTTGAACGGTGTTTATAACTGCTGCAGGGCTATACTCAGGCCTCTGCTTAAACAGAAAAGCGGCGGCAGGATTATTAATATCGCCTCTGTTGCCGGGATACACGGCAATACCGGTCAGGCAAACTACGCTGCGGCCAAGGGAGGGGTAATATCGTTTACCCGCACCCTGGCCAAAGAATTGGGATCCCGCAATATAACGGTTAATGCGGTAGCCCCTGGCTTTATCGAAACAGAGATGACCGGAGTTCTAAGTGAGCAGGTAAAAGATGAAATTTTATCTCGGATTGCTTTAGGCCGGATGGGCAAACCTGAAGATGTTGCTGAAGTAGTTTTGTTTCTGGCCACATCGGCAAATTACGTAACCGGACAGGTTATTGCCGTGGATGGCAGCTTATCTATGTAGAATTTGCCAGTATTATTCGATACAGCACAACCGCAGTTGGGGGGAGGTGATTTAGTGAGCGTCGAAAACAAGGTTAAAGAAATTATTTCGGACCAGCTCGAAGTAGCTCTCGATAAACTAACAGCGGAAACGACTTTTGAGGATATCGATGCCGATTCCCTTGATGTTGTAGAGCTGGTTATGGCACTGGAAGAAGAGTTCGACCTTGAGATTTCCGATCAGGAAATCGAGAACGTCAAATCAGTTGGTGATGTGGTTAAGTACATTGAATCAAAAGTCTAAAACCTTGTAGAGGTGAAAAAGTGAGAAGAGTAGCGATCACCGGAATCGGAGTAATCTCACCAACAGGCTCCGAAAAAAATGAGTTCTGGGAAAACATAAAAACAGGCAAAAGCGGCGTATCGCTGGTAGAAAATTATGATGTCAGCAAATATCCTTGCCGCATTGCCGGTGAAATAAAAGACTTCGATCCTACCCGCTATATGGATAAGCGGGAAGCTAAAAAGATAGACCGTTTTACCCATTTCGGTGTTGCTGCCGGGTTGCAGGCCTGGAACGATGCCGGATTGGACAATATCCAGTTAAATAAAGAAGAAATCGGGGTACTGGTTGGCTCGGGCATAGGTGGCATCCAAACAATTGAAGAACAATTGAGGGTGCTGGATAATAAAGGTCCGCGCCGGGTAAGCCCTTTTTTAATACCCGCGTTAATCGCTAATATGGCCTCCGGTTATTTATCGATAATGTTGGGGTTGCGCGGTCCAAATTCAACCGTGGTTACCGCCTGCGCCACTTCGACCCACACTGTTGGCGATGCCTGGCACATCGTTGCCAGGGGTGATGCGGAAATCATGCTGGCCGGTGGCGCTGAGGCAACAATAAGCGATCTTGGTTTTTCAGGCTTTTCTTCAGCCCGGGCTTTATCCACCCGCAATGATGAACCTGAAAAGGCTTCTCGGCCATTCGAACGCGACAGAGATGGCTTTGTGATGGGAGAAGGAGCAGGGGTTCTTGTTCTTGAGCCCCTCGATCATGCCCTCGATCGAGGAGCCTTTATCTATGGTGAAATAGTAGGGTATGGAATGTCCGGTGACGCTTACCATATGACCGCTCCCGATCCCGAGGGGCGGGGTGCTTACCTCAGTATGCAGCGCGCCCTGAAAAGCGCCGGAGTTGAGTCGGAAGAAGTAGATTATATCAATGCACACGGTACTTCCACAGAATTCAATGATAAGATCGAGACCATGGCCATAAAGAACCTTTTTGGACAGTATGCATATGAGTTACCCGTAAGTTCAACCAAGTCAATGACCGGGCATCTTCTTGGTGCTGCAGGGGCGGTTGAATTAATTGCCACCCTGCTGTCTATGCAACATCAGGTGATTCATCCAACAATCAACTATGAAAACCCTGACCCGGAATGTGACTTAGATTATGTTCCGAACGAAGCCAGGGAAGGCAAAATTGATTTGGCCATGTCAAACTCTTTTGGTTTCGGCGGAACTAATGGTACAATTTTAGTCAAGAGGTATCTTCCATAAGGCTTTAAATAAGGAGTATCTATGAGTTGGCGTGATAACATCAGGCTTTTTTTAAACGATATTGGCTGGGAAGTTAATGACACCGCTTTAATCGAGCAGGCATTGACCCATACATCTTATGCTCATGAAAAAAAACAACCGGGAAACCATAATGAGCGCCTCGAATTTTTGGGGGATGCCGTGCTTGAATTAATTATTAGCGATTATCTTTATTATTCATATCCTGATTTCCCTGAAGGCAGGTTGACCAAGCTCAGGGCAGACCTGGTTTGTGAAGCTTCACTGGCCCGGCTGGCTTACAAACTCAATCTTGGCCAGTATCTGCGGCTTGGAAAAGGAGAAATCACAGGCGGTGGTCCCAGCCGACCTTCTCTGATGGCCGATGCTGTTGAAGCCTTAATTGGTGCCCTTTACCTGGATAGGGGGCTGGAAAAGTGTCGCCAGTACGTTTTACAACTTTATGAACCGATTATGCAGGAACTGCAGGAAGGGGTCCTCTGTCGGGATTTTAAAACTCTGATCCAGGAATTTGCACAGGCCCGGTTTGCGGTTACCCCGGTTTACCGGATTATTAATGAAAGTGGTCCCGACCATGACAAGCTTTTTGAAGCTGAAGTGCTCCTGGCATCTAAGTCAGTGGGTGCCGGCCAGGGACGCAGCAAAAAGGAGGCTGAGCAGGAAGCGGCAAAAAAAGCCTGGCATAACTTAACCCCTTAAATCACACTATTTAAAGTCATTGCGAAATACTAACAGAGGAGCTGTAAACTATAAGAAATGGAACTGTTAAAAGTATCAGCCCAATCCAAACCCAAGGCCATAGCCGGGGCACTGGCCGCGGCTATTAGAGCCAACGGAAAAGTTGAAGTGCAAGCTATTGGAGCCGGTGCGGTAAACCAGGCAGTTAAATCTATTGCTATTGCTCGTGGTTATGTGGCTCCGAATGGATTCAACCTGGTAGCACGACCATCTTTTGTAGATTTAGTTATTGATGATACCCAGCGGACTGCGATAAAATTTACCGTAGAACCGCGGTAAGTTGAAGGCATATTTTAAAAACACTGGCCTGCCGGGATTTAAAGGCAGGCCAATTGTTAGGTTTAAGTAGAAGGCAAAAAAGAAATTTAGTCTGGGTCAAGGAGAATAATTTATTGTATCTAAAAAGCCTGGAATTGTTTGGATTTAAATCATTTGCCGAAAAGGCTGAACTGGAACTCAGCCCGGGGATCACGGCGGTTATCGGGCCGAACGGTTGTGGGAAGAGCAACCTGGTGGATGCCGTCCGCTGGGCCCTTGGTGAACAAAGTGTAAAGTCATTGCGCGGACACCGAATGGAAGAAGTTATTTTTTCTGGCAGTGAAAACCGGAAGGCGCTCAATTTTGCCGAGGTGTCCCTTACTTTTGGCAATGCTTCGGAGTTCCTCAATTTTGAGCACGATGAAATAACCATCACCAGGCGCCTATTCCGCAGTGGAGAAAGCGAATACTATATCAACAAATCTCCCTGCCGCTTGAAAGATGTTACTGAGCTGTTCATTGATACCGGTTTGGGTAAAGATGTATATTCGGTAATCGGCCAGGGACGGGTTGATGAAATTATTAACAACCGTCCCGATGAAAGGCGAGAAATTTTTGAAGAAGCTGCCGGTATCCTCAAATACAAAATTCGCAAACAGGAAGCAAGGCGCCGGCTGGATGAAACCAGAGATAACCTGGTTAGAGTGCAGGATTTAATATTTGAATTGGAAACCCAGGTGGAACCGCTACAGAGTCAGGCTGAAGTAACCCGCCAGTACCGCGAACTGCAAGGCTGGATCGAGGCTGAAGAAAAGAAACTGCTCTCTTATCACCTGATTAAATCACGTGAGCAGTTAAACAAAGTAAACAAACAACTCCAAGATGTTAACGAAACACTGGTCTCTTCTGCTGCTGAAGGCGGGCAGCATGAAAAAGAAATCCATGAGTTAAAGAACAGCCTGCATGAAGAGCAAAACCGGAAAAAAGAACAGGAACAGAAACTGAGTGAAGTGTCTCGCACCCTGGAACAGCAGGAACATGAGCTTAAAATACTTCAGGAAAGAGAAAGCCGTTATCTGGAGCAAATTGAGCAGAATCGTCAGCGGGTTAAACAGCTTGAAATGTTAATGGAAGAAATGTCTTCCCAGAAAACCAGGACTGAAGAAGAACTCACGGAAAAAAAGGAATCCCTGGAAAAACTGGAACAAGAACTTGAAGAGCTGCGCGGTGAAATGAATCGACTCGAAGAAAGCGCCCTGCCCGATGAAGTGGAAAAACAGCAGGAAAGGATTTACCAGGTAAGCTCTAAAAAAGAAGCCGCTCATTCCACGGTGGATGAATTAAATAGACGGTTAGAACGTATCGGAACGCAAAAGAACAATCTGTGCGAAGATAAAGAAAAACTACAGGAAAAATTGAAACATTTAGATGAGAAGAAAAGCGAGCTGGAAAACCGTAGGAAAATTTTGGCTGCTGGACTTTCCAAAGCTGAAGGAGTAGAAAAGGACAAGCTTGAAGAGAAAGATAAAATTCAGCAAAACCTTGAAAAAGTTGCAGAGAAGGAGCGCCAGAGAAAAGAAAAACTTCATGGGCTCAACAGTCGCTTAAATCTTTTAAAAGAGCAAGATTCAGCTCTTTCCGGTTATTACCGAGGAGTTAGGGAAGTAATGCAAGCTCGTTCATCACTACCGGGAATAATTGGGCCGGTAGCCGATTTAATTGAAGTGGAACAGGAACATGTCCAGGCGATTGAATCTTCTCTCGGCGGAGCGCTGCAGTACCTGGTGGCTGAAACGGAAACGGCAGTACACAATGCAATTGAATATCTCAAAAAAGGCAACCGTGGATGGGCTACTTTTCTGCCGATGGATATTTTGCACCAGGCTTCAGATCCCTTAAAACGCTATCGAGGTTGGCGTGAATTGGAGGGGGTGGTCGGTAAAGCATCGGAACTGGTCCGCGTGGATTCTGCTTACCGTAATGTAGCCGATTACCTGATGTCTTCAATTCTTGTTTGCGATACCCTAGAAAACGCTTCGAAAGCTGCACGTTTTATTAAGCACAGCTGCCGGGTGGTCACCCTGGATGGAGAAATGATCAATCCGGGGGGAATTATCCGGGGAGGAAGTATTTCTAAACGTCATGCCGGAATGCCGCTCGGGCGGCGCAAAGAAATAGAGGCGCTTCAACAACAACAGGAATCGATTGGAAAAGAACTGGCAGATTTAGAAAACAAGATCAAGGAATACCGGGCAAACTTGGCCGAAAAAGAAAAAGAGGTAAAAGAAGCTACTTCAAAGCGCCAAGAACTTGAAGAGCAGATGAACAACTTGCAAAAAGAAGCTGATTCGCTGCAGGGAGAATGCAGTGTCCTGGAAGGACGCTTAAAATCAGGCGAAAAAACTGTTAGCGAGCTAGATACAGAAGAAGAGGAAATCAATCAACGCCTGCGCAGTTTACAGGAGGATATAGAAAACTATACCACGGAAATTAAAGAGCTTGAAAATGATTTAGCCGGCAAGAAAGGAAAATACCAGGAGTACCTGGATAACAAAAAGGAACTGGAGCAAAAAATTACTGCTGTGATGGTCAGGATCAGTTCTCACCAGGAACAACGTGATGCCCTGGCCGACCGAATTAATGAGACTGAAAAGAATATTGATAAACCGGCTGAGGAAATCCGGGAAAAAGAGGAAGAGCATGAGAAGCTTAAAAAGCAGTTGTCCGAAAACCGGGAACAGCAGGAACAAATCAATCACAAAATCGAGGAACTTAATCAAGAAAAAGCAACCAAGATTGAGGAGCTTGAACAACTTACAGAACAAGTAAACCAGAAAGAAGCTGAATTGATTGAACTTGAAGAAAAAGACCGGCGTCGCCAGAACCAGGTTACACGCCAGGAAAAAAAAGAAAAACAACTTTCCGTGGAACAAACCAGGCTGCAGACAGAAATCAACTACCAGGAAATGCGTTTCAGGGAGCTTTTTAATAATCTGGATTTGGTCCAGCTCGATGATGATTTCGACCCCGACGAAAGCCGCCGCAAAGTAGAAAATTTAAAGGAAGACCTGGAAGCGCTCGGTGAGGTTAACCTTGGAGCCATCGAAGAACTGGCCAGGCTGGAAGAGAGAATTAATTTCCTTAAGGAGCAACAAAAGGATTTGCAGGAAGGGGAAGCATCGCTGTGTAAAGTATTGAATGAAATTGATCAGCGTATGGAGTACTATTTTAAAAATGCGTTTGAAGAAATTAATGAAAACTTCAAGCAAACTTTCCAGGAACTTTTTGAAGGTGGGCAGGTTATGCTTAAGCTTACAGATTCGGAGAATATTTTAGATTCAGGCATCGAAATTATTGCCCAACCCCCTGGAAAAAAATTACAAAACATTACCCTGCTATCAGCCGGGGAAAAGGTGCTTACAGCAATTGCCCTGGTGTTTGCGATCTTGCGTTTTAAACCGGCGCCTTTTTACCTGCTTGACGAGGTAGAGTCCACTCTGGATGACTCAAATCTGGCACGATTCATGAAATTTTTGCGGCAGTCTGCAAAAAAAGCTCAGTTTATTATGATCACTCACCGTAAAAGAACCATGGAGGAAGCAGAACGACTTTACGGGGTAACCATGCCGGAACCTGGAATTTCTCGCCTGATGTCTTTGAAGCTGGAAGATGAAAAAATCACGATGGAGAGTAAATAACCAATGAGCTTATTTAACCATTTTAAAAAAGGATTGACCCGCAGCAAGTCCGGTTTTATCGGACGATTAGACAGTCTCTTCGGCGGTGGTGAAATCGACGAAGAATTTTTTGAAGAACTGGAAGAAACCCTGGTCAGCGGGGATGTAGGTGTCCAGGTCAGTATGAAGCTGGTCGATCAACTACGCGAAGAAGTCGACAAGCAGAAAATCAAGGACAGAGAGGAGGCGCGCCGGACTCTCCGGGAAGTGATTGCTTCAATGATGGATCCCGGGGGAACCTTGCTGGAAAAAAAAGATGAACCGGTAGTGATCCTGCTGGTTGGTGTTAACGGTTCGGGGAAAACTACTTCAGCGGCAAAGCTGGCCTACCTCTACCGGCAGAACAAACAGGAAGTCCTGCTTGTGGCCGGTGACACTTTCCGCGCTGCTGCCATTGAACAACTTGAAATTTGGTCTGAAAGAGCTGGAGTGAATTTAATTAAGCAAAAAAGCGGGTCCGATCCGGCCGCCTTGTTTTTTGATGCCATGAACTCTGCCAGGTCTAGAGGTGTAGATGTTGTGATTGGTGATACTGCCGGCAGGCTGCACAGCAGATATAACTTGATGCAAGAATTAAATAAGATCTACCGGGTTGTCGGACGTAATATGCCGGGAGCGCCACACCAGGTATTGCTGGTAGTCGATGCTACTACCGGCCAGAACGCGGTGGCCCAGGCAAAGCAGTTCAATGAATCACTGCCTGTTGACGGTTTAATCCTGGCCAAGCTTGATGGGACAGCTCGCGGTGGCATAGTCTTAAACATCCAGGATGAGTTGAATATACCAGTATGTTATATCGGAACCGGTGAAAAACTGGAAGACCTGGTTCCCTTCGACCCGGAACAGTTTGCCCGGGCACTTTTGGAAGGAAACTGAGAAAAATGTTATCACAGTGATCCTGTTAAATGCTATTTTGGCATTTAAAAAGTTTGCATGAGTGCTTTTTTTTTGTTATAATCCCCCTGTTAAGTATCTAACCTTTACAGGTGGAAATATGCTTGAACAGCTAAACAGGATTAATTTACTATACGACATTTACTCGCCCTTGCTTACAAAGCGCCAGCAAGAAACCTTGCGTCTTTATTACAGTGAGAATTATTCGCTTGCTGAAATCGCCGAGGAATACAACACCAGCAGGCAGGCAGTTTATGACCTCATTCACAGGGCTTTAGAGGCAATAGAAAACTTTGAACAAAAGCTTGGGCTTTACAAGCTGTTTAATTATCAGCAGGAGCTTTTAATTGAAGCTTCAGGGCTTCTTGAGCAAAAAGAACTTACCGCACAAGACCGGGAGCGGTTAAAGGAAATCTTAGCCGGCCTGCGTGCGAGCAACGAACAGTAGGAGTGTTATTATGTTCTCCAGTCTGTCAGAAAAACTACAGGATACTCTCCGCTGGCTTAAAGGCAAGGGCAAACTAAGCGAAAAAGATGTTGACGCAGCAATGCGTGAAATCAGGCTGGCCCTGCTTGAAGCCGACGTTAACTTTAAAGTGGTCAAAGATTTTATCAACGCGGTGAAAGAACGTGCTGTGGGCCACGAGGTTATGGAAAGCCTTACTCCCGGCCAGCAGGTGGTTAAAATTGTTAACGAAGAAATGACTCGTCTGATGGGACAGGAACACAGCGAGCTTGTTTCCAGCAAAGGTCGCACTGCGATAATGATGGTAGGCCTGCAGGGTTCCGGGAAAACAACGACAGCAGTCAAGCTTGCCAAGCATCTGCGCGGTCAAGGACGCAGCCCGCTCCTTGTAGGTGTGGATACTTACCGCCCGGGGGCTGTTAAGCAGCTTGAAAAAATGGCCGATTCAATTGGTGAAAAGTTTTTCAGCAACTTAGAAGAAGACCCGGTAGATATCTCCCGGGAAGCTTTAAAGGTGGCCGAACGGGAAGATTGTGACGTAATAATATACGATACGGCTGGCCGCTTACATATTGATGAAGAAATGATGTCTGAAATGGTGGAGATAAAAAATACGGTAAGCCCGGAAGAAGTCTTACTTGTCGTTGATGCTATGACCGGGCAGGACGCAGTCAATGCCGCTTCTTCATTTAACGATGCGGTTGGTTTGAGCGGAGTTGTGCTAACCAAGCTCGACGGCGATACCAGGGGTGGTGCAGCTCTCTCGGTACAGGCGGTAACAGGCTGCCCGGTGAAGTTTGTCGGAGTAGGGGAGAAAACTGATGCACTCGAACCTTTTTACCCTGACCGGATGGCTTCCCGGATTCTGGGCATGGGTGACGTGCTTTCCTTAATTGAAAAGGCGGAAGCCACTATTGATCAAGACAAGGCAAAAGAGATGGAACAAAAACTGCGCAAGCAGCAGTTTACCCTGGATGATTTTAAAGAACAAATTGGTCAGCTGCGCAATATGGGTTCCATGGAAGAAATTATGGAGATGCTGCCGGATGCGGGAAACATGCCCAAGGAATTAAAGCAAATGTCTTTCAATGAAGATAATTTTAAGCGGGTCGATGCCATTATCAGCTCGATGACCAAAACAGAAAGACATGATCCGGCAATAATTAATAGCAGCAGGCGCAAGCGGATAGCACGCGGTAGCGGAACCACTGTGCAAGATGTCAACCGCCTTCTCAATCAGTTCAAGCAGATGCAGAAAATGTTTAAACAGATGGGGGCGGCTGATAAAAAAGGTATGAATAAAAAAATGAAAAAAATGAAAAAGCGGTTTCCCTTTTAGGATGACCGGAACACAGGATGGCATCCGGATATTATAGATGTTTTAGCTGCACAAGAGTTAAATCAATGGAGGTGAACATAGTTGGCAGTACGAATCAGGTTAAAGAGAATGGGCGCGAAAAAACAGCCTGCATACAGGATAGTTGTGGCAGATAACCGTTATCCGCGTGACGGCCGTTTTATCGAAGAGATTGGCTATTATAACCCTACAACCAAACCGACCACCTTTGAGGTCGATCAAGAAAAAGCCCAGCAGTGGCTTGACAGGGGAGCCAGGCCTTCTAACACGGTAAAAGCCCTTTTTGACCGGGCCGGTTTAAGTAAGTAGTTTTGCAGGGAGGTTGGTTAACAGTGAAGCAACTACTGGAGCATATCGCGAAAGCATTAGTTGATGAGCCGGATCAAGTTAGCGTCAAGGAAGTTGAAAGCGATCGTTTGATCGTTCTTGAACTGCGGGTAGCAGAGAATGATATGGGTAAAGTTATCGGCAAGCAGGGCCGTATTGCCAAGGCTATTAGGACAGTGGTAAATGCTGCGGCCGTGAAAGAAAATAAACGGGTTGTTGTCGAAATTGTCCAGTGAACAGGATGTTTTAATCGGTAAGGTTCTAGCTCCACACGGCATTGGTGGGCAGGTTAGAATTTACCCCTATTCCGACTTTCCGGAACGGGTTACTCTTTTAAAGGAAGTAGTCCTGCTTTTTAATGAGGAAAAGAAATACCTTAATGTAGAGAAAGCTTCCCTGCATGGCAAGTTCTGGTTAATCAAGTTTGTGGGAATAGACAGCCGGGAAGAAGCGGAAAAATTAAGAGACTGCCTGGTGTTCATAGCCAGGCATGAGAGGATGCCCCTTCCGGAGGATGCTTATTACTATGACCAGTTAATCGGGCTTGAGGTTTACACTGCTGAAAGCGGGGAATACCTGGGACAGTTAAGTGATGTGAGAGCTTGTGGAGCTTATGATCAACTGGTTGTTATAATGACCGAACGATCCGGGAAAGAAGCGATGATTCCAGCAATTAAAGAGTTCGTAAAACACGTTGATTTGCCCGGGGGCAGAATTATGGTCAGTCTACCGGAAGGACTGCTGGATCTTTAAGGAGGCCCTAAGGAAATGAAAATTGATCTGGTAACTATTTTCCCGGGTATCCTTGAAGGGCCTTTTAAGGAAAGTATGATCAAAAGGGCAATCGACCAGGGATTCGTGGAAGTCAATCTTGTTGACTTGCGTGAATATACCAATGATCGGCATCGCCAGGTTGATGATTACCCTTACGGTGGAGGTCGCGGGATGGTGTTGAAGCCGGAGCCGCTTTTCAGAGCAATTGAAGATTTGAAAGAAAAGTCGGAGACACACCCATGGGTAATCCTCTTAACTCCTCAGGGGCGGGTTTTTAACCAAAAGACAGCCCTTGAGCTGGCTCAAAAAGAACATGTAATCCTGGTTTGCGGACGTTATGAAGGAGTTGACGAAAGGGTGCGCACCGAATTAATCGACCAGGAAATTTCCATTGGTGATTATGTGCTCACCGGTGGAGAACTACCTGCAGCAATTCTGGTTGACGCAGTTGTCCGCTTATTGCCAGGTTTTTTAACTGAGGAAGCAGCGGAAAATGAATCCTTTACTGAATCTTTATTGGAGCACCCTCATTATACTCGCCCGGCAGAATACCGGGGAATGGAAGTCCCGGAAGTATTATTATCCGGGGATCATGCTGCCATCGAACGTTGGCGGAGAGAACAATCGATTAAACGGACTTACCGGCGGCGCCCGGAGTTACTGGAGAATGCAGATCTTGATTCAACTGATCAAGCCTGCCTGGAAAAAATTAAAGAAGAAGATTCTTGAACAAACTTAAATATGCTATAATTAGCCTGTAAGTGAAGGAGGTTATTGAATTGGACCTGATCAAGGAAGTAGAAAAGCGGAATATGAAAGAAGAGGTGCCGCATTTTTCCCCCGGTGATACGGTAAGAGTGTACGTCAGAGTTATAGAAGGCAGCCGTGAACGAACCCAGGCCTTTGAGGGCGTGGTGATCAGACGACAGGGTAGCGCGGCAAGGGAAACCTTTACTGTAAGACGTGTGTCTTTTGGCATCGGGGTGGAACGTATATTTCCCATTCACTCCCCATCGATTGACCGGATCGAAGTGGTTAGAAGAGGAAAAAGCAGACGGGCCAAGCTTTATTACTTGCGCAAGCGTAAAGGCAAGGCGGCAAGAATCAAAGAACGCCGTTAAGTTAATAAACGGGGATGATCTCACTTGGGCAACTGGAGAGAGATATGGGAATGGTCTAGAACAATTCTCATAGCGGTAGTGCTGGCTTTAATCATCAGGATGTTTTTGTTCGAAGTTTTTGTGGTTGAGGGAAGATCGATGTACCCGACTTTGACAGAAACTGATCGGTTAATGGTCAACAAAGCGGCTTACCATTTTGAAGAACCGGAGATAGGCGATATAATTGTATTTGAGTATAAACCCGGGCGGGACTTTATAAAACGGGTCATTGGCGTTGCTGGCGATGAAGTGGAAATAAAGAACGGCCGGGTTTATCTCAACGGCAGTGTTTTAAAAGAACCATACCTGCCTGAGGATATTGAAATGTATGATTACGGTCCGGAAGAAATCCCGGAAGATTATCTGTTCGTCCTTGGTGACTACCGCCAGAACAGCATGGACTCCAGGGATCCCCGGGTGGGTTTTGTTTCAGAAGAATATCTAAAAGGCCGGGCCTTTTTCATTTTCTGGCCCCCCTGGGAGGCGCGGATTATTGATACAGAGGCTGAGAGACCTTGACTAAAGGACAATGGTATCCGGGAAAAATGTCCAAGGCCTTTAAGCAACTGCGCCAGGATTTAAAGGCTATTGATTTGGCAGTTGAGTTAATCGATGCTCGTATTCCATTTAGCAGCCGCAACCCTTCGTTAGCTAAACTGCTTGAAGACAAAAAACATCTTGTTTTGCTCCACAAAGCTGATCGCGCTGATGAGGAAGCTACTGCACGCTGGCTTGATTATTACAGCAATCTTGCCGGCAGCGCCATGGCTTTCAGTGTTAATCACAAGCGTTACCTTGATCAGCTTTTTCGTTTTTTAAAAGAACAAGAACATTCCCTGCGGCCGAAAAAGATTAAACGTCCCCTGCGGATGATCTTTTTGGGTATCCCCAATGTGGGCAAATCTACCCTGATCAACCTGTTTGTGAGTAAAGCTGTAACCAAAACCGGTAACCGACCGGGGATAACCAGGGGCAGACAGTGGATCAGGATAATGCCGGGGATGGAACTTCTTGATACGCCGGGGATCCTGGAGCCCCAAATAGATGAGATCACAATCAATCCTCTGTCTGTTGTGGGGGCGCTGCCCGCCGGGAAAACCGACAGCCAGGAAGCAGCCTTTTGGCTGATAAATCGCTATCTGGAACAGGGAAAAGAAAAATTACTTTTAAAACGATATAACCTGGTTGAATCAGCTGACCCGGTTGTGCTTTTAGAGCAAATCGGAGTTTCCCAGGGATGCCTGCAGTCCGGCAACACAGTTGATCTGGAAAGAGCAGCCAATACTGTCCTGCGAGATTTTCAACAAGGTGTCCTCGGGAGGGTTACTTTGGAAGAACCGGAAAGTTAATTAATCAAAGTACCGGAACGCATCTTACGGTATTTATTAATGATATTACCGGTAGAAATCCTGGCATTTTATATTTTCGAGAGCATCAAGGAGAACTTTAATTATGTCTTTTGAGCATATGACCATTGCCGAACTAGCTGCTTATGTAGAATCTAAAAAAGAACTTTCTTCGGAAGAAGAAGCGATGTTAAAAAATGATGGACGTCGTGGTGCGGCCGACCTTTTAAAACGTTATCAACGGAAAAAAGAACAAGCCCTTGTGGAGCAAAAGCGGCTTCAAGATATGTTGGTTGAAGAAAAGCATCTTTACAATGAGGGGTTTAAGACAATAGCCGGTGTAGATGAAGCCGGCCGTGGGCCACTAGCCGGGCCGGTGGTTGCCGCAGCGGTAGTATTAAATCCCGGGATTGTAATTGAACAACTAAAGGATTCAAAGCAGCTGTCACCTGTTTTACGTGAAGAGTTAATTGACCAGGTAGTTTTAAATTCACAGTGTTACGGGGTGGGCATAGCTTCAAGAGAAGAAATCGATCAATACAATATCCATGGTGCTTCGATGCTGGCCATGAAGAGGGCTCTGGAAAAGTTATCGCCTCAGCCTGACTTTGTGCTTGTTGATGGATATTTAATTAAGAATTGCAGCTTTAGGCAAAAAGCGATAAAACAGGGTGATTCTCTTTCCCTATCGATTGCGGCCGCTTCAGTTTTGGCCAAGGTAACCAGGGACCGGATCATGGTGGAAATGGATAAAAAATACCCGCAGTACGGGTTTAAAAATAACATGGGTTATGGAACAGAGGAACATCGGCAAGCTCTGGGCCGCTACGGTCCTTGCTCTTTGCACCGACGTTCATTCAAGCTTGACTACAACTAAATGAAAAGTAAGGCTGTTGCCACCAGCACCCAGAAAATCCTGGAATGAGAAACTACAAAATTAATTACAGTATTAGTAAGGTTTAACTTGGAGAACATTGATGACAAAAAAGCGCCTAAAAGTTGGACTTATTGGGGAACAAGCGGCCAGTGAATATTTAAAAAATCATGGTTATGAAATAGTTGAAACTAACTACCGCTGTCAGCTTGGAGAAATTGATATCGTTGCCAGAGACCAACAAACCGTGGTGATAGTGGAAGTGCGAACTCGGACGAGCTTTTCCTACGGGGCTCCTGAAGAATCAATAACGGCAGCCAAGGCAAAAAGACTCAACCTTTTGGCCAGGTACTATTTAAGATCACTTTCCCAGGAGGAAGTTTCCTGCCGTATAGACTTAGTTGCTGTTATGCTCAACAAAAATGATGATTCGGTAGTAAAAATAAATCATGTTCGTGGTATCTTAAGTGGATGAAATGTTTTGGAATAACTCATTCTCAATGGTGGTGATTTTTTAATGTACTATATTGCCGTTGTTGGTGGTTCTACGTGCACCGATTTGGAGAGTAGAGTGGCACGAAACGTGGGGGAAGAAATAGCCCGCCGGGGGGGTATTCTTATTTGTGGTGGTGGATTCGGGGTGATGGAAGCCGCCTCAATGGGTGCTTCAGCCGAAGGCGGTCTGGTGGTTGGGGTGCTGCCCGGAGACAACCGCGAGGAGGGCAATCCTTACCTGGATGCTGTTGTCGCTACCGGTTTGGGTGAGGCTCGCAACCCAATTATTGCTCGCACAGCCGATGCCGTTATTGCCGTCGGTGGTGAATATGGCACCCTTTCTGAGATTGCCCTGGCCTTGAAAATGGGAAAACCGGTGATCGGGCTGAACACCTGGGTTTTATCCTCTCCTCACAAGCTAAAAAGTGAGATTATCGAAGTTGCCGATGCAAAAGAAGCGGTAGATGAGGCTTTTAACCTGGTTAGTAATCAGCAAGCTTAAGGAAATAAGCTTCGATTCCTTTTTTCATCGCCTCGGCAAATTTCCTGCGTCCATGAGGGTGTAAAATGTACCAGTTGTCTTCAGGGTGCATCATGTAACCCGCTTCCACCAGGATGCTTGGTACTTCCGTATGCCTGAGCACGGCAATTTTTCTTCTCCAGGTCCTCATTTCCGGCAGATCCATGAATTCTCCCATTTCTTTAAGCATTATTTCCGCCAGCTTTTCATTGTGATCATAATTATAAAGAGTCATCAAACCGTGGCTGTCAACTGCATCAGCTCCCGGTCCATGAGCGTTGGAGTGAACGCTGATAAATAAATCTACATCTTTTTGATTGAGCACCTTGGTTCGTTCATAGAGATCTACGGATTCATCCTCTGTGCGAGTCATAATCACATTCGCTCCCTCGTTTAGGAGCAAATCTTTTAGCTCCAGGCTCATATCAAGGGCCGAATCTTTTTCGTGGTAGTCGGCGGGGCCAGGCGCCCCGGGATCTTCACCACCATGGCCGGGATCTATTAAGATGGTTTTATTTTTTAAAGGCTGCTTTTGATTTACCGCGGACGGTTTATGTATATCAATAACCAGTTCTGTGTTGTCCCAGTAGTATTTAAACCCGCTTATCATCTGGTTGAATTCCATGAAAAAGGATGTTTCAGCTGGGTTGCTTCCGGAATCTTCAATTTCTAAGGTATCGATCATTTCCGGAAAATCCGGTTTTTCCAGCTCTCCATCTATTTCTATCCCGTTAAGCTTAAGACTCAGTTTTTTGGCACCTTCTTCATTTTCCTCGACAAAAATGGAAGCCCGCTCTTCGGTTTTCAAACTAAGACTGACCTTATCAGCAGTTTCTTCTATGCTAATTTTTGAAAGATTTGAGCTGATTCTCTCTTTACCTCTAATCGGCTCAACTGCGCTTTGATGAATTAAATAAGTTTCATCCCCGCCCGGATTGACCCGGTAGTAGTTGCCGGATTGGCCACTTGCTTCGAAACGGGTGCCTTCCCGCAGGTAGCCGGTAACGCTGGTGGAATAACCGGTGCCGCCTAAAGTATCAGAGAGGAGATCCGGGGAGTGTTCGTTAATCCGGCGTAGCCAGCCGTTCCATCCCAGTTTGGTCTGTTCTTTTACTTCCACTACCCTGTAAGAGGGAGGGGAGGTAAAGCTGACAGAACCGGGCATTTGCCGGCTGGAATGCGAACCGTCCCTGTAAAGATAAACAGTTATGGGCATGGGGGCTGTTGTGCCGCTGTTCGGAGCATCTTCTTCCCTAATGGTGTAAGTGCCCCGGTAGATACCTCCTTCACCTGTAGAGCCACCAGGAGATTCATACTCTGTCATATTGATCCAGTTGCCTCTTCCGATCTGGAAGTAAGCCGCAGCGCCGGGGCTGGCCTGAAAAGCCACCTGTAAGGTTTCACCGGGGCTTAAAACCTGGTATTCCGAGGGAGCAAGGTGCAGGGTATGAAAGTTTAGGGGGTCCCGGGGCATTTTTTGCCAGCCTTCGGGGAAAATGGCAGAGCGTTTGATCGTAGTCACCCCTCGCTGATCAGTTGCTTTCACCACTATGGGATATTCTTCACTGCGGGGCAGAGCCACCATGGTCAAGAAATTTCCCGTTCTCGGGTCGTAACTGTCCACCGGATCGCCGTTTACCGTAACTTTAACCTGCGAGTAAGAATCGGTAGTACCGAAAACATAAATAGAATCCGCGTAATGATAAGTTTCAGGGCTAGGAGGATAGGCAACATTCAAAATCGGACCTTCGGGGTCACCTGGATCCTTTGGGTCAAATTCAGCCGGTGTGGTGATTTTGATCAGATCACTATCCGGCTCAACATTTACAAAAGTGCCGAGAGCTTCCGCCGGGGCATCCGGTAAGGTGTATATTTTACCGGCGAGATATTTAACCGGAAAGTCCAGGTTTTCAGTTTCACCATCTATGATGATTTCCTTGCTCCCAGAGGTAAGATCTACCCGGAAATCACCCATAATCCCGGAGATTGTTTTTTCATCCGGATTCCATTCAATTTCAGCGCCCAGGGCTTTAAAGATAGATTCAGCCGGGGCTAAAACCTGGCCTTCTACAATTTGTACAGGTGCATCCAGAGGGACAGTTTCATCATTTACTACCACTTTTATATCGGTCACAGGCTTATCTGTGAAATTAACAAAAAGTGCAGAGGCTATAATCAATAATAAAAGGATAAGCTTTTTCAAAGCTTTTCACCTTTCTTCAAAAGCAGGAAATGTGAATTATTGCTGGGCGGTGTAATTTTATTACGATAACCCGGCAAACACTCTTTTGGTTATCCTGATGGATTTCTTTCGGCTTTTGGTTGTTTTCTAGAGGCGTTTAGAAGAGTAGTTCGAGTGCAGTATTACCGCAACCAGTCATGTATAGTTTATTTTCATTATACTAAAAATTTCATCACTAATCCAGTGTCAGCTGGTTCAGGCCACTTCGAAGTTTGTTCAATTACTCGCCTGTTACTGGGGACGGGGCAAATTTTTCCCGTACCCACTGTCAGGTTTGTTAAATTCCCCGGTCAAGGCTCCGGTACTGCACTGCTTCAGCAATGTGGGTGGCCTCAATTTTTTCAGAATCATCCAGGTCGGCGATGGTGCGGGCCACCCTGATAATCCGGTCATGGGCTCGCATGGAAAGACCGAGGCTTTTAAAAGAGTGATGTAGAATTTGCCTGGCTTCACCGGTCAGGGGGCAGTATTTTTCAAAGTGGCGGGAGCGTAAGTGGGCATTGGCGGCAGCTTTTATTGTTTTATACCTTTTAAGTTGTTTTTGACGGGAAACTTTTACCCGCTGTCGTATTTCTGCCGAACTTTCACCAGGACTCTCTTTTTCTAATTGTTCAAGGTTTAAACCAGGTACTTCTACCTGGATATCGATACGGTCGATCAAGGGTCCTGACAGCCTGGAATGGTAGCGAGCAATCTGGTTCGGGTTGCAGCGGCATTCTCTGTGTGGGTCGCCGTAATTGCCGCAGGGGCAGGGGTTCATGGAGGCAATAAACATAAAGTTTGCGGGGTATGTAACCGTAGCTGCAGAACGAGTTATGGTAACCTGCTTGTCTTCAAGCGGCTGTCGTAAGGCTTCAAGGATCTCACGGTTGTATTCAGGCATTTCGTCGAAGAAGAGTACTCCAAGGTGAGCCAGGCTTACCTCGCCAGGTTTAGGCGGCAGACCTCCCCCAATTATGCCGGCTATCGATGCACTGTGGTGGGGGCTGCGAAACGGGCGGTCTTTACACAATGGATTTTCCGAATTCAACCGGCCCGCCACACTGTGAATCCTGGTTATTTCGAGAATCTCGTCTGTTAAAGGTTCAGGTAGAATAGAGGGCAGACGTTTGGCAAGCATTGTTTTTCCACTGCCCGGAGGTCCGTAAAATAAAAGATTGTGGGCACCTGCAGCTGCAATCTCCAGGGCACGCTTTGCGGTTTCCTGTCCCTTGACTTCACTAAAATCAAGCTCGCCATTTCTTGTTTCCTGGAGGTTATCTGTTAACGGTTTTACGATGGGCAAATCACAGGTTCCGTGTAAATAACCGACTAGTTCTGCCAGGGTGGACGGTCCCTTAATCCTAATATTTTCGACTAGCGCAGCTTCCTGACAGTTGGCATGGGGGAGAATAAGTTCCCTGTCTTTGTATTGAGTTATTTCACTTAAAGATAAGGCCATGGCCAGGGCTCCGTTAATAGCGCGCAAGTCCCCGTTTAAGGATAGTTCCCCGGCAAAGACTGCGTTGCTTAGTTTTTCATCGGCAGGAATTTGCCCGGTTGCTGCCAGGAAACCGACAGCGATGGCTAAGTCAAATGCGGAACCTTCCTTTTTTATGTCCGCTGGAGCCAGGTTTACAGTTATCCGTGATAAAGGAAAGGCAAAACCGCTGTTTTTAATGGCAGAACGCACTCTTTCCTTTGCTTCGCGAACTGAAGCGTCCGGAAGGCCAATTATGTCGAAAGCGGGGAGGCCTTCTGATATATCGACTTCAACTTCTAGAGGGATTCCCTGGATGCCCAGAATTGTACAGGATTGTATTTTGGCCAGCATAGCTCATGCCTCCGTTAGTTGGTATATTGACTTTTTGCATTTTGATTGGAAAATGCAGGTGCTCCTGAAGGTAATATATTTCTCCGGGAGCTGGATTAATCCTGCATGCAAGAGGTCCGAAAAAAAATTTTTTACTCGGATGCTTTTCTGATTTATCGTAATTATAGTATAATAAATGTGTTTAAAACCCATACTTAAGGAGGAATAATATGGATAAGTATGAATGCCAGGTTTGCGGTTATGTTTACGATCCATCCGAGGGAGATAGCGATGGGGGCATTGCTCCGGGGACTCCTTTTGAAGATCTTCCAGACGACTGGGTTTGCCCGGTCTGCGGTGTAGGGAAAGAAGAGTTTGCCAAGATTTAAATATAAGCATTAAGGATAGGTGATTTTAATTGTGGGAGGGAAAAAACCTCCCACTTATTTTTGATCAATTTAGCTAAACCTTACGCAGCATTTCCTGGTAGTTTAGTTCTGGATGAAATCTCTTAAATATGATATGATCCGCCTAATTGTTATTAAGCATTGAAGAAGGGGATCATTACATTGGACTATCATGATGTTTTAAAAGAGCGTAATCATGGGCCGGATCCGGCATGGATCAAGTTGTTGCAGAACGAGCTCAACCCGGCTCAGTTTGAGTTTGCCACGTCCGAAGAATCGGTTCTCCTTGGTTTGGCCGGTCCCGGGTCAGGCAAAACCAGGGCCCTGATTTACCGGGCGGCTCACCTGGTTAAATGCGGAACTAGGCCGGAGCAGCTATTACTTTTAACTTTTACCAACAAGGCAGCCGGAGAAATGAAAGAGCGCCTTGAGGGTCTGCTCGGGTTTTTACCCCGCGAGCTCTGGGCAGGCACTTTTCATAGTACCGGGGCAAGAATCTTAAGAAGGCATGCTCATCTGTTGGGCCGAACCTCAAATTTTACTATTTTTGACGAAGATGACAGCCGGGCGGCGATGAAAAAAATCCTTGCTTCTTTTTCGATTAGTGATGAAGACCGCAAGTTAATTATGCAGCGGGGACTGCTGGGGCGGATTATCAGTCAGGCCCGTAACTCCGGCCTTACCATTAAAGAAGTTATGGAAGAAGATTATCCCTACCGCCTGGAATTTCTTGATACGGTGAACAATGTCGCCGAACAGTATGAGCAGAGAAAAAGGGAAAACAATGCCTTTGATTTTGATGATTTACTGCTTTACTGGCTGGACCTTTTTGAGCAATACCCCGAAGTAAAAGAGCAGTACTGCCAGAGATTTAAACACCTATTAGTTGATGAATTTCAAGATACTAATGTAATCCAGGCCCGCATCATCGATCTTTTTACCGGCAGTTCCGATGTCTGCGTTGTCGGCGATGATGCCCAGTCAATCTATGCGTTTCGGCATGCCAGAGTGGGCAATATTCTATCCTTTCCGGAAAAGTATTCCGGCTGCAATGTAGTGCGCATGGAACAAAACTATCGCAGCACCCCGGAAATAGTGGAGTTGGCCAATGCCTCGATCAGTCATAACCGAAAGCAGTTACCCAAAAAATTGTTTTCCACCAATCCCACGGGCGCAGTACCCGTAATAGCCAGGGTGTTTGATTCCCGCCAGGAAGCTTTTTTCGTGCTCCAAACAATCCGTGAACTACAAAATAACGGGGTGTCTTTAAATGAAATGGCAGTGCTTTACCGCAGCTCATATTTGACCCCGGAGGTGGAGTTTGCCTTAGCCCGAGAGGGTATCAACTACCGCACCTATGGGGGGATTAAATTTTTCCAGAAAGCGCATGTCAAAGATGTCCTGGCTTATTTAAAGGTAATCTATAACCCCTTTGATGAAAATTCCTGGCGCCGGATTGCTACCCTCCAACAGGGGCTCGGGCCGGCTACTTTTGATAAGCTGTGGGCAAAGCTTAAAGAGTATGAAAACCCCCTCCAGGCAGCCCTTGAAGCTAAGGAAACCCCCACCCGGGGGAAAGAAGGTTGGACCGAGCTATGCCAGGTATTAGGAGCGCTCTATAAAAGCGACCAAAGCTATGTGCCCGGCCTAATCACCATGATTATGGATTATAACTATGACCGGATCCTAAAGCAAAATTACCCCGATCAATATGAAGAAAGGTACAGCGGCATAGAACGGTTGGCCATCTATGCAGAACGCTTTGATGCGACAGCTTCATTTATTGAATCGCTTGCCCTTGAAGAATCTGTTTTTGCCGATACCAATACAGCTATGGCTGGTCCAGGTGAACAAATGACCCTTTCAACTATTCACAGTGCTAAGGGCAAGGAATGGGACTGTGTTTTCCTCATTGGCATGAACCAGGGACAATTCCCCAGCGGCAGAGTTTGCTCCGAAAATTTGGATGAAGAAAGAAGGCTTTTTTACGTAGCCTCCACCCGGGCACGCCGATACCTGTTTTTAACTACTTACCGGGAAGACTACCGCAATTATGGTGCTACTTCAGAGGGCCCTTCCCAGTTTTTACGGGAGCTCCCCACGGAATGCTACGAACTTCTTGACTACGATAGCGAATTCTAATTATTTCTGTTATTTAAGCAAAAAAAGTTGGACACTTTACAACCTGTTATAGTATAATACTTCTTAATTTTATATTCCGGGGAGCAGGAGGCTAAAGATGCAAAAAGTCGCTGTTTATGATACTACTTTACGTGATGGTTCTCAGCGAGAAGGTGTTTCGCTATCGGTTGCCGACAAGTTGAAGATAGCTGAAAAGCTTGATGAATTCGGAGTAAATTACATTGAAGGGGGTTGGCCGGGATCGAACCCCAAGGATGTAGAATTTTTTAGGAAAGCCGCTGACTTTGAATTTAAAAATGCCCGGCTTTGTGCTTTTGGCAGCACCCGGAGACCCGGAAAAAATATCAGTGAGGATGTAAACATCCGCTCCCTGGTTGAAGCAGGTACCGATACGGTAACCATATTCGGTAAAAGTTGGGATTTCCATGTTCATGATGCCCTTAAAACTACTCTTGAAGAAAACCTCTCTATGATAAAGGATACAGTAGCCTACTTGAAAAAGATTGGCCTGGAAGTGATTTACGATGCTGAACACTTCTTTGACGGCTACAAGGCCAATAAAAAATATGCCCTTTCAACAATAAAAGCTGCTGCTTCCGGTGGTGCGGATTTGATTGTCCTTTGTGATACCAATGGTGGATTGATGCCCTGGGAGTTGCCGGAAGTTCTTGATACAGTAAAAGAAAACGTCAGCATTCCCCTGGGAATTCATACCCATGATGACGCCGGGATGGCTGTCGCTAATTCATTGTTGGCTGTCCGCGAAGGAGCTGTGCAAGTCCAAGGCACTGTCAATGGTTACGGGGAGCGCTGTGGCAATGCCAATTTATGTACTATAGTGCCCAATCTTCAGGTGAAAATGGGGATTGAAGTAGTCACCCCTGAACAGCTACATGGTTTGACCAGGTTGTCTCGCTATATTGCAGAACTGGTCAATATAGCTCCGCATGAAGAACAGCCTTTTGTAGGCATGAATGCCTTTGCTCACAAGGGCGGTATTCATATCGATGCTGTAAGTAAAAAACCGGCTACATATGAGCATACCGATCCGGATTTGGTAGGTAACAAGCGCAGGATACTGGTGTCTGAACTGGCCGGTAAAAGTAGTCTTACCTTAAAAACTGACCAGAATAATTACCACCTTAATAAAGACTCTCCGGAAACAGCTACAGTTTTACAGCGAATAAAAGAAATGGAGCACTACGGTTACCAGTTTGAAGGAGCTGAAGGTTCCTTTGAACTATTGGTCCTAAAAATGATGAAAGTTTACCAGCCTTTGTTTGAATTAGAGGGCTTTAGGGTGATCATTGAAAAGCGGGAAAACGAAGAGCTGCATTCAGAAGCAACAATCAAGGTGCGAGTTGGGGATGTCCAGGTGCATACTGCCTCCGAAGGAAACGGCCCGGTTAATGCACTGGATAATGCTTTGCGAAAAGCTCTCGAGGGAATTTATCCTGGTTTAAAAAAGATCAAGCTAGCCGACTTTAAGGTCCGGGTTATTGACGGAGTAGACGGTACCGGTGCCCAGGTACGGGTGCTCATCGAATCGCGTGATGAAGAAAAAAGCTGGGGCACAATCGGGGTTTCCCCCAACATTATTGAAGCAAGCTGGATTGCCCTGGTGGATAGCTTAGAATACGGACTGCTCTGCAGGAAACTGCCCGAATTTGCTGAAGCAAAAGATGTTCTTGAGCAATTAAAACAGGCTGATGGCTGAGCAGTTGCGAACATTTTATGAAAGAGAATCTTCACTTCGGTTGAGGTAAATCAGTGAATAACCTTTTGTCAACTTATTACTCAACTATCCTTAATTAAGAAATTAAGGTGTCGATTACTTATACTAAGCATTGGTCGCAATTATTTTTTTGACGAGGATTATAAATTATATGGAAATACAAAATAAGTGGGAGCTATTATACCTCAATGCTTTGAACCAGCTATCCTTTTTAGGGGCAAAACGGATTAAGGTATTGCTTGATTATTTCGGATCCGCCGAAAAAGCCTGGAACTCTAAAATAGAAGAAATTAGGGCAATTCCCGGGATGGATCAATATCTGAACCGCTTTGTAAACGAACGTGAAAGTGTTGATCCTGAAACTGAATGGAAACGCCTTTCCGCAGAGAATATTAATTGCACCTGTATCTTTTCTCCCGATTATCCCAATCTCTTAAAACAATTAACTTATCCTCCGCCTATACTTTATTACCGCGGAAGTCTTGCCGGTCTTGAAAAACCCGCTGTGGCCATAGTAGGTAGCCGGCGATCCACTTTTTACGGGAAAGAAGTAGCCAGAGGGTTGGCCGAAGAACTGGCTGCCTCCGGAGTTGGCGTGGTAAGTGGGATGGCTCTTGGTGTTGACACGGCCGCACACCAGGGAGCACTTGCAAAGAGAGGCTATACGGTAGCGGTGCTTGGTTGCGGGGTTGATCACTGTTATCCGCCTGAGAATAAAACCCTGATGGAACAAATTGCTGCAGACGGTGCAGTAATCAGTGAATTTTCCGTAGGGACAACTCCCTTGCCAAAACATTTTCCCCAGCGTAATCGCATTATCAGCGGTCTTTCTTTAGGTACGGTAGTGGTTGAAGCTACGGCAAAAAGCGGATCCTTGATAACGGCTAACTATGCCCTTGAGCAGAACAGAGAAGTATTTGCTGTCCCCGGAAATGTGGGAAGTCCTTACAGTCGGGGTTGTCACCGCTTGATCAAGGAAGGGGCCTGCCTGGTTGAAACGGCAGCCGATATTCTTGAAGAATTATCCGTGCAAGAAATGCCTGATGAACAATTAAGCTTGGAACTTCATGTCGGTCCGGAGTTAACCGCTAATGAGCAAGTTCTTTTGGAGATTATACCTTATCAACCGGTGCATCTAGATAATATAATCAGGCGAAGCGGAAACAGTGCTTCTGAAGTGATTACCGATTTATTATCATTGGAGCTGAAAAAGCTTGTCCGCCAAACTCCAGGCAAATATTTTTGCCGGATTTGACAGATGTGGTAAAATACCTTCCGGAGAGTTTTCTTGAATCTGTTGAAAGCCTGAAGGAGTGTTCAATATATGAACCTGGTTATAGTCGAATCACCGACCAAAGCTCGAACTATAAAAAAATTTCTTAGTAAAAACTATAAAGTAATGGCCTCCCAGGGGCACCTGATCGATCTGCCGCGCAGCAAGACGGGGGTAGATATCGAGAATGATTTTGAACCCAAGTACATCACTATCCGCGGGAAAGGGAAGATTTTAAATGAGCTAAAAAAAGCAGCAAAGAAAGCGAAAAAGGTATTTCTAGCTGCCGATCCCGACCGGGAAGGTGAGGCAATCTGCTGGCATATCGGGCGGGCGCTCGAACTTGACCCGGAAAAGCCGTGCCGGGTTGAATTTAACGAAATTACCAAAGAAGCAGTCAAAGATGCTTTTAAGAATCCCCGCTTGATTGATCATAACCGGGTTGATGCCCAGCAAGCCCGGCGTATCCTTGACCGCCTTGTCGGTTATTCGATTAGCCCTTTACTATGGCGGAAAATCAGAGGAGGCTTAAGTGCCGGGCGAGTGCAGTCTGTTGCCGTTCGCTTGATTTGTGAACGGGAAGAAGAAATAAATAATTTTGAACCGGAAGAGTACTGGAGCCTGGATGCAATCCTATCTGGGGGAGAAAAAGATAGTAGCTTTAAAGCTTCCCTGGATAGATATAACCGGAAAAAAATAAATTTAGGAAACAAGGAGCAGGTAGACAGGGTAGTTAATGCGACTGGAAATGAAAAGTTTGTGGTTGATAAAATTACCCGCAGTCAGCGCAAAAGAAGACCACTGGCCCCATTTACAACCAGCAGCCTGCAACAGGAAGCTTCCGCTAAACTCGGGTTTACCAGCCGCAAGACTATGAATCTGGCACAACAGCTATATGAAGGAATTGAGCTGGGTTCCGGGGAAACAGTAGGCTTAATTACCTATATTCGCACCGATGCAGCCAGGATTTCAACCCAGGCCAGTGAAGAGGCTCGCACTTTGATCAATGAAAAGTTTGGTGTCGATTTCCTTCCGGAAAAACCACCTGAATATAAATCACGCAGCGGAGCCCAGGAAGCTCACGAAGCAATCAGACCTACTTCTGTACTGCGGAAGCCTTCCACAATCAAGCAATACCTGAAGCGCGACCAATACCGGCTTTACCAATTGATTTGGAACCGTATGGTTGCAAGCCAGATGAATCCTGCTTTGTATGACAAGGTCCGCGTAAATATTACTGCCGGGGAATATACTTTTAAGGCTACCGGTTCAACTCTACGCTTTCCCGGGTTCCTTGTTATTTACCAGGTTGATGACAGTGAAGAGGAAAATGTCCTGCCTGAAATAGAAGAAGGGCAGGTATTAAGCTTACTTGATCTGCAGCCGAACCAGCATTTTACCAAGCCTCCGCCACGTTATAATGAGGCTTCCCTGATCAAGACTTTGGAAGAAAAAGGAATCGGCAGGCCGAGCACTTATAGTCCAATTATTGAAACCATTCAAAGCCGCGGTTATGTTATGAAAGAAAACAAAGCTTTTATTCCGACAGAAATTGGCTCAGTAGTAGTTGATTTGATGATCAATTACTTCCCAGAAATTATCGATATTGATTTTACAGCCAGGCTGGAGCAACAACTCGATGAAATTGAGGAAGGCAAACAGGAACGGTTGAGAGTTTTGAGTGATTTTTACTACGGCTATTTTAAAGATAGACTTGCTGAAGCAGATGAGAAAATTGAAAAGGTAGAGGTAACCCCGGAGGTTAGTGATGAAACTTGCCCGCACTGCAGCGAACAGTTGGTCTATAAGCATGGTCGCTTCGGGCAGTTTTTGGCATGCCCGAGCTACCCAGATTGCCGCTTTACCAAGAAAGTGGTTAAAGAAACGGGGGTAGACTGTCCGATTGATGGAGGCATGATAGTTGAACGGCGAACCAGGAAAGGGCGCCTGTTTTTTGGCTGCAACAATTATCCTGATTGTGAATTTTCTCTGTGGAACAGGCCTTTGCCTGAAAAATGCCCGGAATGTGGTTCATTGCTGAGCGAATACCGGAAAAGCAAAGAAACCCTGGCCCGCTGTTCGAACAAAGAATGCCCTTATGAAAAGCAGCTGGGCAGAGAAGAAATGGCTGCCGAGAGCTAGAGGGTATGTGTTTTAAATAGGTGGAATTTTTTAAAAAACAATGCTATTTGCTTGCAACTGGGGGTTAGTTATGTTAGGATAATATAGGTGTTGCGATATGGACTTTAACTATTGGCTCGAACGGTTCCTAACCCACCTTTATGTGGGTAAAAACGCTTCACCATTAACCCTGCAGGCTTATCGCACGGATATTTTGCAGTATTTAAGCTTGGAAGAGAAACAGTCTGAAGGGATGCAGTTACCGGATCATCGTTCTCTGCGGCGGTACCTTGCCTGGTTGAAGCAAAGAGAATTATCCCGGCGTTCAATTGCGCGCAAGCTTTCTGCGACGCGTTCTTTTTTGTTTTTTTTACATAAAGAAGGACAGATTGAAAGCGGCAGATGGGCTGCAGTATCCAGACCAAAACTGCAAAAAAAACTGCCACGCTTTCTTTATCGCCACGAAGTAAATGCTCTTTTAGAAGCGCCGGATGGCAAAACAGATCTTGGTTTTAGGGACCGGGCAATCTTGGAATTGCTTTATTCTTCGGGAATGCGGGTAGCCGAACTGATTAACCTTAAGCTTCAGTCGCTACAGCTTGACCAGCGGTTGATCCGCGTAACGGGCAAAGGAAACAAAGAGAGAATTGTGCCTGTTGGCACTGTTGCTACCGGAATTATAAGTGAGTATTTAGAAAAATTTCGACCTGCCCTGGCAAGCAGGAATAAAGAAGAACGAGTTTACGACGATCTTTTTTTAAATAGATGGGGAAATCCACTGAGCGATCGCGGTGTGCGATATATCTTTCGCAAGTATATTCTCCAGGTTTCGCACAAGGAAGATATTACGCCCCACTCCCTGAGACACTCTTTTGCCACCCACCTGCTTGAAGGAGGAGCTGATTTAAGGGTGGTCCAGGAATTGTTGGGTCATGTCAGTATTTCAAATACCCAAATTTATACTCATATTACCAGGGAAAGGTTGAGTGAAGTATACCATGCCGCATTTCCCCGAAATTAAAGAAAAAGGTGGTAATTGCATGTTTGATGCAACTACCATTGTTGCCGTAAAAATTGGCGAAAAAGTAGCAATCGCCGGTGATGGACAGGTTACATTCGGCAACAATACAATTATTAAGCACAGTGCAAAAAAAGTGCGTCGCCTCTATGAAGGTAAAGTGCTGGCTGGTTTTGCCGGAGCAGTTGCCGATTCATTAACTTTATGTGAAAAATTCGAAGGTAAGCTGGAAAGTTACCAGGGCAATTTATCTCGCGCCGCGGTAGAATTGGCCAAGGAATGGCGGACGGACCGTGTTTTGAGAAGGTTGGAAGCACTGCTTGTCGTGGCCAGCAATGAGGCTCTGCTTTTACTCTCCGGTACTGGGGAAGTAATTGAACCAGACGATGGTATCGCCGCTATCGGCTCGGGAGCGCCTTATGCCCAGGCAGCTGCCAAGGCCCTTGTCCGCAATGCCGACCTCTCACCGGGCAAAGTTGCCGGAGAGGCCTTGAAAATAGCTTCAGAAATCTGTATATACACAAATGAAGCAATCATAGTCGAAGAAATATAGAAAGGTTTGAGTGATAACCATGACCAGGGAAGAACTCACTCCCCGTGAAATAGTCAGCGAACTCGATAAATTCATCATCGGACAGGATGAGGCCAAGCGCTGCGTAGCGGTAGCTCTGCGTAACCGTTATCGCCGACAGCAGTTAACCGATAACCTGCAGGATGAAATCATGCCTAAAAACATAATCATGATCGGGCCTACCGGTGTGGGCAAGACCGAACTGGCCAGGCGCCTTGCCCGGTTAGTCAACGCTCCTTTTGTCAAAGTGGAGGCTACCAAGTTTACCGAAGTTGGCTATATTGGCCGCGACGTTGAATCTATGATACGTGATCTAGTGGAAACATCCGTCAGAATAGTGCAAAATGAGAAACTACAGGAAGTCCAGGGTAAGGCAGTACAGAATGCCAACGACAGACTGGTTGATTTGATTGCACCGTTACCAAAGAAAAAAAGCGGTTCTACTAATCCGCTGGGATTCCTTTTCCAGGCAGCGCCAGCCCAGGAAGAAAGCACTCCCGAAGACGAGAGCTTCTCGGATAGAATGCAGAGAGCAAGGGAGGAACAGCGAAAAGTCAAGGAAAGGCTCTTAAACGGTGAGTTGGAAGAACAGATGGTTGAGGTAGAAGTAGAAGAACGCAAACCCCCGATCGGTGATCTGTTCAGTGGCCAGGGCATGGAAGAAATGGGCATAAACCTGCAAGATATGCTGGGCAATTTAATGCCTCCCAAGAAGAAAAAACGTCGTCTCCCGGTTAAGGAAGCGCGCAAAATATTGGAGCAAGAAGAAGCCCAGCGCCTTATAGATATGGATGCAGTTACCAGCGAAGCTTTGAAAAGAGCAGAGAATTTGGGAATTATATTTCTAGACGAAATTGACAAAATTGCCGGTAAAGATTATCATGGATCTGGTCCGGATGTTTCTAGAGAAGGGGTTCAACGAGATATATTACCGATTGTGGAAGGATCTACTGTAGTTACAAAACATGGTTCAGTGAAAACGGATCACATTTTATTTGTTGCAGCCGGGGCTTTTCACTCGACTAAGCCTTCGGACTTAATCCCCGAGCTGCAGGGTCGTTTTCCGATCAGGGTGGAACTGAACAGCTTGACCGAAGATAACTTCAAGCAAATCCTTACTGAACCGAGCAATGCGCTGATTAAGCAGTACAAAGCACTCTTGGAAACGGAAGGGGTGAAATTGACTTTTACCGAAGACGCGATTGAAGAAATCGCGCAGACAGCACGTTATTTGAACCAAGAAATGGAGAATATAGGAGCGCGACGGCTGCATACAATTATGGAAAAGGTAATCGAAGATCTTTCGTTTGATTTACCTGACCAATCGGATAAGCAGGAAATGATTCTTGATCGGGATTATGTGCAAAGCAAATTGCACAAAGTAGTAAAAGATAAAGATTTAAGTAAATACATTTTGTAAATATTTTAAAAAAGAAAGGTGGGTGAAAGACGTGATTTCTTCTCCTTTGTTAGAGAAAACTCGTCGTATTAACAAAATTCTTCAAAAAACAACGGGACAGCATGTTGACTTTAAGGAAGTAGCCGACGTCCTTAAAAACGTCATTCATGCCAATATCTATATTGCCGATAAAAACGGGGCAATACTTGGGTGGTCCCTGGTTGATGAATTTGAGTGTGAATTAATGCTTGACAACGTCTTGAAAGAAAACTATTTCCCCGAGGATTACAACTCATTTTTGTTAAAAGATGATGAACCACGGGTGAACCTCCGCCAGAAAACTAATGATTGTGTTTTCTTGGAAACAGAAAAGTGCCATTTTGCCAATAAAATTACTACGGTTATCCCGATTATTGGCGGTGGTGAGCGGATAGGCAGCCTGCTGCTTGCCCGCTTTAACGAGCTTTTCGATGCCGAAGACTTAATCCTGGCTGAAACCGGTGCAACTGTTGTAGGAATGGAAATCCTGAGGGCTAAGTCCGCTGAAATAGAGGAAGAGGCTCGCAACAAAGCGGTTGTCCAACTTGCAGTTGCAACACTGTCATATTCTGAGCTGGAAGCGGTTGAGCATATCTTTGAAGAACTCGGTGGCAATGAGGGGCTCCTGGTAGCAAGCAAGATTGCCGACCAGCTGGGGATTACCCGTTCTGTGATTGTCAATGCCCTGCGCAAGTTTGAGAGCGCCGGCGTTATCGAGTCAAGGTCTCTTGGGATGAAAGGAACATATATTAAAGTATTAAATCCGTTTCTCCTGGATTACCTGGCTAAAAAAACCAAGCCGTTCTAGCTTTACATGTCAGCATAGATTGATGATGGATAGGTGGCCTTAAACTAATAAGGCCACCTTTTTCATAGAACAATGTATAATTCTGATTTTTTATAATGCATGGAAAAAAGGATTTTTTAGCTTGAGAGGGAAATAATATTCCTGTATTTATTATTCTTGTTAAAATCACTATTGCTAAACACAGGAGGAAAGTATTATGGATTATCGAGATCAACTGCAAACCAACGAAAAAAAGCCCGTGATTATAAGCACTCCGGATGATTCGGTTGAGCAAATACCCTTACTTGCCCGCATTAGGCAAGCTGCATGCGGGAACAATACGATTACCTTTGTCGGCTCTACTGCCGGCGAAGGTGATGAATCGGTGACTCTAACCTGGGGAGAGCTTCATGAAGAGGCTAAGTCCATGGCAGCAGCTCTCCAGGCTCGGGGAGTAAAACCAGGAGATCACATTGCCCTTTTAGGACCGACAACCCGCAACTTGATTACTGCCATCCAGGCAGTTTGGTTATGTGGGGCCAGTGTTAGTATGCTGCCCATTCCCATGCGCTTTAGTTCTGTGGAGGAATTTGCCAATCAGACCAGAGGTCTGATGAGCCATGGTGATATCAACATGCTCTTAATTGACCCCACGTTGGCTGCTTACCAGGAACCGCAAGAAGGGGATCCACCGCTGGTGTTATTGAGCGAGCTTGAACCTTCCGCAAGTGGATTCTCCGCTAAAGATTTAGATGAAGTTCCAGATGATCCGGAAAGGTTGGCTGTTTTGCAGTTTACATCCGGTTCTACTTCGGATCCCAAGGGCGTTATGCTGCCCCATCATGTTTTAAGTGCAAATGTCAACGGGATGATTGAAGCAGCCAAGGTAACCACCGATGATATTTTTGTTTCCTGGTTGCCGCTGTACCATGATATGGGGCTAATCGGCTTTTTAACCGTGCCGATGGCAGTAGGCTGCTCTTTGGTAATTGCTGCACCCCAGGATTTCCTGGGTCGCCCTGCCGACTGGTTGCGCTGGATCAATGACTATAGGGGAACCGTAACTGCAGGACCGAACTTTTCCTGGGTCCTGGCAGCTAGAGCTTTTAAGCGGATGAGTGACACCGGTGAGATACTCGACCTATCCCCTCTTCGACTTGCCCTAAACGGAGCTGAACCGGTTGATCCAAAGGTAGTCGATAACCTGATTGAATGTGGAAAACCTCACAATTACCGTCCTGAATCTGTTTTCTGTGCCTTTGGCATGGCGGAATTATCTCTCGGCGGGACTTTTCCACCACCTCAGCGGGGCATGGTTGTGGATTCTGTAAATCGTGAAGCCCTGGAAACTGAAAAATTAGCACGTCCCGTGGATATGGAATCTAAAAATGCCCGGCTTTTCCCTCTGCTTGGCAACCCGATTCCGGGACTAGAAATGCGTATCCGCAATGTTGAAACCGGTGAAGCCAGGGGCTTACGGGAAGTGGGAGAACTTGAAATCAGGGGGACTTCCGTTATGGAAGGTTATTACAAACGCCCCGATTTGAATGAACCCCTCTTTAAAGATGGATGGCTGCGCACAGGCGACCTGGCCTACTTTGCAGAAGGGCCGGAAGACAACCCACCAGAACTGGTTATTTGTGGCAGGATGAAAGATGTGATCATCATTGCCGGAAGAAATATATTTCCCGAAGATATTGAACGCTCAGTAGGTAATGTCGAGGGTGTTAGAGCCGGAAATGTTATTGCTTTCGGTGTAGAAGGAAGCAAACGCAAAGAGAGCCTCGTGGTGGTTGCCGAGGTGCGCTCAGATGATCCCACGGCAGTCAGGCAGGCAATACGTCAGCAGGTCATTGGACTTATTGGTTACCCACCACGTGATGTCATGTTGGTTCAACCGGGCACATTGCCAAAAACAAGCTCTGGTAAGCTCCAGCGTTCTCTTTGCTGCAGGCAGTACGAGGAAGAACAGTTGGTTACTGTAGGGTGATTACTTTTATGAGCCGGGTTTTAGGTGAGAGATATTTTTACCATTAATCTTAAAATGGCTGAAGCATTGTTAATTAATCGGTGAGAGTCAAATACCGAATTTCACTCATGATAGGAGTTGTTGTTAATGGACTTTCATAACGAAGTGGAAAGTTTAACCCGGGAACTGGTTGCAGTACCGAGCATCAATAACACTGAAGGTGAAGCTGTCCTCGCTGAAAAGGTCAAGGAGTACTTTCAAAAACTCCCTTATTTCAAGGAAAATCCGGACAATTTGATCGAGCAGAGCCTGAAAAATGACCATTTGAACAGAAAAAACATCTTTGCCCTGGTAAAAGGAAAAAACGGGGCTGCCGGAGGTAAAACGGTAATAATTCATGGGCATGTCGATACTGTGGGCATCGAAGATTATGGGGATCTCGGTGAGTTTGCCTTTAATCCTGATTCCCTGGAAAAAGAAATGAAAGCAGCTCCCTTACCTGAAGAGGCAAGAAAAGATTTGGAAAGCGGTGAGTGGTTGTTCGGAAGAGGCAGCGGCGACATGAAAAGCGGATTGGCGGTGCATATGGCAGTAATCAAATATTACTCTGAACAGCCTGAAAAGCTCAACGGGAACCTCTTGTTTATTGCCACCCCGGTAGAGGAAAACCAGCACACCGGGATCATGGAGGCTCTTTCTGTAATTGAAGAACTAAAAGAAGCAGAAGGTTTTTCCTACCAGGCTGCATTAAACGGCGATTATTTTTCACCAATGTATCCCGGGGATAAAAGTAAATATATTTACCTGGGTACTGTAGGTAAGCTATTGCCATCCTTCTATATTTTGGGTAAGGAAACCCATGCCGGTCAAAGTTTTGAGGGATTGGATCCCAACATGTTGGCCGCCGAGCTGATCAAAGAGGTTGCTATGAACACCCGCTTCAGCGACGGTTACAAGAATGAATATACCCTGCCCCCTGTTTCGCTTAAACTTACAGATCTGAAACCGGCTTATGATGTGCAAACACCGCTGGCTACTTTTCTTTACTTCAATGTTTTTACCTATACCATAACTCCGGAACAGGTGGTTGACTTGCTCCTAGAATTTTCGCAGAAAGCATTTAAAGAAGTAATTAGCAATTTAAACGGTGAGTATGAGAAATATTGCCGCATGACCGGAATGGATTACAGGAGATTACCCTGGGAACCAAAAGTATATCTTTACGATGATCTACACACACAAGCTCGGGAAAAATTCGGGGAAGAACTTGATCGGGAGCTTGAGGAACTTGTCAGGCTTGAATCAGAAATAAACACCGACCCTAGAATAATTTGCCGCAAGTTGGTGGAAAAGGTTGTAGAAAAGATAAAACTAAAAGGGCCGGCCCTGGTTTTATTTTTCGGCCCGCCTTATAATCCCGGCAATACATTAAAAGAAGAAATCAGTGACGAGAAAACACTTATAGATAAGCTAAATACACTTTTCGAAGAAATAGGACGAGAAGAAAACGAAGAATATGCCATCAGGCACTTTTTCCCGTATACTTCTGACAGCAGTTTTCTTAAAATACAAGACCCTCCCGAAGCTATGGAAAAATTGATTGCCAACTTTCCTCAGTGGCACAATATATTTCCTGCTCCAGTAGAAAAAGGAAGAGAACTGAACATCCCTGCTTTAAACATTGGCGCATGGGGAAAAGATGCCCATCAATGGACGGAAAGGGTACATAAAAAATTCGCTTTCTCGACTCTGCCCAAACTTACAATCAGGGTTATTGAAATGCTTCTGCAGTAAGCTTTTTAATTGGTATTATAGTTTTAAGAGCGAAATTGATTTGTCAAAAAGCGGAGCATATGCTAAATTTGTAATAAGCTTAAAAAATGACTTATTAAGGAGGAATACGCCGTGAACAGAGAAGAGAAAAAGAAAAAAGTAATTGGTGTGTTAAACAGGGCAAAATCGATGGAACTTCAGGCTATTCACCAGTACATGCATCAGCATTATCATCTTGACGACAAGGACTACGGTGAACTGGCTGCCAACCTGAAGTTGATAGCCATTGATGAAATGAGGCATGCAGAGGAATTGGCTGAAAGAATTAAAGAATTAGGCGGAGAACCCACTAGCGACCTGGCCGGGCCGGTGGAAAAAGGCCAGGAAGTGGAAGAAATCTTTTCCTTCAATGCCCAGCAAGAAGAAGATGCCATGGAAGCTTACAGTCAGTTTGCCCAGGTGTGCAGTGAAAATGGCGATACCATTAGTGTAAGGCTTTTTGAGATGATCATAGAACATGAACAGGAGCACTTTAATTACTTTGACGGTATTGATGAACATATCAAGACCCTTGGTTCAGCTTATCTGTCCCGTATAGCGGGGACACCTTCAGATACCGGGCCGGCAAAAGGGTTTTCTTATAAAGATGAAAACTAAAATATAGGAACTGACTGGTATTATTTCCTTCAAATAAAATGCTATATTGAAATTTGTAATGGCCTTTAGTTCGATCAACTGCTGTTAATGTTCTTAAAAGGTGTAATTTAATAAAGGAGCCAAAGCTACTTCATGGTTGAGTTTTGGCTCCTTTTACATAATTTATATTTTATTAAGCAGTGCTGATTTTTGGCTTTGTTCTAACTCCTTACGCCCAATGGTGCCGACTAAAAAAGTTGCAGGTTTTCGCTTTGGTTACTATTTGGTATAGGCCACTGTTGGTTCATGTCTTGGCTACTTGTATCCATGGAGGTCGATTTAGCCAAAATTTTTGCCTCCTCGATTATAATGAGCGCTTTAATGCAATATTTCCAACTTAAAATGTATTAAGGTTCAAGCTTAACAGTAACTATGGTTTATAATAAACTACGCAGGACTTAGGAGTGCCTGAAAGTTTGATCTTATCTTAGAAAAGGGTTTTGGGAAAAACCCAAAACCCTTTACGTGAAATTTTTGGTGCCGAAGGTGGGACTCGAACCCACATGGGCAAAGCCCGCACGATTTTGAGTCGTGTGCGTCTGCCAATTCCGCCACTTCGGCCTGTTTTCAAAAAATATAATAGCATAAAAAGGGCTTTAAATCAAGGAATATCTCTTTGTTTTATATAGATTCGTTTAATTATTTACAGGTAGTTACCAATAGAGTTAAAAAAACTGACCAAAAAATCAAGTTAATGTTTTCACAAGGCAGGGAAAGAAATTTTACCATAGAAACTATTAAACGGTGAAAGTATATTTTGCCTGACTATTTGAAAAGAGGTGACCTATTAATGAGTGAATTGATTAAAGGTGGAGGATTTTTGCTCGGCCCGGTTGATGAAAACACGGTTTTTATCCCGGAAGATTTTGATGACATTCATTTAATGATTAAAAAGACAAGCTATGATTTCATGAAGAACCAGGTCGAGCCCAAGCTTGATCAAATTGAAGCAATGGAAGAGGGTGTTATGACAGATTTGCTGCGTCAAGCCGGCGAACTCGGTCTTTTAAGCAGCGATATCCCGGAAGAGTATGGTGGAGAAGAAGCAGACATGGTTACCACCAATATCATCAAAGAATGTGCATCTTTGTGCGGTGGGTCCTTTGCTACAGCTTTTGGCGCTCACACAGGAATTGGCACTCTGCCCATTGTCTTTTTTGGTACAGAAGAACAAAAAAAGAAATACTTGCCGGGATTGGCAACAGGAGAAAAAATTGCCTCTTATGCCCTGACTGAACCGGAAGCAGGTTCTGATGCATTGAACTGCAAAACCAAAGCGGTTCTTTCTGATGATGGTAAGCATTATATTTTGAACGGGGCAAAGCAGTATATTACCAATGCTGCCTGGGCGGACGTAATTGTTACATATGCTAAAATTGATGGTGAGCGGTTTACTGCTTTTATTGTTGAAGCCGATACTGATGGTGTATCAATTGATCCGGAAGAGAAAAAAATGGGGATCAAAGGATCTTCAACCTGCAGTGTAATTTTAGATAACGCCAAGGTGCCGGTAGAAAACATGCTTTGGGAAGAAGGCAAGGGCCACCAGGTAGCTTTCAATATCCTTAATATTGGACGTTTTGCCCTTGGTGCAGGCTGTCTTGGTGGAAGTAAGGCCGTAATGGAGTTTGCTTCTGACTACGCCTTGCAAAGAGTGCAGTTCCAACAACCGATTGCCCAGTTTAACCTGATCAAAAACAAGTTTGCCAATATGGCAATACTGACCTATGTAATGGAAAGCCTTGTTTACCGGATTGGTGGCATGATCGATGAAAAGCTGGATGAAGTCAGGGACAGCGGCTCCGAAATGTCAGAAATAGCCAGGGCTATTCATGAATATGCGATTGAGTGTTCTATAGCTAAAGTTTTTTGTTCCGAAGGCATGGACAAAATTGCTGATGAAGGAGTTCAGATCCTTGGTGGTTACGGTTATGGTCAGGAATACCCTGCTGAGCGTTCCTACCGTGACAGTCGGATCAACCGGATTTTTGAAGGAACCAACGAAGTCAATCGTATGTTAATTCCTGGCACGCTTTTACGTAAAGCCATGAAAAATGAATTACCTTTTATGGAATCAGTTATGGGTCTTGGCGGAACCCTCAGCAAAATGAAAGAAGCGGAAATTCCTGAAGGAACTCCGGAAAAAGAAGAATTTTACCTGGAAAACATGAAAACCCTCTTTGTCTTGGCTGCCGGCAATGCTGCCCAGAAGTTTGGAGAAGACATTACCAATGAACAGGAAATATTATCCCGGTTGGCTGATATGGCCATGGAAGTATTTGCTGCTGAAAGCGGTCTGTTGCGGGCGAAGAAAATGATGGCTAAGGAAGAAAACGAGGAAACCAAGTTGGCTATGTCGATGACTTCCTGCTTCATCCATGAGATGGTTCCAAAAATGGAAGCCTGGGCTAAAGAGATAATTGCAGGGACTTTTGGTGACGGTGAAGAAGCAGACAAAGCTTATTCCGGTATCCGCAGGCTGACCTTGTTTGAACCGATCAATACTTATGGGCCCAAGAGAGAGATAGCTGAAGCTGTTTACCAGTCTAAGAAATATTTTCTTGACCGTATGTAAATATGCTTCGGTTGGGAGTTACTCAATTAACCTAATAGTAAAAGGAAATAGAAAGGGAGCAGTGTTTTAGAAACTGCTCCCTTCTAAATGTCAAGTTTTAAAAAAATGATTAGATTGCTTTTTTAATTTTTCCGGCTTTGATGCAGCGAGAGCAAACATTGATTTTCCGCGGTGTCCCGTTAATCATGATTTTTACTTTTTGAATGTTCGGCCGCCATTTTCTTTTAGTTTTAATATTTGAGTGGCTGATTTGAAAACCGGTGGTTTTCGCTTTGCTGCATATTTCACATACTTTAGCCATTTTTAATTACCTCCCGGCACCTGTTATAATCACGCATATAATTGTAGCACACCTATCTGCTTCAAACAAGATATTTTTCGAATAGAATCATGCAGGGTATAGGGTTTTAGTAGCGAAAAGTAATTAATGAAAAGACTATAGCTGCCAATAAAAGGATATAAAACAAAAAAGCATAAAAAGACCTAGAAAAGAAGCAAGATTAAATCAAAAAGGAGGAAGTGCTGTGACCAAAGCAATTTATCCCGGTAGTTTTGATCCGGTAACAAAAGGACATCTTGACATCATTAAGCGATCCAGTAAGATACTTGATAATGTTGTTGTAGCAGTTTTGGAAAATCCTCGTAAAGTTGCAACCTTCGACATTGAGCAGAGAGTTGAAATGTTAAAGCTAGTCACCAAAGATTATCCCAATGTGGATGTCGATTACTACAAGGGGCTTTTGATTGATTATGCTCATAGCAATAATATAAATATTATTATAAAAGGGTTGAGGGCCATGTCTGACTTTGAATTTGAATTTCAAATGGCCTTAGTTAATCAAAAACTTGATCCTTCTATTGAAACTATGTTTATGATGACAAATAATAAATACTCATATTTAAGTTCAAGTATCGTTAAAGAAATAGCCAGCTTAGGTGGAGATATAAGCAGCCTGGTTCCTATGGAAGTTTATGAAATAATCATGGGAAAGTACAAATAAAAGCGGCCCGGTAAAAATTATCAATCTCAGAATGAGTGAACAAATACTTTAAGAATTGTAAGCGAGGTTGTTGTTTGAACATGTTCAGTAATTTATGTTTCCATTATTTACTAGCTGTTGGCGCTCCCCCGGTGAATCCCTGGAGCTTGCTGTTTTTTGGCTTACTGGTTATAGCAGTAGGTATAACATCGATAGTCTATCCCCAACTATTTTGGTATTTACGGATAGGCCGCAAACTAAAGGAAGGTTCACCGAGCAGACTTTATCTTGTTGTCCTGCGCTTTGGTGGGGTCTTGAATGTAGCAGTGGGGGCTGTGATAATTTATTACGCGTGGATGTTTTTTTAGACTGCCTTCATAATCTTCCAGCCAGAAGGTAAGGATATTAATAGTGACGAAAGAAGGGTGAATGTGAAACTATATAAGTGGATGAAGGTATTTATAATTGCGTTTATCATCACTTTTTTAGGTTTTTTTGTAGAAACAGATTATTTCATTATGCGTCCAAGCCGGGCGGTTGATTTAACTGAAATCATTAAGGTTGAAAATGAGGATATTCAGGAACGGGGTTTGTTTCATCTTTTAACCGTAACTCAGCAGAGGGCCAGTTTTTTTACAGCGGCATATGGCTATTTTCATCCCTACATGGAGCTTAACCCCAGGGACAGGGTAATTCCCCGCGATATGGATGAAGAAGAATATAGGGATCTTCTCGCTGAGCATATGGAAGAAAGCAAGCATATTGCCCAGGTAGTAGCTTTGCGCCAGGCCGGTTATGAGGTGGAGATAGAAAGTGACGGGGTGGAAGCGGTCGACTTTGTTGAAGGCAAGCCTGCTGAAGATTACTTGGAGGTTGGAGACAAGATTAACCTTGTGGATGGCAAGGAAGTATTTCTGGCCTCCGAAGTCCCTGTGCTCGTCCAAGACCGGGAAATCGGAGAGGAAGTGCAAATGAAGATTACCCGCAATGATCAAGAACTGGAGGTATCAATACCCACCGTTCCACACCCCGATGATGAAAACCTGCCCTCTATCGGTGTATATATCCAAACCTTAGACTGGGAACCGGTACTGCCGGTTGAAATAACTATGGACACGGGTAATATTGGCGGACCTTCAGCCGGGCTTATGTTTACCCTTGAAATATTAAACCAATTAACCCCTGATGATCTTACCGGAGGAACAAATATTGCCGGCACTGGTAAAATTGATCTGGATGAAAAAGTAGGCTCTATCGGAGGGGTAGCTCAGAAAATGATAGCTGCTGAAGAGGCGGATATCGAATACTTTTTAATTCCGGAAGGCAATTATGAAGAAGCCAAAGAAGCAGCAACAACAGTGGAAGTTATTCCAGTGTCGGAACTAGAGGACGCCCTTGCATTCCTGGAGGAGCTCCGGGATAATTAAAACAGGCCTTTTGACATCATATATTTACCATGTTAAACTAAATATAGGAAATAGAAGGGAACCGAGTAAACAAGGCAGCCGCGGGAAGAAACCGTAAGGTTCTTCTCGAGGAAAGTCCGAGCTCCACAGGGCAGGGTGCTGGGTAACGCCCAGTGAGGGTGACCTCAAGGCTAGTGCCACAGAAACCATACCGCCCGGCGCTCAGTGATAATAGCAACCTGTCATGGCAGGTATTTGAAATATTTCAAAAAAACAGGCAAAATCTATAACAGTAAATTTAGTTGCTGTTATCGCTGAGCGCCGGGTAAGGGTGCAACGGTGCGGTAAGAGCGCACCAGGGACCGGGAGACCGGTTCGCTAGGTAAACCCCACCCGGAGCAAGACCAAATAGGGGAAGGATGAGGCGGCCCGCCGACTTCCCGGGTTAGGTTGCTCGAGGTGCCAGGCAACTGGCATCCAAGATAGATGGTTGCTGCTTTCCGGGCTGTTCCTTACGCTCCGGGAAGAACAGAACTCGGCTTATTAGTTTGCTCGGTTCCCTTTCTATTTTTTAGGTCCCGCAAGGGATTGTTTTTTTTAATGAACTAATTTTAACTTTAGCAATTAAGCATCTTGAATTCTCTGTCCGGGATTAAAGAAACATTTAGAGTAACAGGATTCAAACAAACACTATCATAGGGATTGAAACAAATTGTCGGACTGGATAAGATTTATGGGCACTGCCGGCGCTCGTTTTGTAGTGTCTAAACAATTGCGGTCTTCTGCAGGCACCTGGTGTTTTTTTAAGGGTAAACAAATTTTAATAGACCCAGGTCCCGGGACACTGCGGTGCTGTTTTTTCGGTTCTACAATTCTGAATCCGGAAGAACTTGACGCGGTAATTCTTACCCACAGACACCTGGATCATTCTTGTGATGTCAATGTGATTATTGAAGCAATGACCCAGGGCACTTTTTGCCGAAGGGGAAGTTTGTTTGCACCAAAAGATGCTGTAAGTGGTTTTGAACCAGTTGTTTTCAGTCATGTGCGAAGTTCAGTGGGGAAACTGGAGATCTTGAAACCACAAGGCGTGTATGAAATTGATAGCCTTAAATTTGAAACCCCACTCAAGCACGATCATCCGGTAGAAACTTACGGCTTGAAATTCAATCTCGAAAATGTTTCTGTATCTTTTATAGTGGACAGCAAGTTTAGCCCGGAACTCATCGAAGGTTACAGGGGATCGGACTTACTGGTATTAAATGTTTTGTTAAAAGAACCCCTGCCTAAAAAAGAGATCAAGCATTTGGACCTTGGCACAGCGGCAGAGCTTATCGAAGGGATTAAACCGAAACTTGCTGTTATGACCCATTTTGGAACAACAATGCTTAAAAATGATCCTGCTATGCTTGCCAAAGAGATTTCTGATGAAACAGGGATTGATGTAATTGCTGCTACCGATAACCTCGTAATCAGGCCTGAAGAGGATTTATTTTAACACAAATTTATTGTAAGATATGGTGGACATATAAATATGGAGGTATGGATTAATGGAGATGTTGAGTGCGGCAGAGCAGTATGAAATACTTACTGAAAATGCTCAAGAAATCATAACTGATGAAGAATTTCGAAACAAGCTGGAAAGAAGTGTAGCAGAAAATCGTCCACTTCGCTGTAAGCTTGGTATTGATCCTTCAGCGCCGGATCTGCATTTGGGGCATGCTGTGGTCCTAAATAAATTAAGGCAGTTCCAGGATCTAGGCCATCATGTTGTGCTAATCCTGGGTGATTTTACCGGTAGAATAGGCGATCCCACCGGGCGTTCTGAAATGCGTAAACAGCTTACTGAAGAAGAAGTAATGGCCAATGCCAAAACCTACCGTGAACAGCTTTTCCACATTCTCGATCCCGAAAAGACAGAGATGGTTTACAACAGTGAATGGCTTTCTAAGCTTGATTTTGCTGATGTAATTAATCTGGCTGCTCAATTAACCGTGGCCAGGATGATGGAAAGAGAGGACTTTTATAGACGTTACAAAGAAAATGTGGCCATTGGTGTTCATGAGTTCTTTTATCCATTAATGCAGGGCTACGACTCTATCGAAATCAAGGCTGACATTGAATTCGGCGCAACCGAGCAAAAATTTAACCTGCTGATGGGTCGACAATTACAGCGGGATTATGGGCAGGAACCGCAGGTTGCTTTTACCATGCCTATCCTGGTCGGTATAAACGGGGTTGAAAAAATGAGCAAGAGCCTGGGGAACTATATTGGCCTCACAGAACCAGCCGACCAGATTTATGGCAAGGTAATGTCCATAGCCGACAATTTGATGGATGAGTATTACCGGTTAGCTACCAGGATACCTTCATCCGAAGTGGATAGTATACTCGGTGACGTCAGGGCTGGAAAGCTTCACCCCCGTGATGCAAAAATGCGCCTGGCAAGGGAAATTGTTGCCCTGTACCATGGCTACGAGGCGGCAAAACAGGCAGAGAATAATTTTAAGCAGGTTTTTCAAAAAGGTGAAATGCCAAGCGAAATGCAAGCCTTTCAATTTGAAGGCCCGGCAGGAATTGTAACAATAATGGTTGACAGCGGTCTGGCTCCGAGTAAAAGTGAAGCCCGCCGCCTGATTAAACAAGGCGGAGTAAAAATTAACGGGGAAACAGTCGACGCTATCGATTTGGAGCTGGAGAAAAGCAATGACAGTGAAGAAATAATTATCCAGGTTGGTAAAAGAAAATTTGCCCGGGTGCAGATCAAATAGCCGCTATTGCATGCGATAAGCCGGCACCAATCTAAAATACAGTGCGGCTGAGTGGTAATGATTTTTATAGTTCAGCAAAGAAACCGCCTTATTGAAGGCGGTTTCTTTGCTTTCAGTATAAGATGAATAGAATTTATTTTTCGCTGTAACCCTCTTTGATTGCTGAGACCACTTGCGGGTCCATGAGGGTGGTCACGTCACCTAAATCTCTTTGTTCGGCAATGTCTCTGAGCAGGCGACGCATAATTTTTCCGCTGCGGGTCTTTGGTAGTTCATAGGTGAAATAGATTTCTTCCGGCCTGGCAATTGCCCCAATTTTTTTGCCTACATGGGTTTTAAGTTCCTGGGCCAAATCATCGCTGCCTTCTGTTCCTTCTTTAAGCGTGACAAAAGCAGTGATTGATTGGCCCTTGATCTCATGGACTTTTCCAATAACGGCAGCTTCGGTAACCGAGGGGTGCTCGACCAGTGCGCTTTCTACTTCCATGGTCCCAATCCTGTGACCGGAAATATTAAGCACGTCATCTACACGTCCCATGATCCAAAAATAACCGTCCCCGTCTTTCCAGGCCCCGTCTCCGGTGAAGTATAAGCCGGGATATTGCTTCCAATAGGTATGCTCAAAGCGCTCCGGATCTCTATATAGGGTGCGGAGCATGGCCGGCCACGGTGATGTGATTACCAGGAAACCACGCTGTCCGGGACCAGTGGAATTGCCCTGATCGTCGACAACATCTGCTTCCACCCCTGGGAAGGGTTTTGTTGCAGAACCGGGCTTTAAATCAGTTACTCCTGGTAGTGGTGTAATCATAATCATCCCGGTTTCTGTCTGCCACCAGGTATCAACAATGGGGCAATTTCCTTTACCTATATTTTCATAATACCATAGCCAGGCTTCAGGATTTATCGGTTCACCAACCGTACCGAGCAGGCGAAGACTGCTCAAATTCCGTTTTTCTGGGTACTGGTTGCCCCAGCGCATGAATGCACGTATCGCTGTAGGAGCCGTATAGAAGACAGTAATTTTATATTTCTCAATCAGTTCCCAGAATCGGTCCCTGGCCGGGTAATCAGGTGTGCCTTCATAAATAAAGGCAGTTGAACCGCAGGAAAGGGGCCCGTAAACAATATAACTGTGCCCGGTAATCCAACCGATGTCAGCGGTACACCAGTAAATATCATCTTCGCGGTGGTCGAATACATAGCGGAAAGTGGTATCTACACCGACCAGGTAGCCCCCAGTGGTGTGAAGAATGCCTTTTGGTTTCCCGGTGGTTCCACTGCTGTAAAGAATAAATAGAGGATCTTCTGCATCCATTACTGCAGGTTCGCAGATCTCTTCTGCATCTTTCATCAGGTCTTTCCAAAGCAAGTCACGTCCTGCTTTGGGCTGGTAAGAAGCCCCGGTTCGTTCTACAATAATAACATTTTGTACAGTGGGGCTTTGGTCCAAGGCTTCCTCAGCAGCACTGCGCATCGGGATAACCTTGCCGCGCCGGTTAGCCCCGTCTGCAGTAACCACTAATTTTGATTCAGAATCTTTAATCCGGCCCTTTAATGCTTCCGGACTAAATCCGCCAAATACTACACTGTGGACTGCTCCGATACGGGTGCAAGCCAGCATTGCCACAATAGCCTCAGGGATCATGGGCATCCAAATTGTCACAGCATCTCCCTTGCCAATACCGAGACTTTTTAAGACATTGCTAAACTTGCAAACTTCTTTAAGCAGTTCGTTATAAGTGAGACTGATTGTGTCGCCTTCTTCGCCTTCAAACAGAAGTGCTGTTTTTTCGCCAAGCCCGTTATTAATATGTTTGTCGAGGCAGTTTGCCGATACATTGAGTTTTCCATTAATAAACCATTTATAATACG